>NZ_JBVKBM010000001.1:0-1033246 GCF_055598465.1 Promicromonospora sp. NPDC110617
CGGGCTGAAGGTTGGTGTGGTAACCCCTTCGATACCGGAGGTCCTCGCTACTTTCCGATCACGCCACGCCGTTCACAACCTTCCGGGGAACTACATCTAGGCGAGGGTGGCCCGGCGGGGCAGCGCGTAGCCCAGGGCGAAGACGGCGAGCGCCGCCGCGGCCGCACCGGCACCGAGCAGGTCCAGCCACGCCGCGCCGAACGGCAGCACCGACGCGCCGACGACGGGCGCGACCGCGATCCCGACGTACATCGCCGTCGAGTACCAGGACAGCGACACCCCGGCGACGGCAGGGTCGACGTCGACCAGGCGGTGCTGGATGGGCACGAGAGCCGTGGCGGTACCCAGGCCCCAGACCCCGAACAGCACGGCGGTGCCCAGGTACGAGTCCTCCGCCGCGAACAGCGCGCCGAGGGAGACGACGACCACGGCGAGGGCGCCGACCGCGGTGGGCCGCGCCCCGATCCGGTCGGTGAGGGAGCCGCCCAGCCAGTTGCCGACGAGCCCGGCGGCGCCGAAGACCAGCAGGAGCGTCGCGAGCGCCGTCCCGCTGCCACCGGTCACGCCACGCGTCACGGCCGAGCTGAAGATGTAGACCATGTTGAACGCGGCCGTGAAGAGCAGGGCCGTCATCAGGGCCAGGCCGATCCGGACGTCGCGCAGCACCGCGAACCGGGCGGCGAGGCCGGGCACCGACCCGGTCGGCACGGTGCGTGCGAGCACCGCGACGACGACGGCGAGCACCGCCGCGAGCGCAGCCAGGATGCCGAGGGCGAGCCGCCAGCTCCCGAGGGCCGCCAACGCCGTGCCCAGCGGGGAGCCGACGGCGGTCGCGAGCATGAACCCGAGGCCGACGACGCCGAGCGCGCGTCCCCGCTGTTCCGGGGGTACGAGCGTGGGGGCGGCCGCCATCGCGGCGGGCATGAGCGCGGCTCCGCCGAACGCGGCGACGACGCGCCCGGCGGTGAAGACGGTGAGGTCGCCGGCGATGGCCGAGAGGGCGATGCCTGCGGCGATGAGGCCCATGCCGGCGCCCATCAGGGCGGCGCGGGACGCACGGGCGAACACCACGGAGACGACCGGCGCGACGACCGCGACGATGATCGCGTACCAGGAGATGGAGTAGCTGACGGCGCTGGTGCTCGCACCGATCCCGTCGGCGATCTGCGGCAGCACGCCCGCGATGACGAAGGCGTTCGTGCCGACCACGAACAGCGCCGCGGCGATCGCCGAGATCCGGAGATAGGCACCCCGCAGCGAGTATGATTGTTCGATGAACGTCATACCATCGAGCGTACGCGACAGTTCGATGGTTGTCGAACTATTCGCGCGGACCGATGTCGAGGTGAGTCATGGGTGACTATCCCAGCCCGGACATGGCCGAGGTCGAGCTCGTCGACGTGCTCAAGGCCCTCGGCGATCCGGTGCGCCTGCAGATCCTGCGCCACCTGGCCGACGGCGAGCCCAAGCCCAAGACCCTCGACGGCTGGGGCCTGGACCTCACGAAGTCGACCATGTCGCACCACTTCCGCACGCTGCGCGAGGCGGGCCTCACGCGCACGATCGTGCACGGCCGCACGCACGCCATCCAGCTCCGCCGCTACGAGCTCGACGACAAGTTCCCGGGCCTGATCGCCGCCGTGCTCGCCGAGAGCTGACCGCCGCTACGACGGTCACGACCGGCGCGGCAGCGGTTCGAGCGCGGCGAGCACCTCGTCCCGGCCCGGGGCGGCGGCGTCCAGCACCGCCCGGCCCGGCCGGGCGCCGAGCACCACCACGCGGTCGGCCAGGGCGAGAGCCTCGTCCACGTCGTGCGTCACGAGCACCACGGCCCGCTGCCCGACGCCGGCGGACCCGTCCGATCGACCGGCGTCGGCGAGCCCGACCCCCGCCAGCCACTCGTTCATCCGCCGCCGCGTGATCGGGTCCAGCGCGCCGAACGGCTCGTCGAGCAGCAGCACGGGCCGCCCGGCCAGACAGGTGCGGAGCAGCGCGAGCCGCTGCCGCATCCCGCCCGACAGCTCGTGGGGCCATGCCCGCTCGAAGCCCGCCAGGCCGAACGTCTCGAACAGCTCGGCGGCACGGGCCTCGGCCTCGGCCCGCGGCACCCGCGCGATCCGGGCGCCGAGCAGGGCGTTGGACCACGCCCGGCGCCACGGCAGCAGCCCGTCCCGCTGCGGCATCCAGGCGGTGGCGGCCGCGCCGTCCGGCAGCGTGGGCAGCGCGAGCTCCCCCGACACCGCCGCGCCCGGCGGCAGCATGCCGCCGAGCGCGCGCAGCAGCGTCGACTTGCCGCACCCCGAGGGTCCGACGACGGCGACGAACTCGCCGTCCGCGACCGCGAGGTCCACGCCGTCCAGTGCCAGGACGTCGCCGAACCGGACGCTCAGCCCGTGCGCCGCGAGCACGCTCACGGCTGGTCGACGGCGTCGGTGTCGCCCGCGGCGCCGGCCGCATCCTCGGAGGCGCCCGCATCCTCGGAGGCGCCCGCGCCCGGCAGGTAGTCGTCGGTCCAGGCGGCGTCCGTGTCGAACCCCGGCTCGGTCAGCCCCTCCTCCTCGAGGAACCCGACGAACCCGTCCCACACCTCCGCGCGCTGCACGCCCCACTCGCCGGACGCGTACCGCGGGCCGATCCACCGCGCGCTCGCCCCGACCAGCTCCGGGTCGAGCTCGGGCGCGGCCGCCAGCAGCACCTGGGCCGCCTGGTCGGGGTCGGCGGCGGCCTCCTCGTACCCGCGCGAGAGCGCGGCCAGGAACCCGCGGGCGACGTCCGGCTCCTCGTCCAGCAGCGACCGGGACGTCGCCACGAGCGGCGTGTACCAGTCCGGGATGCAGTCGAGGTGGTCGCGGAACGCGAGGGTGTCGACGTCGAGCCCGTCGACCTCGCCGAGCCGGATCGTGTCCCAGGCGTCGAACACCCAGGCGGTGTCGAACTGGTCCTCGGTCAGGCCGATGCGGAAGTCGTCGCTGACCAGCGGCGTGAACTCGACCCGCGCCGGGTCGCCGCCGTCGCACTCCACGAGCTTGCTGATCAGCGCCTTCTCGAGGTCGGACTCGTACGACCCGTACCGCTTGCCCTCCAGGTCCCTGGGCCGCGTGATCCCGTCGTCCGCGAGGCTGATCAGGGACGAGGTGTTGTGCTCGATCACGGTCGCGACGGAGACGACGTCGGCGCCCGCCGCCCGCGCCGGGACCAGGCCCTCGGCCACGGAGTACGCGAAGTCGGCCTGACCCGCCGCGACGAGCTGCAGGCCGGAGGTCTCGCCCGGCTCGACGATCTCGACGTCGAGCCCCTCCTCCTCGAACCAGCCCTCGGCCTGGGCCAGGTAGAGGCCGGCGTGGTTGGTGTTGGGCGTCCAGTCGAGCACGACGGTGACCTCGCGCAGGCCGCCGTCGGACGCCGTGCCCGGGGTGCCCGCGGCGGCGCCGCAGCCCGCGAGCGCCAGGGGCGCCAGCGCGGCGAGAGCCAGGACGGGGGTACGGGAGAACTTCATGATTTTCCTCTCTGCCACGGCGTCGCGACGCGCGTGAGCGCCGCGACGAGGGCGAAGAACAGGCCGGACAGGAGGGCGATCAGCACGACGCCCACGAAGATCTGGTCCACGGCGTACGCCTTGCGGGACCGCTGCACGAACACGCCGAGGCCGGACTGCCCGGCGAGGTACTCGGCGACCACCGCCGCGCCCACCGCGTAGGTGGCGGCGACCCGGAGGCCCGCGAGCGCGCCGGGGACCGACGCCGGCAGCCGGACCAGCAGGAACTGGTCCAGGCGGGTGCCGCCGAGGCCGGCGACCATGTCGGCGTGCTCGGCGTCGACGGCACGCATCGCGCCCACCGCCGAGACCAGGACGGGAAAGAAGACGGTGAGCGACACGAGGATCACCTTGGGCAGCAGGCCGAAGCCCGCCCACAGGATCATCAGCGGCGCGAGCACGACGACCGGCACCGTCTGCGTGAGCACGACCAGCGGGTAGACGGCGTCGCCGGTCACGCGGGAGGCCGTGACCACGATGCTCAGCAGCAGTCCGGCGACCGCGCCGAGCGCGAGCCCGGCCGCGGCCTCGGTCAGCGTGGTCGCGACGTGCGGCCCGAGCAGCGGCGCCACCTCGACGGCGGTGCGGGCCACCCGGGACGGTGCGGGCAGCACGAACTCGGGCACGTCCGCGAGGCGCACCCAGGCCTCCCACACCGTGAGCAGCGCCGCGACGGTCAGGAGCGGGGCGAGCACGCGTCTGGCCCGCCGTCCGGCATCGCGACGACCGGCATCGCGGGCGACGCCCCGCTCCTGCCCGGCCGGGCGACGCTCCCGCCCGGCCCGGCGTCCGCCGTCGGGCACGACGGCGCGCGTGCTCACGCCCGGAACTTGGTGACGAGGTCAGAGATGGTGGGGCCGGCGTCGTCGGCACCCTGGCTGACCTTGATGTTGGACTGGACGCCGTCCGCGCCGGCGGCGAGCGTCGCCTCGTGGACGGCGCGCAGCAGCGCCCACACCTCGTCGGGGCTGCCCTGGACGAACGTGCCCATGGCGCCCACCTCGTAGGTGAGCCCGGACGCCTGGATGACGGCGATGGCGGCGTCCACGTATGCGTACTTCGCGTCGGGCGTGCCGCTGGGGCGGGGAGAGACCTGGATCTCGGCGAGCATGTGCGACCTCCGGTGCACGGGCAGGCCAGAGGTCGCCGGTTCCCGACAGAGGGCGCGCGACCACGCCCCCGCGCAGGGGACGGCCTCGACCGAACGCCCGTGCCGTCAGGCACGTCCTTCCGCTGGCATTACCCAGTTCAAGTGATCGGGTCGACGGCGTCGGGCGTGGTGCCCAGGCCTTCCTCTCAGCCCGGCTACCCCGAGCTCCCCGCGTTGGCGGGGCCACGGTACCGCTAGTCGCAGCAGGTCCGGAAGCCTGCTCACCTTTGAGGCCCGGGTTTCTTCGCTTTCAGGCTGCTGAAAGCGAAGAAAGCCGGGCCTCAAAGGTGACGGCGGAAGGCGGGTCAGGTCACTCGCCCGGGTAGACCAGGCCGATCTGCTCGCGGATCGTGTCCAGCGTGGCCATGATCGCCACCGACTCCTCGCGCGGGAGCAGCGGGCTGTCCAGCTCGCCGGCCGCCACCAGGCGCTCGGCCTCGGCCGCCTGGAAGTGCATGCCGCGGCCCGTCACCTCGGCGCGGAACGTCTCGGTCTCGGTGCCCGAGGCGTCGTAGACGTGCACGGTCGACGGGTTGTACCAGGTCGCGTCGATCTCGATGCGGCCCTCGGTGCCCAGGATCGAGGCCCGGTTGGGCCCGCGGGTGTCGGACGCCGACACGGTCGTGGCGACCCGGGCGCCGTCGTACCCGAAGATCGTGGCGACGGTGGCGTCCGCGCCCGTCTCCTTGAACGTCGCGTGCGACTGCACCGTGAGCGGCTCGCCGAACAGGTCCCAGGCGAACGAGACCGGGTAGATGCCCAGGTCCAGCAGGGAGCCGCCGCCCAGAGCGAGGTCGTTGATGCGGTGGGCCGGGTCGTCGGGCAGGTCCTGGGTGTGGTCCACCATCAGGGTGCGCACCTCGCCCAGCGCGCCCGACGCGATGATCTCGCGCACGCGCGCCATGTGCGGCAGGAACCGGGTCCACATGGCCTCCAGGACCACGAGCCCCTTCGACTCCGCCAGGTCCACGATCTCGCGCGCCTCGGCGGCGTTGAGCGTGAACGGCTTCTCGACCAGCACGTGCTTGCCGGCCTCCAGCACCAGCTTCGCCGCCTCGGCGTGGAACGGGTGCGGCGTGGCCACGTAGACGATGTCGACCTCGGGGTCGGCCACCAGGTTCTCGTAGGAGCCGTGCGCCGTCGGGATGCCGAACCGGTCGGCGAACTCGCGGGCCTTCTCCAGGGATCGGGACCCCACCGCCTGCACGGTGAAGCCGTTGTCGTTCAGGTCTGATGTGAAGCTCGCGGCGATCCCGCCGGCCGCCAGGATGCCCCATCGCAGGTGTGTCATGCGTTCGAGCGTAGTGCCCGCAGAACGAGTCAGACGCTCAGGTCACCCGAGGGACCTGAGCGTCTGACCCGTCAGTGCGGGGAGGAGATCAGTTGACCTGGATGGTCATGTGACCGTTCTTGCTGTCCTCCGTGAGCACCTTGATGGTGGTGCCGGTGCCGCCGACCTTGACCGAGTGGCCGGGGTTGTCGGCGTCGTAGTAGGCGAGCGGGTTGGTGTCGTCGAACGTCGGGACGGCCTTCTGCTTCCAGAGGTTGAGCGAGGTCAGCGACGTGGCCGACACCTCACGGTGCAGCGAGAGCACGTCGGTCTTCTGCAGGCCGAACGTGGCGTCGAAGGACTGGATGCGGTTGCGGGCGATCGTGCCGTCCGACCACTTCAGCGCCTTGGCGCGGGCGTCGATCGGCAGGGCCTGGCCGCCACCCGCGTGCTGCGACGTGTTGTTGTCGCCGTACCGGCTGTTCACGTACCAGACCAGCAGGCCGTCCTGGTACGGGTAGTGCTCCACCTTGTTGCCGTTGGTGAAGCTCCAGCCGAAGTTGTACGGGCCGGTCTTCAGCGTGGCGTCGTACCCGCCGTACACGCGGTTCTCGGCCACGTAGTAGTGCTGGAAGGTGACCTCGTACGTACCGTCGGCGCCCACCGTGGTGAACCCGTCGGCCGACCAGTCGGTCGCGTCCGAGAAGTCCTCGGTCAGGGCGTCGCCCACGGCGACGTCGTCGACGACGATGCCGGTCTCGTTGGTGCCACCGTCGCTGGAGTAGCGGAAGCGCACCGAAGCCGTCTGACCGGCGTAGTCGGCCAGGTCGGCGGTCAGGTCGACCCACGCGCCGTCCGAGGTGCCGGTGATGCCGGAGCCCGGGTTGGTGCCGTTCGGGTCCTCGTCCGTCGACAGGTTGTTCGGCAGGGCGGTCCAGGTGGAGCCGCCGTCCGTCGAGATCTCGGCGAACGCGTAGTCGAAGTCCACCTCGATGTCGTACTGCACCTTGGCGGTCAGCGAGGCGCCGGCCGGCACGGTGAACGACGGCGAGGCGATCGTGTTGTTCAGGTCGTTGCCGGTACCGGAGTAGACGAACTCGCCGTCGAACGGCGCGATCCCCACGTCCTCCCGCGCGACGCCGTCCGGCAGGTTCACGATCGCCGCCTGCGCGCGCGTCGTGGCATGGAACGACGGGCCGAGCTTGATGCGCTCGGTCTCGCCCGGCTCCACGACCTCGTAGTCGAGCCAGCCCAGGAACAGCTTCTCGGTGGCGCCCATGTGGTTCGGCGTGGTGCCGATGGTGCCGTCGCCGTGGCCCATCCACGAGCCGGAGCTCATGAGGTTCCAGTAGCCGGTGCCGTTCTCGCCACCCGCGGTGTCGTAGTAGTCCGGCAGGCCGAGGTCGTGGCCGAACTCGTGGGCGAACACACCCAGGCCGCCGTTCTCCGGCTCCGTGGTGTAGTCGCGGATCCAGATGTCGGAGTCACCGATCTTGATGCCGCCGACCTTCGGGAACCCGGCCGGGCCGTCGGTGCCGAAGCCGCCCTGGTTGACCGACCAGCGGTGCGACCAGATGGCCTCCTCGGGCGCGCCGGCCTCCTCGCCCTCCCCGGCGTGGATCGCCTGGAAGTGGTCGATGTAGCCGTCGGGCTCGGCCGTGATGCCGTCACCGTCCAGGTCGTAGCGGTCCCAGACGTCGAACGACTTCAGGTACGCGTCGATCTCCGCGGCGGACTTGCCCGCCGCGACCTGCTGGTCGTACCAGGCGTCGGCGGAGTCCTGGATGAACCGCGTCATGTCCGCGCCGGACTCCGTGGTGCCGTACGAGGCCGTGCTGTAGGGCACGGTGACCCAGTCGGACACGTCGCCCTGGAGGTCGAACCGGCCCGACGACATCTCGTCGTAGACGCCGGCGAACGACTCGCCGTCCTGGTCCTCCAGGCCGGTGAAGAACATCTCCTGGTAGTGCTCGCGCGAGAAGTCCGACTCCCAGTAGGTGGAGTTGTCGCTGCGCACGGGCTCCGGGATCTCGTTGTGCGCCGGGCCGGCGGCCGCGTCCGGGAAGCGCTCGTCGGTCTGGTCGCCGAAGTCGACCAGGATGCTGAAGAGCTGCGCGGTCTCCTCGACGCCGTACTCGACGTACTCGCGCGGCGAGATCTCCACGACCTTGGACTTGTGCTTGCCCGACCCGCGCGTCTCGACCTTCGCCTGACCGGTCGCGACCATGTCGACGGCGAGCTGCCGCTTCTCGGTCTGCTTCTCGGCGAGGGCGTCGGGGCGGTTGTCCTCCTTGGCGGGCGCCGCCTGCTGCGGCGGCTCCTCGACCGGCGGCGCCGCGGAAGCAGTGATCGGCACGACGGCGGCCGAGAGCAGCAGCGCTGCTCCCGCACCAACCGCACAGAGACGTGAGTTCATGTTTCCTCCGTGAAGAGAGCTGCGTCCGGGACGAGGAGGTGGTGCGTACGGGCCCCGAACCTGCTGGACACCTTTGTCCACGGAGGAGGAAACCAGGGAAATATTACGACAATGTTGCCTAGGACACAGTTCTGGTTCAGGACGTATGCCGGGAATGGGCTCGTAGAATCGGTTCGAGGCCGCGTATTTTGGTCGATGTCCGCCGGGCCGGCTCGTCGTCCGGGTGAGCCCGCGCCCGTCGACCCGCCGGAGATCCCATGACCGCGAACACCCCTGCCCCAGCGGCGGCCTTTGCCGCGCCCCCGGTGGACCAGCGCCGCGCGGCCATCGCGCTGATCGCGCTCTCGGTGAGCGCCTTCACCTTCGTGACGGCGGAGAACCTGCCGGGCGGGCTGCTCACCCTCATCGCGCCCGACCTGGGCCGCAGCACGTCCGAGGTGGGGCTGCTGGTCACGGCGTACGCCGCCGTCGTCGTGCTCGCGTCGCTGCCGCTCTCGCGACTGACCCGGCGGTTCCCGCGCCGCTGGGTGCTGGCGGCGACCACCGCGGTGTGCACCGTCGGGACGCTGTGGTCGGCGGTCGCCGCCGGCTACGTGGACCTGATGGCCGCGCGCATGGTCACGGCGCTGGGTCAGGCGCTGTTCTGGTCGGTCGTCACGCCGGCCGCCGCGAGCCTGTTCGCCCCCGCCGTCCGCGGCAAGATGATCGCGCGCCTCGCCATCGGCAACTCGCTCGCCCCGCTGCTCGGCGTGCCGCTCGGCACCTGGGTGGGCCAGCAGGCGGGCTGGCGCACCGCGTTCCTCGTGTTCTCCGTGGTGAGCCTGCTCGCGTGCCTCGCGATGGCCATCGCCATGCCGGACGTCGACGCCGAGCAGAGCGGCACCGCCACCGGCACCCACCCCAGCATGCGCCGCTTCGTGGTGCTCATGGTGGTCACCGTGCTGCTCGTGACGGGCGGCTTCATGATGATCACGTTCGTCACCCAGTTCCTGCTGGAGACGGCGGGGTTCCCCGACCGCTGGCTCAGCGCGCTGCTGCTGGGCCAGGGTGCCGCGGGCCTGGCGGGGACCCTGCTGATCGGCCAGGTGCTCGACCGCCGGCCGTGGCAGACGGTGCTCGTGGCGCTCGGCCTGCTCACCGGCGCGCTGGTGCTGCTGTGGGCGCTGGGCCACGTCCCGGCCGTCGCCCTGGCCGGCTTGGCCCTGTTCGGCCTCGCGTTCAGCGCGATCCCACCGGCGCTGTCGTTCCTGTCCATGCAGGTCGCCCCGGGCGCCACCGAGTCGGCGACCGCGATCTCGAGCTCGGTGTTCAACATCGGGATCGGCGGCGGGGCGGCGCTCGGGGCGCTGGTGGTGGCCACGGTCGGCATCGACACGGTGCCCCTGGTCGGGGCGTTCTTCGTGCTCGTCGCGCTCGTGGTCGTCGCGGTCGACGTGCGGGTCGCGGCCCGCCGGACCGCGACGCCGCACGCCGACGTGCCGGGAGTTACTCCGCGACGCCCTTGAGGCTGCCCGTGAACGGCTCCTCGGAGCTGATGATGCACTGCAGCGAGCGGTCGTTCAGCTGGTCCCAGGTGGCCTGGGTCGGGTAGAAGCCGGTGTAGCCGTAGACGGACTCGTCGTAGGAGACGCCCACGAACTTCTCGAACTCGTCGTAGCACCACTCGTCGAACTTCTTCGACATGGCCTCGTCGCCCGGGTACTTGGCGTCGTCCATGATGAGCTCGGCGTAGACCTCGCCGGTGTGCTCCTCCGCGCACGGCACCACGGGCACCGACTCGACCTCGAAGTCCTCGCCCTCCGCGGACTCGCCGTAGCCGTCGAGGGCCTCCAGGTCGATGCAGTCGCCCTTCAGGATCTCGAACGCGTCCGCGTCGGCGGAGGCGGTGATCTCGCCGCCCGGCTCGTCACGCGGGGCCTCGCCGCTCGACAGGATGCCGTCGAGGACCGAGCAGCCGGAGAGCAGGGTCAGCGAGACGGTCGCTGCGGCCGCGGCGGCCAGCAGCCGGGCCGGACGGCGGACGGGACGGAGGGTGCGGATCATCAAGTTCTTCCTTTGGTTCGGCACGACGGCGGATGCCCTCGCCGCGGCCACCTCCGGCCGCCCCGGAAAACTACCGTCTCGAACGTCCGTACTGGTGGCGAGCGCACAACGATTCGATCACGGCCCGCCGGACGACCTGCGCCGCGGCACGAAGCGCCCCGTCGGCGGGGCTGTTCACGCGCCGTTCACCCGCACGAGCGGGCGCCGTCCTACGGTGTCGATGCGGACCACCCGCGCACGACACCCCGACGAAGGAGCAGTCATGCGAGCCAGCACCCCCTCGCGCCTGACCGGCGCGGCCGCGGCGGCGGCCCTGCTGGCCGGGGCCTTCCTCGCCTCGGCGAGCACGGCCTCGGCAGGTACGACGCCGGACGGCGGCCCGGCGGCGACGTCGGCCGGGCACGGCCGGGACCACACCACGCCCCGGACCCTGCGCGCCGCGACCTACAACCTGTCGCTCAACCGCGCGACCGAGGGCGAGCTCGTCGCCGACCTGTCCACGGGCGACGACGTCCAGGCAGCGACGGTGGCCGAGGTGATCCAGCACGCGAACCCGGACGTCGTGCTGCTCAACGAGTTCGACTACTCGGGCGACGCCGACCCGTACGCCGCGGCCGACCTGTTCCGCGAGAACTACCTGGAGGTGGCGCAGGGCACGGGCCGGCCGGTGGAGTACCCGTACGCGTTCGTCGCACCGTCGAACACCGGGATCCCGAGCGGGTTCGACCTGAACAACGACGGAACCGTCGGGGGCGGCGACGACGCGCTCGGCTTCGGCCTGTTCCCGGGGCAGTACGGCATGGTCGTGCTGTCCAAGTACCCGATCCGGCACCGCGACGTCCGCACCTTCCAGGACTTCACGTGGCAGGACATGCCGGGTGCGCTCCTGCCGGACGACCCCGCCACCGCTGCCCCGGCCGACTGGTACTCCGCCGAGGAGCTGGCGGTGCTGCCGCTGTCGTCCAAGTCGCACTGGGACGTGCCGGTCCGCGTGGGTCGCGAGACGGTGCACGTGCTGGCGGCGCACCCGACCCCGCCGTCGTTCGACGGCGCCGAGGACCGGAACGGCCTGCGCAACCACGACGAGATCAGGTTCTGGGCGGACTACGTGCGCGGCGGCCGTACTGCCCGGTACATCTACGACGACGACGGCCGGCGCGGCGGGCTGCGGCCCGGGTCGTCGTTCGTGATCGTGGGCGACTACAACGCCGACCCGCTCGACGGCGACTCCGCCACGGGCGACGACGGCGTCCCGGCGATCGACCAGCTCCTGCGGCACCCCCGCATCACGGACCCGCAGCCCACGTCGGCGGGCGCACCCGAGGCCTCGGCGCTCCAGGCCGGCGCCAATCTGACCCACGACGGCGACCCGGCCCTCGACACGGCCGACTTCGCCGACACGACGCCGGGCAACCTCCGCGTCGACTACGTGCTCCCGTCGCGCGACCTGCGCGTGAAGGGCGCCGGCGTCTTCTGGCCGGCCGCCGCCGACCCGCTGTCCCGGCTCACGGGCGTCTACCCGTTCCCGAGCAGCGACCACCGCCTCACCTGGACCGACGTCAGGCTGCCGAGGTAGAACCCCGGCGAGATAGAACTGCAGCGAGATAGAACTCTGGCGTACCCCCTGATCAGGGGGTACGCCAGAGTTCTATCTCGCCAGGGTTCTACCTCGGCAGGGTGGGTCAGGAGGCCTTGTCGACGTCCTCCGCGAGGGTGCCCAGGTAGAGCGAGATGACCTTGGGGTCGGACTGCAGCTCCTTGCCCGTCCCCGTGTACGCGTCCCTGCCCTGGTCCAGCACGTAGCCCCGGTCGCAGATCTGCAGGCAGCGCCGGGCGTTCTGCTCGACCATCACGACGGACACGCCCGCCTTGTTGATCATCCGGGTGCGCAGGAACGTCTCGTCCTGCCGCACCGGCGACAGCCCGGCGGACGGCTCGTCGAGGAGCAGCACCGACGGGTTCATCATCAGGGCGCGAGCCATGGCCACCATCTGCCGCTCACCGCCCGACATGGCGCCCGCCCGCTGCGCGCGCCGCTCCCCCAGGGTGGGGAACAGGTCGGTGATGAACTCGAACCGCTCGGCGAACGCCTTGGGCCGCAGGTACACGCCCATCCGCATGTTCTCCTCGACGGTGAGCGAGGGGAACACGTTGTTGTTCTGCGGCACGAACCCGACACCCTGCGACACGAGGGTGTTCGCCTTCTGGTTGGTGATGTCCTCGCCGCCCAGGGTCACGCTGCCGGAACGCACGTGGACCAGGCCGAACAGGGACTTCAGCAGCGTCGACTTGCCGGCGCCGTTCGGGCCGATGATGCCCACGAGCTCACCCTTGGCGACCTCCAGGTTGCACCCGTTCAGGATGTTCACGCCCGGCAGGTACCCGGCCACGATGTCGGTCGCCTTGAGCAGGATCTCCCGCTTCTCGGTCTTGGCCGCGTCGTTCATCGCTTCTCCTCCTCGGCCTCGAGCCGGGCCAGCACTGCGGGGTCGAGCAGCGAGTCGTCCCCGAGGTCGGTGTCGTGGTGCGCACCCAGGTAGGCGTCGACGACGGCCTGGTCCTGCATGACGGACTTGGGCGGCCCCTCGGCGACGATCCTGCCCTCGGCCATGACCACCACCCAGTCGGAGATGTGCCGCACCGCGTGCATGTCGTGCTCCACGAACAGCACGGTCATGCCGTCGTCGCGCAGCGCCTGGATGTGGTGCAGCAGCGACTGCACCAGCGCCGGGTTCACGCCGGCCATGGGCTCGTCGAGCATGATCATGGTCGGGTCCGTCATCAGGGCCCGCGCCATCTCCAGGAGCTTGCGCTGACCGCCGGACAGCGAGCCCGCGAAGTCGTCCTTCTTGGCGTCGAGCTTGAACCGCGCCAGGATCTCGAGCGCCTTCTCGGTGTTGCGCTTCTCGGTGCCCGCCCACAGCGGCTTCACCAGCGAGCCGAACAGGTTCTCGCCCGGGTTGTCCATCGCGGCGAGGAGCATGTTCTGCAGCACCGTCAGGCGGGAGAGCGCCTTGGTGAGCTGGAACGTACGAACCATGCCGTTGCGCGCCACCTTGGCGGCGCTGACGCCGCCCAGCGACTTGCCCTCGAAGGACCACGAGCCCTGGTTGGGCTTGTCGAAGCCCGTGAGCAGGTTGAAGAAGGTCGTCTTGCCGGCGCCGTTCGGGCCGATGAGGGCCGTGATGACCCCGCGCTGGACCTCCAGGTGGTCGACGTCGACGGCGGTCATGCCGCCGAACCGGCGCTGCACGTCGTCGACGAGCAGGATCGGGTCCGGCTTGCTCACGCCGACCTTCGGCTCGACCGCGGCCAGGACGTGCTCCGCGGCCTTCGCGGCCTCGGTGTCGCTGCGCTCGACGGTGTCGAGCGCCTCGACGGTGCTCGCCGGCACGTCGGTCGCCTCGGTCGCCTCGGGCAGGTCGGTCACCTCGGCCACCTTGTTCTCTGTCGTCTCATCGGACATCGAAGGCGAGCTCCTTCTTGTTCCCCAGGATTCCTTGTGGGCGGAAGATGACGAGCAGCATGAGGGTCACGCCGACGAGCAGACCACCGATCTGCTCCACCATCGTGGCCGTCACCACGCCTTCCAGACCCTCGCGCATACCCGCGCGGAGCAACATGTAGACCGCATAAAAGAGCATGGACCCCAGGACGGGACCGAACAAGGTGGCGGCGCCGCCGAGCAGCAGGACCGTCCACGCGAAGAACGTCAGCGAACGTCCCATGGCGTCGGGCGCGACCGACCTGGGCAGCACGTACAGCATGCCGGCGAGCGACCCGCACATGCCGCCGAGCACCAGCGCCTGCATCTTGTAGGAGAAGACGTTCTTGCCCAGTGCGCGGACGGCGTCCTCGTCCTCACGGATGCCCTTGAGCACGCGGCCCCACGGGCTGCGGGTGAGGAGCCAGACGAAGAGGACGGCGATGAGCACCACGGCCCACGAGAACAGGCGGGTCCACCACGAGTCGGATCCCGTGAACACGTACTCGAGCGGGCCGAACGCACCCCGCTCGGGCGCCGCGGGCAGGAACGACAGCTCCTGGAACGTCGCCTTGAACGAGCCACCCGTGAGCCCCGCCGCGCCGCCGGTCCATTCCTGGAAGACGGTGGCACGGCCGAGCATTCGGATGATCTCCGCGGCCGAGATGGTCACGATCGCGAGGTAGTCGCCACGCAGCTGCAGCGTGGGTGCGCCGAGGATGAGCGCGAACAAGGCTCCCGCGGCGAGCGAGATGAGCAGGGCCAGCCAGAACGGCGCGCCCGAGATCGTGGCGATGCCGAAGCCGTAGGCGCCCAGCAGCATGAAGCCTGCCTGCCCCATGTTGAGAAGGCCGGTGAACCCGAAGTGCAGGTTGAGGCCGATGGCGGCCAGCGCGATGGCGGCCGTGGTCGGAGCGATGAGCTCGGCGAGCGCCTGGGTGAGGATGCGGCTCAGTTCCATGATGGTTCTCCTTTCAGCCGATCCGCTCGGCGCGGCCGAGCAGGCCCTGCGGCCTGAACAGCAGCACGAGGATGAGGATCACGAGTGCCGAGGCGTAGCGCAGGTCGCTCGGCATTCCGGGGATGAGGGTGGACATCTCGACGACGAGGCCGATCACGAGGGAGCCGAGCAGGGCGCCGTAGGCCGTGCCCAGGCCACCGAGGGTGACGGCGGCGAACATCAGGAGCAGCAGCAGCATGCCGAGCGACCAGTTGAACGAGCCGAACGAGATGGCCAGCAGCATGCCTGCCAGGCCGGCGAAGCCCGTGGACATGGTCCAGACGATGCGGATGATGCGGTCCGGGTTGATGCCGGTGGCCGCGGCGAGCGCCGTGTTGTCCGAGACGGCGCGGGTGGCCCGGCCGGTCCGGGTGCGGGTGAGGAACCAGGCGATGAAGAAGATCACCACGACCGCGACGATCATCGAGATCCACGAGGCGGTGCTGAGCGTGATGCCCGCGATCTCCAGGGGCTTCGGGTTCTGCGGCAGGACGCGGTGCGACCGGCCGCCGATGACCATCTGGATGGCGTACTGCAGCGCGAGCGACAGGCCGATGGTCACGATCATCATCTGCGTGACCGGGGTGCCGCGTCGGCGCAACGGGCCCCAGATGGCGGCGTCCTGCAGCCAGCCGGTGGCGGCGCAGATCACGATCACGCCGATCACGGTGAGCCAGACCGGCATGTGCAGCCAGTTGATGCCGATGAAGCCGAACATGGCGCCCAGCGTCACCTGCTCGCCGTGCGAGAAGCTCGACAGGCCGGTCGTGCCGTAGATCAGGCTGATGCCCACCGAGGCCAGGGCGAGCAGCAGGCCGAACCGGATGCCGGAGCCGAACTGCTGCCAGATCTGCTGGAGGGACGGGCCGCCGCCACCGGTGGCGGCGGTGCCTGCTCCGCCGAGGCCCTCGTCCCCGGCGGCCGGGGCGGACGCCGCGTCCGTGGGCTCGCCCTCGCTCGGGGCGGTGGTGGCCTCCCCGCTGGGTTCGGCGCTCTCGGGGGGCGTGGTGCCCAGCCGGAAGGCCGCGCGCGCGGAGCTACCGGTCTGTGCCGTGACCTGCAGCTCGGTGGCGTCCGGGAAGAGCCCGTCCGGGACGGTCTCCTCGTCGAGGGTCAGCGTGTAGGTACCGACCTGCGGCACCTCCACGGACGCCGGCCCCTCCTGGGTGCTGGTCACATCTGTCTCGAACCCCGCGCCGGAGATGGTCACGCCCACGTCGGGGACGGGGTTGTTCTCCGCGTCCAGGACGATCGCCACGACGCAGGCGGTCGTGTCGTCGGGTGTGCAGTCGGCGGGCGCAGCGGCAGCCATCGCAGGTGCCGCGGCGATCACGGCCGGGATGGCCGCGGCCGCGAGCGTGGCCAGCAGCCTGCGCGCGGCCGTCGCGAGGTTCGGTCGGTCGGCTGTCATCTGCCGGGTCCTCCGTCGGTTCTGGTGTGTGGTGCTCCGAGGTCTCGGTGCCTACGACGCCAGCATGATTCAGTCCTGCTTAACCAGGCCTGCATCAAACTGATGCCATCGGCGTGCGGCGAGTGTAGCCGTGCCATGTGTCACTCGTTACACCCGTGGGTCACACCCTGGTCACGGAGTGCCATGGTCGAGGGCAGGGGGAGGGCGCGGAACGCCCCCTCGCCCGGGCGTCGTCACGGTTAGGCTGACGCGGTGTCCGACGACGCCCTGACTCCCCCAGCGGCCGCCCCCGCGGCCGATCGACCGACCGGTTCCGTGCGGGTCCTCCCGTCCACCGAACCACCGTTCACCGTGCGCCGCCCGCGGGAGCGCACCTTCCACGGCGACACCTTCACCGACGACTACGAGTGGCTCCGCGACAAGGAGGACCCCGAGGTCGTCGCACACCTGGAGGCGCAGAACGCCTGGACCCTCGACCGTCAGGAGCACCTCGCGCCGCTGCGGCAGACGCTGTTCGACGAGATCAAGGGCCGCACCCTGGAGACCGACCTCTCGGTCCCCGCGCGCGACGGCGACTGGTGGTACTACGCCCGCACGGTCGAGGGCCAGCAGTACCCGATCCACGCGCGGTACCCCGTGGCCGGCCCGGACGACTGGACGCCCCGTGTGCTCGAACCCGGGCAGCCCGTGCCGGGCGAGCAGGTCATGCTGGACCAGAACGCCGAGGCCGAGGGGCACGAGTTCTTCGCCCTGGGCTCGCTCGACGTCTCCGACGACGGCACCCGCCTGCTGTACGCGACCGACACCGCGGGCGACGAGCGCTACACGCTGCGCGTCCGCGACCTCGCCACGGGCGAGGACCTTCGCGACGAGGTGCGCGACACCGCGCCGGGCGCCATGTTCACCCCCGACGGCGAGCACGTCTTCTACCTGACCGTGGACGACGCCTGGCGGCCCTGGCGCGTCTGGCGGCACCAGCTCGGCGCTGCCGGATCCGACGACGTGCTGGTCTTCGAGGAGCCCGACGAGCGGTACTGGGTGGGCGTGGGCCTGTCCCGGTCCAAGAAGTACCTGCAGATCGAGCTCGGCTCCAAGGTGACGAGCGAGTCGTGGCTGCTGGAGGCCGACGACCCGACGGGCGAGTTCCGCGTCGTCTGGCCGCGCCGCGAGGGCGTCGAGTACTCGGTGGAGCACGCCGTGCTGCCGCCGTCGGAGGTCGAGCCGGTCGCGACCCCTGGCTCGGCCGGCGACGTGCTGCTGATCCTGCACAACCAGGACGCGCTGAACTTCGAGCTGGTCGCCTCCCCCGTCCCGGCGCCCGGCGAGAGGGTCGCCCCGGAGTCGGCGACCGTCGTCGTGCCGCACGACCCCGAGGTGCGGCTGGAGGGCGTCAGCGCGAGCGAGCGCTACGCGGTGCTCTACTACCGCCGCGGGGCGATCTCCCGCTCGGCCGTGCTCCAGCTCCCCGCGAGCGGCCCGGTCACCTGGGACTTCCAGGAGATCTCGTTCGGCCAGCCGCTGGAGTCCGTCGGCGCGGGCGTGGGCGTCTGGGAGCAGCCCAACCTGAAGGTGGGCTACACGTCGTTCGTCACGCCGTCGTCGCTCTACCTGTACGACGTCGCCTCCGGCGAGCGCACCCTGCTCAAGCAGCAGCCTGTGCTCGGCGGCTACGACGCCGGCGACTACGACCAGCGCCGGGAGTGGGCCGTGGCCGAGGACGGCACGCGCGTGCCGATCTCGCTCGTCTGGCGCAAGGACAAGGTGCGGTTCGGGGTGTCGTCCGACCCGACCGGCGCAGGCGACGCTCCCGCCGAGCCCGCTCCCGTGCTCCTGTACGGGTACGGCGCATACGAGTACTCGATCGACCCGTACTTCTCGATCGCCCGCCTGAGTCTGCTCGACCGCGGCGTCGTCTTCGCCGTCGCGCACGTCCGGGGCGGCGGCGAGATGGGCCGCTCCTGGTACGACGACGGCAAGCTGGCCGCCAAGCGCAACACGTTCACCGACTTCGTGGCCTGCGGCCGCCACCTCGTCGCGACCGGCTGGACGGCGTCCGACCGCATGGTGGCCGACGGCGGCAGCGCCGGCGGGCTGCTCGTCGGCGCCGCCACCAACCTGGCGCCCGAGCTGTTCACCGGGGTGCTGGCCGGGGTGCCGTTCGTCGACGCGCTGACGTCGATGCTCGACCCGACGCTGCCCCTGACCGTCACCGAGCGGGACGAGTGGGGCGACCCGCTGAACGACCCCGAGGTGTACGCGTACATGCGCTCGTACACGCCGTACGAGAACGTGGCCGACGACGCTGCGCACTACCCGCGCGTGCTCGCCACCACGAGCTTCAACGACACCCGCGTGCTGTACGTGGAGCCGGCCAAGTGGGTGGCCCGGCTGCAGGCCGCGGGGGCGCCGGCGATGCTCAAGATCGAGATGTCGGCGGGGCACGGCGGCGTCTCGGGGCGCTACTCCGCGTGGGAGCAGGTGGCGTTCGAGCACGCCTGGACGCTGGACGTGCTGGGGCTCGCGGACCGCTGACCGGTGCCGCTGGTCGAGCTGGTCGAGACCCGGGTCTCGACCAGCTCGACCAGCAGGACGTCAGAGGCCGGCCTTGGCCGCGACCACCCGGGCCGCGGCGGCGTCGATCTTGGCGGCGAACGCCGGGTCGGCCTTCGCCGCCTGGACCAGCGCGTCCACCATCGCCGGGGCCACGGACGGCCGCGCGGACGCGAGCACCACGTCCACCCCGGCGTCGACGGCGCGGACCGCCCGCTCCCCCGGGGGCACGCTCTCGACCTGGACCGCCGCCGACAGGTCGTCGGTGATGATCACGCCGTCGAACCCGTGCTCGCGGACCAGCCCCACCACGGTGGGGCTGAACACCGCGGGCGCGTCGGGGTCGATCCGGGAGTAGATCGCGGACGACATCATGACCAGGCCGGAGCCGTCCTTGATGCCGGCGTCGAACACCGCCACCGACGGGTCGTCGGGCCCGGTCACGGTGTCGGTGACGCCGGCGGTGGTGTCCGTGTTCCCGGTGACCCGGCCCAGCCCCGGGAAGTGCTTGACCGACGTCTGCACGCCCGCGTCCCGCTGCCCCTCTGCGAACGCGTTGCCGTGCGCGATCACGGACTCCGCCGTGTAGCCGTAGTTGCGCCCGAAGACGCCGATCGGCGCGTTCGACGCCGCGCTCTGCTGCGGTACGAGGTCCATGACCGGCGCGAGATTGAGGTTCACGCCGGCGGCGGCCAGCTCCTGACCCCAGGTCAACGACCGGGCGCGCAGGTCGGACGGGGAGAGCTGCGCCTGGTCGAGCGCGCTGGGCATGTCGCTGAAGCCCTGCCCCCGCAGGACCTGCACCTCGCCGCCCTCCTGGTCGGTGGCGACGAAGAGGGGCACCGGCGAGGTGGACGCGGCCACCGCGGCGTCCACCAGGTTCTTCACCGGCTGCCGGCCGGCGTGGGTGCGGCCGTGCAGGAACACGCCGCCGATCTTCCGGTCGCGCAGCATGTCGAACGTGGGCTGGAACGGGCCCTTGACCGGCAGGCCGACCATCACGACCTGGCCCACCTTCTGCTCCAGGCTCCAGCCGGCCACGAGCGACAGGTCGGGCTCGCCGGGCTCCGGCGTGGGCGGGGTGGACGACGTCGCGCTGGGTGCGGGCTGCGCGGGGACGTCCGACGGCGGGGGGGCGCCGGACGGCGAGCCGCTCGGCGACGGGCTGCTGGGCGGGGTGCTCGGCCGAGCGCTCGACTGCGAGGGTCCGGGCAGCGAGGTCGGACCGGGTTCGCCGGCCGGCGCGGAACAACCCGCGGCCAGCGCGGCGACCGTGAGCACGGTCGCGGCGAGCAGGCCGACGGGGCGAAAACGGGTCATGACCATCAGTGTCACCCCATCGTGGCCCCGACGTGCAATCGGCTCACCAGCGGGATCAGAGCGCCGCGCCGACCACCCGCACGAACTCGTCGACGTCGGCCTCCGTGGTGTCCCACGCGCACATCCAGCGCACCTCGACACGGTCGGCGGTCTCCCCCGGCGCCCAGTCGTAGAACCGGGCGTGCTCACGCACCCGGTCTGCCGCCGCGCGGGGCAGCGTGACGAACACGACGTTCGCCTCGGTCGGGTGCCGCAGGACGATCCCGGCGCCGTGCTGCAGCAGTCCCGCCGCCTCGATACCCGCCCGCAGGCGCGCGGCCATCGCGTTCGAGTGCGCCGCGTTGCGGAGCCACAGCGGCCCGCCACCGTCGGTAGGGGCCGTGGTGCCGGGCGTGGTCGCGCCGGATGTGGTCGTGCCGGACGTCGGCGTGCCGGACGTCGGCGTGCCCGGCTCGCCGAGCAGCGCCAGGAGCTGGGCCGACACGAACCGGGTCTTGGACGCGAGCTGCATCGTCGCCTTGCGCAGGTACGGCACCGCCTCGGACAGCGCCGCCGCCCCCGCCGGACCAGCCGCGTCGCCGCCGGGCAGGACCACCACGGCCTCGCCCAGCATGCCGCCGTTCTTCGCCGCGCCGAGCGAGACGATGTCCACGCCGACGTCGGTGGTGATCTCCCGCAGCCCCACGCCGAGGGTCGCCGCCGCGTTCGCGAGGCGGGAGCCGTCGACGTGCACGCGCAGCCCGGCCGCGTGGGCGGTGTCCGCGAGCAGCTTGAGGTCGGCCACGGAGTAGACCGTGCCGAGCTCCGTCACCTGGGTGAGGCTCAGCACCGCGGGCTGCGCGCGGTGCACGTCGCCGAGGTCGCCGGCGTAGCGGTCCACGGCGTCGGGCCCGATGCGGCCGTGCCTGCTCGGGACGGCGAGGATCTTGAGGCCGCCCACCCGCTCGGGCGCCCCGTTCTCGTCGGTGTGGACGTGCGCGACGTCGCTGGTGATCACCGCGCCCCAGCGCGGGGCGGCGGCCATGAGGCTGATGACGTTCGCGCCCGTGCCGTTCAGGACGGGGAAGATGCGGGCCTGCTCGCCGAACACCTCCTCGGCGCGGTGCTGGAGGCGGGCCGAGACGGGGTCGTCGCCGTACGCGACGGCCGCGCCGTCGTTCGCCGCGGCGACCGCGGCCATGACCTCGGGGTGGACGGGAGCGTAGTTGTCGGAGGCGAAGTGCTGCACCCGCCCATTCTCCCGCCCCGGTGCCCGGCGGCCCGTCCCGGTGCCGGGCAGGGCGAAGGCCCGGCCACCTCGAAAGGTGACCGGGCCTCCGCGGTACAACCGGGCGAGCTCAGGAGCCCGCCATGCCGGCTGTCAGAGATCAGATCGGGCGGATGTTCTCCGCCTGGAGGCCCTTCGGGCCCTGCTTCACGTCGAACTCGACGCGCTGGTTCTCCTCGAGCGAGCGGTAGCCGCTCGACTGGATCGCGCTGAAGTGGGCGAACACGTCCTGCCCACCGTCCTCGGGTGCGATGAACCCGAAGCCCTTCTCGGCGTTGAACCACTTGACGGTTCCGAATGCCATGTACTGCTCCTTGCAAGATGCGACGACCCCGGCCTTCGGGATCGCTGTAATCACGGTGTCGTCGTCATCTCTTGGAAGAACGATCGAGGCACTGCAACACGGCAAGCGTACCTGCCCGTGCCCAGGAAAGCCCGATCAATCTCCGTGAGGTGCGTCCGGCGGGTGACTGGATGAACTTTCCTTGGGTCTAGGGTGATGTGGGTCACGTCCTCGTAACAATCTCGGTCGGGGTGGGGGATTCGTGACACAGGCGTCACACAAGGTGACTACTTTCAGCGACCACGACGGAGCAAAGTGCGCCGTCAGATCCACTCCCGCTTGAAGGGGAACAGCAGACATGATTCGACGTTCCACGGCTGCGCGCGGGCTCGCGCTAGCGGCAGTCCTCAGCGTGGGCTTGGCAGCCTGCTCCACCTCGGGTTCTGGCGATGAAGAGGGCGGGGGCTCTGCCGAGCCGCTCGTCGTCGGCACCATCCTCCCGATCACCGGCTCTCTTGCCTACCTCGGTCCGCCCGAGGTCGCGGGCGTCGGACTTGCGATCGACGACATCAACGCGGCCGGGGGCGTGCTCGGCAACGACGTGACCCTCGAGGGCGGTGACTCCGGTGACTCGACCGACATGAGCGTGTCGACGAACACCGCCACCGACCTCATCGGGAAGGGCGTCCAGGTCGCCATCGGCGCCGCGTCCTCGTCCGTCTCGCAGAACGTGGTGGACCAGTTCACCGAGGCCGGGGTTCTCCAGATCTCGCCCGCGAACACCGCCACCGAGCTCTCCGGCGTGAGCGACCTGTTCACCCGTACCGCTCCGCCGGACACCGTCCAGGGCGCCGCGCTCGGCTCGCTCGTGCTCGACGGCGGCCACCAGAAGGTCGCCTTCCTCGTGCAGAACGAGACCTACGGCACCGGTCTGCGCGACAACGTGCAGAAGTCGATCGAGGCCGGCGGTGCCGAGGCCGTCTACGGTGCCACGGGCTCCGGCGAGGAGTTCGCCCCGGGCGAGACCAACTTCTCGTCGATCGTCACCGACGCCCTGGCCGCCAAGCCGGACGCCATCGTCATCCTCGCGTTCGAGGAGACCAAGGCCGCCATCGCCGAGCTCGTCTCGCAGGGCTGGGACTTCGACGGCACCACGTACCTCTGCGACGGCAACACCGCCGACTACTCCAAGGACTTCGACCCGGGGACGCTCAAGGGCGTCGTCGGCACCATCCCCGGCGCCGACCCCGCGCAGGAGTTCAAGGACGAGGCGAGCGCCTGGTACGAGGAGAACGAGGGCGAGCCGCTGACCGACTACGCCTACGCCGCGGAGTCGTACGACGCCGTGATCCTCGCCGCGCTCGCCGCGGTGAAGGCCGAGTCGACCACCGGTACCGACATCGCCGCCCAGATCCGTTCCGTGTCCGGCGCGGACGGCGGCACCGAGGTGTCCACCTTCGAGGAGGGCGTCGCCGCGCTCGAGGCCGGCGACGACATCCACTACACGGGTGTCTCGGGCATCGGCCCGATCAACGAGGACAACGACCCGTCGTCCGCGTTCATCGGTGTCTACAACTACGCCGACGACAACACGCTCGAGTTCGACCGTGCGATCGAGGGCTCCGTCGAGGGCTGACGCTCCCGGCTGACACAGCACGAAGGCCCGGTCACCTCGGTGGCCGGGCCTTCGTCATGTCCCGTTCGTGTCCGGGAGGGACGATGGCCGGGAACCCTGGACCACGGCGCGCCGTTGACCGGGTTGGACCGTCAGGACCGAACCTCACGAAGGACTGAGATCAATGGGCTTCCTCGACCGACTGCTCGGCCGCGAGCCGCGCGAGCAGACACCCGGCATGTACCAGGGCGGCGGCACGCCGCGGCCGCAGTACCAGCAGGCTCCGGGTCAGACCCCGGCCTACGGCACCGCTCCGGTCTACGGATCCGCCGCGAGCACGGGACGCAGCGAGGACGAGGTGGCCATCGAGCGCTACCGCTACCTGCTGCGCACCGCACCGCCGGACCGGGTCGAGGAGGCGCACGCCGAGGCGTTCGCCCAGCTCACGCCCGAGCAGCGCAACCAGGTGCTGGCCCAGCTCAGCGAGACCGTACCGCCGAACGAGCGCGCGACGTCGGACGACCCGCGCGACCTGGCCCGCATGGCCACCCGCGCCGAGATGCGCAACCCCGGCACCCTGGAGCGGAACTTCGGCGCGAGCCGCGGCCCGGGCTTCGGCTCGATGCTCGGCGCGAGCATGCTCGGCACCATCGGCGGCATGGTCATCGGCTCGGCCGTGGCGGACATGATGTTCGGCAGCTCCTTCGGCGACCCGGCGCAGGACTTCGCCGGCGAGGAGGGTGGCGGCGAGGGCGGCGGTGAGGAGGCCGGCGGCGAGCCCGTCGAGGCGGCCGGTGCCGAGGGCGGCGACGCGGGAGCCGATGCCGGGGCGGACGCCGGTGGCGACGGCGGCGGCGGCGGCGGGTTCTTCGGCGACATGTTCGGCGGTGGGGACGGCGGCGGCGACTTCGGGGGCGACTTCGGCGGCGGCGAGTTCTGACCCGTCCCGCCGGGGCCCGGCGGCTCAGGCGCCGATGAGGCGGAGGAAGCCGCCCAGCTCCATGAGGTGGCGCACGCCGTCGGCCTCCAGGTCGCCGGGCAGGTAGTCGGTGAGGCGGGGCGACGAGATGACGACGGCCCGCCACTGCGCGCGCGACACCCCCACGTTGATCCGGTTGCGCGAGAGCAGGAAGCCCATCCCCCGGGAGACGTTCTCGGGGGCCGACGCGGCGAGCGTCAGGATCGCGACCGGCGCCTCCCGACCCTGGAACATGTCGACGGTCCCGACGGGCACCCCGCCGAGGCCCGCGGCGTGCAGGGCCTGGCGCACGGTGTGCACCTGAGCGTTGTACGCCGCGACCACCACGACGTCGTCGGGACCCAGGGGCCGGGTCGGCCGCCCGGCCCCTGGGTCCCACGTGCGGCCGACGACGCCCTGCACCTGGCGCACCACCTCGTCGGCCTCCTCCCGGGAAGACGTCGAGCGCCCTTCATGGGCCACCGGGACGTGCACCACGCCGGGGTCCACGCCGTCGAGCGAGCGTTCCGTCGTGACGGGGTGCGCCGAGAGCCGCCCGGCGTAGGAGAGCTGGGACACGGCCGCGCAGACCTCGGGGTGCATGCGCCACGACTCGGGCAGCAGGTAGCCGAGGCCGTCGGGCAGCACGGAGCTGCCGGCCGCGAGCCAGGCGAGCGCCGACTCGTCCACCGGCTCAGGGTGCCGGCCCTGGCTCACCTGCGGTAGCTGCTGCGGGTCGCCCAGCAGCAGGAGCCGCTGGGCGGCCCGGCCGACGGCGACGGTGTCGGCGAGCGAGAACTGCCCCGCCTCGTCGATCACGAGCAGGTCCAGCCCCTCGTCGGGCCAGCGCTCGTGCGCGAAGTCCCAGGCGGTGCCGCCCACCACGCAGCCGCCGGAGCCGCCGGCGGCGAACTCGGCGAGCTGGCTGCCCGTCAGCTCCTGCCACGGTCCGGCCGGTTCCCGCTCGACGCCCTTCGCACGCTGCTTCTTGGCGACCACGTCGACGGGCACGCCCGCCTTGTCGACGAGGCAGCTCAGCAGGTTCTCGACCGCCGAGTGCGACTGCGCGACGACACCCACCCGCCAGCCGGCGTCGACGAGCCGGGCGACCACGTGCGAGCCGACGTGCGTCTTGCCGGTTCCGGGCGGACCCTGCACCGCGAGGTAGGAGTGGTCGAGCCGCTCGACGGCGGCGAGCACGGCGGCCTCGAGGTGGAGCCCGCCGACGTCTCCCCCGCTGGTCGTGCCGGTGAGCTCCGGCAGGTCCCCGCCGCGCTGCCCCGTGGCGGGATCGACGAGCCGGGGCGGACGGCGGCACAACAGGTCCACGGCGGCGCCGTCGGGCAGGGTGCGGTCCGCGTCCCACGCGGCGAGCGCCGCGCGGGCGGCGTCCTCGGTCGCGCGCTCCTGCGCGTCGTGCGCTGGCCCGCGCTGCGGGGCGAGCGCGACGGGCGCCTGGTCGTGCGGGTCCGCTCCCCCGGAGAGCCGCTCGCGCAGGACCACGACGTCGCGGCCCCGGGGTGCGTCGTCGCTCGCGGGCTCCTCGCGGAGCTCGAGGATCACGCCGCCGGAGTGCTCGCCGCGCACGGCCCGCGCCTCCAGCTCGCCGACCACCGGGGGCACGGGCTGGTCGTACAGCACGTGCACGGGGTCGCCGACGCCCAGGTCGGACCCGTCGATGCGGGACCCGTCGAGCATGCGACCCACCAGCTCGACCTCGCGCGAGGGAAGCCGGTCCCGCCCCACGACGCTCCAGTCCCGCAGCACGCGCGAACGTTCCACGTGGAACGTCGACCGCCGGCCGGGCCACTCGTCCAGGGGCAGCTCGAGCCGTGCGAAGTGCTCCTGCCAGAACGGCTTCTCCTCCCGCTGGTAGTACCCGACGGCCGCGCCCAGCAGCGCGAGCGCCTGCACCTCCAGCGACCGCTCCCCCCGGTTCTCCCCGACCCGCTCGGCGACCTCCCCCGCCAGAGCCAACCGCCGCTCCCGCCCCTCCCGCCGCAGCCCACCCCGCCCGGCCCGGGCCTCCCCGTTCCCTCCACCAGCACCGTCGACCCCGCCACCGCCACCAACGCCTGACACACCTCGGGCCCCACCGGTCCCGTCCGCGCCCCCGACATCACGGGCCGATCCCGATCCGAGCCCCCCTCGCTCAACAGCACCACCCCCGTACCCCCCACCCGGGGACTCGGGCACCCCGACCCCACCACCAGCCGAGGACCCACCCCCCTCGGAGGGCGACCCGACAGCGAAGGCCGTGGGAAGCGAGACCCCGCGCGCGGATGTATTCCTTCCCGAAGTGGAGGGCCCCCTGGGGCCCGTGAACGCATCCGCGCGCGGGGTCTCGCTTCCCGCGGCCGCCCCGGCCACGTCACCGGACACAGACCCGACCGAACCCCGAGCCCAACGCAACCAGTCCAACAACCGCAACGTCGACCGACAGTCGTACTCGTTGTAGTCCAGGATCCGCTGCCGCAGCTCCGTAGCCCGCGCGTCCCCCTCACCCACCAACTTCGCGTACTCCGCGTACTCCGTGACCGACGCCGTGGCGCTCGTGACGCCTTCCCGCGCCGGGTCGTCCTGCATGTAGAGCGGTTCGAGCTTCTTGATCGACTTGGACCGGTTGGAGATGCGCAGGCACGACCGGACCACGGCGTAGAGGTCGACGAGCACGCCGTCGCGCAGGAGCTGGTCCACCTCGTCCTCGTAGACGCCGTGGCGTGCCGCGATCGAGAGCAGGTGCGTCCGCTCGTAGGCGGCGTAGTGATAGACGTGCAGGTCGGGATGTTCCGCGAGCCGTGCGTGGAGATGGTCCACGAACCGCACGAGGGCGTCGCGCTCACCGGTCAGGTCATCCGCCCACAGCCCGTGGAAGGGCGGGGTGCCGCCGTCCGGCCCGGGGCGCTCGACCCAGCCGAAGAGGTAGTCGAGGCCCATGGCCGGCGCCTGGTCGTCGCCGGGCAGCCGCGCCTCCTCCCACAGGGGGTCCCCCTCGAAGTCGAAGAACACGTCGCCCGGGCTCGGCGGCGGGAGGCGGTCGATCGCCTCGGTCGCCACGAGCTGCCAGCGCAGCCGCGCGTCGGGGCCGTCCGGGTCGACGCCGTCGGACAGGTGGTCGAGCGCGACCGAGCCGTCGCCGTCGTCCAGCCCGAGCTGGAGGCGCGCCTGGGCGCGCAGGCCCTCGAACCGACCCGCTGCCATGCCGTCCGGCGGGGCCTCGGCGGTCGCGAGCGCGTCGATCGTGGTGAGGCCCGCCGCGGACAGCCTGGCCCGCTGCGCCCCGTACACCCCGCCGACGAGCAGGACGTCCCGGCTCTCCTCGGCGGCCTCGGCGCAGTCCGGGCAGTCACGCAGCCGGCCGCAGGCCAGGTAGCGCTCGTCGTGCCAGCGCACGGGACCCGCGTCGGCGACGTGCTCGTCCAGGACCTCGATCAGCCGGGCGCGCCGCTTGCGGAAGACCGGCAGCAGGTCGGCGAGCCGGTGCGACGTGGTCTCGCCGGTGCCGAGCACGAGGTGCACCTCGTCGGTCGGGTCGATCCGCGCGGCCATGAGCTGGTCCGCGTACGCCGCGAGCTGCAGCAGCGCCCGCACCTTGGTGCGGCGGGCGAGCTTGGAGTCGTGCACGGCGTACCGCGGTCGGGCGACGTGCGCCTCGGCGTGCCGGGGCCACCGCTCCGGCGGCACGACCCCCTCGGCGCCGCCCAGGCGGACCGTCTCCCCCAGCAGGTCGCGCACCAGGAAGTCGGCCCGGCCGTGGAACCGCCCGTCGAAGAACGAACCCTGGTAGACGACGTCCGCACCCTGCTCCAGGGCGGCCAGGGTGCGGTCGTGCGCGTCGACCAGCTCGTCCCGCGCCATGCGGCGGGCGGGCGCGACCTCGAGCACCCCGCCGGGCCGCTCGTCGTCGGCCGGGCCGAAGGTACGCAGGTACCCGGCGAGCACGCGGCGTTCGTGGTCCTCACCGAGAGCCGCCGTGCGCGCGAGCATCTCGTCCTCCTCCCGCGCCCGGCGCGGGCTGCGGCCCAGGAGCTCGTCGAGGCGGCGCAGCAGGCGGAACTCGCACTCGCCCGCGACCACGAGGTCGCTGGCCGAGTGCACGAGCGTGCTGGCGTCGTCGCGCTCCAGGAGGAACATGCCCCCAGGTCTACCAGTGACCTCTGACACGAGCGCGCTACTGTCGCTCCCACACGCGGGGGAAATGTCCGGCATGGCCAGTGCTTCTGGCGCCGACCCGCCTGCATGGCCGATAGTGGGGCCGACCGTATCGAAGGAGCAACCATGCCCGTGCGCTTCAACCCGCCTCCGGGTTGGCAGGTGCCCCCGGGATTCCGACCCGACTCCACCTGGGCTCCCGACCCGTCGTGGCCTCCGGCCCCGCCCGGTTGGGACTACTGGGTCGACCGCCCCGACGCCCCCCAGCCCGATTCCGGACCCACGGGTGCCGCACCGCCGGCACCCCCCGCACCACCAGCTCCACCGGCACCGCCGGCTCCCGTCGGCGGCCCGGACGGGGGCGCCGACACGAGGACCGTCGCGATCCAGGTGATCGACGCTCCCGGTCGCCGTCCGGCGCCCGCGCCGTCCGCGCCGCCCGCCATGGTCCCCGCGGACGCGATGGGCTCGACCATGACGATGGCGCCCATCGGCGCCCCGCCCGCCGCGGGACCGCCCCGGCCTGGCTCCGGGCCACAGGCCGTCTACCCGCCGCAGTCCGGGATGGCGCCGCCGCCCCCGCCGCCCGAGGCCAAGGGGCCGGCGTCGGGCATGCTCGCCGCCCTCAAGGGGCTCGGCGGCCGGAAGGCGACGACGCCTGCCGACGCGGGTTCCGAGCCCCACCAGGGCGCCAACGGCCCCGGTCCGCTCAGCATCGACGACGTGAACCGGCGCCCGGGCGGCTCCGTCCCCGTCGGCACCCTGGCGCCCGGACCGCAGAGGGCCGGCCAGCGTCCCGGCGGCCCGTCCCGCCAGAGCGGCTCGCGCCCCCCGGGTGCCGGGCTCATGGTCGCCATCGGCGTGGCCGGGCTCGCGCTCGGCGTGATCATCGGCGTGGTCGTCACGGCCGGCCAGCAGGCCGACGCGAACCAGGCGATCTCCGACGCCCAGAACATCCGGTCGGAGATGGACGAGGCCCGCGCCGAGATCGAGGCCGCCCAGGCGCAGGTCGACAAGCGACGTGACGAGGTGGCCGAGCGCGAGAAGGCGCTGGGCGACCGCGAGGCGCAGGTCAAGGAGCAGGAGGCCGCGCTCAAGCAGCAGCAGGAACAGCAGCAGCAACAACAGGAGCAGCAACAACAGGAGCAGCAGGAGGAGGAGAACAGCAACGGGAACGGCAACGGGACCGTCTTCTACTGGAACTGTGACGCCGTCCGTGCCGCGGGCGCCGCGCCCCTGCCCAACACGGCGCCGGGCTACCTGCCGCACCTCGACCGGAACGGCAACGGCGTCGCCTGCGAGGACGGCGAGTAGGCCGGACCGCCCGACCGGGTCGGAGCAAGAGTGAACGGGCCGAGGCAGATCCCCAGATTCTGCCTCGGCCCGCTCGGTTGTTCCCGGCCCACGCCATCTCCCCAGACGAGACGCGGACCGGGAAGTCTTATCCCCCGAAGAGTCCCTCCAGGAGTTCACCGAGACCGAGGGGATCCTCGTTCTCGGGAGCTTGGGTCGGCTCCTCGCTCGGAGCCGGGGTGGGCGACACACCGCCGTCGGGCAGGACCTCGCCCGTCGCGGCGAGCTGCGACGCCTCGCTGATGTCGATCAGGCACAGCCGCCAGACGTCGGCGTCCACGCCCTTCGGCGCCTGCCAGAACGCCTTGCCGGTGAGGCCCGCCGGGGCGGTCCAGGGCGTGCCCGTGCGCTGCGCCACGCAGGACTCCATCGCGGGCACCTCGTTCGCCTGCGGGTCCTCGACCAGCAGCGGGGCGAGCTCCGCGACGAGCGGCGTGGGTTCCCCGGCCTGGGGTGTGGCGACATCCTTGCCCGCGACGTCGTGGATCACCGCGCACTCGGGCGACGTGCTGCGGCACCAGGACGCGCTCCAGGTGTCCTGGCTCGCGTAGACGAAGCCGCGCGGCTCCGCCGTCGAGCGCTCCACCTGCAGCACGCGCATCCACACGCTGCCGTCGCCGAGCACGTCGAACGGCGTGACCGGGAGCGACGCCCCCGCCTGGGGCGCACCCGCCCCGCCGCCGTTCTCGGACCCCGGTGACGCGGACGCCCCCTGCGCGTCCGCGGCACCATCGGTCTGCGGGTCGTCGAAGACCAGGAACTGGTCTCCCTCCTCCGCGCCGGAGGAGAAGCCGAACACGAGGGCCGGGCCGCCGTCGGACGGCAGGACCATCGCGTCGGACGTGACGCCGCGCCAGAGCAGGGTTCCACCGAGGTTCCCCGCGCGGAGGTTCTGCAGGGCGGTGTCGCCGCCCGCGAGGACCTCCAGGTCTGTGGCGCTGTGCCGGCCGTCGATCTTCGCCAGGGTCACGACCGCGAGGTAGCGGTCGCCCCCTCCGGCGGGGAGGCCGAGGTCGAGCACAGCGGTGTCCGCGTCGACGCGGTATGCGGCAGGCCGCGCCACGGAGGTCACTCCGGGCGCGAGCTCCGCGAGCTTCGTCACCGGGTCGGGCGCCGGTGTCGCGGTGGCCGACGGCGGCGCGGGGTCGACCTCGACCGTCGCCATCGGCTCCGCGGACTCGACGGTTTGGACCTCTACCGGGGCGCTGCTCCAGAGTCCCGGGATCCCCGGGAGCGCGCCCGCCGCACCGGCGCCGGCCGTGGCCAGCACCAGCGTCGAGGCCAGCGAGACGCCCGCCCGGCGCACGGCGTGCTTGCGCCGGCTCGACCGCAGGACGCCGTCCAGGTCGAGCGTCGACCTGGGCACCGACGCGTGCGCCGACTCGCGGAGCCGGGCGACGAATTCGTCGTCGGGAGCGCCGTGGGAGAGGTTCATGTTCATCGCGTTCCGCCCAGCGAGTCGAGATCGAGGATCGCGCGCAGGTGGGCGAGGCCGCGCGAGGCCGTGGACTTCACGGTGCCGAGAGGGATGCCGAGCTCGGTCGAGACCTCGGACTCCGAGAGGTCCAGGAGATGGCGCAGCACCACGACGCGGCGCTGCTTGAGCGGGAGGCGGAGGAGGGCGCGCACGACGGTGTCTCGGTCGTCCACGGTGCGCGTCGGCATCCGGCTCGACGCGCGGGCCACGCGGACGTCGTCCTGCGGCAGCTCGTCGGGTCCGGTCAGCACCTCGCGCCGCGTACGGCGCCAGGCGTCGATGCGCAGGTTCGCCAGGACCCGGCGCGCGTACACCAGCGGGTCGCCCTGGCGGGCCTTGTGCCAGTGCCGGTAGCAGCGCTCGAAGGTCTGCTGCGTGAGCTCCTCCGCGCGGTGGGCGTCACCGCTGAGGAGGAAGGCCATCCGGTGCAGTGGATCCTTGGCCTCTCGCATGAACGCGGTGAACTCTTCGTTCTTCGAGATCTGTGCGTTCCTGCGCGCGTGAGTGGCCCTCGGCCGGTCTGTACGCACGGGGATGGAGGGTACGTCATCCGGCTCCTCCGACCCACCTCGAACCACCGTGAGCGGTCGGGTGGCGGGGACCGGTTCGGCCGAGCCCTTGCGTGGTCTGTCCTTGGTCCTGCCGAGGGTGCCGTTCGACGGGGCCGCGGACCCGGGCTCCGGGTCGCGCTCGGTCGTGGCTGCCAGGTCGGTTTCTCCGTCGCCCGCGACCGGCACGATCGCGAGCTCCGCCGCCGACCTCGGCGTCGAGGTGGATGAGGAATCTGGGGTGTTCTGCTGGGTGGTCACGGTCTCCAGGTCGTCCGCAGAGCTGGAGTCGGCGCGCACGACGCGCAGGACCACGGGCTTGGGGGCCCGGGACTCTGGCGCTCGAACACGCGGACTCGTGACTGTCACGAACGGAACACGGCCGCACCGGGACGAAGGTTCCATTTTGGTTCAGAGAAATTTTCCGGGCCGTGCGCAGCCCGCACCGCCGCGCCGTCCGCCACACGACGAAGCACGTGTCAGACGGACAGGTCACGGGGGTGACCTGAGTGTCTGACACGTGCTTCGTCGGGCGCCGTCAGCGGCGGAAGTCCAACGTCCCCAGGAAGGTGTGGAGATCCCGCAGACCCTGCTCGTCGCCGTCGAACTCGACCACGAGGAACAGGTTCTCGCCCCGGTCCTCCTGGTGGATGTAGATGTCGACCCAGTAGTAGTCGGTCTCCCCGTCGACGTTGTGCGCGGTCGGGATCACCTCGGCGTAGTCGGCGCCGGGGACGTCGATCATCTGCGACCCCGGGGTGCCGGACGGCGTCCACCAGTTGCCGCCGGGCTTGCCGCCCTGGACGTAGACCCGCTCGGGGGCCTCCATGTCCTCGGCGGCACGTGCCTTCTCCTCGGCGGTGGCGTCGGTCCACCGCTTCAGCGTCTCCTGGTCGATGCCGGGATCCACGTGCGTGACCCTGGTCCCGGTCCACTCCACGCCCGGCGAGAACTCGCCCTCCGTCTCCTTCGAGGTCCAGCCCTCCGGCACCGCGAACCGCAGGCCGTTGTGCTCGGTCGGGACCCAGTCGGCCGGGACCCCCCGCTCGATGGCGTCGAGCACCGGGGCCGAGAACTCCGGCAGGTACCAGTCGGGCTCGCCCGCCTCCTTGAGCCAGAGGTTCCCGACGAAGTTGCGCAGCATCTCGTCGCCCTCGGCGTTCGCCGCGAACCGGGTGTCGATGATCCAGCCCTCGTCGCCGCTGCGGATCGTGATGGTCGCGGGCCGCACCTTGCCCTCGCGGGCGTGCTGCTCGATGACCACGAGGTCGGCACCCTCGATGTCGAGCGTCGTCGCCCCCGAGTCCTTTGCCGGAGCCGTCCAGCCCGCGACGTCGAACACGTTGCGCAGCTCGATCGTGGCGTCCATGTCGTCGATGGTGCCGTTCTCGCCCATGCCGTAGGCCTCCGGGTGGTCCGGGGCGAGCCAGCCGGCCACCCCGCCCGCGTTCACGTCGCCGACGGCGATCCAGCCGCCCGGCGGGACCTCGTACCAGAGACCGCCGAGGATGTAGGGGGCTGCGCCCGGGCCCTCGACCACGCCGCGCTCGACGCCGGGGAGCACGGGCAGCGTCCCGCCGCCGGTCTCCAGGTAGGTGGTGGGCACGTCGCTCGGTTCCGGCGTCGGCTCGGCCGTCGGGTCCGTCGACGGCGACTCCGTGGACGGGGCCGACTCGCTGGTCGTCTTGACCGTGCCCGGCAGTGGCCCCTGCCGGTCGGCGTAGATCGCCCCGGCCACGCCGACGCCGGCGCCCGCCAGCACCACCGCGACGACACCGGCCGTCACCGTGGTCACGACCCGGCGTCGGCGCACCGTCCGCACGGCCCGGGTCGCCATGGCCACCGGGTCGAGGCTCTCGGGCGGCTCGACGGTCGAGCTGGCGGCCCGCAGGTAGGCGAGCACCGCGGCGTCCTTCTTGGCGTGGATGTCGTGCACGTTCACGATCGGCTCCCTTCGCGACCGGGCACCACGAGGGTGCGGAGGCGCTCCAGGGCGCGTGAGGCGGTGGACTTGACCGTCCCGGTGGAGATGCCGAGCTCCGCGGCCGTCTCCGCCTCGGACCGGTCGAGCAGGTAGCGCAGCACAACCACCCGGCGCTGCTTGACGGAGAGCGCCAGGAGGGCGCGGACCAGGCGATCACGGTCGGCCAGCCCGGCGTCCGACGCCGGGGCGCTCCTTTCGCGCAGGCCGAGCGCCGGTTCGTCGGTGAGCACCTCGCGGCGGGTGCGGCGCCAGGTGTCGATGCGGGCCGTCGCCAGGACGCGGCGCGCGTAGGCGAACGGGTCGCCGTCACCCACCTTCTTCCAGGCCCTGAACGTGCGTTCGAGGGCGAGCTGCACCAGGTCCTTCGCCCGGTGCTCGTCGCCGCTCAGCAGGTACGCGATGCGGTACAGCGCGGGGGTGCTCTCCTGCGCGAACGCCGTGAAGTCGGCGACCGGGTCGAGGCTGCTCCGGACGACGGGGATCTCGCCGGTGCCCTGCTCGGGTTCCAGGGTCACCGCCACCTCGCTCATCCGGTGCACCACCGCGTGGTGCGGCCGGACTGCCCCGGCGTTCGTTCACGGCGCCCAGCGCGCCGCATCGTGTGCGTCATGCACCTTAGACGCAGCCGGTGCCCGTCGGGGTTCCGTCCTTTCCGAACGGATATGTGTCAGACGTACAGGTCACCCGGGTGACCTGTACGTCTGACACGGTCAGAGCACGTGCGCCAGGAAGTCCTTGGTGCGCTGCTCCTGCGGGTCGTCCAGCACCTTGCTCGGCGGCCCCGACTCGACGATGACGCCGTCGTCCATGAACACGACGTGGTCGGCGACCTCCCGGGCGAACCCGATCTCGTGCGTCACCACGATCATCGTCATGCCGGACCGCGCCAGGTCCTGCATCACCGCCAGCACCTCGCCCACGAGCTCGGGGTCGAGGGCCGACGTCGGCTCGTCGAACAGCATGAGCTCGGGGTCCATGGCGAGCGCCCGGGCGATGGCCACGCGCTGCTGCTGGCCGCCGGAGAGCTGCGCCGGGTAGTGGTCCATCCGGTCGGACAGCCCCACGCGGTGGATCAGCTCGACCGCGCGCTGCCGCGCCGCCTTCTTGGAGAGCCCCCGCACCTGCACGGGCGCCTCCATGATGTTCTCGATCGCCGTCATGTGCGGGAACAGGTGGAACCGCTGGAACACCATGCCGATGCGCGAGCGCTGCTTCGCGACCACCTTGGGGTGGAGCCGGTGCAGCACGCCCTTGGCGTCCTCGCGGTAGCCCATGAGGTCGCCGCCCACGACGACGGAGCCGCCGGTGATCTCCTCCAGCTCGTTGATGCAGCGCAGGAGGGTGGACTTGCCGGAGCCGGACGGCCCGAGGATCACGGTGACCTCGCCGCGCGCGACGTCGAGGTCCACGCCCTTCAGCACGTGCACGGCGTCGTGCCCGTGGCCGAAGACCTTGTGCACGGCGCGGACGGACACCATGTCCGTGGAGCCCGCCGGGACGGCCGCGGCGTCGGTGGGGGCGCTCATGGTGTCACGTCCTTGTTCACGTCTTGCTGCACGGTCCCGGCCGCGGCGATCGCCGCCTGCTTGCCACCGGCCGGGCCCTTGCCCCGGCCGCGGCGCCGCGTGGTCGTGCCGAACCCGCGCCCGTAGTACTGCTCCAGGTAGTGCTGGCCCACCATCAGGATCGAGGTGATGAGCAGGTACCAGAGTGCTGCGATGACCAGCAGCGGGATGGGCAGGAAGGTGCGGTTGCCGATCGCGCTCGTGGCGTAGGTCAGCTCGAACGTGAGCGGCACGGCGACCACCAGGGAGGTGGTCTTGAGCATCGAGATGGTCTCGTTGCCCGTCGGCGGCACGATCACGCGCATGGCCTGCGGCAGGATCACGCGGCGCATGATCTTGCCGTCCTTCATGCCGAGGGCCTTGGCGGCCTCGGTCTGCCCCGGGTCCACGGAGGTCAGGCCCGCGCGCACGATCTCCGCGAGGTAGGCCGACTCGTTGAACGCCAGGCCGAACAGCGCCAGCCAGAACGCGGTGAGCACCTCGTCGGTACGGAAGGAGAAGAACTCCGGCCCGAAGGGGATGCCCAGCGACAGGCGCGGGTACAGCACGGCGAGCAGGCCCCAGAAGATGAGCTGCGTGTAGATCGGCGTGCCGCGGAAGAACCAGATCCAGGCCCAGCTCACCGAGCGCATGACCGGGTTGTCCGACCGCCGCATCATCGCGAGCGCAACGGCGAGCACCACGGCGATGGCCATGGAACCGAACGTGAGCACCAGGGTCCACAGCACGCCGCGGATCACCACGATGTCACGCAGGTAGAGCCAGACCACGTCCCAGCGGAAGTTCTCGTTCGTGATCAGGGCGTTGGCCGCCATGGCGGCCAGGATCAGCACGGCCACCGCTGCGACGAGGCGGCCGGGACGCGGCACGGGCCGCGCGTGGATGCGGTTGGGCACAGGGTCGCTGCCCGACGCGGATGTCTGCGTCGTCACGTCACCCTTCCTTCCCTCGAAAAGTTGAGTGCACGGTACCCGTGGTCCGCGCCGGGCGCGGACCACGGGTGCCGTGCACCGGCGGACGGGTCACTCGGCGGGGTTGAGCTCCGCCTCGTCCACCACGGCGTCCGCGCTGCCCCAGGAGGCGAAGATCTCGCCGAGGGTGCCGTCGTCGATGAGCTTCTGCACCGCGGTCTGCACGGCCTCGGTCAGGTCCTCGTCGTCCTGGGAGACGACGATGCCGTAGGGCGCCGCGTCCAGCACGTCGCCGATGGTCTCGATCTCGCCGGAGGTCTGCTCGACCGCGTACGCGGTGATCGGCGAGTCGGCGTACATGGCCTGGAGCTTGCCGCCCACGAGGTTGGTCGTGACGTCGGCCTGCGACTCGTAGCGCACGACGTCGATCGGGTCCTCGCCGTCCTTCTCGCACTGCTCGGTGGCGGCGGTGAGCTCGTCGTCCTGGATGGTCGACGTCTGCACGCCGATGGTGGTGCCGCACAGCGCCTCGGGGTCGAACTCCTCGGGGTTGCCCGCGGCGACGCCGTACTGCGAGCCGGCCGTGGCGTAGCTGATCATGTTCGCCTCGGCGGTGCGCTCGTCCGTGATGGTGAACGCCGAGATGCCCGCGTCGTACTTGGAGCCGATGGCGGGGATGATGCCGTCGAACGCGGCCGACTGGACCTCGACGTCCAGGCCGAGCACCGCCCCGACGGCGGTGATGGTGTCGATGTCGAAGCCGACCGGCGTCTTGCCGTCGACGTCGATGAACTCCGCGGGCGCGTACGCGGTGTCGGAACCCACGGTCAGGGTGCCCTTGTCCGCGATCTCCTTCGGGAGGAGCGCGGCGATCTCCTCGTCGACCTCGACGGACGACGGGTCGAACGACGCCTCGGCGCTGGCCTCGTCGGAGGCTCCGTCGGAGCCGGCGGGCTGCTGCGACGCGTCGGTGCATGCAGTCAGCACGAGGGTGGCGGCGGCAAGTGCGGCCGCGGCGGTCAGGGCGGGAAGCCTGCGCATCAGGGGTCTCCTGGTCGGGTTTTTTGATCGTCTCGCGAGGCCCCCGGCGACCCGACAGATCTCTGTCATCAGGGGAGCAGAGAACCCGACGGCGCACGTGGCGCCTCGACTCGAGTCTCACCCAACCGTGACTGGTCCCTGGCGTAAACCCGCAACTTAGAGACCATTGTCACACTGTGATGAAGAGCATGTTTCTGCTACATTTCGCCCACCTCACAGTGCCTGACCTGCAAAGACGCTTGTTCGACGCCGTTCGCCATCCTGACCGTCGTCCGCCCGCGCGAGATGCGTCCGGTCAGGTGTCGTGCTCGACGGGCTCGTCGGGCCGGTCCTCGGGACCGCCCTCGTGCTCCCAGCCGTGCGGGTACTCGGTCCGCTCCGGGCGCCTGGCGAGGGCCACGATGCTCACGGCCAGCCCACCCCAGACGACGACGAGCGAGACGACCAGCAGTGCGATCGCTGCGCCGCTCATGACTTACCTCCGTACGTGGGCCAGGCATCGAAGCGGTCGGGCTCCACCCGCCACCGCATCCGGGTGAGCACGAGGGCGGCCACGAGGAACAGGGCCACGACGCCCCAGCCCATCAGGTTGAGGTACCAGCCGGCGTACCCCTCGTAACCCTCCGTCACCAGGGTGACGATCCGCGAGACCAGCATGGAGGTGAGCACCACCGGGCCGAGCACGACGATGCAGAAGCTCCACCATCGCCCCACCTGGATCGTGGACACCCCGTTGAGATGGAACCGCATCTCCTCGGTGCGCCGCAGCACCCACCCGATGACCACGGTGGTCACCACCGCGGAGGCCACGATGCCGATGTTGTTCGCCCACTGGTCGACGGTGTCGAGCGCGACGAGCCCGGTGGTGGTGGAGAACGCCAGGACCGAGAGCGCCGCCGCCACCACGCCGATGCGGACGGACGCCTGCGTCCTCGTCCAGCCGAACTTCTCCTGGAACGACGCCGAGACGACCTGCAGGATCGACAGGAGCGAGGTGTACCCCGCCATCACCAGCGAGCCGAAGAACAGGGCCCCGAAGAGTCCGCCGGCGGGCATCTGGGAGACCAGGGCGGGGAAGGTCACGAACGCCAGGATCGGCCCCGTGAGGCCCTCGAGCTCGGCCACGGCCACCCCCTGCTCGTGCGCGAGGAAACCGAGAGCGGCGAACACGCCGATGCCGGCGAACACCTCGAAGCCCGAGTTGGCGAACGCCACCACGAACCCGGGCGACGTCAGGTTGGCCCGGCGCTTCCGGTAGGAGGCGTACGTGATCATGATGCCGAACGCGATGGACAGCGAGAAGAAGATCTGGCTGTACGCGGCGATCCAGACGTTCGGGTCGGCCATCGCGCCCCAGTCCGGGGTGAACAACGCGTTGAGCCCGTCGGCCGCGCCCGGCAGGAACAGAGCGCGCACCACGAGCGTGCCGAAGGCCAGCAGCAGCAGCGGCATGAAGACGAAGTTGACCTTCTCCAGGCCCTTGGCGACCCCGGCGGCCAGCACCACGATCGTCGCCACCCACACGATCACCAGCGGGATGAGCACCGCGGGCACGAAGTCGAGCGTGAACCACGGGTCGGCGCCGCCGACGTCCGCGAGCTGGAGGTACGTGCCCGTGAAGAAGCCCGCGGTGTCGTCGCCCCAGCCCAGGTCGAAGGAGTACACGAAGTAGCTGAGCGCCCACGCGATGATCACCGCGTAGTAGACGGCGATGACGAAGCAGATGGCCACCTGGAACCAGCCGAGGCCCTCGAGCCAGTGCTTGACCCGGCGAAAGGCCAGCGGCGCCGAGCCGCGGAACCGGTGCCCGATCGCGTAGTCCAGGAAGAGGATCGGGATGCCCGCCGTCAACAGCGCGATCAGGTAGGGCACCAGGAAGGCGCCACCACCGTTCTCGTAGGCCACTCCCGGGAACCGCCAGATGTTCCCCAGCCCGACGGCGGACCCGATCGCGGACAGGATGAAGCCCAGCTGCCCGCTGAACTCCTCGCGCTTCTCGGGCGCCGCGGCCGTGCTCTGCGCGTCGCTCATACCCCGATCTTGCGAGACAAACGGCGTGAGCGCGAAATAAGACGCTCCGGGCAACATTTCACCCGGGTCCGAACGGGCGCCGGCGCGCTCCTGGGAGGAGCGCGCCGGGCGGGCCCACCGGCGGCTCACCGGCCGAGCAGCGCCTCCACGTAGCCGCCGCGGAACTTCCCGGCCGGGTCGAGGCGCGCGGTCAGCGCGGCGAAGTCGTCGAACCGCGGGTACAGGGCCGGCAGGTCGGCGACCGGCACGGCGAACAGCTTGCCCCAGTGCGGGCGGGCGCCGAGCGGCAGCAGGGCCGCCTCCAGCTTGGGCAGCGCGGCGCGCACCGCGGGCCAGTCCTGCTTCCACGTGAAGTGGAGCGCCAGGCTGTCCCCGGGCGCGGTGCTCAGCCACAGGTCGTCGCCCGCGACGGTGCGGATCTCGGACGTGAGCAGCAGCGGGCCCAGCCGGTCCCCGAGGGCCCGCACGGCGCGGACGGCGTCAGGCCCCGCCGCGCGCGGCAGCAGGTACTCCGACTGGAGCTCCTCGCCCAGGGACGGCGTGAAGTCCAGACGGAAGTGCGGCAGCCGCTCGAACCACGGCCCGGGCACCCCGCCCTGCTCGGTGCAGGCGACGGCGGCGACGTCGGGCAGCGGGTGCATCGCGCGGGTGGCGGGCGCGGCGCCCAGGCCGGTCAGCAGGTCCGCCGCGGGGGCGGGCCCGGACGCGCCGGCCTCGTCCACCCGGGACTTGCACCAGACCAGGCGGACGTCGGGCTCGAACCAGCTCGTGAACACGCTGACGGAGTACGCGCTGCCCAGCACCGCGTCGAGGTTCTCGGTGAGCGCGTCCCAGGGCAGTCCGGTGAAGACGTCCTGGCGCACGTCGAAGGTGGGCACGGTCGCGAGCTCGACCCGGGTCACGACGCCGAGGGCGCCGAGCGCCACCACGGACCCGGGGAAGTCGGCGTCGCCGCGGCGCAGGGTCAGCGACTCGCCGGAGGCGGTCACCAGCTCCAGCCCGACGACGTCGCCGGCGAGCGAGCGCGTCCCGTCACCGGAGCCGTGGGTGCCCGTGGCGACCGCACCGGCGACCGAGATGTGCGGGAGGGAGGCCATGGCGGGGAGGGCGCGGCCGTTCGCGTGCAGGTCGGCGACGACATCGCCGTAGCGCAGGCCGGCGCGGACGGACGCCACGCCCGTGGCAGGGTCGACCTCGAGGGCCGGGCGGCCGTCGTCGAGCTGGTCGAGCTGGACGTGCACGCCCGTGGTGTCGGCGACGTCCGAGAATGAGTGGCGCGAGCCGAGGGCCCGGACGCGGGGCTCGCCGGCGACGATGCCGGCAAGCTCCGCGAGAGTCCGGGGGCGCTCGGTGCGCGCGGAGGAGTACGTGAGGTTCGCTGCCCAGTTCTTCACCGGACCAGGGTGCCACCCCCGCGTCCGATCGGACGCGGTCGTTCACATGGCGTTCGGTACAGGACTCAGGCGCTGGCGCCGGCGTTGCGGACCACCGGGATCCGCTGGCTGATACCGACCATGTCCAGGACCTCCATCACGACCGACGACGGCTCGCGGAGCTGGACGGGCGAACCCGTCTCCTCGCCGAGCACGAACACCTGGAGGATGAAGGCGACCCCGGAGGAGTCGATGAACGTGACATCCCGGGCGTCGACGATGACGGGATCGGGATCGGGTCGTGCGGCGAGCATGGCCATGGCCTCGCTCGCGTTCTCGCGCAGCAGCGCGTCGATGTCACCCCAGAGGGTCAGCACCGTGCCCTCGTAGGTGTTCCGGCAGGCGATACCGGATCCCAGCCGTCCGGGAACCACGTCCTGCGCTGAGTCTGACGGGAGAGGGTCCATGGGGTCATTCGCTCCGTCCTGCATTGGTCGGGCCTCGACTTCGTTGACACTTGCTTCGGTACTACTGACGCGGACGTCAACTTGGACACTTCTTGGTGCTGTCTGACCGGTACTTGCCCCAGCAGGGCAAGAATTACCTAGGGCGAGTGTTCACCCGACACCCGGCTTACGTCCACCCCCCAGGCGTTACGGTCACGTTGCACGGAGGAGAATTACCGTGCTTCCCGTGGTGCGGGCCCGTTCGGCACCGCCCGAGACGTGCCTCAGGCGGGGTCGGTCACGTCCGCGACCGTGGCGTCGAGCGCCGACGTGAGGTCGACGGCATCGACCGTGGCACCCACACCGTGGGCACCTCCGCCGATCGACACGGGTCCCGGCTCTGCGAGCCGGGAGTCCGCGACGACGGGCCACCTGTGGAACGACCCGAACGGGGTGATGGTTCCCCGCTCATAGCCCGTGACCTCGAAAGCCACGTCCTTGTTCGGCATCGAGAGCCGCGAGACGCCGAGCAGCGCGCGCAGCTTGGGCCAGGAGATCTGCCGGTCGCCCGGGACGAGCACGAACAGGAAGTCGTCGTCGGCACGGCGCACGACGATCGTCTTGATCAGCTTCGCGGGATCCACCCCGCGCGCGGCCGCGGCCTCGGCGAGGCTCGCCACCTGGCCGTGCCGGGTGATCTCGAACGGGATGCCCGCCGCCTCGAGTGCGGTGACAGCACGTTCTTCGCTCATGAAATTTCCTATCCTGAAAACGCGAGTCTTCTTTGTCTCGCAATATGGTCAAGGTTCTCCTGCGAGGCGCCTGCTCAGACGTCGTACTCAGTGCGCTCCGTACGCCAGTACTCGGCCCCGTCCCGCGTGCGCTGCACCAGCCCGTGGTCAACCATCGCACGACGGACGCCCGCGGGGTCGTGGGAGAGCTCCCGCAGCCGGTCCGTCAGCTCACGTTCCGTCACCGGTTCCAGGAGCGTCGGCAGCGCCTGGACCGCCAGGTACCGCGTCACCGCGACCTTGTCCCGCCAGCGGCGCGGCATGGTCTCCAGTCGCCCCGAGCGCAGGAACCGTCGCGGATCGCCGGCCGTCTCAGCGCCCGGTGCCGCTCCCCGCTCAGTCGGCTCTGCCGCCATCCGTCAGCTCAGCTCCGGCCGACGGGGGCGGCGGCTCGACCTGACCACGGTCGACTTCGAGAGCGTCCCGAGCAGGCTGGACGACGTCGTGGTCGAGCCCGTCTCGTCCGGGTTCTCGTCCGGCGTGGCGCAGGGGTCCTCGTCGGTGGCGCCGTCGTCCGCACCGTCGTCGGCGGAGGTGGTCTCCTCCGTCGTCGTCGCCTCGGAGCTCGGTGCGGCCGACTCGCCCGTCTCCGGGTCGGCCTCCGGGCACTCCTCGGACGGGTCCGGGTCGGGCGACGGGCTCGGCGAGGGGTCGGGGGTCGGTTCCTCGGTCGGCTCCTGCGACGGTTCCTCGCTCGGCTCCTCCGACGGCTCCTCGCTCGGCTCCGTCGGGTCGGGGCTCGGCGTGGGCTTCGTCGTCGGGCTCGTCGGCCTGGGCGTCGGCTCGTCGGGCGACGGCTTCGGGGTCGCCTTGGGCGGCTTCTGCGACGGCGGGTTGTCGCTCGGGCCGTCCGACGGCTTCGTGGACGGCTTGTCCTTGCCGTCGCTCGGCTTCGGGTCGAGCGACGGCTTGTAGCGCGGGCTCGTGGAGTCGGTGGGGGTCCAGGTGCCGACGTCGGACGCGTCGATGGCGCGGTTCGGGATGGAGCCCGCCGCGAAGAACTCGAAGTGCCACGGCTCGGGCTTGGCGCCGCCGAGCTGCGCCCACGACGGGTTGTCCCAGCCGTAGTCGGGGCCGTGCAGGCGGAGCCAGACGTACTCGGGGGAGCCCCCGCCGGCGATCGGGTTGCCCAGGTCGACGGCGAGACCCCAGCCGTGGTTCGACGTGCCCGGGATCGCCGCGAGGTGCGGCTTGGTGTGGGCCACCGCGACCTGCAGCTCGTAGGACCGGTAGGAGTCCGTGATCGGGATCGGGTAGCCGAACTCCTGCTCGAACTCGGCATTCAGCGCCGTGAACCGCTCGGCGGCGTCGCAGCGCAGCATGTGGCCGGGCGCGAACTCCAGCGGGCACAGCACGTCGGCCGGGATGCGCCCGTTGGCGTAGCCCAGGGTGGAGCCACCGAACATCGTCACGACGTCGAGCAGGCTCTCCCGGAGCGAGACCCCGGCGCGCTCGCCGATGCCCTCGACCTCCACCAGCGCGTTAGGCACCGACGGGTCCAGCATGTTCGCGAGCCGGACCGCGGCGATGACCACCTGGTCGTAGGTGACATAACCAGCCTGCGGGTCGGCGGCGTCCGGCTCGATCACGGAGGTGCGGTCGTTCGACACCTGGAGGGCGGGTGGGGTGTCCTCGTCGGACGGCGTCCGGGTGTCGTCCCGGCCGGGGTCGTCGCTCTGGTCGCCGTCCTGGTCTGCGGTGCCGTTCTTGCCGGCGCCGTCCTCGTCCGCACCGTCGGCGCCGCCGTCCGCACCGTCCTGGCCGGAACCCGACGGCGGGACGTCGGCGTCCTGCGAGCCGCGCGCGACCGGTGCGTCCTCGACGCGGAGACCCTCGTTGTTCTCACCGAACGCGAGCTGCTGCATCTGGTAGGTCGTGTAGAGCATGCCGAGCTCGGCCGCGGCCTGGGCGACCGTCGGGCTGAAGTCCGGGCCCTGGTCACGCGCCTCCTGCTCGGCACGTTCGAGGACCGCGACGATCTGGCTGAGCGTCACGCCTTCGGGGGCGGTCTCGGTCTCGCCGACGGTCACGCTCTGGAGCAGCCCGTAGAGCCGGATCGGCAGGTCGCCGCCGTCGCGTGCCTCCTGCGCACCAGGGACGCTCGCCGCTGCCGTGACCAGCACGCCCGCGGCGAGCACGGTCGCGACCGCGCCGGTCCACGCGGTGCGGAGGTACTTGCGCAGCGCCGCACGGGGTAGGTGCGGAACGAGCGCCTTCGCTGGGTTCACGCGTCTCCCCCTCGGTCGGTGCGCTGCCTCATCGTGCACAGTGCATGCCGTTCGGATCCTTACACAGCAGTATCACGATCTGGTGAACTCAGGTGGAGTAATTATCGGCGCGCAGGTGAACCACCCTCTCCGAGGGAAGACGCCCTACGCGGACGCCGATGACGACCCACGATCGACAAGAGTAACGATTCGGGCGTACAACGCAATGAAGTCTTCCTGGTACATCTCCGGATGCTTCACACTGACCCGGGTCCGTACGGGCGCGCTCGCGCCCGCAACCGAGCGGCCGGAAGTGTGGCCGTGAAAGGAAGTCCCCCATGACCGAGACTCCCAACGCACCCGCAGTCGAGGGCACCGTCCAGGACCCGCAGGCGAACGTCCTCGCGATCGTCGGCTTCATCCTCGCGTTCGTCGCGCCCCCGATCGGGATCATCCTCTCGGCGATCGCCGTGTCGAAGGCCGGCAAGACGGGTATCGACAGCAAGCTCGCGAAGTGGGGTCTGGCCCTCTCGATCATCTTCACCGTGCTGTACCTGATCTTCGTCACCCTCGGCGTCGTCGCGGCCCTGTCGCTCCCGGCCGGCGCGTCCATGTGACCTGAGGTCGCCTCGGGCGCCCGCGTGCGCGCCCGGCAGCACCGTCCGCAGCACAGAGGCTGTCGCTCCCGCGGGGGCGGCAGCCTCTGTCGCTTCTGAGGCCTGATATCGGTCTATCCAAGACCATTGGGATACTCCACAATATGGCCTGACATTTCCAAATACCTGCAACCAGGGGAGCACTTCCACCATGACCACGCCCGACACCACGACCCCCGAGGCCACGACCGAAGAGAGCGCGGCCGCGGCTGCCACGGAGGTCGTGGAGACCGAGCCTGCCGAGCCGGCGGCGACGTCCGAGGCGAAGGCAGACACCGCGGCCCCCGCCGCCGAGCCGGCCACCGAGGCGCCCGCCGCCGAGGCCGTCGTCGCGGAGACCGCCCCCGCAGCTCCCGCCGCCGAGGCTCCGGTCGCCACCGCGACCGAGGTCGTCGCCCCGGCCGCCGCGACCGCCGTCGTCGCGCCCGCACCCGCCGTCGTCGAGGAGGAGGAGGACCCGCAGACCACCGTCTTCAGCCTCGTCACCTTCTTCCTCGCGGCCCTCCCGATCATCGGCGTCATCCTGAACGCCATCGCGGTCGCCCGTGCCGGCAAGGAGGGCTTCGACCTGTGGCTCGCCCGCTGGGGCCTCGCGCTCGCCATCGTCGAGACGGTCGGCGCCCTGATCCTCGTCGGCATCGGCTACTACTTCGGCCTGCTCACCGCCGGCGCCGTCTGAGCCGCTCGCGGCCCCGCCGAGGTCCGCTCCCACCCAGTCCTTCCCCGCACGGCCTCTCCCCGGACGCCACGCCGGGCAGGCCGGCGGGGGCGGACCTCGTGCCGTTCACCGGACCAGCCCCCGGAACCGACCAGAACGGGTGAAATTTCGCTAACCTACACATGGTGGTCATTTAGGGGTCATCGGACGCCTCGACCATGAACGGGCCCAGGTCGGTCTCGAGGAAGGTCTGTCCCATGTCGCAGCTCGTCGTCCACCCGGAACCCCGCCGCGGGGCTCGCACCCGCCACCTGATCGCGTCGGTCACGGCCCTGGCACTCGTCGCGCTCCTCGTGACCGTGCAGCCCCAGGCCGCGAGCGCCTACCCGCCCGGCCTCCCGTCCAAGGCGGTGGCGCAGTCGGAGCTCGATGCGCTGACGGTGCGCGCCGAGAGCGCGTCCGCCCCGTACGACCGGGACCTCTTTCCGCACTGGATCACCGTGAACGGGTGCACCACCCGCGAGACCGTCCTGAAGCGGGACGGCGACGGCGTCGTGGTGGGCAGCGACTGCTACCCGACGTCAGGCAGCTGGTACAGCGAGTACGACGGCCAGACCCGCACCGCGCCGGCCGACATCTCGATCGACCACGTCGTGGCGCTGGCCGAGGCCTGGTACTCGGGCGCGAGCACGTGGACGACGGCCCGGCGGCAGGACTTCGCGAACGACCTCACCGGGCCGCAGCTCATCGCGGTGACGGCCGAGGTGAACAGCTCGAAGAGCGACAAGGACCCCGCCGAGTGGGTCCCGCCGCTCGCGAGCAAGCGCTGTGCCTACTCGAAGATGTGGATCCACACGAAGTCGCGGTGGGGCCTGAGCGTGGACGCGGCCGAGAAGGCCGCACTCCAGCCGCTGCTGGACTCCTGCTCGTACTGACGCCGTCCGGGCTGACGGCGCTGCCCGGCTCGACGGCGTCGCCCCGTTCGACCGCGTCCGTACCGTCGGGCGCCCGCGTCACCGCGTGACCTGGGCGCCCGGCAGGTGGGCGAGGGCGCGGCGCAGCACCTCCTCGGCGTCGAGCACGGCCTGGTAGGCGTCCCGGCAGGCGGCGTACCCGGCGCAGGCGGCGTCGACGACGGCGATGGCCGACCGCGAGAGCGCGTCGACCTCGTCGGGCCCGGCGCTCCCGCTCACCGAGGAGAGCCCGGCGGCCAGGTGCCGGGCGACACGCAGCCGCGCGACGCCGGTGGTGTGGAGCGTCCGGCCGGACTCCAGGGCCGCCGCGTACCCGTCGAAGGTGTCGGCCACGACGTCGAGGCCGCGCGTCCCGGCGGCCACGGCCGTGCGCCCGCGCAGGGCGGTGCCCATGGTCCGCAGGCCCGTCGCGGCGTCCCGGACGGCCCGCACACGGCCCCGGACCTCCGCGGGGCTCCCGCCGGGCAGGTGGCCGGCGGCCACCTCCCAGTCGGACGCAGCGGCCCGGAGGTCGCCGACCAGGATCTCGACGTACTCGGGGACGTCGAGGTGCTCGAAACCCTGGCGGCGGCGGCTCAGCTCGTCGATCCGGCTCTCGCACAGGTCAACGAGGTCGCTGAGGCTCACGCCGGCCCTTCGGCGGAGGACGGCGCCTGGTCGGTCGTGCGCACCGGGCGGACCGGCAGGCGACGCGGCCCCGTGGGCCGGTCGGGAGTGGGGGACTCGACCAGCTCCTCGGGACCGGCTCCGGCCTCGGGCCGCTCGGGCCACTCGGGCCCAGGCTCCGTGACGGCGACCGGCGCGAGCGGCCTCATCACCGACAGGACCCGCTGGATCTTGGCGATCTCGCGGAGCGCGGCGGCCGGGTCGGCCTCCAGGCCCACCGTGCGCAGCACGTCACCGACGGCGGCCCGCACCGCCGCCGGCCCGTGCACCACCGCCTCCCCGAGCGCGATGACGTCGGCGAGCCCGGCCAGCCGCACCGTGATGGCGACGCGCCGCGTCGTGGGCCAGCCGACACCGGCGGCGTTCAGCCGTTGGACCGAGCGGGCGATGGTCTCCGGGCTCATCGGGCGCCCTCCGCCGTGCCGACGTCGGCCCTGCGCTGCTCTGCCATCCAGCTCCCTCTCCGACGTCCCCGCACGTCACAGGGATTTTCGGCAGCCTAGGCGGCGGGGCGACCGGGGCAACATGGGGAGCGATCCCCATCGTGCGGCCGGCCGCCGCGCGGCACCAGGCCGGCGCTGTCGGGCGGCCGGGGGCTGTTGACGGATCGCTGCGTTGCCGTGAGTCTGGTCGGGCCGCCGGCCCGCGGGCCGCGTGCGCACTGCTCCACTCTCCATCGACGGACGAAGTACGAGCACAGGGAGAACCTATGACAACGCTGTCAGAGACGCCCTCGCACCGCACGCACCGACGCACCTGGAGACACCCGGGCGCACGCGCCGGGCGGCGGGCCCGCGGCCTCGCCGCGGCACTCGGTGTCGCCGGCCTCCTGGCCGTTCCGTTCTCCACCGCTCCCCCGGCCCAGGCCGACGCCGTGGCGGTGTCGGCGGCCGTGCCCGTGGCGCAGGCCGCCCCGGCGGCTCGGCTGGCCGAGATCTGCGACCTCTACTGCGACGCCAGGGACCCGGCGTCCGCAGCCGGCGACCGGGTGCCCGTGACCGCCACGATCCACGGCCGGACCCTCCGGCTGCACGTCTCGGACGCCGACGTCATGGGCTGGGGCTCGATCGACGGCGGCCAGCCGGGCGACGAGGTCTGGCTGGACCGGTCGTTCGACGGCGGCAGGACCTGGGCGTCCGGCAGCCGGCTCGGCGCCACCACCGTGCCGAGCGGCTCCACGGGCTGGCGCACGCAGATGTACAACGTCGACGACTGGAACAACGTCGGCGTCGGCGCGCTGCGGGCCTGCGGCAAGGCGGGCGACCGCGCCGAGATCGCCTGCACGGCCTGGGCCCGCAACGACCGCAACGCGTGGAGCCGGTCGACGCAGGCCGCGACCGCGCTCATGATGCTCTGGGACCGGAACACCGGCCTGTTCGAGACCAACGGCTGGTGGACGGGTGCCAACGCGCTGACCGCCGTCATCGACAACGCCCGGATCAGCGGGATGAACAGCTACCGGTACGCGATCGCGCAGACCTACGACAAGAACGTGAACACGCGCGACGGCCAGTTCCGCAACGAGTACCTGGACGACACGGGCTGGTGGGGCCTCGCGTGGGTCGCCGCCTACGACCTGACCGGCGACAGCCGCTACCTGAGCACGGCCCGGGCGGACGCCGACCACATGCGCGCCTACTGGACGAGCAAGTGCGGCGGCGGAGTGCAGTGGAACACCGGCATCGCGTACAAGAACGCCATCACCAACGAGCTGTACGTGCAGCTCAACGCGGCGCTGCACAACCGTATCCCCGGCGACACCACCTACCGTCAGCGGGCGGTCGAGGGCTGGGAGTGGTTCCGGGACAGCGGCATGATCAACGCGGGCAACCTGGTCAACGACGGGCTGAACGACTCGTGCGCCAACAACGGCCAGCCCACCTGGACGTACAACCAGGGCGTGATCCTCGGGGCGCTGGCCGAGCTGCACCGCGCCACCGGCGACGCGGCGCTGCTGGAGACCGCCCGGGACCTGGCCGACGCCTCGACCGGCTCGTCCTCCCTCAACCCCGGCGGGATCCTCCGCGAGGTGAACGAGGGCGACGACTGCAACAGCGACGGCGCCTCCTTCAAGGGCGCCTACGTGCGCGGCCTGGGCAAGCTCAACGCCTACCTCGCCGACCGCCCGTACGGTGCCTACCTCGACCGGCAGGCCGACGCGGCGTACGGCAACGACCGCGACACGCTCGGCATGTACGGACCGCACTGGGCCGGGCCGCTCGTGCGGCCCGCGACCGGGCACGGCTGCCAGCAGGGCGCGCTGGACCTGCTCAACGCGGCGGAGGCCGGCTAGTCCGCACGTGTCAGACGCACAGGCCACCCCCGTGACCTGTGCGTCTGACACTCCGGCAGCCCAGGACGGACCGTGCGGCAAATCATCTTGCCGTTCCTGGGAGAATGGGGGGTTGTGAGTACCGAGCCTTCCCCCACCCCCGTGTCCGACGGCGACAGCGGTCGCCCGGGCGGAGGCAGGAACCGCCGGCGCGGCTCGGGCAGGCGGGCGGACAACCAGAGCCGCCGGCCGCGCCGCTCCGGGCCGCAGCGGGTCACCGCCGCGCAGCTCGAGGCGGCGGCCGCCAAGCGCGCCGCCGTCGAGATGCCACCGATCACCTACCCGGCGCAGCTGCCCGTCTCGGCCCGCCGCGAGGACATCGCCGCCGCGATCCGGGACAACCAGGTCGTGATCGTCGCGGGCGAGACCGGCTCGGGCAAGACGACGCAGATCCCGAAGATCGCGCTGGAGCTGGGGCGCGGCCGGACGGGCCAGATCGGCCACACCCAGCCCCGCCGCCTGGCCGCGCGCACCGTCGCGGAGCGCATCGCCGAGGAGCTCGGCACCCAGCTCGGCGGCGTGGTCGGCTATCAGGTCCGGTTCACCGACCAGTCCAGCGACGAGACGCTGGTCAAGGTCATGACCGACGGCATCCTGCTCGCCCAGATCCAACGCGACCCGCAGCTGCTCGCCTACGACACGATCATCATCGACGAGGCGCACGAGCGGTCCCTCAACATCGACTTCCTGCTCGGCTACCTGTCGCGGCTGCTCCCCCAGCGGCCCGACCTCAAGCTGATCATCACGTCGGCCACCATCGACTCCGAGCGGTTCGCCGGCCACTTCTCCCCCGCGGCCCTGGCCGCGCGGGGTGGCGCGCCCGAGTACGTCACCGACGTGCTGCCGGACCTCGCCCCGATCGTCGAGGTGTCCGGCCGCACGTTCCCGGTCGAGATCCGGTACCGGCCGCTCTCGCCGGACGAGGGTCCGGAGGACGGGTCCTCACAGGTCGAGCCTGTCGAGACCACCGGCGGGCCCCGACAAGCTCGACCGGCGAGACCGAAGAAGGGCAAGGCACGCGGCGACGAGGAGAAGGACCTCGTCACCGGCATCATCGAGGCCTGCGACGAGCTGATGCGGGAGGGCAGCGGGGACATCCTCGTCTTCCTCTCCGGCGAGCGCGAGATCCACGACGCCGCCGACGGCCTCGCCGGCCACCTCAAGGAACGTGCGCGCGACCCGAAGCACCCGCAGCACGTCGAGATCCTGCCGCTGTACGCGCGGCTGTCGAGCGCGGAGCAGCACCGCGTCTTCCAGCAGCACGCCTCGCGGCGCATCGTGCTGGCCACCAACGTCGCCGAGACGTCGCTGACCGTCCCGGGCATCCACTACGTCGTCGATCCCGGCACCGCGCGCATCAGCCGCTACTCCAAGCAGACCAAGGTGCAGCGGCTGCCCATCGAGCCGGTGTCGCAGGCCTCCGCCAACCAGCGCAGCGGCCGCTCCGGCCGTGTCGCCGACGGCATCGCGATCCGCCTCTACTCGCAGGAGGACTTCGACGGGCGGCCCGAGTTCACCGAGCCCGAGATCCTGCGCACCTCCCTGGCGTCGGTGCTGCTGCAGATGATCTCGGTCGGCGTGGTCAGCACGCCCGACGACGTCGCCCGGTTCCCCTTCGTCGAGCCGCCGGACACGCGCGCGATCCGCGACGGCGTCCAGCTCCTCACCGAGCTCGGCGCGCTGGAAGTGATCGCCGACGGCGGCCCTGGCGGCAGCGGTATCACACAGCTCACCGAGGTGGGCCGCACGCTCGCGCAGCTCCCGATGGACCCGCGCCTCGCGCGCATGGTCATCGAGGGCTCGAAGCACGGCGTCGCCCGCGAGGTCGCGATCGTCGCGGCCGCGCTCTCGATCCAGGACCCCCGCGAGCGCCCCGCCGAGCAGCGGGCGCAGGCGGACCAGCTGCACGCCCGGTTCGCCGACCCGCGCTCCGACTTCCTCACCTACCTCAACCTCTGGGAGTACGTGCGCGAGCAGCAGCACCTGCTCTCCGGTTCGGCGTTCCGCCGGCAGTGCAAGGCCGAGTACCTGAACTTCCTGCGTATCCGCGAGTGGCAGGACGTGGTGGCGCAGCTCCGCGAGATGGCCAAGCCCCTGGGCATCGAGATGTCGTTCCAGCCGCGCGGCCGCCGGGACGGCGGGCCGAGCCCCGACCGCGGGTCGAACCCCGACGAGGGCACGGCGCCCGAGGCGATCTCGTACCGGCAGACCTGGGACGACGACACGATCCACCGGTCGCTGCTGGCCGGGCTCCTGTCGCAGCTCGGTATGCAGGACACCGGGGAGGTCAAGGCGTCCGCCGTCGCGCACCTGCGTGGGGCCCAGCGCGAGATCGCGCTGAAGCGCGCGAAGAAGCAGGCCCGCAACGAGTACATCGGCGCCCGGGGGGCGCGGTTCGCGATCTTCCCCGGGTCGCCGCTGTCCAAGAAGCCGCCCGTGTGGATCATGGCGGGCGAGCTCGTGGAGACCAGCCGCCTGTGGGCGCGCGACGTCGCCCGGGTCCAGCCGGAGTGGGCCGAGGAGCTCGCCGGGCCGCTGGCGAAGCGGACCTACTCCGAGCCGCACTGGTCCAGCAAGCAGGGCGCCGCGATGTGCACCGAGAAGGTGCTGCTGTACGGGGTGCCGATCGTGTCCGACCGCCGCGTGCTCTACGCGAAGGTGGACCCCGAGGCGGCACGCGAGATGTTCGTGCGGCACGCGCTCGTGCAGGGCGAGTGGACCACGCACCACCGGTTCTTCCACGACAACCGCGCCCTCCTGGAGGAGGCCGGCGAGCTGGAGGCTCGCTCCCGGCAACGCGGCCTGATCGCGGACGAGGACGACCTCTTCGCCTTCTACGACGAGCGCGTCCCCGACTCCGTCGTGTCCGCGGCGCACTTCGACCGCTGGTGGTCGCGGGCGCGCAAGGAGACACCGGACCTGCTCACCTTCACCATGGAGCAGCTCGTCGGCGACGCCTCCGTGGACACCGCCGAGTTCCCGGAGACCTGGCCGCAGGGCGAGCTCTCCCTGCCGCTCACCTACCAGTTCCAGCCCGGGTCCGACGCCGACGGCGTCACCGTGCACATCCCCGTGGCCGTGCTCGCCCGCGTGGTGCCCGACGGGTTCGACTGGATGGTGCCGGGGCTGCTCGAGGAGCTGACGGTCGCCACGATCAAGTCGCTGCCCAAGACCGTGCGCCGCGAGCTGGTGCCGGCACCCGACGTGGCGCGCGACATCGTCGCCTGGCTGCGCGCCGAGACCCCGGCCTGGGCGGACATCGCGCGGGCCGGCGACATGGCCGAGCCGTACACCGCGGCGTTCACCCGGGCGGTGCGCGCGCTGCGCGACGTCGTGGTGCCGCCCGAGGTGTGGGACGACGAGCGGGTCACGCGGCTGCCGCGGCACCTCCGGGTCACGTTCCGTGTGGTCGAGGAGCGCGGACGGGGGCGGTCGGCGTCTGCCGTGGTGCTGGACGAGTCGAAGGACCTGGTGCTGCTGCAGCGCAAGCTGGCTGGGCGTGCTGAAGCGGCTGTGCGTTCTGCGGTGAAGGGTGCTGTCGGGCGTGCTCTGGCTGAGGCTCGGGTTGCTGCTGTTGCTGGGGCTGCTTCGGTCGGGGCGGGCGCGGAAGGCGAAGACCCCCGCGCGGACGCGTTCACGGGCCCCAGGGGGCCCTCCACTTCGGGAAGGAATACGTCCGCGCGGGGGTCTTCGCCCTCCGCGCCCTCCGTAGGGGCGTCGCCTTCTGTGGTTGGCGGCCGCTCCGGTGTTGGGGTGGGTGGCGGGGGTGTCGACGGGGTCGGTGTCGGCGGTTCTGCTGGTGCTGGCGTTGGTGGTGGGGTTGTCGTCGGGGAGCAGAGTGGGCTTACTACCTGGCCTGGTGGGTTGCCCGACGGCGGGGTGTTGCCCGGGTCGGTGTCGACCGATGTGGGGGCCGGGGTCGTGGTGCGGGGGTTCCCGGCGCTCGTCGAGGAGGTCGCGCCCAAGGTGAAGGGGCAGGTACGAACCGTCGGCGTCGCCTTGCGGATCCTGGCCGACGAGAACGCTCAGGCGGCCGCGCACGCGGCCGGCGTGCGGCGGCTGCTGGTGTCGGAGGCTGCACTGGGGACCGGGCGGATCACGTCGCGGTGGACCGGGACGCAGTCGCTGACCCTCGCGGCGTCGCCGTACCCGAGCACCGAGGCGCTCGTGGCGGACCTGCAGCTCGCGGCCGTCGTCTCGCTGACGTCGGGAGCGGACGAGTCGCGATACGACACGCCCGCCGGAGGGCCGAACGCCGCCTCGGTGCGGTCGGCGGCGGCTTACGGGGACGCGCTCGCGTTCGTGCGGAAGCACCTGGAGGACGAGGTGCACCGCGTGGTCGGGCACGTCGTCGCCGCGCTGTCGGCGAGCCGGACGCTCGAGGCGGAGGTCCGCGCGTCGGGCAGCCTCGCGCTGCTCAACACGCTGCAGGACATCCGCGAGCACCGCGCGAGCCTGATCCACGACGGGTTCGTGTCGGCGACGCCGCCGCGGCGGCTGCCGCACCTGGCGCGCTACCTGCGGGCGGACTCGCACCGGCTGACCAAGGCGACGGAGAACCCCGCGCGCGACTCGGACCTCGCCTGGCGGATCGGCGACGTGACCTCCGCCTACGAGAAGGCGCAGGCCACGTACGCCGCGGGCGCCCCCGACGCCGCGCGCGCCGCCGAGCTCGCCGAGGTGCGCTGGATGCTGGAGGAGCTGCGCGTCTCGTTGTTCGCGCAGCAGCTCGGCACGGACGGCCCGGTCAGCGAGAAGCGGATCCGGAAGGTGCTGGCGCCGGGCGGTTGGTGAGCCCGGGCCGATGACGACGGAGGGGCGGGGTGCGGCTGTCCGCACCCCGCCCCTCCGTCGTCCGGCACTCAGCGCTTGTAGGCCGTTCGGCCGTAACCGCTCATCAGCGGACGCTCGCCCTTCTTGACGAGCACCACCTGCACGGCCGTGACCCGCTTGGTGTAGCTCTCGGTGCCCGCGCCGCCACCGTTCCTGGCCCATCCCAGCCAGCCGGTCCCGGCAAGGTAGGTCCGGTAGTAGATGTCGTACTGCTTGGCCATCTCGCCGGTGAGCCGCATCCGGTACGCGGACGTGCGGTCGGTGCGGTGGTACGTTCCCGCGACCTTGGTGTCACCCACGTAGGACCGCCAGCCGTCGCCCTCCACCTTCGCCGACACCTGGACGCCGCCCGAGTACCGCTGGCCGTCCACGTCGACGCGCACGGCGTTCAGGCGCTGCGAGGTGTCGGTGAGCCCGGCGGTGGAGCCGCCGTGAACAGTCGTCTTCCAGCCCGCGGGCCGCAGGTAGGGCTGGACGGTCACCTGGTTCTGGGTCGCCTTGTCGTAGAAGGGCGCGTTGCCGGTGCCGGACGCCGACCGCCGCGTGCCCTTGGGCAGCACCCGCATCTCGACCGCCTCGATGCGATAGCCGAAGCCTGTCGTTCCCGAGTTCTCGCCGTTCTTCGCCCAGCCGAGCCAGCCGTACTTCGGCACGTAGGCGCGGTACCAGACGTCGTAGTAGGGAGCGATCGGGCCACCCAGCTTGGTGTGGAACGCCTCCAGGCGGCGGTTCTGGCCGATGCTCCCGACGTAGTAGGTGTAGTCCTTCCGCTGGATGCCTACCCATCCACGACCCTGGACGTACCCTTCCGTCTCGAACCAGATGTCTGAATTGGCCGAGGGAAAGACCGATCCCGTATAGCCGACGCCTCCCACACTGGAGAACAGTGCCTCGACCGACGCGCCACGACCGATGGACCCAGCGGTCTGCCCGTCCGAGACCGGCATGTACGTGTAGTCAGGCACCCACCGGCTCTCGGTCATCTTGACGCCGTAGTCCACACGCAGCGGTCGCCGATCACCGATCAGGACCGCGGGCGAGGTCACCGAGCGCGGCGTCATCCGGGGTCCGTGAGCGGTCACCCGCACACTGATGCGGTGCCCCTCGTCCGTGGGTGGGCTCACGTACTGCGCCCCTGTGGCCCGGGCGATCGCCTTCCCGTCCCGGAACCACTGGTAGGTGTACGACTGCGGCGCCGGAGAGAAGCCCGACGCCTGTGCGTCGAGATGCGGTTCCGTGGTGGGGTTCCCGTGCCACGTCGTGATCTTTCCTGCGCCCCCTGTGAACGAGCACGCGGCGGCGCAGATCCGCACGGTTTCCGAGGCGGTGTCGGCACCCGGGAACTGCAGGTACTCGAGCCGGAGGTCGCGGAAACCAGTCCCGACCTGGCTCTGCTGCACGAGGACGTCCTTCACCCGCTTGTCGAACGCCACATGGATGAGTTCGGTCGTTCCGTCGTACAGCGTGGCCTCGCCGCTCGTCACCAAGCCGAAGTCCCGCGTGTTCAGATCCGTACTCAGGGTGAGTCGGAGCGGAATCTTCCCGTCGTCGGGCAGTGCATCCGCCGTCTCCGTGACCGAAACAGCCGGTGGTGTCTCCAGCGCCGCTCCAGGGTCAGCGACACCAACGTTCCGGATCGTTGCCAGGCCCAAGAGCCCTGTCTTGTCGACTTCAGCCACCCAGAAGTATTGGAACCCGGGTGACGTCGGGACGAACGGGACGACTACGTTCTCGGCTACAGGCACCGTCGTCCACTCGGTGGGCTCGGCGGGATACGAGGTGGAGGTGCCGTAGGCGAACGAGACAGCGTCGGCGGTCAGCGGGGAGTCGATGACGAAAGCGCCCGCCACACCGACACCGCCCCGCTTGATGTTGCCCTCGGGATAGACGGCATCGACGCCCAGGACCGGAAGAACGGAGAGCCCACGTCCCGGGGCACGGTTCAGGAGGAACGAGCACTTGGCTGCCGGGCCCACCTGCGTGCCGTCCTCGGTCTGCGCGCGGATCACCAAGGTGTTGACGCCGTTGTCAGTGAGCCTGTCGGTCTCGACGGCATACCTCAGCAAACCGTCAGCCACCGGCGGCGTGAGCTGACTGGCCAACTTCCCAGTAGCGTCGTATGCGTCGACCTGGGCACGCGTGATGCCCGAACCGTCGAACACCGCACTGAAGGACAGCCTCATCCACGGAGCATTCCGGTCGACGACGACCGTGATCTGCTCCGCGCCGCACGCCTGATCCTCGAGCACGATGCTCGACGGCGCTGGCAGGTCGGTCACGTCGGCGACCGCCGGAGCAGCCGGCACCAGCACCAACGATGCGACGAGCGCTCCGCCCGCGAGCGCCGCGCCGGCTCGGATCGCTCTGCTCCGAAGCCGCGCGGACAGAGATGGAACTGCAACCACAGCGACCTCCGGTCGTCGTACGAATGGTGCAGGCGCCGCACGAGTGACGTGCGGCGCCCTGCCGAGATGTGCCGGCTCAGCGCTTGTAGGCCGCCCGGCCGTTTGCGTTGGGCGGTGCCGGGTCACCCTTCTTGGCGAGCACCACCTGCACCGCCGTGTTCCGGTACTTGTACGACTCGGTGCCGGCGCCTGCGCCGTTCTTCGCCCAGCCGAGCCAGCCGGTCCCGGCAACGTAGGTCCGGTAGTAGATGTCGTACTGGCTCGCCATCTGGCCCGTGAGCCGCATCTTGTAGGCCGACGTCCGGTGGGTGCTGTGGTACGTCCCGGCGACCCGATCATTCGCCACGTAGCCGCGCCAGCCGTCGCCCTCGACCTTGGCCGCTACCTGGACGCCCCCCGAGTACTGCGTGCCGTCGACGTCGACCCGCAGCGCGTTCAACCGCTGGTTCGTGCTGGTCAGGCCCGCGGTCGATCCGCCGATGACGGGTGCGCGCCACACGTTCGACGTCTTCAGATAAGACCTGACGTGCACCTGCTGCTGCATCGGCGCGTAGTAGTAGGCCGCGTTGCCCGACCCGGACTTCAGTGACTCGCCCTTCGGCATGAGCTTGATCTGGATGGCCTCGATTCGGTAGCCGAAGCCCACGGTGCCGGCGTCCCCGCCGTTCTTGGCCCAGCCCAGCCATCCGTACTTCGGGACGTAGGCGCGGTACCAGACGTCGTAATAGGGAGCCATCGGACCGCCGTCGTCGATGCGGAACGCTTCAAGGCGACGGTTCTGCCCGACACTGCCGATGTAGTGGACGCCGTCCTTGGCCTTGAGCCCCTCCCAACCGCGACCCTGGACGTAACCCTCCATGTCGAACCAGTAGGCGACACGGGGGTTATCGGTCGCACCACGGCCGGAAGACGTGTACCCAGGAGCCAGCCAGGGGGCGGCGACCAGCATCTCGATCGCCCGGCCGCTCCCCTCGTAACCGGCCGAGACGATGTCCGGGCTGCAGTAGGAGTCGTTCTCGTGCCAGGACGACCCCGTGAACTTCCCGCCGTAGCAGACGTCGGCGTCCTTCCGGGTGCCGATCTTGACCGAGGCCGTGACCGTTCTCGGCGCCATTCGCGGTCCGTACGCGGTCACCCTCGCGGTCAGTGTGCGCCCCTCGTCCGGGGGAAGGCTGAGGTAGTGACGATCCTCGTCACTTTCACCACTGGAGATCACCTTGCCGTCGCGGACCCACTCGTACCGGTAGGCCGTCGGCGTGGGCGAGAACCCTGAGACCTCGACGGACAGTTCCGGATCCAGACGAACGTCGCCGAACGCTGTGATGGTCGCCTTGCCGCCCGTGAAGGGGCAGTCCTTCGCGCAGATCCGGGCCGTCGCGCTCAACGTGGGCGCGCCGTCGAACTGCCGGTACTCGGCGGTCACCTGCTGGAACCCGGTACCCAGCTGGGACTGCTCCACAAGGACGGTCTCGGACTGCGTGTCGATCGTCGCGCGGCCCACCTCCTGGGCCCCGTGCTTGAGTACCGCCTCGCCCATCGGCCAGGAATCCAGGTCGTTCGTCAGGGTGACGTGTAGCGGGATGCGGCCGTCGTCCGGCGCCGAGTCGTCTGCCTCGGACACGACGACCGCGGGCGGTGCCGGCTTCGAGGTACCGGCCGCGCCGACCAGAAGGCTCTTCTGCCAGACCGGACCGCGTACGCCGTACCGGTCGACACCCCTCAGGTGCAGATACTGGGTGCCCGACGCCGTCGGGACAACGGGGACCGTCGTCGGACCGGCGTCCGGCACGGTGACGGTCTCCCAGGTCGTGGGCCGGCTCGAGCTCGCCGTCAGGGCGTACTCGTACGAGACAGCCTCGCCGCCCTGAAGCAGCGCCGCGATCAGGTACTGCCCAGCCACGCCGACACCACCGCGGGCCTCACCGGAGACGTACACCGCGGCGGCACCGAGTACGGGCACCGCCCGCGTGATGACCGGCGGCTGACGGACGCCGAAGACGCACGACGCCGCCGGGTTCTCCGCCCAGGCCCCGTCCGCGTCACGGAGCCGCACCTCGAGGGTGTAGACGGTCTCGCTGGTAAGCCTCAACGTGCGCTCCCCGCTGGTGGCGACGCCGTCGTCCACCGGTGCGGGGACCCGGTCCACGTCGGTCCCATCCGGGGCTACGACGGTGTACTGCACGGCCGTCGCCGTCGTGGGGCCGGCGAACGCGGATGCCCACCGGAGCACCAGGTACGTGCCGTCGCCGTGGTACCAGACCGGCTCGGCGCCGCAGACCTCACCGTTGACCGTGGTCGACAACGACGGAGCCGGCTCCGTGGCCGAGGGTGATGGTTCCGTCGCTGCGGGCGCCGGGTCGACTGTCGCGGCGGACGCCGGGAGCCCAGGAGCGATGATCAGCCCGGCGAGAAGCGCGGCCCCGGTCAGGAGAGCCAGCACCCGCCTCGGAGCTGCTACGGATCGAAGGGGATTCAAGTCGTGGTCCTCCCAAGGACCCCTCAGGGGTCGCCAAGGCTCCGCACAGATGGTTGGGAGCCTCGCTGAGACTAGGACCAGTGAGAACGCCACAACAACGAAGTTCCGGGAAGTTCACCCTGAGCGGCGACCGGGGATCTCGTCCCGCACTCAGGGGCTATCTCCGGGGCAGCCCGGATGTCGCCGTGCACACGGCGAACGTACCGTCGAGACATGAGCACACAGACCATCTACCGTCCCCGCCAGGGCCGCATGATCGGCGGCGTCTGCGCCGGCATCGCCCGCCGATTCGACTGGAACCCCACCGTGGTGCGGGTCGTCGCCGTCGCCTCGATCCTCATCCCGGGCCCGCAGTTCCTCGCCTACCTCATCTGCTGGGCCGTCATCCCGAACGAGCGCCCGGCGGCCTGACCCGGAGTCGGGGCTCTCGCCTCACCCCGACGGTTCCCAGGGCCGGTTCAGGGACGGTCCGGGGGATCGCCGGATACCCGGCGGCCCGGCCCCCACGTACCGTCGAAGACATGACCACACAGACACTCTCCCGCCCGCGCCAGGGGCGCATGATCGCCGGTGTCTGCGCCGGCATCGCCCGCCGTTTCGGCTGGGACCCGACGCTCGTCCGGGTCCTCGCCGTCGCCTCGATCTTCATCCCGGGACCCCAGTTCCTCGCGTACATCGCGTTCTGGATCCTCATGCCCAACGAGGACTGACCCCGCTCCCGTCTCCCCGACACGCCAGGCCCGGGTTTTCACCCGGGCCTCTGGCGTGTCGCCGTACGTTTCTGCAAGGCTTTGCAGCAAGATCCGGAAACGGCCGTGCAACGCCGCATGCGCCTGAGCCGGGACGACGCCGCAAGGAGCCGCCATGACGCGCCATCCGAACGTGCCCCGACGCCTGCTCGCCACCCTGACGACGTTCGCCACCGCACTCACGCTGGGCCTGGTCGCGAGCGCCGCCACACCCGTCACCGAGCCGGCCCGGGCAGCGACCCCGGAGCACGGCGACGGGGACGTCATCCTGAACATGTTCCAGTGGACCTGGGACTCGGTCGCCGCGGAGTGCAGGAACGTCGTCGGGCCCGCCGGGTTCGGCTACGTGCAGGTCTCACCGCCGATGGAGCACATCCGCGGCTCGCAGTGGTGGACGTCGTACCAGCCCGTGAGCTACCGGATCGAGTCCAAGCTGGGCACCCGCGCCGAGTTCGCGAGCATGGTCGCCGCGTGCGACGCCGCCGGGGTGGGCGTGATCGCGGACGCCGTCGTGAACCACATGGCGGGTGCCGGCCAGTCCGGCACCGGTGTGGCGGGCACGCAGTTCTCGGACGACAACTTCGCCGGGACGTACAGCGCGGCCGACTTCAACGACTGCCGCAGCAACATCTCGGACTACTCCGACCGCTACCAGGTGCAGAACTGCCGCCTGGTCTCGCTCCAGGACCTGCGCACCGGGTCCGACTACGTGCGCGGCCGGCTGGCCGCGTACTTCGACGACCTGGTGTCCCTCGGCGTCGACGGGTTCCGGATCGACGCCGCGAAGCACATCCCGGCGTCCGACCTCGCGGCGATCAAGGCGCGGATGGGCAACCCGAACGTGTTCTGGGTGCACGAGGTGATCGGCGCGGCCGGGGAGCCGGTCCAGCCGTCCGAGTACCTCGGCAGTGGCGACTCGCACGAGTTCGACTACGCCCGCCAGCTCAAGCGTGACTTCGACGGGCAGATCAAGAACCTGCGGTTCATCGGCGACGGCAAGCTGCCGTACGACCGCGCCGGTGTGTTCGTGGACAACCACGACACGGAGCGCAACGGCGAGTCGATGAACTACAAGTGGGGCGCCAAGTACGTCCTGGCCAACACGTTCCTGCTGTCGTGGCCGTACGGCTCGCCCTCGGTCTACTCGGGCTACGAGTTCTCGAACAACGACGCCGGTGCGCCGGGCGCCACCGAGACCACGGTCCCGGACGCGACCTGCGGGACGGGCCGCTGGACCTGCACGCAGCGCTGGACGGAGATCCGCGGCATGGTCGGCTTCCACAACGAGGTGGCCGGCACCGAGGTCACCAACTGGTGGGACGACGGCGGCAACCTCGTCTCCTACGGCCGCGGCGCCAAGGGCTACGTAGTGCTGAACAACACGGCGTCAACCGTGCAGCGCTCGTTCCAGACGTCGCTTCCGGCCGGCACGTACTGCGACGTCGTCGCGGCGGCGAACTGCTCGGTGAAGCGGACCGTGGACGGCAACGGCTGGTTCACGGCCTCGGTCCCGGCCTACGGGGCCCTGGCGATCCACACGGGCGCGCGGGGCTGAACCGACCCCAGTGGTCGAGCTTGTCGAGACCCGACCCTGCTGGTCGAGCTTGTCGAGACCCGGTGCGGGTCTCGACAAGCTCGACCAGCGGCAGTACTCAGCGGAAGATCTTGCGGGCGCTGCCCAGGTCGAGGAACACCGTCTCGCCGGTCGCGTCCTGCACGCCGTCGTTGTCGGTGATCGCGTACACGCGGCCGTCCCCGCCGATCGTGAGGCCCTCGAGCTTCTCCTGCGTCCAGCCGTTGGTGGCGCGGAGCGCGGGCAGGACGTCGATCGCGAGCTTCTTGCGCAGCACCGGCACCGTCCCCGGACGCGGGTCACGCTTCGGCAGGTCCACCGTGTACACGGCCTTGAGCTTCGCCGCAGGCCCGTTGAGCTTGTCGCGCTCGATCACAGCAAGGGTGTCGCGGTCCACCACCGTGATCTCGGACAGGCCCACCCAGTCGCCGTCGGCGGACGGCCCGGACAGCTCATAACCGAACCAGGTCCACTCCTCCGTCGCGACGTCGTAGCGGCCGATGCGGGCGTAGCCGCCCACGCCGTCGTCCGTGGTCAGGCCCCGCTGGAGCGCGACGAACAGGTGCTCGCCGTCGCGGTCCACGGTGCCGGTCACGCCCTCGACGCCCCACTTGCCGAGGCCGGCGGCGACGTCGTCAGGCAGGCTGACGCGCTCCTGCACGCGGCCCGACGCCGAGACGCGCACCAGCGCGTTCTCCGGACCGGTCGCACCCTCGACGCCGAGCCAGAACCCGCCCGCCTTGCCGCGGACCGACGGCCGCGCCCAGATGCCCTCGGCGTCCAGGCCCACGGGCTCGCCGTCCTCGGTCACGACGATCTCGCGGTCGATGACGGCGGGGCTGCCCTTGGTCGTGACTGAGAGGATCGACGTCGGCGACTTCGCGGCGTCGGTCACGGTCCACAGACGGTCACGCTGTGCCGGGTCGGCCGAGAGCGCGCCGAGAGCGGTCCAGCCGATCGGCTTGCGGTCGCCCGTCGAGGTGCGGGCGTCGGCCGACACGATGGACGGGAAGGCCGCGGCTGAGGAGTGAGCTTGCGAGCCCCGCAAAGCCGCGGCATCGAGCAGAGCCGTCCCGCCGACGCGGGCGTACCGCTGCCCCTTGCCGAACACCGAGACGGACGCGCGGACGCCGTCCTCGGCCGCGTCCTCCTCGGAGGAGACGACGAGCAGGTTCCGCGACGGGACCGGCAGGATCCCCTCCGGACCGTTCGTCGTGGCCAGCACCTGCACGAACCGCGGCTTCGCCGGGCGCGAGACGTCGTAGACGGCCACGAAGTTGGACCGCTCGGAGCCGACGAACGCGTAGCGAACGCCGTCGAGCGTCGCGATCGCGAGGCCCTCCATCTCCACGCCCTTCTTGCCGGCGCGGTCCTCGTTGTGCAGGCCGACGCGGACGGCGAGCTCCTCGACCGAGGAGCCCGCGTCCCAGACGACGTCGCCGGTCGCGGCCTCAAAAACCGACCAGCCGCGCGTCCCGCCCTTCCAGTCGCCCTCGTTCGCGGTGGCGACGTGCTCGTCGTCGATCCACCCGATCGCGTCGGGCTCGCGCGGGGCCGCCTCGACGGAGCCGGTCTGGTCGATCGCACCGTCGTCCTCGGCGTCCACGCCCTCCAGCGCGACGGACCCCGCGGAGAAGACGTTCTCCAGCTCGCCGGAGACGACGTCGAGCACGGCGACGCCGTTGTTCTCCTGGAGCGTCACCGCGACCTTGGTGTCGGACGGGTTGATCGAGACGTACTCGGGCTCCGGGTCCTGCGGGGTGTCCAGGCCCGCGGCCGCGAGCGCCGCCTCGTCGAGCGCGACGGGGCGCACCTGCCAGGCCGCGGGGTCGGTGCCGGGGAGGTCGACGAACTGCAGGAACCCGGCGGGCGCCTGCGGCAGGTCGCCCTCCTCGCCCTCGCCCGTGTCGGGCAGCGCGTCCTCGTCGCGCTGGTTCTCCATCGCGATGACGGCGTGGGCACCGTCGTGCGTCACGGCGATCGAGTCGGGCTGGCCGCCCAGGTCGATCGAGCGCACGAGGGTGCGCGTCGCGAGGTCGACGACGTCGAGGCGGCCGGAGGGTGCGGTGAACGACGTCGAGCTGTCGACGACGACGAGCACGTGGTCCCCGACGATCGCGACCGACGTCGGCTCGTCGTGCTCCGAGCCGAGCTCGGCGAGCGACAGCGTGCCCAGGCCCTTGGGCTCGGCCGGGTCGCTGATGTCGACGAAGCCGATGCGCCGGGCGGCGGCGTCGGTGTGGACGAGGGTCCGGCCGTCCTCGCTGACCGCGGAGATCTCGGCGACGGTCGCGTCAGCGGGGTCGGTGCCCGCGGGGACGTTCTCGAAGACGGGGTAGGTGGCGAGGCGGTGGAACGTCTCGCGTGCGCTGGTCCCGCCGAACGATCCGATCGATCCGGTCGGGACGTGGTGGCCGGCGGCGATCGCCGGAAGCGTGCTCAGGCCGAGCGCGAGAACCGCGCCGGAAGCGATGAAGGCCGCATGGCGGCGGTGAGGAGACACGCTCGGCACCGTCGCGCGATCCGGTGTCGGTGGGAGGACCGCGGGCTGGCCCGGGGGTGTCTCGCAGGTGAACATCCAGGCGCACGGACCGGGTGGAACCCGACCCCCGCGGATAGGCTCGACGGCGTGACCGTCCTTGCCGAGCTTCGTGCGCTGCTGCGCCTTCCCGGGTTCCGCAAGTTGTTCGCGGTGCGCCTGGTGTCCCAGGCCGGCGACGGTATGTTCCAGGTGGGACTGGCCAACCTGCTGTTCTTCAGCCCGGAGTCGCAGGGTTCGGCTCCCGCGATCGCCGGCGCGTTCGCCGTGATGCTGGCGCCGTTCACCGTGGTGGGCCCGTTCGCCGGCGTGTTCCTGGACCGGTGGCAACGACGGCAGGTGCTGGTGCTGGGCAACGCGGTGCGGGTACTGATCACCGGCACGATGGCGGTGCTCATGCTCACCCAGGGCGTCACACCGGCGATCCTGGTGCTGGGTCTGGCGGCCCTGAGCGTCAACCGGTTCCTGCTCGCCGGCCTGTCGGCGGGGCTGCCCCGCGTGGTCCAGGGTGACCTGCTGCTCACGGCCAACGCCCTCACCCCGACCCTCGGTGCGGGAGCGGCCTTCCTGGGCGGCGGGCTGAGCTTCGCGCTCAGCTTCGCGATGCCGGCCGGCCGGGTCCACGACGCGACGGCGCTGGCCTGCGCGTCCGTCGTCATGGGCTGCGCCTCGCTGCTGGGGCTGCGGATGTCCCGCACGCTGCTGGGTCCGGTGAAGCCCGCGGAGGGCTCGATCCGGAACGAGATCCTGGTCGTCGCCCGCGGCCTGGCGGACGGCGCACGCTACCTGGCCGCGCGCCGGACGCCCGGGCAGGCGCTTCTCGTCATGGCGGTGCACCGATTCCTGTACGGGGTCGTGTTCATCGCGTCGATCCTGATGTCCCGCAACCTGCTGGCGGACCCCGACGACTCCGGGACCGGGCTCGCGACGTTCGCGACGGTCATCGCCGCGACCGGAGTGGGCGGCGGGCTCGCGATCCTGCTCACCGCGGTGCTGGCCCGGCGCATGGCTCCGCAGTCCTGGATCGCCCTGATGCTCCTGGTCGCAGGCCTCTCCCAGCTCCTCCTGGTGCCCGAGCCGGGCTTCGCCACGGTGATCGCCGCCGCCGGGCTGCTCGGCCTCGCGGCGCAGGGCGCCAAGATCGCCGTCGACACGATCGTGCAGCGCGACTCCGAGGACGCCTATCGAGGCCGCGCGTTCGCCTTCTACGACGTCCTGTTCAACGCCGCCTTCGTGGGAGCGGCGGCCCTCGCGGCCTTCCTGGTGCCCGACGCCGGCTGGTCGCCCGGTCTCTTCGTGGCCCTCTCCCTGGGGTACCTCGCAGCGGCGTTCCTGTTCGGGGCGCGCGGCACTCGCACGGCGGCGCTGGTGCGGCAACCGGTAAGCGGGTGAATTTATGGATGAGGTCCGGTCTTTTGAGGCGAACATGCCTGTTTTGCCGGTCGAACGGTGCAAGGATTGAGACTAGTTACCTACAGGGAATGGAGGTTCTAGTTCATGTCCGACGCACCCGCCGTCACACCGACGCCAACTTGGGGAGAAGTGTTCCCCTGGTTCCGTGAGGTCATGGCCGAAGACGACGCCTGGTACGTCGGCAAGGTCGACAACAAGACCGATGTCGGCGTCGCGCGCCTTGCCGACGCAGCGGTGACCCGGCTCAAGCCCCTTCCCGTCGGTCGCCTCTACCCCGCAGTGCGGCGGGTCGAGCGGCTCGACGACCTCAGCTGGCCCAAGCACCGGCTGCTCAACGCCCTGCACCGGGGCGGCTGCTTCACCGGAGACGACCTGTCCTACATGGTCATCGCCGAGATGCTCTCGTGGGAGTCGGTCGGTCCGATCATCGTCAAGCAGATCCTCGAGGTCGTGGCACTGGAAGAGATCCGGGCCAACTCCGCGAAGTAGTACACGTTCTATGCCTTGACGGTGGCCGGATCAGGGGTAACGGCCACCGCCAGGCGCCGGGCCGCGACGACGGCGCACGGCACGGCGGCCAGCATCAACACCCCCCGCAGGATCTGCACCACGGCATAGCCGGCGCCCAGCACGCCGAAGGAGCCGGCAGCGGCCAGGAGGCCGGCCACGGCGACCACCGCCGCCAGCAGTGCACCGATCCGCCGCGTCACCGGCGACGCCCATCCGCACAGCACGGCGGCCGCGACGACGAGCAGGCCCAGCGCCGCGCTCAGGAACAGCGAACCGACCATCCCCGGCAGCAGGCTTCCGTAGGACAGCATCGAGACGACCGGGAGCAGCACGCTCGTCCACAGGGTGTGGATGACGGCCCCGACCAGGGTGACGACCACGCCGGCCCGGCGAGCCGTCCGCGGGTCACGCAGGAACAGGGCGAGCAGCACGCCGGTCGCCATGACAGCCAGCACGAAGAGCTCCGCCAAAGTGCCCAGGAGCAGGTCGGGCCGGGCGCCGAGCACGAGCTGCACGACCGCCGTGCCGGCCTGGAGCAGCAGGTGCACGCCGACCACGACGACAGCCCCCACCAGGAGCCGCCGGGCCCGGAGCGCCGCGGATCCCAGCGCCAGAAGCACCGTTCCGGCCGTCGCCGCGTTCTCCACGACGAAGACCGCGTTGTTCAGGGTGAACCCGAGGTCGAGCTCGGTGCCCGGGATCACCAGGCGCAGCGGCACGGCCGTCCACGCCGCGACGGTGAGCGCGAGGATGCTGAGCGCGGCGGGCCGGCGGCCGGCGTCGGGCAACGGATTCATGGGGACACCTTCCCAGAGACCACTGACACTCCGTGATGTGCGGCACGCTGTGGATAACTCAGCCTGGCAGTCCGTGCGCCGTGGAACCATGGACGGGTGCCCACGCCGACCCCCGCCCCGCGCCTCCACCCCGCGGCCATAAGGCTGCTGGTGGGCAGCGGCGCGTTCCAGCGCGGCGAGGACTACCAGCAGCAGGGCCGGGTCATCTCGTGGGAGTGGCTCCCGGACGACCTGCTGCTCATCTCGTGGGTACGCGGCAGCGGCCGCAGCACGTACTCCTGCTCCATCGAGTTCAAGGCGGACCCGCCCGGCCCGCCGGTCGTCGTCGGCTCGGACTGCACCTGCCCGGTCCGGTCCGCCTGCAAGCACGTGGCGGCGACGCTCCTCGAGTCCGGCACGGACGGTCTGGCGTCGATGGTCCGGCCCGCCTCCTCGCTGAACCGGGCCCCCCAGGTCCCGGAGTGGAAGGCGGTCGTGCAGCAGCTCGTGCCCGCGGCGACCGCGACCGCGCCGGTCGCTCCGGCGACCGACCTGGAGACGACGCTGGCGCTGCAGCTCCGGATCGACGGTTCTGCCGCCGCACACACCCTGTCCCTGTCGGTGCGGCCCGTGCAGCGCAACGACCGAGGAGCCTGGGTCGGCGGCAACGCCTCGTGGAGCTACATCCGCAATGGCTTCCTCCGCGGCGTCGACCCCGCCGTCCGGGAGTGGTTCACCACGCTCGACGCCCTGCGCGCCACGAGCCCGCGCGGCTACGGGTACCTCAGCACGGGCGACTGGATCAGCCTGGACGACGTGCTGCCCCGCCCGTTCTGGCACCACCTCGCCGACGCCGCCGAGCTCGGGATCGAGCTCGTCGGCAAGTCGAGGCGCGAGTCGGTTCGCCTGGCCCGCGAGGCGTCCGTCGCGCTGGACCTCTCGCTGCCCGACGGCGGCGCGCGCCTCGAGCGGACCGTCGCCTTCGACGGCGTGGTCCCGGACACGGCGTCGGTCGGCCCGCTGGGCCACCACGGCCTGTTCGCGGTGGAGGAGTCCTCGTCGGGCCGCATCATCACCCTGGGCCCGACGGCGGCGCCGCTCACCGACCAGGAGCGGGCCGCGGTCCACCTGGCCGACGTCGCGATCCCGGCCGACGCGGTCGACGAGTTCCTCGCGGACTACCTTCCGCTCCTGCGCCGTGAGGTGCGGGTCCGGGCGGATGCCGGCGTCGAGCTGCCGGAGCTCCCCCGCCCGGAGCTCGTCGTGTCCGTCGAGGCGGTGTCGGCAGCGGAGGTCCGGGTGACGTGGCGGTGGGCCTATCCGCCGTCGGACAAGGAGTACCCGCTGACCACGGCGCTGGAACCGGGATCCGACCTGCGCGATCTCGCGGCGGAGGCCGCGACGCTCGGTCGGGCCGTGGCCGCGGTGCGCGAGGTGCCGGGCTTCGGCCACTTCCGGGTGGCTCCCGAGGTGTTCCGGGGTCTGCAGGCGATGGACTTCGCCACCACGGCGCTGCCCGCGCTCCGCGCCCTGCCCGACGTCCGGGTGGAGAGCGACGAGCTGCCCGAGTACCGCGGCCTGGAGGCCGCGCCCGTCGTCAGCATGCGCGCCACCGACAGCGGCGACATGGACTGGTTCGAGCTGGGCGTCACCGTCACGGTCAACGGGCGCGAGATCCCGTTCGGGTCGCTGTTCGACGCGCTGGCCCGCAACCAGAAGCGGTTCATGCTGACTGACGGCACCTGGCTGCGTACCGACCTGCCGGTGTTCGCTCAGCTCCGCGCCCTGATCGAGGAGGCGCAGCGGCTCTCCGACCAGCCGGGCAAGCTGCGGATCAGCCGGTTCAACGCCGGACTGTGGGCCGAGCTGGAGGACGTCGCCGACATCGTCGAGCAGTCCGACCGCTGGCGACGCTCGGTGAGCGACCTGGTGGCGCTGACCGCCGAGGGCGTCGACGGACCCGAGCCGCTGCCGCCGCCCGTCGGCCTCAAGGCCGAGCTGCGGCCGTACCAGCAGCACGGTTTCGAGTGGCTCACCTTCCTGTGGCGGCACGGGCTGGGCGGGATCCTCGCCGACGACATGGGCCTGGGCAAGACCATCCAGACCCTCGCCTTCGTCGCCCAGGCCCGTCAGGAGGGCGCTCGGCCGCCGTTCCTCGTGATCGCACCCGCCTCGGTGGTGAGCAACTGGGCCGCAGAGGCCGCGCGGTTCACGCCGGACCTCAAGGTGGTGACGCTCCCGACGACCGCGCGGAAGGCTGGCACCTCGGTGGCGGACGTCGCCGCGGGGGCCGACGTCGTGGTGACGTCGTACGCGATCTTCCGGCTGGACTTCGACGCGTTCGCCGAGGTGGAGTGGAGCGGCCTGATCCTCGACGAGGCGCAGTTCGCGAAGAACCACCAGACGCGCGCCAACGAGTCGGCGCGCCGCCTGCGGACGCCGTTCAAGCTGGCGATCACCGGCACACCCATGGAGAACAACCTCATGGAGCTGTGGGCGATGCTCGCGATCGTCGCACCGGGGCTGTACGGGTCGGCGATGAAGTTCCGGGAGGACTACGTCAAGCCGGTCGCGGGCGAGGGCGACTCGGGGCCGCTGCTGAACCGGCTCCGCCGCCGGATCAAGCCGCTCATGCTGCGCCGGACCAAGGGCCAGGTGGCGCCCGAGCTGCCCGAACGGCAGGAGCAGGTGCTCCGCGTCACCCTCGACCCCCGGCACCGCCGGATCTACGACACCCACCTGCAGCGTGAGCGGTCCCGCCTGCTGGGTCTGCTGGACAGCTTCGACGAGAACCGGGTGGCGGTGTTCCGCGCCCTGACGACCTTGCGACGCCTGGCCCTGGACGCCTCGCTGGTGGACCCGGAGTACGAGGGCGTCGGGTCGGCCAAGCTGGACCTGCTCGCTGAACAGCTCGCGGAGGTCGCGGCGGAGGGGCACCGCGCGCTGGTGTTCTCCCAGTTCACGTCGTTCCTGACCAAGGCAGCCGAGGTGTGCCAGGAGCTGGGGATCCCGTACGAGTACCTGGACGGGTCCACGCGGCGGAGGCCGGAGGTGATCGGCCGGTTCAAGGACGGGTCGGCGCCGGTGTTCCTCATCAGCCTCAAGGCCGGCGGGTTCGGGCTCAACCTGACGGAGGCCGACTACGTCTACCTCCTCGACCCGTGGTGGAACCCGGCGACGGAGGCACAGGCGATCGACCGGACGCACCGCATCGGGCAGACGCAGAACGTGATGGTGTTCCGGCTGGTGTCCGAGAACACGATCGAGGACAAGGTCATGGCGCTCAAGGAGCGCAAGGCCCGGCTGTTCGACGCGGTGCTGAGCGACGACGCGGGCGCGTTCGCGGGGGCGCTGGGGGCGGAGGACATCCGGGGGCTGCTGGAGGGTTGACGTCCGCCGGGCCGCCGTCCGACCTGTACGTTTTCTCCCGTGACTCCCGTTGCCGACCTGATCGGGGCTGTCGCCAGCCTCCTCTGGCCCCTGCTCGTCGTCGTCGTGCTGCTGGTGTTCGGCCGGCAGCTCCTTTCGAAGCTGCGCAACTCCGACGACGTCACGCTGGAGATCGGCGGGCAGCGGCTCAACCTCAAGCAGGCGACGGACCAGCAGTCCGACATGATCACCGACCTGCAGCGCGAGGTGGCGCTGCTCAAGCGGCAGCTGGACGGCGTCGTGCCGAACCCCGAGGCCGGGGCCACCGGGCAGTCCCAGGGCGCTACCCCGCGCCCGGATGAGACCGCCTGGACGTCGCCGGAGCAGGAGCGACGGGTCTCGACCCCCGCGAACCTGCCGATCCTCTGGGTCGACGACCACCCGGAGAACAACGCGATGGTCACGGAATCGTGGCGGCGAGAGGGCGCCGAGGTCGACACCGCGCGCTCGACGGCCGAGGCGATGCGCCTGCTCGGGAGCCGCCGGTACGGGCTGGTGATCTCGGACATGGGCCGGCACGAGTCCGGCGTCGACGTGCCGGACGCCGGACTCCGCTTGCTCGCCGAGGTCCGCGCGGCGGACGCTCACCTGCCGTTCGTTCTCTACGGGAACGTCGAGCCCGTCTCCGACGTGGCGCGAGCTGCCGGCGCGACCCTGGTGACGGGCTCGACGTTCGAGCTGGTCGACTTCGCGAGCAAGCTGGGAATGCTCCAGGGCGTCTGACCCCCGGCCGGCGTCAGCTCCCGGACGTGGTGGAACGGTTCCGCGTCGACGCGAGGGCCCACGCGACAAGGACCGGCTGACCGAGGAGCCGCAGGGCGCGCTTGCGGTCGGTGTCCAGGCCGAACGCGTTCCGGCGTCCCGCGTACTGCGCGATGTTCCCGGGGAAGACCGCGACGAAGAACGCTGCAGCCAGCGCCCCCAGCCGGCGTCGGGCCGGCTGCTTCCAGGTGGCCACCAGGGCAGTACCGAGGCCGATCTCGACGATGCCGGACCCGACCACGACGGTGTCGGGATCGGCCGGGAACCAGCTGGGTACCTGGGCCTGGAACTCCTTGCGGGCCGTGGTCAGGTGGGCGACACCGGCGGTGAGAAGAGCGGCGCCGAGAGCTACCTGGCCGATGCCGCGGAGGACGGAGGTGGTGGATGCCATGGGGTCCATCCTGGACTCCACGCAACGACCAGGCATCCCGCACGGGGGATTCTCGCGACGACACAGTTCGTGCTGCTCACGGCGGCGCGAGGTGGCAACGTCGCACCTCGCTCAGAGCTTCCCCCGGGCGATCAGATCTGGTGAGGTGTGCACATGGAATCTGCCGTCGAGAGGGCACTGCGCGCACGTGTCATCTCCTGGGTCCAGGAGCGTGCCGAGGCCAACGGCGGCTTCCTCATGCGCGCCGAGCTTCTCGATTTCAACATCGACGGGCAGAAGCTCCCGATCATCGACTACTCACGGGGGATCCGGAACCCCGCATCCTTCGCGTCGACCCTGTCCATCGTCAGCGCCACCGACGGGCCGTACGACGACACCGAGTCTTCCGACGGCCTGCTCCACTACGCGTACCGCGAGGGAGACCCCTGGTCGGGCGACAACCGAAAGCTTCGCAACGCCATGGCCACGGGCGCACCGCTGATCCTGTTCCGGAAGGAGGTGCCGAACATCTACACACCCGTGGCTCCGGTCTACGTCGTCGAGGACTATCCGGAGGAACGCACCTTCATCATCGCTCTCGACGAGTCGTTCAACTTTGTGGACGACGTACGGCACATGCCGGAGCCTGAGCGAATCTACGCACTGCGACTCGCGAAGGAGCGACTGCATCAGCCGGCCTTTCGCACGCGCGTCATCATCGCGTACGACACGCAGTGCGCAGTGTGCGAGCTGAAGTACGGATCGTTGCTCGACGCAGCGCACATCATCCCGGATTCACATGAGCGCGGATTCCCCACAGTGAACAACGGCTTCGCGCTGTGCAAGATCCACCACGCGGCGTACGACCAGAACATGCTCGGTGTGACGCCGGACCACCAGGTGCGCATCTCCCGCGACCTCCTCGAAAAGGTCGATGGACCGATGCTGAAGCATGGGTTGCAGGAGATGCACGGCCGGACCATCCAACTTCCCCAGCGCCGTACAGACCGTCCGAGCGCCGAATTCCTGGCGTGGCGTTACGAGTCGTTCGGGGTCAGCGTCTGATCTGCAGTGCCGGTGTCAGCCTCGAAGAAGCGCCTGGAGCTCGCCGATCTGGATCTGGGTGGTGCGCGGCGTCGCTGTGAAGGGGATCTGGCCGCGCTCCCCTCCGCTGCTCTGCCATTCGACGTTCCAGTACGCCGTACCGGTGAGGGTCAATGTGCCCGGGCTGCTGTTCAGGTCGGCCCCGAACCCGCAGGTAGGCGACGGCTCGGCGCTGTTCCGCCCGTCGTACGGCGTGCCGGGCGCGTTGGTCCCGTCGCACGAGATGGCGCCAATCGTTGTGCCATCCGCAGACGTCAGGGTCCACTCGACACGATCGAGAGTGCCCGTGGCCGTGACGGTCAGCCCAATGCCGGGGGACTGGGTCGTGATCGGACCAGTGGTGTTACCGGCGGGGTTCGCGATCCACAACCAAATGGGCAGGCCGATAGTTCCGACCGCGTTCTGGTTGCTGGCAGACGCCGGCGGGGTGGAACCGATCTCGCCCGTGGAGAGCTTCATGGCGGCAACCGCCTGCTGGGCGAGTTGCTCGGCGCTGGGGCCAGTACCTGCTGGCGGTTCTGCTGCCCAATCCAGCGTGCGGCCCGGACATGGACTCGGTCCATCGAGACACTCGTACGGATTGCACTCGACGATGAGGCCATCGTCGTTGCCTTCCCAAACAGGGGTGCCCTTGGGGGGGACCGGGGCGACAGCTGCACGGACATAGCAGTTCCCATCCCAGGAACCGAAGTCGCTCGAACACGGAACTTCGCGCTCGTCAAGATGACACACTCGGGGACCGCTGCCGCCACCATCACCCTCACCGGGGCCACCCGGGTTTCCTGGCTCACCCTCTGTCTCACAGGGAATTACAACACCGTCAGGTCCAACCACGGGCACGCATTCCGTAGCCTCTGCACGGCTGCTTAGCGCCAAGACGGTGCCGCTGACGAACATTGCCAACGCGAGCGCGAGAAGCCTCAGTACCCATCGCGAACGGCTTGATGTCAACATGCGCGCTCCACGTGCTGTTCTTCTGCATTGATGGCCCAGACACCATCCTGGCCGTGGTGTCGGATCACATAACTCAGGTAGTACCTGGTAGGGGCACCAGGCGCGCGCTCAATCTTCTTAGCATCGGAGTTGAATGTCTGGACTTCCGAGAAATCAACACACGCCTCAAGACTGACTTCCTCGAAACCTTCCTCGGCGGGCGTATACGACGTAACGCGAGTTGATTCGACGCTGGCGGCACCGGTTGTGTATTGGCCAGCGTCCTCGCTACGGGTATACACAACGCTCATGGCGTCGCGAATCGCAAAGCTTCCCCAGTACGGCACCAGGGCCTGGCGCCAGCCCTCGTAGCCGTTGTTCGCAACCTGCGCCGTCGTCTCGTAGTACTTCACGAGCCGCGCCTTCGCATCCGCGATGTTCTTGGCCTTGATCTGCTCCGGCGTCGTCGGCGACGCGGACGGCTCCGGGGCCGGGGTCGTCGAAGGACTCGCGGAAGCCGACGCGGAGGGGGACGATGATCCCGGCCCGGGGATCGCGCCCTGGACCGTCTCCGGCTCGAACACTCCCGACCGCACGACCGCGAACGCCGCCACCGCGATGACTGCGACCCCGATGAGGACGGCGATGGTGCGCTTGGGCGTGATGGCGGACGAGACCATCGGCGACTCCCTCAACTTCGGGCACAACTCAGTGAACACGGCCGGAATAAGGGTGCGCTACATCCGTCTTCTCGGCAAGGCGCCTCCGTGATAATTCACAACATCTCGCCAACACAGGGCAAGCATGAGCCACAGGATTGCCATGTCTTGACCTCGACCACGGCGACGCACGTGTCGATTCGTTGCGTATACGCAACTCGGGTGGCGAATGTTGCAATCCCTCTACAGGGTTGAGCCATGAACCTTCTGACTGCTTGTGCCGAGCCCAGCGACCGGACCGGTGAGCGATGAACATGTTCCGGCGCACCGAATCCGGCCCCGAGGGGTTCGAGGACGTCATCGACGAGATCACCGAGTCGATTCGCCGCACCTTCACCGGCATCGTCGTCGACCACCTGGAGGACATCCTCGCCCTGCCGCACCGCCACATGTGCGTGGTGGACCGGCACATGGAGCTGATGGAGGACGAGCGCGACTACACCGTGGACCTGCTGCTCTTCCATGTGACCCAGCTGCGCTACATCGCGATCCAGGTTCACGTCGGTCGCTTCAATCCTGTCCTGATCGGCCGGACCCGATACACGGTGTCGCTGGTGGACGACCTCGTACGCATCCCCGAGACGCACCGCCCGACAGTCGGGATCCTGCTCTGCACCGACGCGCCGGCGGACCACCTAGCAGGCCCGGTCGCCGTCGCCCTGTACGACGATCTCTCCGACGAAGAACAGGCGAATCTGCCGCTGCCGCTCGAGCTCACCGAACTGGTGGACCGCTGTCTCGACACCACGACCGCCAAGCATGCGATGTCGTGAGCCGATCCGCCCCGGGCGCCCGCCTCAGCCGCCGTACAGGTCCTCCACCAGCCGGGCGCGCGCCTCCAAGATCTCCAGGTTGCCCGACGACGACGCGGTGGTCGCCTCTCCTGGCACGTCACGCCAGGTGGGCTCGCCGGCTAGCCGGAACTGCCCGCTCCAGGTGGTGGTGAGCGAGATGGTCGCCGTGCCCTGCCTCAGGTAGGAGTGCGCGATGGTGTGTGCGGGGTACGGAGCGCCCGGGTCGGTAGTGCTCAGCGGAGCCGTGCCGTCGCCGAAGTCCCAGGAGTAGCTGGTCGGAACTGCGCGGATATCCACAGGTATACCGAACAGTTCGGTGCGGACGGTTCGCGGTTCCCGATCGGTGAAAGCGATGGTGTCGGCGTTGACGAGGGTCCAACCGTCCGGCGGCTGTACGTTCACCTCCGACGGCGCGATCTGCATCTCCTGGAACGCCCGTGCCGCCGCGGCCGGGATGTCGACCTGGCGACGCCGTTCGGCCAAGCACGACTCATCCTCGACCAGTGCGGCGTCCGACCACTCGCCCGACACCTGACGCTGCTCGAACAAGGCGCCGACTGCCTGCTCGTCGTCCCCGCACTCGATGCCCTCGTAGGCGAGCTGGTGACCCTCGTCGCACGACTCGGCAAGAACTGTGGCACCACCAAGGTCCCGCAGGAAGCACAGGGCGGGAGTGATGCGCCATTGGCGTACGGGCGGAGACTGCGGATTCGGTGCGTGCCGGGGTGATGACTCGGATGCTGCATACGGCGTGGCCGCAGGAAGGCGCGCCTCAACTGTTATCGACGACTCCTGCGCTTGACCCTCGACCCCCCACGGATGAGGCGGATCTTCGGATCTTGCGGACGCCGGCAGCGCCGTGCCCACATTCATGAGCATCGCAAGCAGTAGAGCGTACTTCCAAGCGTGACATGACGACTTGGTCATCGGTCACCGCTTGGCTGAGGCGCAATTTCCACGATGACCCACTCAGTGTTGCGTCGGCCGACCTCAACTCGGGCGGTAAAGCTGGTGCTGGCGACGCGGTCTACCTGCCTCCCGTTCTGATCCCAAATCAGGATCTCGCTCTGTGACGTCAGGAAGTCAAAGGGAACGATGCCGGTCAGGTCATCTCGCTGGTACGTCTTCTCGAGCGTCGCTTCTGTCAAGCCGCCTTCAAAGGAACCATGCGTGTCTTGAAGCCAAGCCGCGTTCTCGATGGTCCCCTGACAGTATTCACACGCCCGGTGCGACATCGCCTCGAACTCCTCCGTGTCCCCCGTGGCCATCACGTACGGGTAGAGCTCGATGAAGTACTCCGCCGCTGCCGCAGCCCCCTCCGCGTCCTTGCGCTGCATCGCCTCGGGACGCTTCGGCTTGGCCGGCAACGACGCAGACGGGCTCGCGCTTGCCGCGGGCTTCGGGACACCGGTCGGGGACGGAGAAGGATCAGGCTCCGGCGGCGATCCCGTGCACGCCGTCAGCGCCAAGCCAGCCGTCACGACCAGCCCGACCGCGCGCATCACCATGCCGCTCATCCCGCACCCCGCCCCCTCGGCCACGCCGTTGCGTATCCGCAACGGCCGGGAATGACGCTAGCCCGGCCCCCGGGATCCGGAAAGTGCACCCTGTGGAAAACCTTGGGGACAGAGCAGCTTGCTGCCCGCGGGAACCGCCCGCCGCACCCGACATATCTGCCGATAGCACCGCCAAAGGGTGGCCAATATACGTTTCAAGTAGCGGATCACATTGTTCCTCTACAGGCTTACCACCATGACACCTCATCGCGTCGGCACCACCACGCCACGGCCGGCGAGCCCAGAATGAACAGGTACACCGTGGTCGCATACCGCGACGACCAGCGCTGGACGCTGCGCGCGGTCGGTGTCCCGGGCGCCGTCACCCAGGCGGTCTTCCTGGACGACGCCGAGACCGCCCTCCGCACCATGCTCGCCCGGATCACGGGTGAGGACATCGAGAGCTTCGCCATCGACCTCGCGCCGATCCCCGGCCCCGGCGGGTTCGACTGAGCGCACAGAGTTACGGACAGTAGACGTTGTCTACTGTCCGTAACACCGCTCCAGCGGCAACCGTCCCACAGAGCCCGATATCAGCCCCCCGTGCGCTCCCGCCGCCGTTCCTGCTCGTCCACCTGCGCCAGCAGTTCCTCGGTGTCCGGCTCGGGATCCATGGCGAGCTGCTCCAGATGGTCGCGCAGCCGGTCCACGAGCCGGCCTACCGCGTCCCGCCGGCCGGAGGCGATCTCCGCGCGGATCCCGTTGCGCCACGACCGCTCGTCCACCGGGTCGGCGAGCCGCCCCACCTGGGACGCGTGCCGCGCGGTCGCCACGTCGCCCTCCAGGAGCGCGCGACGGGCCACCTCGTGGGACACGTCCACCACACCCGACGAGATCGTGTGCATCAGCTGCTCGGCCCACACGTACTTGCGCAGCGGCACACCCTCGAACGGCTTGCCCCGCACCATGTCCAGCGCGGCGAGCAGGTCCGACGTCGGCGTCTGCGTGAGGTCCGGGCCCACGAGGTCGCAGAACTTGTGCCAGTCCGTAGCGACCCCGCGCAGGCGGTAACCGGCGGACTCGACGTCGGCCTGGCCGCCGTCGTCGGCGGACCAGTAGCGCGGCAGGTACTCGAAACCGCTCGGATCGGTGCCCAGCCAGCGGCGCGCCCGCGAGACGGCGGAACGCCGCGTCGCCAGGTTGGGTTCGCGCGAGGGCCACAGCGCCTTCGAGATGTCCGAACCCCGCGAGCCCGGGTTGAACGCCAGGAACGCGATCAGCTCGGTCGCCTGGCGTTGGTGCGTGGAGGGCAGCTCCACACCGGTCGTCCCGGCGAGCTCGACATTGCCCAGCACCCGCACGATCGGCGGCTCGGCCACAACCGGTTCCGGAGCCGGTTCGGCCGGACCCGACGTCTCAGCCGGCCCGCCCGTCCCGATCACGGGCGTCCCCAGCGGCGGCGTCGCCACGCTGACCGCGGCCCGCGCCCACGGCGAGAAGCTCTCGGGCACCCTGCCGTGGGTCGCCGGGGTCGCGGGACCAGCCGCCGTCCCCGTCCCGGTGCCGTAGGCGGACGGCGCGAGCGCCGTCGCCTCACCGACCACCACGTCCGAATCCGCGGCACCAGCGCGGACAGCTTCCACAGGGATCTCCTCGAGCGTCGGTTCGGTGCGGTCGATCGAACGGCTCCACTCGGGGCCGGGCGCGGTCTCGGGCTCGGCGAGCAGGGCCAGGGCCTGTGCGTAGGTCTCGGCGTCGAGCTGTTGCGGGCGCACCGCGATGTAGGCCGGCATGAGGATGCCGCGGGTGGTGTCGCCGTTGGTCAGGTCGCCGGTCAGGTCGAGCACCCAGTCCCCCACCTCCGCGCTGGACGTCACGGCCGCGATCCCGACGCTCGGCACGCGCTCGACGAGGCTCTCCAGCCTGGCGCGATCGGTCAGCCCGAGCCGCTCCCCGACGAGCAGGATCTCCGGCGTCCAGGCGTCGGTCGCCAACCCGCGACCGCGCGCCTCGGCCACGGAGGTGGCTCCGACCTGCGCCAGCGTACGGTCGACGTCGGCGGCGCGCGCCTCGAGCTCGCGCACGATCTCCGCAAGGCCCGCGACGTGCCGCACGCGGCCCGTGTCGACCACGCCCGGCAGCTCGCCGAGCGTTCCGACGACGGTGACCTGCAGGTCGTCCGCCCACAGGCTCGTGGCCAGCTCGACCGCGAGCGCCGCGAGGGTGGCCTGCGCGGCGGCGTCCGTGCCGCGGATGTCGAGGCACGCGAGGTTCTCGAGGTCGAGCATCAGGTGCGCGTCCTCGTCGTCGTGGCCGACGGTGACGAGGGCCGGGTAGGGCGCCTCCCCGTCCTCGGTCGCGCTGAGCCGGGCGGAGCCGACCTGCGCGGCCGCGTCGGAGTCGCCCGCCGCGAGCTGCCAGATGAACCGGTCGGTCGTGCTGGCCCAGGGTTCGGGCAGGTCGGAGGCGCGGTCGAGGTAGAGCTCGATGAACTCGCCGGTCTTGAGCCGCGCGATGCGCACCCCCGGCAGCGGCAGGCCACGTTCGCGGTGCCACAGCGCGAGGCTGCGCAGCGCGCGGTCCACCTGGTCGCGCCCGAAGGGGTCCTCGACGCCGTGCAGGTCGCGTTCCAGCGACCCCGCCGGCGTCTCCGGCCCGGGTACCACGATGGTCTCGCCCGGTTCGCGGCCCTTGCGCACCCGCCGCCGCTTCACGGCGACCAGCGCGAGCAGCCCCGCGGCGAGCAGGCCGCCGACGCCGGCCGCGGTGCGCACACCCACCGACTCGTCGATGTCCTCCACGAGGTCGGAGGCGACGTCGGTCGCCGAGTCCAGGAGCGACGGGTCGCTCGCGGCGGCAGTCGTGGCAGCGGCGGCCGCCGTCCCGGCCGCCACGGCGCCGGACCGGACGTCCGGGGTGGTCGGCTCGGCCGGGGCACCAGCCTCCACCGGTGCCGCCGCCTCCACGGGCGGCGACGACTCGACGGCGACCTCGGGAACGGACTCCCCCGCGACGGGCTCGTCGCTCGCGATGTCCTCGGGCAGCACGTCGTCCGCACCCTGGGGCGAGTCGATCCCCGTGCCCCCGACCGTGGTCGGCTCGACCTCGTCCTCCGGGACGAGCTGGGCTGGCTCCTCGATCACGCCGTCCAACGCGTTGCCCGGCGCCGGTTCGTCGCCGGACGCCGGATCGCCGCCCCAGGTCGTACCGCTCCCGGACGACGTCTCCTGCGCGGCCGGCTCGTCAGCGGCTGGTTCATCGCCCTGGTCCTGAGGGAGGAGCTCGTCGGCGATCAGCCCGCTGCCGGGGATCGACTCGTCGAGCGAACGTCCCTCCGGCGCCGACTGGTCCGGCTCGAGGTTCGGTTCGTTCTCGAGGTCCTCGGGCGTGACCTCGTCGTACTGGGGACCCTCGGTCTCCTGCGGTGCGGGCGGGGCCTCCGGAACGAGGTTGCCCTCGGCGGTCTGCTCCGGCTTCGGTTCGGGCTTGCCGCCCCCGGCGCCGGCGCCGTCCTTGCCCGCGTTGTCCTTGCCCGCGTTGTCCTTGTCGGCGTCGTCCGCGGCGGCGTCCCGGCCGCCGATACCGGCCGTACCGGTCGCGACGTCCGCGGGGTCGGGCTGGTCGGCACCGGCACGGCCCGCGTCGTCCCGCCGCTCGCCGGCTGCGCCGTCGGCCGGCGACCGCGGGGCGGCGTTCTGCCCGGCACGGTTCGGCTCGTCGGCGGCCGGGGCCTCCCCGGCGGGCCGCTCGTCCGACGGCGTCTGCTCGTCCTGCACGACGTCGTTCCCCGCGCCGCCCGGCTCCTCGATGTCCTCGGGCTCGACCTCGACCGATCCCTCGGGCGTCACCTCGGCGGACGGCGTGGCCGGCTCGGGAGCGGGCTCCTTCGCGTCGGCGCGCTGGCCGATCCTCGTGGCACCCACGGCGCCCGACAGGCCGCCGTCGGCCTGGGCCTCGTCGCGCGAGCCCTCCGCCTCCGGTGCCGACCCGGCCTCGCCCGGCGTCGCGGCGTCCGAACCGGCGTCCGAATCGGCCGGCTGCTCCGCACCCGCGTCCGTGGACTCCCCGTCGGACGCCGACTCGTCGGTGTCGTCCGGCGCGGGCTGCGCGGCGTCGTCGCCCCGCGTGCCTTCCTCGTCCGGCACGGCCTCCCCCGCGCCCGGAACGGTCACCGTCCAGCCCGGGTAGATGAGGTCGGGGTCGGTGAGCCGCTCCCCGCCCGGCTGGTCCGTGGCACGCGACGCCTCGAAGACCTCCGGGTACTTCGTGCCGTCGCCGAGCTCCTCCTCGGCGATCCCCCACAGGGTGTCGCCCGGCTCGACGACCACCTCGGCTGCGGCCTTCCCGGGATGGGTCACGTCGACGGCGTCCTCGTCGTCCGGGCCGGCCTTCGACGGGCCGATCCCGACGGGATCGTCGCCGTCCGCACCGGTGAGGACGACGTCGGCGCCCCCGGCAGCCTCCGCGGGCAGCCGCAGCACCCAGCCCGGCTCGATCCAGTTGCCGGCGTCGAGCGCGCTGCCGTCGGCCTGCGGCACGCCGTAGTTCAGGTCGGCGATCTGCTTGAACCGCGCGCCGTCGCCCAGGGTCTGCTCGGCGATCCGCCACAGCGAGTCGCCGGGCTGCACGGTGTAGGTGGGCGACGGCGCCTCGTCCGCACCATCCTTCTGCTCCGTCGCTCCCGTCGAGACGTCCGCCGGGAGGGCGGCCTCCGACGAGACCGGCGCCGTCACGACCGTCCCGGTCTCGGCGACCTCCACCGGCGTCGTCGCCGCCATGGCGGGCGACACGGACGGTGCCGCGACCAGCATCGTGATCACCGCACCCACCAGCACCGCGGCCGCGCGCTGCTGCGCGCCGAGCCCGCGCACGTGCGGCGACCGGTGCCCGCGCAGCGCCGCGACCACCTCGATGACCACCGCGATCGCGAAGGTCAGCCACGCGACCCAGCCGACGATCTTGATCAGCCCGATCAGCACCGAACCGGTCACGTCGGGGCTGCTCAGGATCGAGATGATCTGGCCCACGCTCACGGGTCCGGTCCAGATCGGCCCGCCGAGCACCCACAGGCCGACCGGGATCCCGACGACGAGCGCGCACAGGAGCAGCGCCGCACCGAGCCCTCTCAGCACGCGCGCGCCCGTACCCCGCCGCGGTCCGCCGGGTTTACCGGTCACCGCACGACCCTGCACTGTCGAGGTGCTCATCAGGATTCCTCCTGTCCTATGCCGCGGACCGCCCGCGCCTCGGCATCCGCCGTGACACGGAGCGAGCTGATTCCGATCAACGTCAGGAACGTCGTCTTGTAGGTGACCTGGGTGCCCACGGTGACGGTGGCGCCGTTCACGCCGGTCACCCCGCCCTGCACCCCCAACGCGCCGAGCGTGTCGGCGGCAGCCTGTGTCGCGCGCCCGGGATCCACCTCGGGGGGCAGTCCCAGCTGCGCGCGGTCGATCCGGATCTGCTGTGCGGCGGCCCGGGCCGCCTGGTCGGCGGCGTACTCGGCCTCGTCCTCGGCGTGCAGTCGCCCGCCGCCGTCGACCACGAGGCCGATCGCGATGATGAGTGCCGGCACCATGCCGGCCGCGAGGATGTTGATCTCGCCCCGCTCCCGCACCCTCCGCGCCCCCGCCGGCGTCCGCCCACGTCGCATCCACCCACGCCGCACCAACATGCGCCCAGCCCCCCTGGTCATGACCGCCCCCGATAGGCGTCGAGCACCGACGTCCCGGTCGCACTGATCGTCCGCGAACCGGGTGCTCCCGGCAGCCCGAGATCCCGCAACGGCACCACGCACTCCACCCGCACCGTGATGGTCCCGACCGTCCCGAGCGGCAGGTCGAACGCGTCCGTCGTCGGCCGGACCGACGTCGACGAGCACCGCACCCCGGAGTTGACCAGCGTCGACGTCGCCGTCGACGTCGCCTGCACCCCGGCCACGCCTGCCGTCCGGCTGATCGACGCCGCCCGCGCGGCCTCGTTCGCGGCCGACTGCACCACGCCCTCGGCCAGCACGATCCGGCCCGCCATGATGAGCAGCAGCCCGATCAGCAGCAGCACGGGAAAGATCACGGCGGTGTTGATCGCCACGTTCCCGCGCTCGTCCGCGCCTCCTTCGGGCCCGCTCATCAGCCGTTCACCGCCGACGTGAACCGCTCCACGGGCCCTGTCGCCGACTGCTCCACCCGCAGCCCGCGGAAACCCGGCACGATCGATGGCGCCAACCCGGTCACCGTCGCGGTCGCCATCTCCTCGCCGCGCGTCACCGAGACCCGGACCGAGGCGAACGCGTCGCCCCCGCGCGCGAGCCGCGAGGCGGCCTCCGCGTACCCCGAGTCGACGCTGCCGCCCTCCACGCGCGCGGCCTGCACGGCCCCGTTGGCCACGGACTGCGCCGTGTTCTGCGCGTGGAAGTAGAGCACCCCCTGCACCATCCCGAAGATGAGCATCAGCACGATCGGGTAGGTCAGGACGGTCTGCAGGGAGGCGGCACCGCGCTCGTTCATCCGCTACATCCCTAGAGCTGAGCCATGTACTCGTCGACCAGGCCCTTGATCGCCGCACCGAGCGCGATGGCGATACCGAGACCCACGACGGACAGCACGACCACCTCGATGGACTCCAGGCCGGCGTCGTCGGGCTCGCCCGCACGGCCGGACGTCAGGCGACGACGGAGCTCGGCCGAGCGCTCGACGAAGCGGACGTTGAGGGCGTCGACGCGACCGCGCGCCGCGGCCGCGCGCAGCGACGCCCGGGCAGCGACTCGCGACGCCGCCGTCCGGCCCTGGCTCAGGTGCTGGTTCATGGTGACTCCTGGGGTGATGTCGACTTCAACAAATGGGTAAGAAGCGGTTCGTGTGACACCGCGACGCCGCCGGGGGCGAGCCGGCTCAGGGTGCAGTCTGAAACATAGTGACCCCGATTGGAAAGATGAGCATCAAAAAGTACACAAATACGGTAAGTGTCCCCGGGACGGTCATCCGGACCGTCGCGTCGTGCGCGAGCTGCTGCTCGACGTCGAGCTGCGCGTCCCGCATCGCGGCCGCCTTGGACTGCAGCTGGTCGTGGATCGCCGAGCCCTGGGTACCCGCGAGCTCGACGATCGAGGCGACCTCGCCCAGCGCGTCCACCTCGACCTCCTCGCCCAGCTCGCGCAGCGCCACCCACGGCGCCTGGCCCTCCCAGCGGCTGCGTTCGAGCGCCGCGGAGATCCGCCGGAACGGCCACGACTCCGCCACCTGCGCCGCGGCGAAGGTCGCCTGGGTGGCACCCGCCCCGGAGACGCGCTCGATCGCGAGCAGCTCGAGGTAGGTCGACACGGCCCGCGCGAACTCCTGCCGGGCTCGCCTGGCCTTCGACCGGGCGTCGAGGTCGGGCAGGAACCAGGCGCCGAGGGCGAGCACGACCGCCGCCCCGAACGGCACCGAGACCGGCATCCCGAGGTTGAGCAGCCCGACACAGAGCCCGAGGAAGGGCACCGCCACCAGCACGATCACCGTGCCCAGCGCCTTCTCGCCGTAGTGGTCGGTCGCGGTCTTGCCGATCAGGTCCAGGTCGGCCCGGGTCGGACCGCCGCGGCCCAGCAGGGAGAGCGGCAGCCGGCGCTGCGCCCATGCCCCGAACACCTGCGTGTATCGCTGGGTCGCGGTGAGCTCGGTGCCGTCGGACACCGTGATGGGCTCGACCTTGTCGTCGCCGCTCATCCGGTCCAGCGCGGACTGGAGCCGCGGCGTCGACGGAAGGAGCTCCCGCACGACGAGGAACAGGCCGAGTCCCGCGACCAGGCCGCTGCCGATTGCCCAGGGCCACATGTCAGACCTCCCGCTCGTGCGGCAGGAACCGCGGGATCGGCTGGCCGAGGCTGATCCTGCGCATCCACAGCAGGCAGACCACGTACGCGCAGAACAGCACCACGGCCACGACCTGGCCCAGCGGCGAGTCGTACCCGCTCAGGTACCCGGACATCGCCGTGGCGACCAGCACCACGAGGGTCACGATGGTCACCCAGCGCACCGTCGCCCGACCGGTCGCGCGCTCGGTCTCGATCTCGCGCCGCGCCTTGGCCTGCGCCGACAGGGACTCGGCGAGCTGCCGGAGCGCGGGCGCCACGGCGCCGGTCCGGTTGTCCGACTCCAGGATCATGGCCGACGCGATCATGTCGGCCGAGTAGTCGTCCATCTCCTCCGCCCAGCGGTACAGGGCGGGCTTGATGGGCTGGCGCGCCTCCAGGCGCGCCACCAGCCGGGCGAGCGACGGCCGCACGGACGGCGCGGCACTGTGCAGCGTCGCGGCGATCCCCTGCTCCAGCCCGACGGCGCCGCCCGACAGCACGCCGATCAGCGACCGCACCCAGGCGGTCAGGTCGGTCAGCTTCTCCACCTCGTTGGACTGGGTGGTGGTGCGGAACAGCGACGGCAGGCCCACGATCAGCACCGGCACGATGAGCACGAGCGACCACCAGCCGGTGACGATCCCGACCACCAGGCCCACGGCCGCGCCGATGCCCAGGATCTTGCGCTGCGGGTAGAGCGGCCCGCCCTTGGTCAGGCCCAGCAGGCGGAGCAGCCCGTGGAACGGCGGGGTGGTGCGCTTCGGCCTCGGCGTCGGCTCGTACCGCTGCGCGCCGACGACGACGAACCACACCCCGAGGCCCAGGCCGAGGCCGGTCAGCACCGCGATCAGGGTGGTCATGAGGTCTCCCAGAGCCCGTCGCGGTAGTTGAGCAGGCTCGCGTCGAAGCCCTCGGCTTCCAGGTCCGCGAGGAACGACGGCGTCACCTTGGGCACCGCGCGACCGCCCGGGCCCGGTTCGAACACGTCGGTGATCGCCACCGGGTTGCCGGCCTCGCCGCGCGTCACCTCGATCACCTCGGAGACGTAGCGGACCCGCCGCCCGTCGCCCCCGGAGTCGACCCGGAGGAAGACGATGAGGTCGATCGACTGCGCGACCTGCCGGTACGCATACGTCTCCGACAGCGTCGAGTCCTGCACGGCCATACCGACCAGGCGTTCGACGACGTCGCGCGCGCCGTCGGCGTGCACCGTGGACAGCGAGCCGTTACCCATCTGCATGGCCTGGAACATGGACACGATCTCGGGCCCGCGCACCTCGCCGACGATGACGCGGGAGATGTTGTGCCGTAGCGACTCGTACACGTTGACGTTCGTGTTGATCTCGCCCACGCGGCGGCCCGACGTGTTCATCTCGCCCGAGCCCTCGCGCGTGCGCAGGGCGACCACGCGCTTGTGCTTGTCGGGCTCGAGGTGCAGGTAGAGCTCGTAGTCGGTCTCGATCGTCGCGATGGACTCCCACGGGTCCAGCCCGGCGCAGAGCGCGCGCAGGAGCGTGGTCTTGCCGCTGCCCTGGCCCTGGCCGGACACCACGATCGACTTGCGCGCACGCACCGCCGCCGTGAGGAACTCGACCAGCACGGCATCGATGGTGTGGTTCTCGCGCAGCAGGTCGAGGTCGACCGACTGCAGGCGCTGCAGGCGGATGGTGACGCGCGGCCACGGGACCACCCAGCCGACGGCGGCGAGGCGCACGCGCCCGGGCAGGTCCAGGTTGAGGAACGGGTTGGCCCGGGTGAACGACCGCTCGTTCGCCGGGTCGCGCGCCGCGAGGAACTGCAGGAAGTCGATGAGCTCCGCGTCGGAGTCCGCGATGGGCTCCGCGTACATGCGGCGCCCGTCGCCCATCAGCAGGAGCACCGGTGCGGTGCCCGTGATCTCGATGTTCTCCACGTCGGGCGTGTCGATGAGCGGCTGCAGCCGGCCCAGGCGGAAGAGCGCGTCGAACAGGGCACGCGTCACCTCGACCTGGTACTCGGTGGTCCAGTTGCGCTGACCGCCCGACAACAGGGCGTCGTTGTGGTCGCGCACCACCTGCTGGATCAGCTCCTGGCCCAGGGCCTCGCGCTGCTCCTCGTCCAGCTCGCGTGCCGCGAGCGCCGTCGTCAGCCGGGAGGACACCTCGCCGCGCAGGCTGTTGACCTGGCGCCAGAACTCGGAGTCGCGCAGCCGCGGGTTGCCGGGCTGGCCGTGATACTCCCGCTCGGCCCGGGCCACCGCCCCGACCCAGGGCGAGGTCCCGCCGCCGGACGACGGCGGCGCACCTCCCGCGGGTGGCGCGAGCCCGGCACCCGCGGGCTCGACGGTGCGGGTGCCGCCGTTGCCCGGCTCCGCGGCCGGCGGGGTCCAGGTGTTCTGCACGGCGGCAGGGCGTCGGCCCGGCATGGTCTCCGCATCGGTGGCAGGGGCACGACGCGGAAGGGCCGGGGCCCGGTCGTCCGCGTCGTGGAAGATCGGCAGGGAGGAGAGGTCGGGGAACTCGGGTGTGCTCACGCGTCACCCCTTCCGTCGCCCGGCCACGGTCCGGCGCCCTGCACGCTCCACGACGCGGAGCGTGCGCTCGTACCGAACTGCTCGGGCGGACGCCGCGGGCCGGTCCCCCGGCCCACCTCGCGCGGCCCGGTGGAGAACCGGGCGCGCCGCTTCTCCGTACGGTCCTGGAGGCGGGAGATCACCGGGGCGGCGGAGCGGACGAGCGGGGACGTCGAGTACCGCCGTCCGGCGGGCGAGCCCACCGACAGCACCTCGGCGTTCACCGGGTCCCAGGCGAGCGAGCCGACGGTGCCCAGGCCGAGCGTCCGCGCGATCTCGTTCGCGTCGTAGGGCCGGCCGGGCCCGATGGTCAGGGCCGTGAGGTTGGTCAGGTCGCGTGCCGCGGCGTCGACGACGGACGTGCGGGACTTGACGAGCTCGCGCGTCACCGCGATGTCGGGCAGGCGGGACCCGGTGGTGATGAGCACCTGGTCCGCGAGGCGGACGATCGGCTCGCGGTCCTCGCGCACGGCACCGCCGGTGCCGAGCCGGCCGAGGTCGACCAGCACGTCGATGCCCCCGCGCTCCAGCGCCACGAGCTGGTTGGCCAGCGGCCCCCAGAGGTTCGCGACGGCGGGAGCGGTGTGCGGGCTGACGATGCCGGGGAGCAGCTTCTTGTCCGGATCGTTTCGAACGAGGGGAATCGTCTGCTCCCAGAACGCTGCCTCGAGATCGCCGTGGGAGTGTGCGATCGCGAGCGGCTGCAGGCCGCGGTCGTGCGGGAGCTGACCGCGGAAGTACCCGGCCAGGATCGACGACCCGGCAAGGTCGGCCTCCACGAGCAGCACGGGGCGAGGCCACTGGAGCGCCAGCACGAGGGCAGCCGTCGTCGTGCCCGGCGAACCCTTGGCGTTGGCCAGGGCGATGAGTGCCACCGGATCACCCGGCCCCGACGGCGTCGAGGATGATGGCGACCCGGCCGGTCGCGGCGCGGGCCGCGAGACCCGCCGCGTTGCCGGAAGCCACCTGCACGTCGACGACCGTCTGGTCGCCGAGCGCGGCGTCGGTGCTGACCTGGACCACCGTGGCGGTGATGGCGAACGGGGCCTCCACCGGCGGCTCGCCGCCGGTGGCCGGCGTCTCGACGACACGCACGGCGTCGCCGGCCTGCAACGGGGTGGTCGGCATCTGGCTGGGCGTCAGCGCGACGCCCACGATGGACTGCCCGGACGGCGGCGCGAGCTCCTCCGCGAAGCTGTCGGGCGTCAGGAGCTGGCCCGCCTTGAGGTCGGCCGTGGCGATCTTGCCCTCGACCAGCTTGAAGTCGTCGGCAGAGACCGTGCTGAGCGAGCTCGGTCCCGTCGGCAGCTCGGCGGTCACGATGTCGCCCGCCGTGATCGCGGTGCCGCGCGCGATGTTCGTGTTGACGGCCAGCACCTGGGTGGTCTCGCCGAACATGCTGGTCACGTAGACGCTCGCCAGCACGCTCAGCGCCACGAGCGCGAGACCCAGGGCGATGAGGGCGGGCCGACGTCGGGCGCGCGTGGGTTTGAGCGGCCCGGGGGGTGCGGGTCGCTGGGGTCTTGCCGCGGACCGGGCGTGCTGTTCCTGGTTCGCGACCTTCGTGCCACTGCTCACCGTGCCGTCTCCTCCGAGCCCATCGACAGAGTCCGCCAGGGGTCTTCCCGGAGCGGAACCCGTCGAGGATCCCATGCCTGCGCCTGTCTCCACCGTGCTCCCGCCCGTGCTGTCGAGGGCTTCCTGCGGTGTCACACGCGTGTCACCGCAGGTAATCCTCATCCAGACGGGCTAACCCGGCAGGTTGAACGCTAATCAGCGTTCCGGGTGCTCGCCAGGTCAAGGAGACTTCAAAAGTGTGGAGATGGCTTGAATATTGAGTGACCCTCAGACAATCCTTCGATGGCACGTCAGAACCACAGTTGTGGCATTGACTCTGCAGGTCAGGCATGAGATAGCGGGTCCCGGACAGAACGAGAGGGCCCCGCTGGCGGTGGGACCCTCTCGCGATGAGGCGAACTTCGGACGACTTCAGGGCATCACGCACCCCCCAGTGCTCAGCCCGTCGGCCGTCGTCGTCCCTCACCATCCCGTTCGCCCGGTTGTCCCCCAGACAGACCACCGGACTGAACGGCTTCCGCCAGCCGTCGCACTGCGCGACTCGCCCGCTGGCGCAAGGCTGCGTGCGAGATGCCCAGCTCGTGGGCCACCCGCCGCTGATAGTTCCCGCGACCCGAGCCGAGCTCGGCGTACTCCGGGAGATCGGGGTCCGGCGCGTAGAGCCGCGCCAGAAGTGCTGACTCGTCCCGCGTGAGGACGTCCTTGTCCAGCCCCCACGCGATGACGTCGAGGACCTCGCCCGTGGGGCCCAGGGACAGGCTCGCGAGCGAGTAGACCGCGTCGGGTCCGGGCTCGGGCACGGTCGGCCGCTCGAGGACGGTCAGCATGTCCGTGTCGGTGGGGATCTCCGCCACCTGGGGTCCGCGGCTCGCCCGGCCGCCCCGGGCGTGCGGAGCCCGGTCGCCGACGACGCGCGTCAGTGTGTGTCCCTGCAGCCGCATCGCGACCCGGCTGCTGCGCTCGAGGTCGTAGTGGGTGATCGCGTCCCACATCGCGGCGGCGGCCTCCTGCTCGAGGTCCTGCACGTCCGGGTAGTGCCGGCGCGACCGGCGCACGATGGTGCGGACCGCGGGCAGCATGCACTGCAGCACCGCGCGCCCGGCGGCGAAGCTGCCGCTCGCGTGCTCGACGATGAGCGCGTACAGCACCTCGTCCGCCTCGTCGGGCGCGAGCCGCACGGGCTCACCCCGCCGCAGTCCCGCGAGCCGGGGGAACCGTGCGACGAAGCGGTCGATCTCGGTGGCGAACGATCGCGTACGGACCAGGTCTGCCCAGTCGTGGTCAAGCTCTCGCATCAGCGTTCCTGATGCCGGCGCCGGTGTGCGTGCAGGCATGGCGGTTCCCCCCTCCGTCTGCCCCGAGTCCATCGGGAGGGTGTTGCCCGCCACTGTTGCCCGCTCGTTCCAGGCCCATGTGACCTGCGTCACACTCGGCCAAAACCCCTGCTCGACCGATGTCACACGAACACATCACCAGCCATTTGTGCTGAGCAGACGCAACTGACGGATCAACGGGAGAGGCGAGATGAGCAAGGACGAGCTCGACCAGGCGCCCGGCGCCGGACTCGGCAGCACCGACCTCGGCAGTACGGATACGGATCTGCAGGCCGCGGACCCCGGTCCGACGGCCTTCGACCACACGTGGTCCCTGCTCCGGGACACCGCCGAGGTGCATGCCGCACGCGGTGAGGTGGCGCCCGTGGTGCGCGACCTCATCGCATCGCTCGCCGAGGACCCCCTCGGCGAGAACGACACGACGATCCGCCTGACCGAGGCGCTCGACAGCCCCCGCGTGCGCAGCGCGCGCGAGGCCCGCGCGCGCATCCGGGCGGACCTGCAGAACGAGGTGCACACGCGATGAGCTCGCTCCTCGTGCGCCGTCGGGGCAAGAAGGCCGCCAAGCCGGCCGAGCTGCCCGGCCCCGCCGACGGCGCCACCGGCACCGCCTCCCCCTGGGCGGGCGGTCCCGACCGGCCCGCACCGCCCGCGTCGTCGGGCGGCGGAGGTGCGGACGACGACCCGCCGCCCGCCGTCGTGGAGTGGTCCAACGGTCCCGCCCTGGCCACGAAGGCCTGGGGCGCGCTGCTCGCGCTGGCGCTGCTCGCCGGACCCGCCGCCCTGGTGTGGACCGCGCTGCGGCCCGCGCCGGCCCCCGTCACCGCGGCCGCGGGCACGGCGAGCACCGCGGAGTCCGCCGCCGCGACCGAGCGCGCGGTCGAGCTCGTGGAGACCTGGCTGCGGGCCGACAGCAACGACCAGCAGCTCATCGCCTCCCTGACGAACGCACCGGTCGGCACTCTCCCCCAGGAGGGCCAGACCATCCGCGACTCGTCGGTGGCACAGGTCGAGGAGGCGGAGAACGACGTCTGGTCGGTGACCGTCGGCGTCGACGTCGCCGAGCCCGCCCCGGGTTCGACGCCCCCGCCCGCCGACGCACAGGCGAAGGAAGGCGAGCAGGCCGAGGTCCCGCTCGTGTGGGTGCGCCGCTACTTCCAGGTGCCGGTCCTCGTGCAGCGCACGGACACCCGGTACTCCGGCCCGGACCTCGCGGTCACGGCCCTCGCGCTGCCGTCGCCCGTCCCCGGTCCCGCGGCCGCCGCCGACCCGCCGGACCTCGACTACTCCGAGACCATCTCCCCGACGTCGCCGGCGGGCCAGTCCGTGGCCGGGTTCCTCGCGGCCATGGTCGCGGGCGACGGCGAGATCACGCGCTACCTGCGCCCCGGCACCTCCGTCTCGGCCGTGACCCCGGCCCCGTACACGGCAGTGGCCGTGACGGGCATCAAGGGCTCGCACGAGGTCACGGAGGACCCGGCCGACGGCGACGGCACGCACGCCCTCACCACCGTCGAGCTCACGCGGCTCGACGGCAACAAGACGACCGCCCAGTACGTCCTCACGCTCGTCGCGCGGGACGGCCGCTGGGAGGTTGCCGGCGTTGAGCCGGCTGTCCGTATCGACACGACGCCAACCGGCACGACCGACCCCGGCACCGCCGGGGAGTAACGAAGGAGAGAACCATGATCAGCGAGATCGTTATGGCCGACGGCTTCCTCGACCTCATCACCGTGAAGTCCGAGGAGGTCAAGAGCGCGATCGAGTCCGTGACCTTCGTGGTCGTCATCCTCATGGTCGTCATCACCGCGGTGAAGACCAAGATGTCGATCGCGGCCATCCTGATGTCCGCGATCGTGGGCGGGATCGTCCTGTGGCTCGTGAACGGTGGCATCAACGTCACCTCCGAGCTCGCCCGGGACGAGTTCGACTCCGCTCCGGCGATCGTGAACACGCAGACCGTCCTCTGACGGTCGCGGGAGCAGGGCAGCAGGTCAGGAACATGGGCATGGCGCTGGGGGCAAGACACAGGGTTGGTCGGACGGGCGCCTTCGCGCGCCCGGCGTGTGGTGAGGAGGGTGTCCGGTGACCGAGACCGCGAAGTTCTACACGAAGGCCCGACGCATCCCCATGCTCGTGGGGAAGCTGCCCAGCGGCGGGCGCATCTGGGGTGGTCCGTACACCATCACCCAGGTGGGAGCGGGCGCCGTGGTGGCGTTCGCCCTGTGGAAGACCGCCCCCTTGTGGGCGCAGCTCGGCGGTTTCATGAACATCGTGGTCGCCGTCGGGGTGGTCGTCGGGGTGGTCTGGGCCACCGGCAAGCTGCCGAGCTCCGGGCGCAACCCGGTCGCGTTCGTCATGGACGCGATGAACCTGACGTCGAGCCCGGGCCGTCTCGTGGGCGGACAGGTCTCCCTGCCCAAGCCCCGCCTGCTGACGCACCGCGTCATGGTCGTGGTGCCGGGTGCCGCGGTCCGGAGCGAGCGGCTCACCGAGCCGACGCCGCGCATCGTCGTACCCGTCGGCACTGCCGGGGCGACGCGACCCGTCGTCGTGCAGCCGGTGCCGACCGAGCTGCTGCCGGAGCTGACCAGCCGCGGTCCCGCGGACGCCACGTTCGAGGGCCGCCGGCTCGACCCGGGGCCCGGGCCGCGGACCGGCCACCAACCAGGACGGCAACCGGACCCGCAGCCCGCAGCACAACCCGCCGCACCTCCCGGCAGACGCTCGCCGGCGGACTGGGCGGCAGCAGCCGCGACCGCCGCGGCGGACCGCAGGAACGCCGACCTCACCGGCGTCGGCCAGCTGCTGGCCGGGAAGCCGAAGAACACCGACCGCCCCGCACCGACCACCCCGCGAGAGGACTGAGCCCCCATGCTGAGCCACATCTCGGCCCTGACGGACGGCCTCATGTGGACCCGCACCGGGACCGTGTGGGCGGTCTGGCGCGTGTCACCCGTTCCCTACGCGTTCCAGCCGGACGACAAGAAGCACGCCGCGCGGCGGCACCACACCGCGCTGTACCGCGCGCTGCGCGGCGAGTCCCTGCACCTCGGCCTGACGGCGGCCACCGACCCGGCGTCGGTGGTGCTCTCGATGATCGAGGGCGTCGACCTGTCGGAGCGCGAGGCCTGGGCCGCCGAGTGCGAGGCCACCCTCGACTTCCTGGAGCAGATCCCGATCGGGCGCCGCGTCCACTGGATCGCCGCACCGCTGGCGAACCCGGGCGCCAAGGCGTTCCTGGAGCCGCTGCAGGCGAGCTGGACCACGCTGCAGGACACGCTGATGATGCCGCGGTCCGTGCCGGGCCGGCACGCGATCGGCGAGCGGGCCGCCCAGGCGGAGGCGCTGCGCAAGGAGATGCCCTCGGCGTTCGACCCCCAGCCGGCGTCGGTGGCGGAGATGGCCTGGATGTTCGGCCACGCGATGCAGCGCGGCCTCGGGCTGGACACGGCGGTCCCGGTCGACGGGTCGCTGGACGCCGAGATGCACCTGTCCGGTCCCTCGGTCCTGCCGTCCGCGCTCGTGGACCCGGCCGGGCAGACGGACTCGGAGAAGAAGCTGGGGCCGCTGCAGATCCTGAAGCGGCCGTACGTGAAGGTGCTCGACCCGACCAACCCCGAGCTCGCGTCGTACCAGACGACGCTCGTGGTGAGCGACACGCCGTCCGGCGGGATCGTCTACCCGGGGTGCGAGTGGATCGGGCGTGTCGACGAGTCGGGTGTGCCCTGTGACTGGGCCATCCGCATGACGGTGCGCTCGCGCGACGAGGTGACCAACCGCAACCGGCGCGCGGTGCGGACCCTCAACGACCAGTTCGACCAGCGCTCCGAGGAGGAGCGGGCCGGGTCGTCCCTGGACACGACGGCGCGCGCGCTGGGCGAGTACCAGGCGGTCATGGACGCCGACGAGCTGGAGGTCGAGGTCGACGCCACCACGATGTTCACGGTCTCGGGCCACACCCCGGAGCAGGCCCTGGACGACGCCCGCGACCTGACCAAGTACTTCGCGGCCATGCAGTTCTCGCTGCGGACGGACCCCACGATCCAGCCGACCCTCTTCGAGGCCACCCTGCCGGGCATGCCCACGCCGCGCGCGGTGCGGGAGTACTCGCAGATCACGACGGCGCGGGCCTTCTCCGCCGCCGTGCCCTTCGCGACGACCGAGCTCGGCGACACCTCCGGCGCGCTGTTCGCCCTGGAGATCTCCAACGGCGCGGCCCGGCCCAACCCGGTGTTCGTGAACCTGGCGGGCGCCACCGACAAGCTGGACGTCGCGCTCGCGATGGGCTTCGTGGGCGAGCTGGGCTCGGGCAAGTCGGTGAGCATGAAGACCGTGGCCATGGACAACGTGGACATGGGCGCCACGCTCATGGCGGTGGACCACACCGAGATGGGCGAGTGGGGCATCGCCGTCTCGGAGATCCCCGGCTCGCAGGTCGTGGAGATCTCCGAGGACGCGACGGTGTCCATGGACCCGCTGCGGATCCTGCCGCCCGCGCAGGCACCGCGGGTCGCGCGCGCCTTCCTCACGGTGCTGCTGTCGGTGCAGACCAAGTCCGAGCAGAACGTGCTGCTGTCCAAGGTGCTGCAGACCGAGTACATGTGGCGGCACAAGATCACGTCGCTCGGCTCGCTCGCCCGGCACCTCGAGGAGGACTGCGAGTACCCGGGTGCCCGGATGCTGGCCGACGAGATGCGCATCTTCTCCGAGCTGGACTTCGGGCGCGCCCTCTTCGACGACACCCTGCCCCCGCTCGACCTGAGCTCGCCCGCGATCGTGCTGCACACGCACAAGATGCAGCTGCCCTCGCGCGCCGACATGGAGCACGGGCACCTGTTCGCCGAGCTCAAGGCGGAGAAGGTGTTCGGCCGCGCCACGTTCGCGCTCATCGCGGCCCTCGCCCGCTACCGCTGCTTCGCGGACCGTTCACGGCTCGACATCTTCGCCGCCGACGAGGCGTCCAAGACCATGTCGTCCCCGGAGGCGGCCGAGGAGATCGGCACGTTCATCCGCGACGGCCGTAAGCACAAGGCCGCGCTGCTGCTCGGCAGCCACGACGCCGAGGAGGACTTCGGCAACGAGGTGGTGCGCGGTCTGATCCCGTTCCGCGTGCTGCTGCGCCACCGCGACTCCAACCTCGCCCGCAGAGGCCTGCGCTGGCTGCACGGCCTGCCGACCGACGCCCCCGTGGACGAGGGCCTGGTCAAGCTGGTCACCGAGGGCACCGCCCCGGTGACGGACGCCGCCGTCGGCGTGGTCGAGGAGCGCCGCGGGGAGTGCCTCATCCGCGACTTCCAGGCCCGGTACGGCCGGGCGAAGGTCATGGCGCCGCTCGTGGAGAAGCGCGCCCAGACGGTCAAGACGACGCCGACCAGCTCGACCGGTGCGGTGATCGGGGCATGATCGGGCTGGCGCCCCTCCCGTTCGCCGACCCGCAGGGTGGGCTGAACCTGGAGGACACCCAGGGCGTGGCCGTCGACCGGTTCATGCTCCAGTGGGACACGGGCTCGCCGTGGAACCCGCTCAACGTCGACTCCGAGATCTTCTCCACCCTCGCCGGCATGTTCTGGGTCTGGTACCGCGACATGGTCGCGGTGCAGATCTGGGTGCTCGACTGGGTGCTCGGCATGGACTGGCTCGGCTACATCCTGGCGCCGCTGGCCGGGCTGAGCATCATCGTGCAGGGCATGGTCGCGCAGATCGGCCTGCTCAACCTGATGCTCATCATCCTGGCGTTCGTCGTGGGGTTCTGGCTGCTCAAGGGCCGGTACGCGGGCGGCTTCATGGAGCTGCTCATCGGCTGCGTCATCGCCGCCCTGGCCACCGGGTTCCTCGCCAACCCCATGGCGACCATCGGCGGCGAGCAGGGCGTCATCATGCAGTCCCGCAACGCCGGCATGGACATCGCCACGGGCTTCGCCACCGAGGGGGCGTCGTTCCAGCGGGACTCCACCGTGATCCGGGACGGCCTCAAGGGCCAGCTCGTGGACACGCTGCTGCGCGCGCCGCACCAGATCATCAACTACGGCTCGGTCATCGACGGCACGGGCTGCGAGGACGTCTACACCGAGAACGTGGGCCGGGAGAACGCCGTCGACGAGATCGGCGGGTGCGACGCGGCCTACCAGGAGGCGGCCTCCACGGTCGACGCCGGCACGGTCGTCTCGACGCTCAGCCTGCTCACCACCGGGTTCGTGTTCCTGCTGCTGTCCGTGGTGATCGTGGGCGGCACCATCTTCGCGGTGCTGCTGCTGGGCTGGTCGGCCATCAAGCTGCTCTGGCAGCTACCGGTCGGCGTGATCTCCAGCGGCACGCGGGCGCAGCTCTTCCGCACGTTCGCGAGCGTGGGCTTCGGCTGCATCCTCGTCGCGATGGCCACGATGTTCCTCGTCGCCTGGATGAAGATGCTGCTCGGCTTCTACGACGCGACGAGCGGCCTGCCCTTCCTCGTGCGCCTGTACCTCTTCAACACCCTGGTCGTCGCGGGCGCCGTGTTCTACGTGCTCATGGGTGCGAGCGTGCGGCAGGGCCTGCGGACGCTGGCCGACAAGCTCGCGGCCGCCGGCGTGCCCTCCCAGATCGGCGAGCCCGCCGCGATGCCGTGGGACGGCACCGCCAAGTGGCGCGACCGGTACAACAAGGCCAAGTCCTGGGCGGGCGTCGGGCTCGGCCCGGCCCCGGTGCAGCCGAACAGCAACGCGGTGGAGGTCGACGGCGACGACGCGCCGGCCGCAGGACCGTCCGCCATGGACGGCACGCCCGGTGGGGGCACCGTCGGCGGTGCCGCGGCAGGGGCGGCCGCCGGAGCCGTCGCGGGGCGCGCAGCAGGAGACGACAACCGCACGGTCCCCATCCCGGTCGACGCCGCCGGACCCGATGCCGGACCCGACGGCGGGCCGGGCACCGGAGCCGGTGGCGGCAACGCCTGGAGCACCGCCGCCCGCACCGTCCAGGACGGTTCGCCCGACGGCGGACGCGGGGCCGGCGACCAGGTGCCCGACGCGACGAACGTCGGCGAGAAGGCGGGGAACGAGCCGTCTCCCCACCTGCCGCCGACGGCCGGCGAACGGCTCAGCGACCGGCTCGGCAGCGCGGGCCGCGCGGGGACGTCGATCGCGCTGCAGGCGGGTGCGATGGTCGCGAGCGGCGGCACGTCCGCCGCGGCGGCCGGCGCCTCCAAGGCCCTGACCGTCGTCCGCAAGGCCGGACAGGCCAAGCAGGTGCTGGGCGCCGTGCGTGGCCTCGGGCGGCGGGGCGAGCGGTCGCAGAGCGCGGCGCGGCTCGCCCAGTCCCTCAACGCCGCGCGCCAGGGCGGTGCGGCACCAGGCGCCGGACCGCAGCCCTCCGCCATCGTGCACAACCCGGGACGACGTCAGATGCGAGAGCTGGGCCGCTGATGAAACGCACGGTGATCGTGGTGCTGACGGTGGTCGCCCTCGCGATCGGGACCTGGATCGGCTGGCCCCGCGAGGGCGGTCCCGCGGCCGACCCGACCGCGGAGGTGAACCCGGGTGCCGTCGCTCCCGGGAGCCAGGACGACTTCGACAACCCCGTGGGCACGTCCGACGACGCCGACGACGCGGCCGCCACCGAGGAGGTCGACGGCGAGCCGGCGGCCGGCGATCCAGCGGTCGAGGTGACGGCCGAGCCGGAGTTCGACGAGGCCGCGCCCACCGAGCCCATCGAGGCGACGTGGAACGACACCGTGCGCCAGGCCGCCCGGGACGCCGCGGTCGCGACCATCAGCGCGTTCGCCGCCACCGACCAGGCCGAGGACGCGTGGTGGGACGGTCTGAAGCCGCTGCTGACGCCGCAGGCGCAGCCCGTCTACCAGGACGTCGACCCGCGCCTCGTCCCGGTCACCGACGTGACCGGTGACCCGGAGGTCACCGACGAGACGTCCACGCTGCTCGCGGAGGTCGCGGTACCCACCGACGTCGGCCCGTACACGGTGCTCCTGACCCGGGCCGACGGCGGGGCGCCCTGGCTGGCCGAGCAGATCAGGCCGCCGGAGGGGTCGTGAGCGGGCGGGACACCGTCGGGCTGGCGACGCGGGTCGTGTCGCAGGCGGCCCGGTCCGCGCGGTCGGGCAACGGCAGGAAGAAGGACGACGGGACCCGGCGCGCGGTGCTCGTGCTGGCCGTCCTGGTCGCGGCCGTCCTGGCGGTGCCCGCGGCCGTGGTCGCGATGGTCGTGCTGGTGGGCGGCGCCGTGAGCGAGAACCAGTCGCAGAACGGCTGCAGCATGTCGGCGTCGGTGGTGCCGGCGGGCGGCCAGCTGCCGGCGGCCGGCGGCTTCACGGGTGAGCAGCTGCAGAACGCCGCGGTGATCCTGCAGGTGGGCCAGGAGCGCGGGGTCCCGGCCCGCGCACAGGCCGTCGCGGTGATGACGGCGCTCGGCGAGTCCGGCATGCGCAACCTGAACTACGGCGACGACCGCTTCGGGGTCCGCAACCCGGACGGCTCGCTGACCTCCTCGATCGGCATGTTCCAGGAGCAGAAGTGGTACGGCACGGTCGAGGAGCGCCTCGACCCCGTGCAGTCGTCCGGCCGGTTCTACGACCGGCTGCTCGCCGTCACCGGCTGGGAGACGCTGGAGCCGACGATCGCCGCCCACAAGGCGCAGCGCAACGCCGACCCGTACCACTACCAGAAGTACTGGGACCAGGCGCTCCAGGTGATCCAGCTGGTCAGCGGTGCCGACTCGGAGGACCTCGAAGCGATCTCCCGGTCCATCCAGGGCTCCGCGGCTGCCGCTCCCTGCATGTCCGGCTCCATCGGGCAGGCCGCCGTCAGCGCCGGCGGCTGGGCCAACCCGGCGGTCGGGTCGAAGGCGTCCGGGTTCGGTCCCCGCAGCACCGGCATCGCCGGGGCGTCGACCTACCACCTCGGCCAGGACATCGCGGCGTCCTGCGGCACCCAGGTGTACGCGGCCGCGGCCGGGCGCGTGGTGATCTCGGGCGCGACCGGCTGGGGCACCGGCAACACGATCCGCATCGAGCACGGCATGGGCCTCGACTCGACGTACGGCCACCTGCTCACCGGCACCAACCTGGTGCGCGTGGGCCAGACGGTGCAGGCGGGTCAGCAGATCGCCTCGATGGGCGGTGACTCGCGCATCGACCCGGCGGGCGCCGGCACGTCGTCGGGCTGCCACCTGCACTACGAGGTGCGGATGAACGGCCAGGCCGTGGACCCGGAACCGTTCATGGCCGGGCAGGGCGTGACGCTCGGCGTCGCGACGCCGGTCACCGAGCCCGTCGCCCCGGACGGGTCGGACCGGTCGGACGGCACCGATGCCTCGGCGAACTGACCGATGATTTCTGCTGACCGCAGACGTCGACAAAAACAGGTCGCGATCGTCATCGGGAATACCGGACGATGATCCGGCGTCGTTAGACGTAGGTCGTGTGCAATGTCGCTCTCGATCTCGGCCCGCGTTCCGTACCGAGAGGGCATACCCCGTGACGACCGAAATCCTTGACACCGCTGATCCGCTGGACGACCGTTCAGCCACCCGACCGCCGTCGGGCAGCGTCGACGCGCCCGCACCGGTGCGCGCCGACAAGCTCGCCCCCGGCCACTTCCGTGCCATCGCGCTGTTGATGGCGAGCGCCTTCACCGTAATCCTCAACGAGACCACCATGTCGGTGGCCCTGCCGCCGATCATGGACGAGCTGGGCGTGACCCCGACGGTCGGCCAGTGGCTCACCACGGCCTTCCTGCTGACGATGGCGGTCGTCATCCCGGCGACCGGGTTCCTCATCAACCGGCTCGGCACACGTGGCGCGTACCTGCTGGCGATGTCCCTGTTCACCGTCGGCACCGCCCTGGCGATGATCGCGCCCGGGTTCGGGGTCCTGGTGACGGGCCGCGTCGTGCAGGCGACCGGTACAGCCATCATGATGCCGCTGCTCATGACCACGATCATGACCATCGTGCCCCCGCACATGCGCGGCCGGGTCATGGGCAACGTCGGTCTGGTCATCGCGGCGGCGCCGGCGCTCGGCCCCACGCTGTCCGGCGCGATCCTGGAGCCGCTCGGCTGGCGCGGCGTGTTCGGCGTGGTCCTGCCGATCTCGGTGCTGGCGCTGGTCGCCGGCCTGCTCTGGATCCGCGATGTCAACGACAAGGAGCACCACACGCTCGACCCGCTGTCCCTGCTGCTCACCCTGGTCGCGTTCGGCGGCCTGGTGTGGGGCCTGTCGGGTCTCGGTGAGGGCGCGCACGCGGGTGGCGGCGTGAACCCGTGGATCCCGCTGGGCGCGGGCATCGTGTTCCTCGGGCTGTTCGTGTGGCGGCAGATCGTGCGGCAGCGCACCGACTCCGCGCTGCTGGACCTGCGCACGTTCCTCGAGCCCAACTTCCGGGTGGCGATCGGCATCATGGCGGTCGCGATGCTCGCGATGCTGGGCACCCTGATCGTCCTGCCGCTGGTGCTGCAGGAGGCGATGGGCCTGACGCCGCTCCAGTCCGGGCTGATCGTGCTGCCCGGCGCGCTCGCGATGGGTCTTCTGGGCCCGGTCGTGGGCCGGTGGTACGACCGCGTGGGACCGCGTCCGATCCTCGTGCCCGGCACGGTGCTCGTGACGCTCGGCATCGGTATGCTCGCGTTCCTGCACCCCGGCATCTCGCCGTTCTACGTGCTCGCCGCGCACATCCTGCTGAGCCTGGGCCTGGCCGCGGTGTTCACGCCGCTGTTCAGCGCGGCGCTCGGGGTGCTCAAGCCGCACCAGTACTCGCACGGCTCGGCCACGATCAACACGGTGCAGCAGGTCGCGGGTGCCGCGGGTATCGCGCTGTTCATCGCGATCATGACGCTCCGCTCGGACACGCTGACCGCCGCCGGGGAGTCCGCTGCCGACGCACTCACGTCCGGTGCGAGCCTGGCGTTCGGGATCGGCGCCGGCGTCATGGCGCTGACCATCGCTCTGGCCGCGCTGATCAAGCGGCCCGAGACCGACGGCGAGTTCCACGGCGGGCACTGACCCCTGAGCGGCCGGCCGCCGCGCGCCTGACGAGGGCGGGAACCCACCCGGGTTCCCGCCCTCGTCGCGTCTGACGGCCGAGCGGCCGAGGGCAAGGGGGCACCCGACCAGCACCTGTCGGCGCTCCTGAATCTCATTCGGGCTGGCCCCGACATATCCGGCTGTGCCGGACTGTTCAGCGCAGCCGGACTTCCTGGTTCCTGGCCGGCCGAAGTTCAGCTCCCCCGGCACCCTCTGACCGGATGAGCCTTCCGTCGGAGCGGACCCGTCAGCGATCGAAGAGCCGGCCGAGCAGGCCTTTCCGCTCCACGTGACCTGCGCGTTCCACGGACGGCGCTCGCTCCGCACCCGCCTCGCCGGCCGGACGAACCAGCCGCGTGACCTCGATCAGTGACTGACCGCGCAGCTCCAGCAGCCGGTTCGCCACCGCGATCGTGTCGGCGAGCGCCGGCGGGTGCGCCCGATCGGGCAGGAGCCCGGCGGCCTTGAGACCGAGCGGTACGGACCCGGCGTCGAGCCGCGCCGTCCAGCCGGCCGGGTCCAGGTTCAGGAACTCGACGTCCGACGCCGGTCCCGCGCCGTCGCCGTCCGGCCGGTCGCCGTCCCGCCGGTCCGCAGGCTCGCCGGAGACCTGCTCCCCCGCGGCGGACGTCACCGCTTCCTCCCCCACGAGCAGGGCCGCGAGGCTCTCCGCCCGATACCCCGCCCCCGCGTGCTGCTCGTGGTCGAGCAGCACGATCTGACCCACGTACCCGTGCGGTCCGGGCGCGAGGTCGGCGGCATAGACGTTCCCGGCGCCGTCGGTCCCCACGGGGCACCAGAGCGGCGACCCGATCGCGGCCTGCACCCGGCCGGCCGGGTCCTTCGGGGCGAACGTGTCGGCGTCCGCGCTCCAGGTGTCGAAGCGGGCCGCGGGCAGGAACGCCTCGCGGAGAAAGCTCCCGCTGAGCGGCACGATCTCGAACCCGGCGAACCGGCCCGGCTCCTCCGCGAGCTTGAGGCTGCCCGAGCCTGCAGCCCCGTAGAGCGCCCGTACCTCGTCGGGCAGCCGCGCGCCGGCGGGCAGCGCGGCCTCGGCCTCGTCGATCTCCGCGGGCGGTGCGCCGACGGCGTCGGGCAGCCGCTCCGCGACGAGCTGAGCCACGGCGCCGGGATCGGCCGACGCCGCCGGCGCACCGTCCGTCGGCGGCGCGATCGTCGCCGCGTACTGCGCCGGGAGCGCGCCCGGCTCCAGCACCACCTCGAGCACCGGCGTGACCGGCCCCGGAACGACCGCGGACGGGAGCGCGACGAGCTCGACCGCGTCGTCGTCGGGGTGGGCACCGGCGACGACGCGCACCACCTGCTCGGTGTCGGGCAGGAGACCGGCGATCGCGCGCAGCGCGTCGTCGAGCTCGGCCTTCGGCCCGCGCCCGCCGGTCCGCGCAGCCTCCCGCGCGGCCTCGCGGTAGTGCGCGCGGCGGGCGGCGGCGTCGCCGTCGTCCGCGTAGGTGCCGTCCCACGCGCCGCGGCCGAGCGTGCCGACGAACTCGCTGACGTCCGTCCCGGGCGGTGCCGACCTGCGCAACGCGTCGACGAACGGTTCCCAGGTCTGCCACTCGGTGAGGCTCACGATCCACATGATGCCTGCTCCTGCTGGGCGTGTCGGCTCGACGTTCCGTAGACTCCAGCCATGGCCGAGGTGAGGGTCTTTGCCGGTACCGGTGGTCAGCGTTTCGCCCGGGAGATGTGCGCCGATCTCGACGTCCCGCTGAGCCCGATCAACATCCAGCGCTTCGCGAACGACTGCCTGCAGGTCCAGCTCCTGGAGAACTGCCGCGAGCGCGACGTCTATCTCGTGCAGCCCGTGGTGCGTCCCGCCCAGGAGAGCCTGATGGAGCTCCTGCTGATGATCGACGCCGCCAAGGGCGCGTCAGCCGCCCGGATCACCGCCGTCATGCCGCACTTCGCGTACGCGCGCTCGGACAAGAAGGACGCGCCGCGCATCTCGGTCGGCGGCCGCCTCGTCGCGGACCTGCTGGAGACGGCGGGCGTGAACCGGATCCTCACGATGACGCTGCACGCGCCGCAGGTCCACGCGTTCTTCCGGGTGCCGACCGATCAGCTCAACGCGCTGCGCGAGCTCGCGGCGCACTTCCTGCCGAGCGACCTGTCCAAGGCCACGGTGGTCTCCCCCGACCTGGGCAACGCGAAGAGCGCGTCGGCATTCGCGAAGATGCTCGGGGTGCCGGTCGCTGCGGCCGCTAAGGAGCGGTTCGACGGCGACCGGGTCGAGATCACGTCCCTGATCGGCGACGTCACCGGCCGCGACATCATCGTGCTCGACGACGAGATCGCGAACGGGTCCACGATCCTGGCGATCCTCGACCTGCTCCGCGAGCACGGCGCGCGCAGCGTCCGGATCGCATGCACGCACGGCATCTTCGCCAACGACGCCGCACACCGCATCGCGGCCGACCCCGACGTCGTCGAGATCGTCACCACCAACACCGTGCCGTCGACCGGGCTGCTGGCGCACGACAAGCTGTCCGTGATCAGCGTGGCCCCGGCCTTCGCCGAGGCGGTCCGCCGGATCCACAGCGGTGAGTCGGTCAGCGCCCTCTTCGACCCGACGCACGTCTGACGGCAGACCCGGCAGGCCAACCCCACGCTGGTCGAGCTTGTCGAGACCCCGCCAGCACCAGATCACTCGTCGATCTCGACCACCCGAGAACGTGCCAGGTCCGGGAGATCATCAAACCGGCCCTCGATCAGAGCAAGGCGTTTCGCCCGCGACCATCCCTGTACCTGTTTCTCCCGGAGGTACGCATCGTCGATGCGGGAGAACTCCTCGCAGTAGACCAGTTCCACAGGCCGACGACGCCGGGTGTATGCGGCGCCCTCGCCCTCGTTGTGCTGACCGATTCGACGCTCCAGGTCGACCGTGCTGCCGACGTAGAAGGAACCGTCGACGCATCTGAGGATGTACATGTGGGCCATCGACCGAGAGTGGCACTTGGAGCGGCGCGGTGTGGGCGAGTCTGTGGATAACTCGTGGTCTCGACAAGCTCGACCAGCGGTGCTGCTACCGCTCGGCCCACCACTTCTTGAGCTCCTCGGCCGCGACGTCCTCGCCCAGCGGGCCGCGTTCCATGCGCAGACCCAGCAGGTACTTGTACGCCTCGCCGACGGCGCGCGACGGCGAGATGCCGAGGATCTCCATGATCTGCGTCCCGTCGAGGTCCGGCCGGATCGCGTCGATCTCCTCCTGCTCGCGCAGTGCCACGATGCGGTTCTCCAGGTCGGTGTACGCGTCGGACAGTCGCTTGGCCTTGCGCTTGTTGCGCGTGGTCGAGTCGGCGCGGGTGAGGCGGTGCAGCCGCTCCAGGAGCGGGCCGGCGTCGGTCACGTAGCGCCGGACGGCGGAGTCGGTCCACGCGCCGTCGCCGTACCCGTGGAACCGCAGGTGCAGCTCGACGAGCCGCGACACGTCCTTGACCACCTGCTTCTCGTACTTGAGCGCCCGGAGCCGCTTGGTGGTGAGCTTGGCGCCCACCACCTCGTGGTGGTGGAAGCTCACCCCGCCGCCGGACTCGAACCGACGCGTGGCCGGCTTGCCGATGTCGTGCAGCAGGGCGGCGAGGCGGAGCACCAGGTCCGGCGCAGGCACCGCGCCGTCGGCCCCGGTCTCCTGCGCGATCGCCTGGTCGAGCACGGTGAGCGAGTGCTGGTAGACGTCCTTGTGCCGGTGGTGCTCGTCGATCTCTAGCTGCAGGGCCGGCAGCTCGGGCAGCACCTGCTCGGCGAGGCCGGTGTCGACCAGCACCTCGAGGCCCGCGCGCGGGTTGTCGCTCAGGATCAGCTTGGTGATCTCCGCCTGGACCCGCTCGGCCGAGACGATCTCGATCCGCTCGGCCATCGCGACCAGCGCGGCGAGCGTCCCTGGTTCCACGTGAAACGAGAGCTGGGCGGCGAACCGCGCGGCGCGCATCATGCGCAGCGGGTCGTCGTCGAACGAGCGCTCGGGCGCGATCGGGGTACGGAGCACCCCGGCGGCAAGGTCACCCAGCCCGTTGTACGGGTCGACGAAGGTCAGGTCGGGCACGCGGACCGCCATCGCGTTGACGGTGAAGTCGCGCCGGGACAGATCGCCGTCGAGGTTGTCGCCGAACTCCACGAGCGGCTTGCGGGACGCCGGGTCGTACTTGTCGGTGCGGTACGTCGTCACCTCGACCACGACGTCGCCCCGGCGCGCCCCGATCGTGCCGAACTCCTTGCCGATGTCCCAGTGCGCGTCCCCCCACTTGGCGAGGATCCGCTGCGTCTGGTCGGGTGAGGCCGACGTCGCGAAGTCGAGGTCGTTGCTCGTCCTGCCGAGGAAGGCGTCACGGACCGGACCGCCGACGAGCGACAGCTCGTGTCCGGCGGCGCGGAACTGCTCGCCCAGCTCGAGCGCGGCAGGCGCCATCTCGGTCAGCACGCCGAGCGCACGGCGCAACAGATCCTGTTCAGGGGTAGACACAGCCCAAGATTCTCCCAGACCCGGCACGGCCTCACTCACCGAGTGCACGCGCCGGGCACCCGCCGCACTCTCGTCAGGCAACTGCGAAGCACGCGCCGGCCCCCGCGAGGCCCCAGCGAGGCCCCGCGAAGCCCTCGTGCGGGCCCGCCGCGCCCTCATGCGGACATGGTGCGGACGTGCCGGGGCGACCCGGTGCCCGAAACCGCCCGCACCCCGCGCCTGACCAGATCAACGGTGGTCAGTCGGTAGTGTTGGGGCATGTCCACCCCTGTTCCGGCGAGCGACCGACCAGACGGTCGCCCGGAGGTGCCCACGCCGCCCGGCGGGGCGCCGCTGCGGGTGAATCCTGCCCGGCGTGCCGCCGCGACGAGCGCCCCGGTACATCTGCCGATCGTGGACGAGACGTCGGCCGGCGGGCTCGTCCTGCGCGCCGAGTCCGACCGGCCCGAGGAGTTCAGCGCGGCGGTGCTGCTGCGCCGCAACCGCACGGGCCGCCTGGAGTGGTGCCTCCCCAAGGGGCACCTGGAGGGCCGCGAGACGCCGCAGGAGGCCGCGATCCGCGAGATCCGCGAGGAGACCGGGATCCGCGGCTCGATCCAGGCCGAGCTCGGCGTGATCGACTACTGGTTCACCGGTGAGGACCGGCGGGTGCACAAGGTGGTGCACCATTACCTCTTGCGCGCGGAAGGCGGTCACCTGACCGTGGAGAACGATCCGGACGGCGAAGCCGAGGACGCTCTCTGGGTCAGGGTCGACGAGCTCGCCGAGCGTTTGTCGTACCCGAACGAGCAGCGACTGGCCGCGGCCGCCCTGGATCTCCTCGTCTCGTCGAGGAACCTCCGGGACGCACTGCGCGCCGACGCCTTCCCCACGGAGCGCCCAGACCTGCCATGACGCAGCACGCCGACTTCTCCCGCAGTCCCGCCCGCAACCGGGCGGCCCGCCGTACCGGCGCGCTCGGCGCCGTGCTCCTGGCGGGCGCGCTGCTCGTCGGGTCCACGCTGCCCGCGGCCTGGGCCACCGGTCCGACGGCGGCGCGCACCACTGCGGACGCCGCCGCCCAGCCGCTCGCCACGACCGCGGCCACTGCCGGGTCGCTCGACGTCGCGGTCACCGACATCTCGCACCCCGTCTCGCACCCGGGGGACGAGGTGACCATCCGAGCGAAGGTCACCAACACGAGCGACGCCACGGTGTCCGACGCGGAGGCCCAGCTCACCATCGACTACGTGGCGATCACCTCGCGCACGGAGATCGAGGAGTGGGTCACGGCCGACCTGTACGACGAGGCCCGGGGCAGGCCCATCGCGAAGCCGATCGGCGACCTCGCGCCGGGCGCGTCCAAGAACGTCTCGTTCACCTACGACCCGGGTGCCGAGACCTTCAAGGGCTTCGGCGCGCGCAAGCTCGCCGTCGCCGCCGGCGACGCCACGGGTCGCCTCGGCATCGCGCGCTCGTTCCTCGTGTACGACGCCGACGGCCTGGAGCGCGAACCCATGCAGGTCAGCGTCCTGGCCGCGGTCACGAGCCCCGCCGTCGACCCGGCCGACCCGAGCACCGCGGAGCTGGAGCTGGCCCAGCAGGCCGCCTCCGGCCAGCGGCTCGACGGCGTGCTGCAGGTCGCGGAGAGCACCACGCTGTCGCTGGCGATCGACCCCGACACCATCGCCGTGGCCGCGGCCTCGGACGACCCGGCGCTCATCGAGTGGTCCGAGCGCATGACGACGGCCGCCGCGAGCACGACCACGTACTCCCTCCCCAGCCACGACCCCGACCTCGCCGCGCTCGCCCACGCGAACGTGCGCACCACCGGCGCGCGCAGCTTCCTCCAGGCGCCGCGCAAGGGGAACTGGGAGGTCCCGGAGGCCTGGCAGGACAACATGTCCTGGCCCGCGGACGGCGTCGTGCCCGACGTCGAGACCCTCGGCCTCGGGGTCGCGGCGAAGCGCGGGCACGCCGTCGTCGGCAGCGGCGGGCTCGCGTACGAGGGCGCCGGCACCGTGACGGGGCGGGCGGACGTCCGCACGCCGTCCGGCATGGCGCGCGCGGTCGTGGCCGACACCAACCTCACGCGGACCTTCCTCGCCGCCACCGACCTGTCGGGCGCGGACGACGTGACGTCCACGGAGAGCTCCGCCTCGACGAATGCCGCCAGCACCGCGTCCACCCCGACCGAGGGCGCGCAGCGGCTCCTCGCGGAGACGGCCGCCGTCGTGACCCAGACGCCGGTCGACCCGCCGTCGTTGACCATCGTCGCGCCGCGGACCTGGACGCCCGACGCCGAGGGCGCGAGCAAGATCCTGAACGAGCTCGACGACGCGAGCTGGGTCGACGTCACGACCATCGACACGCTGTTCGCGCAGGACGCCCCGGACGTCTCCCGCACCGCCCTCTCGAAGCGCACGGTGGCCAAGGGCGAGCTCGGCGCGACGAACGTCGCGGCCCTGGAGCGGGCGCGCGACGCCGTCGTGACGTTCTCGTCGGTCGCCGTCGACCACTCCTCCCAGATCTGGCGGCCGGGTGTCACTCGCCTGATCGCCCCGCTCGCCGTCGCGCACCGCGCCGACACCGGGCTCCGGGAGGCGCTCGTCAAGCAGACCCTGGAGGCGTCGAACGCCCTCACGCAGCAGTCCGTGACCGTGGTGCCGCGCCAGGACGTCAACTTCATCACGGACAAGGGCAACATCCCGGTGCGCGTGCGCAACACCCTCGGCGTGGACGCGACCGTGACGGTGGTGCTGCGCCCCGACCACCCGCGCCTGACCGTCGACGCACGCAGCACCGAGGTCATCCCCGCGGGCCAGGAGATGGACGTGCAGGTACCGGTGCGGGCCATCGGCTCGGGCGACGTCGCCGTGACCGCGCAGGTGCTCACCCCGACCGGCGCCAAGATCAGCGACGACTCGTCGTTCCAGGTCCGCGTCCGCGCGGGCTGGGAGGAGCTCGGCACCTGGATCGCCGCCGGCCTTGTCGCGCTGCTGTTCCTGTCCGGGATCTGGCGCACCGTGCGTCGCGGCCGTTCCCCGTACCGTGCCACCAGCAAGGACGTCGAGGAGGCGACCGGTGCGGCCGCCGAGGCTCCGGAGCCGGCCCCCGCGGCAAGAGCGGACTCCGTGGCTGCCCGGGCAGAGTAATGTTTCGGCCGCCGCACACGTCTGCCGAACAGCGCCGGGCAGGGGCCCAGACCACGGGAGTAGTCGCTTGACCCAGGAGAACGCCGTGACCGCACCGACCGACCCCGCGTCGGATCCCAGCGCCGAGGCCGCGGGCGGGCCGGGTACGCCCGCGACGCCCCCGTCGTCGACCAGCAGCCTGGGGCGCAACTCGATCGTGATGGCGGCCGGCACGGCCGCGTCCCGCCTCGGTGGCCTGGTCCGCAACATGATGCTGGTGGCCGCCATCGGTTCCGCGGGCACGGTCGCGAACGCGTTCGACGTCGCGAACAAGCTGCCCAACGTCCTGTTCGCGATCCTGGCCGGCGGCATGCTGAACGCCGTCCTGGTGCCGCAGATCGTCAAGGCGTTCCGCGCGCACAACGCGCAGGAGCGCGTCGACAAGCTGCTCACCGTCTCGGCAGTCGGCATCCTCGCCATCACCGCCGTCCTGACCGGCGCCGCCGCGTGGGTCGTGATGCTCTACACGGACGGCTGGTCGGCCGAGCAGCTCGCGCTCGGCACCGTCTTCGCGTACTGGTGCATCCCCCAGCTCTTCTTCTACGGCCTGTACACGCTCCTGGGCCAGGTGCTGAACGCCCGCGAGCAGTTCGGTCCGTTCATGTGGGCGCCGGTGGCCAACAACGTGGTCTCGGTGATCGGCTTCGCCGTGTTCCTGATCGTGTTCGGCGGTGCCCCCGACACGGGCATCAACGATGTCTCCGAGTGGAACACCCCGCGCACGATCCTCCTGGCCGGCACGGCCACGCTCGGCATCGTGGCGCAGGCCCTGGTGCTGCTCGTGCCGCTGCTGCGCTCCGGCTTCCGCTGGAACCTCCGCCTGGGTCTGCGGGGCATCGGCCTTCGCTCGGCCGGGGCCGTCGCCCTGTGGACGTTCGCGGCCGTGGTCCTGGAGCAGGCGGGCGTCCTCTACCTGACCCGGGTCGCGTCCGAGGCCGGCGCCGCGAGCACGCCCACGGATGCGATCGCAGGTAACGGCTCCTACACCCAGGCGCTCCTGATCTACCTGCTGCCCCACTCGCTCGTCACGGTCTCCATCGCGACGGCCCTGTTCACGGGGATCAGCAAGGCCGCGCAGGCGGGCGACACCGACCGGGTCCGCGACGACCTCTCCCTGGGCCTGCGCACCATCGGCGTCTTCACCGTCTTCGCGACGGCAGCCCTCGTCGTGCTCGCCGGTCCGGCCACGGCGTTCATCGTCCCGACCGCGGGCGAGGAGGGCACGGCGCTCATCGCGCCCGTCCTCGTCGCGCTGTCGTTCGGGCTGGTGCCGCTCGGCGGCATGGCGCTCATGAAGTGGGTCTTCTACGCCTACGAGGACGGCCGCTCGGTCTTCTGGATCACCGTGCCGTCCACGGTCGCCCTCGTGGCCGGCCTGGTCGCGGCGCAGATCTGGCTGCCGATCGAACTCTGGGTCATCGCGGCAGGTGGGGCCTACGCCCTGTCCAACTGGATCACGGTGCTGCTCCGCACGGGCGGCCTCAAGCGCAAGCTCGGCGGGCGCCTCGACGGCGGTCGCATCTTCATGCTGCACGCCAAGACGGTGCTCGCCGCGGCGGTCGCCGGCGGCGCCGGATGGGGCGTCTACCAGCTGGTCGGCGGGTTCGACGTCCTCTCGTTCGGCAAGGGCTGGTTGTTCACGATGCTCAGTGGCCTCTGGGTGACGGCGCTCTGCGGCCTGGTGATGCTCGCCGTCTACGTTCTGCTCCTGCGCCTGCTGCGCGTCGAGGAGCTCAACGGGCTGCTCGGCCCGGTCCTCGCGCGCCTGCGGCGCTGATCCGCCCCGCCGTCGTACAGGAAGCGCAGCCCGCGCGCGTGGGCTGCGCTTTCGTACATACGGACGATGCCTCGGCGGGTGGGCAGCGGTTCCGCGTAGCATGGCGACGGTGCGTGACGGTCGCGGTCACGTACCTGCTAATGTCCCCCGACCGAGCGAGGAGGTCCGCGTGAGCACTGTCGAACCTGGCACCGTGCTGGTCGAGAGATACCGGCTGCGCCAGCAGGCGTCCACCGACCTTGCCGCGGCGACCGCCTGGGAGGCGCACGACCTGATCCTGGACCGCGAGGTCCGCGTCACCCTTGTGACCGGGCCTTATACCGGTGACGCCTTGGACGCCGCCCGGCGTGCGGCGCTCGTGACGGACCCCCGCCTGGTCCGCGTGCTCGACGCCGGGTCCGACGCCGACGGACGCAAGTACGTGGTCACCGAGCCCTACACCGGCACCACGCTGACCCAGATCATCTCGAGCGGCCTCGTGGACGAGCAGCAGGCCCGCGCGATCGTCGGCGAGGCTGCCGGCGCCCTCGCCGTCGCGCACGCCCGCGGCGTGCACCACGCCGCGCTCCGCCCGGAGGCCGTACGGGTCGACGGCCACCAGGTCCGCGTCACGGGCCTCGGGCTCGACGGCGGGCTCGCCTCCGGCGACACGCTCAACGTCAAGCCCGCGGAGCTCGACGCCCAGGGCCTCGTGGCTCTCCTCTACTACGCGATGACGGCGCGCTGGCCCGGCCAGGACCTCGAGGCCGACTGGATCGCGAAGGACACCCTGATCCCGCTGCCCGCGCAGCTCGACGACTCCGGCGCCGTGGCGCCTCTTTCCAGCTTGGTCCCGCACGTGGACACCGAGATCGACGGCCTGGTGGCCCGGACGTTCGACGCGTCCGGCGGCACCGAAGGGCCGAAGAACCCCGACGACGTCACCGCGGCTCTCCAGCCGTGGGGAGAGGTTTCCGTAGTGGCATCGCTGCCTGGATTCGTGCAGCCCGAGCCGGAGGAGCCGCGGCGGCAGTCCATCGCCGACGCCTTCGGAGGCGAAGGAGCTCCGCCCGCGCGGCGCCCCGTCACCGGCCGGATCGCACGTACCGACGAGACAATGGCCATGGGGGCGGGCGGCAACGTGCCCGCCGGCTATCCCGAGCCCCAGAACGACTACACCTACGAACCCCAGGCCTACGGGCAGCACGCGCCTGTGCCTCCCCCGCCGCCCGAGGCGGCGCCGGCCGGCTACCCGCCGGCAGGCTACGACCAGTACGGCCAGCCCGTCGCACCGGCCCAGCCCGGGTACGACCAGTACGCGCAGCAACAGCAGCCGCCGCAGCAGTACCCCCCGCAGTCCTACGCGCCGGGCGGCTACGACCCGAACTCTGGCGGCTACTACGAGCAGGACGGCGGTTTCGCCACCCAGCCCGCGCCCAAGCGTGGCGGCGTCAACCCGACGCCTATCGTGCTCGGGCTCGTCGGCGTGGCCGTCGTGGCGGGCCTCATCTGGGCCATCAACGCCGTCCTCTCGCCGACCCCCGACGTGATCGCCGACGCGACCCCGTCACCGACAGTCTCCACCTCCGCGGGTGCGGACGGGGGCAGCAGCGAGCCGTCGGCGCCGACCGAGACCGAGGCACGTCCGGTGATCGACTCCGGGACGCTCCTGGGCGAGCTCGACTGGGAGGGCAGCACCCTCGACCACCCCGAGGCGGTGGAGCGGGCCTTCGACACGGACCCGGCCACGTTCTACTTCACGACCACCTACCAGCGGGCGGCGTTCGGCGGGTTCAAGGACTTCCTGGGCATGGAGCTGCGGCTCCGCGAGCCGGCGTCGGTCTCCAAGATCGAGCTGCTCACGAACACCCCCGGGGGCAAGGTGCAGATCCTCAAGGGTGGCGAGGGCGGCGAGGTGCTCGCCGAGGGCACCTTCGCGGAGACCACCACCTTCGAGCTGCCGGAGCCCGTCGTGAGCGACTCGTTCACGATCTGGGTCACCGAGCTGCCGCAGGTCTCGGACGGCTTCCGGCTCGAGCTGAGCGAGGTCGTGCTGAGCTGACCGACGGTCGTCGCCGACGACCACGAACTGACGGCCACAAGCAGTACGGAACGCCGGCAGGTCCGAACCACATCACGTCGATGGTTCGTTCCCGCCGGCGTTCTTTCGTGACAGGATCGGCTCGGATACAGAACGCATCGACGGATGTCGATGTTGTGTGGCGAGATTCACGTCCACGACCGAGCCCCAGGGGACCTGGGCTGGAACACTGGGACCCGCTCGCGTGTTGTTGCGTGTGCCCATGGAACTCGAGGAGAACACCTTGACCGATCAGACCACCGCTCCGGCCGCCGGCACCACCGACGCCCCCGTGCTCGACGTCGTAGTCGTCGGGTCCGGTCCCGCGGGATACACCGCGGCCATCTACGCGGCTCGCGCCGGCTTCGCGCCCGTGGTCATCGCGGGTTCGGTCACCGCGGGCGGCGCCCTCATGAACACCACCGAGGTCGAGAACTTCCCCGGCTTCCCCGCCGGCATCCAGGGTCCTGACCTGATGGACGCCATGCGGGAGCAGGCGGAGAAGTTCGGCGCCAAGGTCATCTGGGACGACGCGGAGCAGGTCGAGCTGACCGGCGACGTCAAGACGATCGTGACGGGCGGCGGCGACACCTACCGCGCCCGCTCCGTGATCCTGGCGACCGGCTCGGCCTACCGCGAGCTGGGGCTGCCCGACGAGAAGCGGCTCTCCGGCCGCGGTGTCTCGTGGTGTGCCACCTGTGACGGCTTCTTCTTCCGCGACCAGGACATCGCCGTCGTCGGCGGTGGCGACTCCGCGATGGAGGAGGCGACGTTCCTGACCCGGTTCGCCTCGAAGGTCACCGTGGTGCACCGCCGCGACGACCTGCGCGCCTCGAAGATCATGGCGGAGCGTGCCGCCGCGGACCCGAAGATCGAGTTCGCGTGGAACAGCGAGATCGCCGGCATCACGGGCGACGACAAGGTCGCCGGGCTCAGCCTGCGCGACACCGTCACCGGCGAGGTCCGGGACCTGGACGCGACCGGCCTGTTCGTCGCGATCGGTCACGAGCCCCGCACCGACCTGGTCAAGGGTCAGGTCGACCTCGACGAGAACGGCTACATCCTCGTGGAGGGCCGGAGCACCCGCACCAACCTTCCCGGCGTCTTCGCCTGCGGCGACGCCGTCGACCACACCTACCGCCAGGCGATCACGGCCGCCGGCTCGGGCTGCTCCGCGGCGCTCGACGCCCAGGCGTTCCTCGACTCGCTGAACGACTGATCTCCGGCCGGCTGCCACCGGCCGCGCCCCACTGGGCCCCCACGGGGCCATGAACAAGGAGATGCTGGATGAGCACCATCAAGGTCACCGACGACACCTTCAAGAGCGAGGTCCTCGACTCTGACATTCCCGTCTTCGTGGACTTCTGGGCTACCTGGTGCGGCCCGTGCCGCATGGTGGCGCCCATCCTCGAGGAGCTTTCCGACGAGTACGAGGGCAAGATCAAGATCGTCAAGATCGACACCGACGAGAACCGGCAGACCGCCATGGACTACGGCATCGTCTCGATCCCGACGCTCAACGTCTACAAGGGCGGCGAGGTCGTGAAGTCGATCATCGGCGCGCGTCCGAAGCGCGCGCTGACCGAGGAGATCGACGAGGTCCTCGCAGGCTGACCCGCCTGCCCTCCGCGTGATCGAGCGCGTGTCCGGCCCACCCCGCACGGGGTGCGGCACCGGGCACGCGCTCTTCGTTCGTCCTGGTCCGGACCGGTGGGCCGGTGCACTGGTCCGGCGCCCTGCTTCGACGCCTGGCTCGGCACGGGAGCCGCGTAGTCTCACCGTTTCGCCACGAACGGGTACTGGGCCGAGCACACGGTGCGTGCGAGACTGGCGGGCGTGAACGAGCTTCCCGAGACTGCCGGTAACCGCCTCGACCCGTGGTTCGGTTCGTACGCGGCGCGAGCGCACGGCATGCGCGCCTCGGAGATCCGAGCGCTCTTCTCGGTGGCCAACCGCCCCGAGGTCGTGTCTCTGGCCGGCGGGATGCCGTACTTGGAAGGCCTGCCGCTCGACGTCATCGCCGACGCGATGCAGCGCCTCATCGTCACCAAGGGCACGACAGCGCTCCAGTACGGCTCAGGCCAGGGCGAGGAGGTGCTCCGCGAGCACATCACCCAGGTCGTCGCGCTCGAGGGCGTCTCCGCCCACCCCGACGACGTCGTGGTCACCACCGGCTCGCAGTCCGCGCTCGACCTCGTGACCCGCATCTTCGTGGACCCGGGCGACGTGGTCCTCGCGGAGGCGCCGTCGTACGTGGGTGCGCTGGGGGTCTTTCGGTCCTACCAGGCCGACGTCGTCCAGGTGCCGCTCGATGCCGACGGCCTGGTCCCGGCGGAGCTGGACGCCACGCTGACCCGGTTGGCGGCCGAGGGCCGGCGCGTGAAGTTCCTGTACACCGTGCCGACCTTCCAGAACCCCGCCGGCGTCTCGCTCTCCGTCGAGCGGCGCCCCCAGATCCTGGAGATCTGCCGCCGGCACGGCGTGCTCGTGGTGGAGGACAACCCGTACGGGCTGCTCGGGTTCGACACCGAGCCGATGCCGGCGCTGCGTTCCTACGACACCGACGGCGTGCTGTACCTCGGTTCGTTCTCCAAGACGTTCGCGCCGGGCTACCGCGTCGGCTTCGTGATCGCGCCGCACGCGGTGCGCGACAAGCTCGTGCTTGCCAGCGAGTCCGCAGTGCTGTCCCCCTCGAACGCCTCCCAGCTCGCCGTGGCCACGTATCTGGAGACCTGCGACTGGAAGGCCCAGATCAAGGCGTACCGCGAGACCTACCGCGAGCGGCGTGACGCGCTGGTGGGGGCACTCGGTGAGTACCTGCCCCGGGCGTCGTGGAACGTGCCGCAGGGCGGTTTCTTCGTGTGGGTGCGGTTGCCGGAGGGCCTCGACGCGCGGGCGATGCTGCCTCGCGCCGTCACGGCCCGCGTCGCGTACGTCCCGGGCACGGCGTTCTACTACGACGGCAGCGGCTCCGACCACATGCGCCTGTCGTTCTGCTTCCCCACCCCGGAACGGATCCGGGAGGGTGTGCGGCGGCTGGCCGGCGTCGTCAACGGCGAGTCCGAGCTGGTGCAGATCTTCGGCACCTCCGGCCAGCCCGGCACCGGCCCGGACGACGTCGAGGGCCCTGCTCCCGACCTGGCGTGAGCCCCCGACGCTCGACGGACGCGCAGGTCACCCCGGTGACCTGCGCGTCTGACACGATGGCAGCTGACCGTTCCCCGTCCCGACCGAGTGAGTCCTCGATGACCAGTTCCGCCCCCGTCCCGACCGAGCCGGCCGCGCCAGGCGCACCCCTCGACCCCGAGCCGCACGACGCCGGGCGCCGCTCGCCCCTGGTGGTCGTCCTCGCCGGTGGCCTGTCGCACGAGCGGGACGTCTCCCTGCGCTCCGGGCGCCGGGTCGCCGAGGCGCTGCGCGCCACCGGCCTGGAGGTCCTGCTGCACGACGTCGACGCCGACCTCCTGTCGTTCCTGCGCACGACCCGGCCCGACGTCGTCTGGCCGCTGCTGCACGGCGCCTCCGGTGAGGACGGCTCCGTGCGCGACGTGCTCGACATGGTCGGTCTGCCGTACGTGGGCACCGGGCCGCGCGCGAGCCGCGTCGTCTGGAACAAGCCGATCTCGAAGGCCGCGCTGCTCGACGCCGGGCTCGCGACGCCGGACTACGTGACGCTCCCCCAGAGCCTGTTCCGGGACCTCGGCGCGCAGCCGGTGCTCGACACGATCCTGCGGCGCATCGGCCTTCCCCTGGTGGTCAAGCCCACCGAGGGCGGCTCGGCGCTCGGCGTCACGGTCGTGACCCGCGCCGAGGACCTGCCGCGCGCGATGGTGGAGTGCTTCGCATACGGCGAGACGGCGCTGGTCGAGCGCGCGATCGACGGTGTGGAGCTCGCGGTCAGCGTGATCGAGGGGGCCGACGGTCCCGAGGCCCTCCCTGCGGTGGAGATCGTGGCCGATGGCGGATACGACTACGCCGCACGCTACGTGGCCGGCGAGACCGAGTTCTTCGCGCCTGCCCGGCTCACCCCGCAGCAGGCTGACCTGGTGTCGGACGTGGCGGTGCGCGCACATCGTGCCCTGCACCTGCGGCACCTCTCGCGCACCGACATGATTCTCGACCGGTCCGGCACGGCGCACGTGCTCGAGGTGAATGTCGCGCCAGGTATGACGGAGATGTCACTTCTGCCCCAGGCGGTTGCCGCGAGCGGGCACGACCTGTCGACGCTGTACCGGGCGATCATCGACACGGCCCTGGTGTCCGCGCGGTAGCAGGTCGTTCTCGTACGTCCGGGCCTGCCGAGGTGTGTCGGCAGGCCCGGTAAGGGCTCAGGGCCGGCACCCTCGTGAGTGCCGGCCCTGAGCCTTGTGTCTGTCCGTTGCGCGGGTGCGTCAGTCCTCGGCGGCCGGTCGCAGCAGTCCGCGCTCCTCGGGTGCCATGACGTTGAGGATGCGATTGAGGTCCTCGACCGAGGCGAACTCGACGGTCATGCGGCCCTTGTTCTTGCCGAGCGCCACCTTGACCCGCGTCTCGAAGCGGTCGGAGAGCCGGGTCGCCAGCTCGTCGACCGCCTCGCTGCGCGTGCCGGCCCGCGGCGTCTTGCGCGCCTTCGTGCCGTTGCCGTCGGACTCCGTGAGCATCACGATCTCCTCGGTCGCCCGGACCGAGAGACCTTCCGACACGATGCGCTGCGCGAGGCGTTCGATCTCCGCACCGTCGCTCAGGCCGAGCAGGGCACGCGCGTGGCCTGCCGAGAGCACGCCCGCGGCGACGCGGCGCTGCACCAGCGGGGGCAGGCGCAGCAGCCGGAGGGTGTTGGAGATCTGCGGACGACTGCGCGCGATCCGGTTCGCCAGCTCCTCGTGCGTGCAGTCGAAGTCGTCGAGCAGCTGGCGGTACGCGGCGGCCTCTTCGAGCGGGTTCAGGTTCGAGCGGTGCAGGTTTTCCAGGAGCGCGTCCCGGAGCATGTCGCCGTCGTCGGTGTCGCGAACGATCGCCGGGATGGTCTCCAGCTCGGCGGCCTGTGTGGCGCGCCAGCGCCGCTCGCCCATGATGAGCTCGTACTCCCCCGGGTGCTCCTTGTCCGGGCGGACGACGATCGGCTGGAGAACACCGATCTCCTTGATCGAGTCGACCAGTTCGTCGAGGTCGCCCTCGTCGAAGACCGTGCGCGGCTGCCAGGTGTTCGGCCGGATGGCGGTGACGGGCAGCTCCGCGAACCGCGCGCCCGGCACGGGGACGAGGTCCGGTGTTTCACGTGAAACGGCTTCGGGTGCGCTCTCCTCCCGGCTGAAGAACGCATCGTCCAGCGCCGACGCCCCGGTGCCCTCGCTCGCCTCGTTGGCGACCGACAGCCGGCCGCTGGCGATCGCGGAGTCCCACTTCACCGTGCTCGGACGCGGTCCCGTGTTCTTGGGAGCGGCCTTCTTCTCCGTGACCTGCTCAGGAGCCTGATCCCCGATCGTCTCGGCGGAGACGGCGCCCACGGGCACCTCGTCGGCCGGGGTCTCGACAGGAGCCGGACGCTCCTCGACGACGGTAGCGACCGAGCCGCCCAGCGCGCTGTCCGCGCCGTCCGACTCCCCAGCTCCGGAAGCCCGCTCGTCCAGCTCTGGACCCGTCGGGATCAGGGCGCCCAGGCCCCGCCCGAGCCCGCGTCGCTTCGCAGTCATCGTGTCTCCTCGTAGGTTCCGGTCCAGCGCGGAGCGCGGACGGGCTTCATCTCCAACACAAGATGCAACGCATCTCGTTCGTCACTGCCGAGCATCAGTCCTGCGCCCCGACCGGCTCCGCCTTCAGCGCGCGGCGCGGGCTCGATCCGCCCTGGCCACGCTCGGCCAGCTCTCGGGACGCCTGAAGATACGCGAGTGCCCCCGTGGATGTCGCGTCGTAGGTCATCACCGTCTGGCCGTAGCTCGGCGCCTCGGAGATCCGCACCGACCGCGGGATCGTCGTCTTGAACGTCTCGGCGGGAAAGTGCGACCGCACCTCCCCTGCCACCTGTTGCGCCAGGTTGGTCCGACCGTCATACATCGTCAGCAGGATGGACGAGACCCGGAGCTCCGGGTTGAGGTGGGAGCGGATCAGGTCGATGGTCTTGAGCAGCTGGCTCAGGCCCTCGAGCGCGTAGTACTCGCACTGGACAGGGATGAAGACCTCCCGGCCCGCGACGAACGCGTTCACCGTCAGGAGGCCGAGGCTCGGCGGGCAGTCGATGAGCACGTAGTCGATGCGCTCCTCCCCTGCGGCGACTCGGTCGGCCAGGTACTTGTCGAGCGCCTTGCGGAGTCGCGTTTCACGTGAAACAAGAGAGATCAGCTCGATCTCAGAACCCGACAGATCGATCGTGGCGGGAACGCCCCAGAGGTTCGGGATGTCCGGGCACTGCTGAATCGTGTTCGCCAGCGGCTCGCCCTCGACGAGGATCTCGTAGACCGAGGGCGTCCCCGCCCGGTGCTCGATCCCGAGCGCCGTCGAGGCATTGCCCTGCGGGTCGTTGTCGATCACGAGGACGTTCAGGCCGGACTGCGCGAGCCCGGCCGCGATGTTGACCGTGGTGGTCGTCTTGCCGACGCCACCCTTCTGGTTGGCGACCGTGATGATGCGGGTCTTCGGCGGGCGCGGGAACTTCCGCCCTTGCAGTTCGATGCGTCGGCGAGCGTCCATTGCGAGCTCGGCGGCGACAGGAGTCGTCTCGTCAACGGCCGGGACGGTCGCGATGAGGGCCGATCGCCGCTCGTCATCGCCACCGTGCGGGCCGCCCGTGGGCTGCTGAGTGCCATGGGGCGTCTGCACGGACCCGGTCGTTTCACGTGAAACACCGGGAGCGGAGAGGCTCTGCACAGGAATCGGATCCGTCACGCGGACACTGTAATCGCTGGCCCCCGCTTCTGGCTTGGCCTCGGGGTCGGTTTCTCCGTCGAAATGTGTGAATTCGGCGTCGACAAAGTCGACCATTTCGTCGTCGACCGTCATGGTCGCCGAGCCGATCACCGCGGGGGCAGCGTTCACTGCCGCGTCGAGTGCCTCACTCGCCCGCTTGATCGCATCTGCCGGAATCGGACGGCGCGAGGGCAGTTCCTCCATCAGATCCGGGTCGTGCGCCACTGCCTCTGACAGGGCCGGCACCTCGACCTGCTCCGGCGCCGGCTCCAGCACTTCCGTCATCTCGTCGATCTCCAGTACCTCTGCCACCTTCGTGGCGTCGTCGTCGTCGGCCGCTGCCGACCTCGTCACGGATTCGATCAGTTGGCTGAGCTCAGCCACGTTCTTTCCCTCGGGATCCGGCTTGTCCTGGCCCCATACCTCGTCACGCGGCCGACCCGTCACGATCTCGGCGGGCGGTGGTGCCATGTCCTGGGACGACGGCACACTGGTGTCCTCGGCCGGGCCCTCCTCCGAACTCTCCAGGAACGTCGCTCCCGACGCCGGAGCGTCGGTCGCCCCCTGGTTCGTCCCGGCAGCGGCCTCGCCGCCCCGCTCCTCTTCAGCCGAGGTCCTGGACGTGCCGGGCGCAGTTCCGTCGCTCACCGCCCCGGTTGCCGAGACAAACGCCGCGGAGTGTGCCTGTGTCGCTGCGTCAGCCTGCGCCTGGGCGCTGGAGGCCCGGGTGCTGTTCCCGGCGTCGTCCGGAGTGTCGCTCCCCGCGCGGAGCGTGGCCCCGGTCTGGGCGCCGTCCGGTGCGGCGCTGCCCGGGACGTCCTCGGAGGCGTCACTCGCGTTTCCGTTCAGGACGGCGACGGCGGACGATCCATCCCTGGACTCGTCCGGGACCCAGCGCGGTCCGTTGCCCTCGGCAGCTGCTGCGCCCGCCGCCGTTTCCTCGGCCGGAGGTTCAGCCGAAGGTGTGCTGGGTGCTGACGCCGCCGCCGGTTCGACCTCCGCCGGAGGCCCATCGGTCACCCCTGCTGCAGAGGGCGCCGTAGACGGCGCCGCTCGTGACGTGGAGTCCACAGGAGTGGCGTCCGGGACCCCCGCCGCCGATTCCGAAGCGGACGAGTCGGGCGTATCTGCCTTCGCGGCGGACGCCGCCAGAGCCGCAGCCGCCGCCGCTCGCTTGGACTTTCGTCTGAAGAAGCACACCCGTGTAACGCTACGGTCGGGTCCCTGTTCGAGCGTGCCGAAACGCCGTCGCGAAGGCGATCAGATCCTGTTCGACGGCCGAGGCGCACCGATGCGCTCCGTCGGGTCTGGAACCCTGCGAACCAAGCCGAGAGAGGTTGACCGCCACTCCGTCTCGCACGCACGGCCGATCGCATGCTCGTCGTTTCCCAGGCGGCCATCGCTCGGTTTCACGTGAAACGCCTCCGGCGCACCACGTGGATCCTGGGCGGCTGGGCATACCCGCTCCGCCCCGCTTCACGCCAGCTCGCTTGTTTCACGTGAAACGGGCTCAGACCGCATGCCTCATCGTCCCCGGGTCCAGGACTTACGACAGGCAGCAGCAGGTACCTCCGCGGCCCCTGGCTCCGGCTCGCCATTCCCTGGCGGACGGCGAAGCTGGGGCCTGTCCCGGCTCGGCTGGGACCCGATCGACTTCGGCTCGTCCGACTCGGCCTCGATCTGGCCCGCCAGGACGTGATCTGACTCGGCGCGGCCGGGTCTGGCTCCCTCGCGGCTCGACCCCGTCCCGGCGCAACTCCGTCCCGGCGCAACTCCGGCCCAGCGTGGCTCCGGCCCGACTCCGGCTCGACCAAACTCCGTGCCGGCCCGCCTCCGTCCCGATCTACCGCCGCTCAGGTCCGCCCAGCTCTTCAGGCTTGTCCCGCCCGCACGGTCTGGCTCCGCGGCTGGCGCCACCCCAGGTCAGCACCCCGCCAGTCCGCCGCCGCTATGTCAGAACTGGTATGCCCAGAACTATCCCGTCTCCACCTATCCTCGAATCGCCCAGGTACGTCTGACTCCACGCAGGGAGGCGTCTTGTCCGGACCCATCACCCGAGCCACCGCACTGATCACTGCGTTCACCACAGCGCTCGTGCTCGCCTTCGCGGCCCCCGCCAGCGCCGCGACGTTCCTCACTCACGCACAGGCGACCGCCCAGCTCAGCGCAGCTGGCATCTCCTGGACGTCGAGCGGCGGATGCAGCAATCGGAACGTCGCCACATGCACCTCCTTCGACCAGGTGCGGCAGACCACGATCGACGGGATCAAGACGCTCCACTCGGCCAGCGGATGCGCCATCACCATCACCGGCGGCACCGAGACCGGACACTCCAGCGGCACCTACAGCCACTGGAACGGCTACAAGCTCGACACCCGGCAGAGCACCTGCCTCGACAGCTATATCAGCAACAACTTCACGTACGTCGGATACATCTCCGGCTGGGGCTACCAGTACCGCTCCGGCGCCGGGAATCTCTACACCGACGAGGGCAACCACTGGGACATCCTCTACTACAACTGCGGAGGCTGCTGAGCCCGGCAGGCCGGCCCGGCCGCGCAGCACGGGACCCTTCGAGAACCAGGAACGGGAGCGATCGCCAGAGGCGATCGCTCCCGTTCCACGTGAAACATGACTGCCCGAAAACCTACTTCCCGCGGCGCACCCGGACGATCGTCGTCGTCTCGACGCCCTCCACCGTGGCCCCCTCGAGAATCTCCGGATCCCCCGTTGCGTACTTCCGCAGGACCTTTCGTGCCGGCTCGATCTCCTGAGCCACGTTGCGTCCCTTGAGGATCACCAGCTCGCCGCCCACCCGGACAAGGGGCATGCTCATCCGGACCAGCTTCGACAGCGCGGCGACCGCCCGCGAGGTGACGGCGTCCGCCTCGAAGGCGCCGTGATACTCCTCGGCTCGCCCACGCTTGATCTCGACGTTCGCCAGCCCGAGCTCGGCCACGACCTCGGCCAGCCATGTCGTCCGGCGCTCCATCGGCTCCACCAGGATCACCTGCAGCTCGGGCCGCATCACCGCGATCACGATGCCCGGCAGTCCGGCGCCCGATCCGATGTCGGCGACCGAACCGGCCGCGGGAAGGTACGGGACGACGGCCGCCGAGTTGAGGATGTGCCGCTCCCAGATGCGCGGTACCTCCCGAGGACCGATCAGTCCACGCAGCTCCCCCTGATCACGGAGCAGCTCCGCGAAGCGCACGACGCCGTCGTAGGCGTCGCCCAGGTACGCCCTGACAGCAGCACTGGCACCCAGCGTCTCGCCGTCGAACACCTCGACGTCGGTCGAGCCGGCTTCCCCTTCCACGTCCGAACCTTCCACGTCCGTCCCTCCACTCGCTGTCAAAAGAAGCCAAACACACCGAGGGCCGGTGCACGTCCTCGGGACGCGCACCGGCCCTCGGCCGAAACCATCGGATCAGTCGGTGACCGCGGCCGTCCCGGCCGGCTGGACCACGACGTACCGCTCCGGCTCGACACCGCGCGAGTCGCTGACCAGGCCGGCAGCAGCGACGGCGTCGTGCACGACCTTTCGCTCGAACGCGTTGAGCGGCTCGAGCTCGACCTCGGCGCCGGACTCCTGCACCTGCTCGACGGCCCGCTCGGCGATCCGCGTGAGCTCGACACGACGCGCCGCCCGGTAACCGCCGATGTCGAGCATCAGCCGGCTCCGGTCCCCCGTCCGGGTCTGCACCGCCAGGCGGGTGAGCTCCTGCATCGCGTCGAGCACCTCACCCTCGCGACCGATCAGGTGCGCGAGCGACTCGGGGTCGTCCGCGACCACCTCGACCGCCGCGCGGTCGTGCTTGATGTCCAGGTCGATGTCGCCGTCGAGGTCGGCGATGTCGAGGAACTCCTCGAGGTAGTCGGCGGCGATCTCGCCCTCCTCCTCGAGGCGCTTGGTGCGGTCCTCCGGATCCGCGACCGTGGCCGCGGGATCGGGTGCGGCCGTACCTGTGCTCGCGTTCATCGCGTCTCCTCCTACTTCTTCTGCTTGCGCTTGCCCGACGACGCCGGGGTCGCCCCAGGCGCGGTGCCGGACGGCTTGGGCTTCGATCCGGGCTGCGTGCTGGACTGCTTGGGTGAGCCGGACTGCTTCGGCGTACCGGACTGCTTGGACCCGCTCGACTGCTTCGACGTGCCGACCTGCTGCTTGCCGGTCGAGCCGTCGGCCGGCGCGTCGGTGGCGTCCTGCGGAGCGGCCTGTGCGATCGCCGGGCGCGCGGGCTCCGGACGGGTCCCGCCCTTCTGCCGGTTCTTCCGCTTGGGCTGGACGCGCTGGCCGCTCTTCGGCTCCTCTACCACCGGGACGTCCTCTTCGATGACCCGGCCGTTCTTGGCAGCCTTCTTCGCGGCCTTGGCAGCCTGCCGCTCCTTCATCTGCTTCTCGGCGACGGAACCAGGCGTCGGCATCCGCTTGATCGTGTAGTACTGCTGGCCCATGGACCACAGGTTGGTGACGGTCCAGTAGATCAGCACACCGACCGGGAAGTTCACGCCGGAGATCGCGAAGACGATCGGCAGCATGTAGAGCATCAGCTTCTGCGTCTGCGCCATCGGGCCCTCGAGAGCCGACGGCGGCATGTTCTTCATCGTCAGCTGGCGCTGCGTCGTGAAGGTCGTGACGCTCATCGCGACGATCAGCACGATCACCACGATGCGCGAGGTCATCGAGTCGGTCTGCAGGAAGACGTCGCTCAGCTGCGCACCGAACAGCGTCGACGACTCGATGTCGCTCGCGACCTCACGGGTGATCGGGCCGATCGGATCCTGCGCACCGGTCGAGATCGGCTCCAGACCGTTGAGCACCCGGAAGAGTGCGAAGAAGATCGGCGACTGCAGCAGGATCGGCATGCACGAGGCGAACGGGTTGGTCCCGTGCTTCCGGTACAGCTCCATGGTCTCGCGAGTCATGTTCTCGCGGGACGCCGGGTCCGTCTTGCCCTTGTACTTCTTCTGCACGGCCTGCAGCTCGGGCTGGATCATCTGCATCCCGCGCGAAGCCTTGATCTGCTTGAAGAACAGCGGGATGAGCAGCACACGGATCACGATCACCAGTGCGACGATCGACAGCACCCACGCGGTCCCTGGGCCGCTGGACATCCCCAGCGTCGTGAACAGCCAGTGTGACCCGTACATGATCCAGGCCACGACCCACTCGATGGGGTAGAGGAAGGCGAAGAAGTCCATCGGTCAAGAAGCTCCAGAGTTGGTGACGCGAAGTCTGCGGTAGGTGCGAGGGGGTCGTGTACGGCGGCACGAGCCGAGGCAGGTCAGCTCTCGGCGTGAGTGTGCGTGCCGCGCGCGGGCGGCACGTCGTCCACGCCGCCGAGACTCCACGGGTTGCACCGCAGCAGGCGCCACAGCGCGAGACCGAGCCCGCGCAGCGCACCGTGGCGACGCAGCGCGATCAGGGCGTACTGCGAGCAGGACGGGTAGTACTTGCAGCTCGGGGGGCTCATCGGGCTGATGAACGCCTGGTAGAACCGGACCATCCCCACAAGGAGGGTCACCGGGAGCCGACCGATCAGCGATGGCTCACGCGTCGGCGCCTCACCCTCGGGGGCAGGGATGGTGGTCATCTCTTCCCGTCTCCGGAGACGCGCGCGACAGCGCGCCGTAAGCACGAGTCGAGGTCGCGGTCGAGATCCGCGTAGGTCGCGTCTGCCGACGGCGGCAGCGCGCGCACCACCGCACGAGCGGAGCTGGGCAGCACGGAGAGCTGGCCGAACGCGGCGGCACGGAGCCGACGCTTCACCAGGTTGCGCTGCACGGAGTTACCCACAGCCTTGGAAACGACAAAACCGACCTGTGGAGTTCCCGATCCTGCGTCCTGGACGTTTTCGTCCGGAACCAGGAGGTGAACCACCAAGGTCGATCGACCTGCGCGCGTGCCGCGGCGCACCGTCCGCTCGAAGTCGACGGAACGGCGCAAACGGTGCGCCGCGGGCAACATGGCTCAGGCTGAGAGCTCGGCGCGACCCTTACGCCGGCGAGCTGCCAGGATGGCGCGGCCGGCACGGGTGCGCATGCGCAGCCGGAAGCCGTGGGTCTTCGCACGGCGGCGGTTGTTCGGCTGGAAGGTCCGCTTGCTCACGAGGTACTCCAAGAACGTCGGGGTAGGCACACCGTCTGTCCTCGACGATGCAGTGAATGGTGGTCGCTCAGTAGTTCGATCGACCGAGCCGACCCGGGGCCTGGCCCATCGGTCCTGGCCGACGTCGGAGGACGTGGCTCGAATCCGTGTATGGGCGCGCAGAAGTACCTGGAACGGCTGTCTGACGTTACGCCGGGCGGGGCCCCCGGGTCAAACCAGAACCGCAGGATCATGCGTGTCGGACGCGCCACACCGCGCGCCTCGCCGGCCTACCCCGCCGGCCCGTCCTGCCTGGCTACGTACCACTTACCCAGGCATGATCCGCGCCATCCACAACCTGTGGACAACTGTGTGGACGGTGCCTCATCATGGCAGACTCCAACACACCCCCAGCGTCGCGCACCACCCCACGCACGAGACTAAGGAAAGCCAGTGGCCAACCCGGACGAGAACATCGGCGATGTCTGGGCGCAGACCCTGACAGCGCTCGAGGCCCGGCCCGACATGAGCCCCCGGCAGCTCGCCTTCATCCGTCTCGCCAAGCCCATGGCTGTGCTGGACGACATGGTCTTCATCGCCGTCCCTCACGAGCAGACGCGGACCTACCTGGAGACGGCCGTCCGCGACGACCTGGTCTCCGCGATGTCGTCGGTCCTGGGACGCGACGTCCGCTTCGGTATCACCGTGGACCCCGAGCTGAGCAGCAGCACGCTCGCCGGCCCGTCCCAGATCTCCGGCCCGGCGGCTCTCTCCCTCGAGCACGAGCCCCCGGAGCCCGAGCAGGCGCAGATGCCGATCGCGCCGCAGCCCGCGCCCAAACCGTCGGCCGAGCCCACCCGACTGAACCCGAAGTACATCTTCGAGACGTTCGTCATCGGCTCGTCCAACCGGTTCGCGCATGCGGCGGCCGTCGCCGTGGCAGAGGCTCCGGCCAAGGCGTACAACCCGCTCTTCATCTACGGCGACTCGGGACTGGGCAAGACCCACCTGCTGCACGCCATCGGGCACTACGTCCACAACCTCTATCCACACATCCGCGTGCGGTACGTGAACTCCGAGGAGTTCACGAACGACTTCATCAACAGCATCGGTGAGGGCAAGGCGGGCGCGTTCCAACGCCGGTACCGCGACGTCGACGTGCTCCTCATCGACGACATCCAGTTCCTGCAGGGCAAGGAACAGACGATGGAGGAGTTCTTCCACACCTTCAACGCGCTGCACAACGCGAACAAGCAGGTCGTGATCACGTCCGACGTCCCGCCCAAGCAGCTCAACGGCTTCGAGGACCGGCTACGGTCCCGGTTCGAGTGGGGTCTCATCACCGACGTCCAGCCCCCGGACCTGGAGACGCGCATCGCGATCATGCGCAAGAAGGCTGCCAGCGAGCACCTCGACGTGCCGGCTGACGTTCTCTCCTACATCGGCTCGCGGATCTCGACGAACATCCGTGAGCTCGAGGGCGCACTCATCCGGGTCACCGCGTTCGCCAACCTCAATCGCCAGCAGGTCGACCTGGCACTCGCCGAGATCGTCCTGAAGGACCTCATCACGGACGACGACGACACCGCGGAGATCACACCCGCAGTCGTGATCGCGCAGACGGCCGCCTACTTCGGCCTCACCATCGACGACCTGTGCGGCTCGTCGCGGTCACGCGTGCTCGTCACCGCCCGGCAGATCGCCATGTACCTGTGCCGTGAGCTCACCGACCTGTCACTTCCCAAGATCGGGCAGCAGTTCGGCGGCCGCGACCACACGACGGTCATGCACGCGAACAAGAAGATCGCCGGCCAGATGGCGGAGCGCCGCTCGACCTACAACCAGGTCACCGAGCTCACGAGCCGGATCAAGCAGCAGCAGCGCGGCTGACACGTCGCACCTCACACGTGCAGCCTTCCCTGGCCTCGTGCTGCCCGAAAATCCGGGCATAGAACCCACTTCCACACCTTTCAACACCCCTGTGCACAGCCGGACCGGTGCGCGGGGGTGTTGCGTATACGCACCTCCACAGGACTGTCCACATGCAGATCGGCGAATTCCTTGGGCTCTCCATCGCTTGTCCCCAGCGCTGTGGACACAACCTGTGCAGAACCTACGGCGTCGCGCTGACCAGCCGATACACACCTGGGGACAAGCCTGTGGACGGGTGTGGACAAGCGCCTGTTTTCTGTGGGCGACGAGACCCCGATCGGTGGACAGCCTGTGTGTAAAAACTGGCCGTCCACAGCGGTCCCCAGTTCATGCACAGATAGCCCCACAGCTCCTCCACAGGAGAAAATGGCCTCTGACCTGCGGAAAGACACGATTTCCCCAGTTTCCACAACACCTACTACTACGACGACAGTTATCTATCAGGGGGAATCCACGCGCCTTCATAAGCCGGTCGAGCGCCTCGGCTACCCGTTCGAACACTAGTACGAGTTGTGCCGGAAAGTCCATCCACAGCCTGGACCTATCGAGTGCCGAGAGGTCCCCAACTCGCGTAGGGTTTCCCTCGACAGCCCAGGAACAAGAGGAGATGTAACGGCATGAAGTTCAGGGTCGAGCGCGACGTTCTCGCCGATGCCGTGACATGGACCGCTCGTACGCTCCCCACGCGCCCGCCGGCACCGGTGCTTGCCGGTGTCCGGATCGAAGCCGACCCGCAGGGCGTCATCAACCTCGCGAGCTTCGACTACGAGACGTCCGCGCGCTCCGAGATCCCCGCCGAGGTGGCGGAGCCGGGCACCGTGCTGGTCTCCGGTCGGCTGCTCGCCGAGATCTCTCGCGCGCTGCCCAACAAGCCTGTGGATGTCGCGCTCGAGGGCAACAAGGTCGTCGTCACCTGTGGGGCCAGCCGATTCACACTTCTCACCATGCCTGTGGACGAGTACCCGGCGCTGCCGGGGCTCCCCGAGGTCAGCGGCACGGTGTCGGGTGACGCGTTCACCCACGCCGTCGCCCAGGTGACCGTCGCCGCCAGCCGCGACGACACGCTCCCCCTGCTGACCGGTGTACGCGTCGAGATCGAGGGCGAGCGCATCACCCTCCTGTCCACCGACCGCTACCGCCTGGCGCTCCGCGAGCTGACGTGGACCCCGGCCACGCCGGGCTTCTCTGCCGTCGCGCTCGTGCGGGCACGCACGCTCAACGACGTCGCCAAGTCGCTCGGCTCGGGCGGCGGACTCGTGAACGTCGGCCTGTCCACAGGCCAGGGCCTCGACCTCGTCGGGTTCGAGGCCGGCGGCCGGCAGACCACCTCCCAGCTCGTCGACGGTGACTACCCCGCCGTCCGCCGCCTGTTCCCGGACAGCACGCCCATCCACGCCGTCGTCGCCACAGCCCCGCTGATCGAGGCGGCGAAGCGCGTGAGCCTGGTCGCGGAGCGCAACACGCCGATCCGGCTCTCGTTCAGCGAGGGGCAGGTCGTGCTGGATGCCGGCCAGGGGGACGACGCACAGGCCTCCGAGGCGCTGGAGGCAGTCCTGGTCGGTGAGGACATCGCGGTCGCGTTCAACCCGCAGTTCCTCCTCGACGGCCTGGGCGCCCTGGGCACGGACTTCGTCCGGCTGTCCTTCACGCACCCGAACAAGCCGGTCGAGTTCACCGGTCAGGGCAGCCTGGACGGCGAGGACGACTCCGCCTACCGGTACCTGCTGGTGCCGATCCGCTTCACCGGCTGACGAGCTCGACGCACCGTCCTGATCGACGGCGCGCGCCCGCAACCCGACGTCAGCCAGCACCAAGGACGGCCGCCACGAGCGACCCCGTCGAACGACCCAGGAGGATTTCACGCACATGGTTACCCACATCGGTCTGGTCGGCCTGGGGAAGATGGGCAACAACATGCGGGCCCGTCTGCGGAAGGGCGGCATCGAGGTCACCGGGTTCGACCCGCGGCCCGAGGTGTCGGACGTCGCGACGCTCGCGGATCTCGCCGCCGCGCTCCCCGAGGACAAGCGGGTCGTCTGGGTGATGGTTCCGGCGGGTGAACCCACTCGCGGCGTGCTCGACCAGCTCGGAGAGATCCTTTCCGAGGGTGACATCGTCATCGAGGGCGGCAACTCGCACTATGTCGAGGACCAGGAGCGGGCTGCCGAGCTCGCGAAGAACGGGATCGGCTATCTCGACGTCGGTGTGAGCGGCGGAGTCTGGGGCCTCGAGAACGGGTACGGCCTGATGGTCGGCGGCTCGGCCGCGGACGTGGAGAGCGTGCTGCCGGTCTTCGACGCGCTGCGCCCCGAGGGGCCCCGTGAGGAGGGCTTCGTGCACGCCGGCGGTGTCGGCGCCGGCCACTACGCCAAGATGGTCCACAACGGCATCGAGTACGGACTCATGCAGGCCTACGCCGAGGGCTACGAGCTCCTGGCGGCCAAGTCCGACCTGATCGCCGACGTGCACGGCACGGTGCGGGCCTGGAGCCGTGGCACTGTCGTGCGCTCCTGGCTGCTCGACCTGATGGTCAAGGCCCTGGAGGAGGACCCGAAGCTCGCCCTGCTCGACGACTGGGTCGACGACTCCGGCGAGGGCCGGTGGACCGTGGACGAGGGCATCGACCTGGCCGTGCCGCTCCCCGTGATCTCCGCCGCCCTGTTCGCGCGGTTCGCCTCGCGCCAGGAGCAGTCGCCGGCCATGAAGGCCGTCGCCGCGCTCCGCCAGCAGTTCGGCGGGCACGCGGTGAAGTCGGCGGAGTAGCGGTCGGGACGTACGATCTCCTACCGATGTACGTCTCCCACCTCTCCCTGCTGGACTTCCGGTCGTACGCGTCAGCCGACCTCGAGCTCGAACCCGGGGTCAACGCGTTCGTCGGGCGCAACGGCCGCGGCAAGACCAACCTGGTCGAGGCCATCGGCTACGTCGCCACGCTGGGTTCGCACCGGGTCGCCACAGATGCGCCGCTGGTGCGATCGGGCGCCGAGCGTGCCGTGGTCCGGACGAGGATCGTCCGGGGCGACCGGGCCAGCACGATCGAGCTGGAGATCACCCAGGGCAAGGCGAACCGTGCCCGGATCAACCGCGGCCAGCCGGTCCGGGCGCGGGACGTTCTGGGGGTCCTGCGCACGGTGCTCTTCGCGCCCGAGGACCTTGCCCTGGTGAAGGGCGACCCGGACGGCCGCCGGCGGTTCATGGACCAGCTCCTGGTACTGATGATGCCGCGGGTGTCCGCCGTGCTGTCCGACTACGAACGGGTCCTGCGGCAGCGTTCGGCACTGCTCAAGTCAGCTCGGTCGGCCCGGCGCTCCGGTGGGTCGCCGCGGTCGGAGAGCTCGGCGGCCGCCGAGCTGGCGACGCTCGACGTCTGGGACGCGCGACTGGCCGAGCTCGGTGCGGAGATCCTCTCGCTACGCGTGCAGCTGGTGAACGCGTTGCGTCCCGCGGTCGCCGCCGCGTACGAGCAGGTGAGTGATGCGGACGGCGACGCGGAGATCACCTACCGGTCGTCGTTGCCGGCCCTCTCGGCAGACAATCCACCGGAGTTGTCCACAGCCTCTGGGGATAACTTTTCGGAAGTCGGACGCCTCCGTGACCTGCTGCTCGACGCCCTCGTCGAGGCCCGCCCGCAGGAGCTGGAGCGCGGTGTGAGCCTCGTCGGCCCGCACCGCGACGACCTCGTGCTGACGCTCGGCGGACTGCCTGCCAAGGGGTACGCGAGCCATGGTGAGTCGTGGTCGTTCGCGCTCGCGCTGCGGCTCGCGTCGTTCCGGCTGCTGGGCGGGGATCCGCAGAATTCGGCGGATTCACCCACTTTCTGGGATCCCGAACTGGGTACCGACGCCGACCCGGTGCTCATCCTCGACGACGTGTTCGCCGAGCTCGACGTACGACGCCGGGAACGTCTTGCGGACCTGGTCCTCCCTGCTCGCCAGGTGCTCGTCACGGCGGCCGTGCCGGAGGACATCCCGTCGGCTCTGGACGGCGTACGGTTTCACGTGGAACCCGGGACGGTGACCCGTGACTGACGAATCTCCACAGGGGCCTGTGGATAACTCTGAGCCCGCTCTGACGCCGCCGTCGGAGGTCGCTCGCGCCGCCCTCAACCGCGCGAAGGCGGCGGCCCGGGCCCGTGGTCTGCGGCCCGGATCCCCCTCCCGGCGGTCTCCTCTGGCCGAGCCCCGGTCGAGCGGTTCGGGGCCCGGTGCCCGGGATCCACAGCTCCTCGGCGCGGTCGTCGGCCGGCTGCTGCGCGAGAAGGGCTGGACCGAGGAGGTGTCGGTGGGCGGCGTCGTGGGCCGCTGGCGCGAGGTGGTGGGTTCGGAGATCGCCGACCACTGCACCCCCGAGACGTTCGAGGAGAAGGTGCTGGTGGTGCGCGCCGACTCGACGGCCTGGGCCACCCAGCTCCGGCTGCTGGTGCCGACCCTGATCCGGCGCATGGCCGAGGAGATCGGGGAGGGCGTCGTCGAGGAGGTCACGGTGCTCGGCCCGGCCGGCCCCGGGTTCCGGCGCGGGCCCCGGTCCGTGCGCGGCCCCGGCCCTCGGGACACCTGGGGCTGACCGCACCGGTCCACGATCCACAGGCTCCACGCCGGCGGCCGGCGGCCACCGCACACGTGCCCGTACGCGGTCCGGAACGGCCCGCAGACGCACGAAGGGCTCCCCGGCCGAGGCCGGGGAGCCCTTCGTCGCTCAGCTACGCCGTAGCGTCAGCCAGGAGCTGTGTGATCAGGCGTTCTGCTGCATCCGCTTGCGGGCCCAGACCAGGGCGACGCCACCGAGGGCGAGCAGAGCGGCGAACGCGATGGCGCCACCGACGGTCGCACCGGTCGCGGCGAGCTCGGCGGGCTCCTCAGCCTCGGGGCTGGGCGACGCGGAAGGCTCGGCGGCGGGTGGCACGGAGGCCTCCTCGCTGGGCTCGACGGACGGAGACGGCTCCGGCGTCGGCTCGGCGCACTCTTCCTCGATCACGATGGCCTCGGTCGGCAGCAGCGCCGAACCGTCCTCCTGGAGCTGGTAGGCACCGAGCTCCTCGGGGAACGTGTACTCCTCCGAGTTCAGCGTGGCAACGATGCCGGCCTCGGTCTTGGTGTAGGTGATGGCCTCGGTGCTCTCCGGGATGACGACGTCGTCCAGGCTGGCGGCGCAACCGGCCACGGCCTCCGGGATGACCGGGGTGACGACCTCGGCCGGCGGGGGCGTCTGGCAGACACCGATCGAGCCGGACTCCGACCAGTCGTACTGCGTGCCGTCCCGGCCGTCGTAGGCGTCGACGGTGACGGTCCACTCGTGCGCCTTGTCGAGCGCGAGGTCCGGGTAGAGCTTCTGGAAGCCGTTGGAGAACTCGGTGTCCTCGAAGGTCTGACCGTCGATGACGACCGTGACCTTGGCCCCGTTGTAGTACTTGAGATCAACGTTCACGAAACCGCAGTCTGCGGAGACGCTCGGCGTGTGTGCGGAGGCGGGTGCGGCGCTGGCAATCATGCCGCCGAATGCCAGGATGGCGAGAGTTCCGCCGGCGAGAAGCTTCTTCACTCTGTTGCCCTTCGAAGTGAGAGTGCGCGTGCGCGCGCATGTGACCGGTCGGCGCTATTAGAGCAGAAAACGACAAATCAACGAAATGTCACCTTCTGCGTGCAAATTTTCTGACCTTCAACAGACGGCGACATGACGATCCGAAGGGCAATCGCATGCCGGGACGCACTCTCGACGAGTCGTCCGGAGTGGCGTCGTCGAGGTCGTCGACCGCGCCCGTCCGAGGACGGGACCGGACCCCCGGACGGGACCTCCGGCGGGGGTCGGATCGACGCTCCGGACGCCGTTCGGGAACCGCTTCCAGCCCTCAGAAATCACCCTGTGGAGAAAGGTTGTGGAGGAGTGGCTACAAACACCCCAGGATCCCGGGTTTTCGCCGCTCAGAAGGTAGTATGAGGGGGTCAACCGCGCCGGGTTCCCAGGAACGTCCTGAGGGCCCGGAACGCTGAGCACCGACGAGCCGTCGGACCGTACGTGGCACCCGAGCACGGCATGGACCTCACCTGGTCCGAGCCGCTCGCGCAGCAGCTGGTACGTCCGTCGTCGTGCACATCGTGTGCCTGAAAGACGAGGAGCAACCCCGCCCGTGACAGAGCGAATCGACGGCGGCTACGACGCCGGGAACATCACAGTCCTGGAAGGTCTCGAGGCCGTTCGTAAGCGACCGGGCATGTATATCGGATCGACCGGTGAGCGTGGGCTCCACCACCTTGTGTACGAGATTGTGGATAACGCTGTGGACGAGGCCCTTGCGGGTCACGCCACCGAGATCGACGTGCGCCTTCTGGCCGACGGCGGAGTGCGAGTCTCCGACGACGGCCGAGGCATTCCGGTCGCCATGCACCCGACCGAGGGCAAGCCGACGCTTGAGGTCGTGATGACGATCCTGCATGCCGGTGGCAAGTTCGGCGGCGGCGGATATGCCGTCTCCGGCGGCCTCCACGGCGTCGGCATGTCCGTGGTGAATGCGTTGAGCACCCGGTTCGTCTCCGAGGTGCGCCGCGACGGGTTCAACTGGCGTCAGGAGTACACCGACGGCGGTAACCCGATCACCGGCGTCGAGAAGCTCGGGCCGCTCGGCCCCGACGAGCACACCGGAACCACGCAGACGTTCTGGGCCGACGGGTCGATCTTCGAGACGACCGAGTACGACTTCGAGACGCTGCGCGCCCGGTTCCAGCAGTACGCCTTCCTCAACAAGGGCCTGAAGATCACGCTCACCGACGAGCGGGCCGGCCACTCGTCCGCGACGGACGAGGTCACGGGTGCCGAGCCCGATGCGACGGTCGACGGCGTCGAGGAGGTCGCGGGCGCCGACGGTCAGCCGGACGCCGAGGGCACGTCGCAGGACGCGGACGCCTGGCGCACCGTCACGTTCAAGTACGACGACGGCCTCATGGACTACGTGCACCACCTCAACTCGGCGAAGCGGGTGGAGCTCATCCACCCCGACGTCATCTCGTTCGAGAGCGAGGACACCGAGCGGAAGATCTCGGTCGAGGTCGCGCTCCAGTGGACCAGCGCGTACAGCGAGTCGGTCCACACGTTCGCCAACACGATCTCCACCACCGAGGGCGGCACGCACGAGGAGGGCTTCCGCGCGGCGATGACCACGCTGGTCAACAGCTACGCGCGGGACAAGGGGATCATCAAGGAGAAGGACGAGAACCTCACGGGTGACGACATCCGCGAGGGCCTGACCGCCGTCATCTCCGTGAAGCTCGGCGAGCCGCAGTTCGAGGGCCAGACCAAGACCAAGCTCGGGAACACGGAGGCCAAGACCTTCGTGCAGCGCGTGGTCCGCGAGCAGCTCGTCGACTGGTTCGACGCGCACCCGAACGAGGCCCGCGACGTCATCCGCAAGGCGATCCAGGCCTCGCAGGCCCGGATCGCGGCCCGCAAGGCCCGCGAGGCGACCCGCCGCAAGGGCATCCTCAACGGCGGCGGCATGCCGGGCAAGCTCAAGGACTGCCAGTCCCGCTTCCCCGACGAGTGCGAGATCTACATCGTCGAGGGTGACTCCGCCGGCGGCTCGGCGGTGCGTGGGCGCAACCCGCACAACCAGGCGATCCTGCCCCTGCGCGGCAAGATCCTGAACGTCGAGCGGGCGCGCCTGGACAAGGCGCTGTCCAACGCCGAGGTCCAGGCGCTGATCACGTCCTTCGGCACGGGCATCGGCGAGGACTTCGACATCTCGAAGCTGAAGTACCACAAGATCGTGCTCATGGCCGACGCCGACGTCGACGGCCAGCACATCTGCACCCTGCTCCTGACGCTGCTGTTCCGGTACATGCGACCCCTGATCGAGCACGGCCACGTGTACCTCGCGCAGCCGCCGCTGTACCGGATCAAGTGGAGCAACGCCCCGCACGACTACGTGTACTCGGACCGGGAGCGCGACGCGTTCCTGGAGGCCGGTGCCGCGCAGGGCAAGCGGATCCCGAAGGACAACGGCATCCAGCGCTACAAGGGTCTCGGCGAGATGGACTACTCCGAGCTCTGGGACACCACGATGGACCCCGACCACCGGACGCTGCTGCAGGTCACCATGGACGACGCGGCCGCGGCGGACGAGATCTTCTCGGTGCTCATGGGCGAGGACGTGGAGTCCCGCCGCACCTTCATCCAGCGCAACGCCAAGGACGTTCGGTTCCTTGATATCTGACGTGTGAGGCGCGGGCCCGGGACGCGGTCGACGTGGGCAGGGATGTCCGAGTCGTCATTCGTGGAACGGGCTCGCGAACTCCGGTAGATATCGACGTGAGACGAAGTGACACGCCCAGCGGCGTGGAAAGGAAGTACAGACGGTGACGGACGAGACCCCCGGCGTGGAGAACTCCGACGACGGCATTCCCCTGGAGGACGCGCGGGTAGCGGTCCACCACGGTCGTGTCGAGCAGGTCGACCTGCAGCTGGAGATGCAGCGGTCGTACCTCGACTACGCGATGAGCGTGATCGTGGGGCGCGCGCTGCCCGACGTGCGCGACGGCCTCAAGCCGGTGCACCGCCGTGTCATCTACGCGATGTACGACGGCGGGTACCGGCCCGACCGCGCGTTCTCCAAGTGCTCGCGCGTCGTGGGTGACGTCATGGGCAAGTACCACCCGCACGGCGACACCGCGATCTACGACACCCTGGTGCGCCTCGTGCAGGACTGGGTGCTGCGCTACCCGCTGGTCGCCGGGCAGGGCAACTTCGGCTCGCCGGGCAACGACCCGGCCGCCGCCCCGCGGTACACCGAGTGCAAGATGGCGCCGCTCGCGCTCGAGATGGTGCGCGACATCGAGAAGGGCACCGTCGACTTCCGGCCGAACTACGACGGCCGTACGCAGGAGCCCGTCGTCCTTCCGGCGCGCATCCCGAACCTTCTCGTCAACGGCTCGGCAGGCATCGCCGTCGGCATGGCCACCAACATCCCGCCGCACAACCTGCGCGAGGTGGCCGAGGGTGTCCGGTGGCACCTCGCCCACCCCGACGCCTCGCGCGAGGAGCTGCTCGAGGCGCTCCTGCAGCGCATCAAGGGCCCGGACTTCCCCTCCGGTGCGCAGATCCTGGGCCACAAGGGCATCGAGGACGCGTACCGCACGGGCCGCGGCTCGATCACGATGCGCGCGGTCGTGAACGTCGAGGAGATCCAGAACCGGATCTGCCTGGTCGTCACCGAGCTGCCGTACATGGTCAACCCGGACAACCTCGCCTCGAAGATCGCGGACCTCGTCAACGACGGCCGCATCCAGGGCATCGCGGACATCCGCGACGAGACGTCGGGCCGTACCGGCCAGCGGCTGGTGATCGTGCTCAAGCGCGACGCCGTGGCCAAGGTGGTGCTGAACAACCTCTACAAGCACACGCCGCTGCAGGAGAACTTCAGCGCCAACATGCTCGCGCTGGTCGACGAGGTGCCCCGCACGCTCAGCGTCGACGCGTTCGTGCGGCACTGGACGACGCACCAGATCGAGGTCGTCCGCCGGCGCACGGAGTACCTCCTCAAGGAGGCCCAGGACCAGATCCACATCTACGAGGGCTACCTCAAGGCCCTCGACGCGCTCGACGAGGTCATCGCCCTGATCCGGCGCTCCCCCGACGTCGACGAGGCGCGCACGGGCCTGATGGACCTGCTCACCATCGACGAGCAGCAGGCCAACGCGATCCTCTCGATGCAGCTGCGCCGGCTGGCGGCCCTCGAACGGCAGAAGATCCTCGACGAGCACGCCAAGCTGCGGGCCGAGATCGATGACTACCTGGACATCCTCGCCAAGCCGGAGCGTCAGCGGACCATCGTGGGCGAGGAGCTCGACGAGGTCACCGAGCGCTGGGGCGACGAGCGCCGCACCACGATCCTCCCGTACGACGGCGACATGTCCATGGAGGACCTGATCCCCGAGGAGGACGTGGTCGTCACGATCACGCGCGGCGGCTACGCCAAGCGGACGCGGACGGACAACTACCGCTCGCAGAAGCGCGGCGGCAAGGGGGTGCGCGGCGCACAGCTGCGCGAGGACGACATCGTGGACCACTTCTTCACGACGACGACCCACCACTGGATGCTGTTCTTCACCAACCTCGGCCGGGTCTACCGGGCCAAGGGCTACGAGCTGCCCGAGGGTGGCCGGGACGCGAAGGGCCAGCACGTCGCGAACCTGCTGGCCTTCCAGCCGGGCGAGAAGATCGCCCAGGTGCTCGACATCCCCGACTACGAGGCCGCCGAGTACCTGGTGCTGGCCACGCGGCGCGGGCTGGTGAAGAAGACGCGCCTGAGCGAGTACAACTCGCCGAGGTCGGGCGGCCTCATCGCGATCAACCTCCGGGAGGACGCCGACGGCGACGCGGACGAGCTGGTCTCGGCCCGGCTCGTGAACGCGGACGACGACCTCATCCTCGTGTCGCGCAAGGGCCAGTCGATCCGCTTCCACGCGGACGACGAGTCGATCCGCCCGCTGGGCCGCGCGACGTCCGGCGTCACCGGCATGAAGTTCCGCGAGGAGGACGAGCTGCTGTCCGCCGACGTGGTCATCGACGGCGCCGACCTGTTCGTCGTCACCGAGGGCGGGTTCGCCAAGCGCACCCGGATCTCGGAGTACCGGATCCAGGGCCGTGGCGGGCTCGGCATCAAGGTCGCCAACCTGGTGGAGGCGCGCGGCGACCTCGTGGGCGCGCTCGTGACCCACGCGGACGACGAGGTGCTGGTGATCATGGAGCGCGGCAAGATCGTGCGTTCGGCCGTCGCGGAAGTTAACCTCACCGGCCGGAACACCCAGGGGGTAACCTTCGCAAAGCCGGACAAGGGGGACAGGATCATCGCCGTCGCGCGCAACGCGGAGCGTGAGGACGCGGGCGATGCGGTGGCTGCCACCGACGAGAACTCCGACGGTGAACCCGCCGAGCGGGTTACCGTGGAAGAGAATCCGACCCCCGACGAAGTTCCGAGCACCCCTGAGCAGGACAGCACCGGACGCGAGGACAGCTGATGACGAGTGACAAGAACGGGCACGTGCGCATCGCGACGCCTTCGCTCGAAGAAGACCTGGAGATCACCCGGGATCGCAAGGCCGTGACGCAGGAGAAGGACACGGACGAGACCACGGGCGCGGAGTCGGCAGGGGCCGGCTCGGAGAAGACCTCCGCGTCGAACGGTTCGGCCACGGACAAGCCCGCCGACGGCGGCAGCGCGTCGAACGGCGCCGCTGCCGGCCAGGCCACGGGCGGCGAGAAGCTGTCCGAGCCCGTCGTGGTCGCCTCCCCCGCCGCGAAGGCGGACCAGCCCACGGAGAGTAAGGCCCCGAAACCCGCCGCCGCGGCCGACACGGCCGTCCCCACCACCGGTGGGGTCTGGCGGTCCGCCTACGAGGCGGGCAAGCAGGGCAAGGAGCAGAAGACCGCCGCGGAGTCGAACGGCGGGTCCAAGGACTCCGCGGGCCTCGTCTCGGCGATCGGGCGGGCCTCGACCAAGACCGACACCGCGGCGTCGCAGAGCGCGCCCGCGGCAGAGCCGGACGCGAAGTCGTGGAACCGGGTCCCGGCGCCCGGCACGCCGGGCGGCACCACCCCGGCGGCCGCTCCGACGGGGGCCGCGGACGGCGTGAAGGCCGGCGCGATGAAGGCCGCTCAGGCCGCCCTCGACGCGGCTCGCAGCGCGGCGAAGAAGGTGTCCTCGATCATGCCTGACGACGATGGGCAGACGGCGGCTCAGAACGAGCCCAAGCCGCGGCCCGAGATGCACTACACCGCGGGTGGCGTGCGCGGCACCGCCGCTCCGGTCGGTACGCCCGCCGACGGCGCGCAGGGCCAGCCCGCGCACCCGGCGTCGGCTCCCACGCCCGAGGTGCCACGCCCAGCTCCGGCCGGCCCGCGCCGCGTACGGCTCGCGATCTCCCGGGTCGACCCGTGGTCCGTCATGAAGCTGGCGTTCCTGCTGGCGGTCGCGGTCGCGATCATGACCGTCGTGGCCACGGCGGTGTTCTGGTCGGTGCTCAACAGCCTCGGTGTCTTCACCACGGTGCAGAGCTTCGTGGAGGACGCCGTAGGCCCACAGAGCAACGTGAACCTCACGCAGTTCGTGGAGTTCCCGCGCGTCATCTCCCTCGCGACCCTGATCAGCATCTGCAACATCGTGCTGCTGACGGCGATCGCGACGATCATGGCGTTCCTGTACAACATCACGGCAGCACTCGTCGGCGGCGTGCACATGACGCTGACCGACGACTGACCAGCACTGCCAGAGCGTTCTCGTGCGCTCTCACGCACGGCTCGGCGCACGTCACACCGCGGACCATCATTTCGGTTTGGGACATCGTCCCGACCTGGGGTAATCTCCAGTGTCGCAAGAGCGTGCGTAACGCTCGTCCGGGGCTATAGCTCAGACGGTTAGAGCGCTTCCCTGATAAGGAAGAGGTCGGAGGTTCAAGTCCTCCTAGCCCCACTCCCGGACCTGCAGAGGCTCCCCAGGAGGAACTCGTGAAGAAGCTGCTGATAGTGCTGCTGGCGGCCGGCGCCGGCTACGTCCTCTGGCGCAAGCTGAGTGAGGACGCGGCTGGCCGCGATCTCTGGTCCGAGGTCACCGACTCGATCGACTGAGCGGCCCTCGTCGGGGCCATGGCGCAATTGGTAGCGCACCTGCTTTGCAAGCAGGGGGTTGGGGGTTCGAGTCCCCCTGGCTCCACCCTGTCCCACCTGCACCGATACTCATCGGTGCAGGTGGGTTTTTCAGTTTCCGGGCTGGGAAGGTGCCTGTCCGGGAGCCTGTGCAGCGTCATCGTCGCCTTCCTTCGGCTCGCTGAGCACGGCCCTGGCAGCATCTACGCTCCTGGCCGACATCGGGTACTAGATCCCCGTATCGCGCTTCTCGGCCAGCCGTGGCGCACGCCTCGCGCCTGCCCACCGATGCACCCGCCAAGCGAAGGCGCACTGGATCCCGATGAGCAGGATCGACACGGCCGGCGCCAGGAGCCACGTCCGCTCACCAGGGAGGTAGGCCACCTGGGGGTCGGCGAGCTTGTCGCTGTGCAGTGTTGGGTGAACAGGCTCCGGCGGGGGGTCCCCTTCCTGGGAGCCGAGGCTGTCCTCAAGGAGGACGTCTTGGATAGTGCGTCCGTCGACGTCGGAAACCCACGTGCCATTCCATGAGCAGCGCACCGTGGCCCTGTGCCGGGAGCAGACCTGTTCGACGGGCGTGAATGTGCCGGCTTCACCGCCATGCTCCGCATCCCAGCTGTTCACCGTGCCCGAGACTCCAGACACGACGGTGATCACGGCTCCGACCGACAGCAGGACATATGCGACTACCTCAACGATGGTGACACCGACTCGTCGCAGTTCTCCGCTCACCATGGCCGCAACCTACCTGGTCAACAGTCGAGCCCTCTCTTCATGTGCAGGTCGTGCCCTCCGGTGGACACCTGCCGGAATCAACAGGACCGAGGCACCGTGGTGCCACTGTTCCTCCGGGCTCTTGTCGTTCCCGGGGTCGGTCGGCCCGCTCTGCCGTGGTCGGACGCCACCGTGTCCGAGGGATCACGTAGGCGCCCGTTGTGGGATACCCGTACGTTCGGCCGGTCCGGCGAATTTTTCACCCCCGATCCGTCTCGGGCTACTGACAAGGCAGGACCCCTTCCATATCGTCGAGCGCGAGGGGCAGCACCACCCAACTGTTCGGCCCCTCGTGATCCGAGGAGGACAGCGTGTCCCTGACCAGGAAGCTCATCGGCACCGCCGCCGCAGTGACAGCAGCCCTGTCGGCTGCCGTGGTCGCCACGCCGACAGCCACCGCAGTGCCCGACACCATCCCGCTCACCATCACCAACGACTCAGGTCGTGGCGACCAGGTGTTCATCTATGTCCTGGGCGAGACGGGCGGCCAGCTCGGCTACGCCGACGCCCAAGGGACGTTCCACCCCTGGCCGGACGCCGGGAGCGTCCCCGAGCCGGCGCCGGACGCATCGATCGCCGGCCCGGCGGACGGGCAGGACGTCACCATCCAGATGCCCAAGCTGTCCGGCCGCGTGTACTTCTCCTACGGCAGCAAGCTCGACCTCAAGATCGTCAACGACGGGCGGCTCGTGCAGCCGGCCGTGCAGAACCCGAGCGACCCGAACCGCGACATCCTGTTCAACTGGACGGAGTACACGCTCAACGACTCCGGCCTGTGGATCAACAGCACCCAGGTCGACTTCTTCTCCGCGCCCTACCAGACGGGCCTGCGCTCCTCGAGCGGCGAGCTGCTGCACACGGGGATGCTCAAGCCCGACGGCTGGGACAACGTCGTCTCGTCGCTCTCCCAGCAGGACGGCTGGGACGGCCTCGCGCAGACCGGACCCGACGGATCCGTGCTGCGGGTCCTGTCCCCCGGCCACGGCGTCGGCACGGGCCAGGTCGACGCGAACGTCCTGTCCGACTACGTCGACCGCGTCTGGAGCAAGTACGCGAGCGAGACCCTCACCGTCGTGCCGTACGGCGACCAGCCGGACAAGAAGTTCCTCGGGACGGTCTCCGGCGACACGATGACGTTCACCGACACGTCGGGCGCCGTCGTCACCACGTTCCCGAAGCCCTCGGGCGAGTCGATCTTCGGCTGCGCGGGCGACCTCGCCGCGCCGAACAACGACATCGGTGCCATCGCGCGCACGCTGTGCGCCGGATTCAACCGGTCCTCGCTGCTCGACAGCAGCACCCAGCCGACCCAGGATCCGGCCGGCTTCTACCAGGACTCGGTGACGAACTACTACGCCAAGTACATCCACGAGCAGATGGCGGACGGCAAGGCCTACGCGTTCGCGTTCGACGACGTCGTGGCGCAGGAGTCGCTGGTGCACGACGGTGACCCGACCGAGGCTTTCATCCAGCTCGACCCGTTCGCGGGGGCGGCCACGCCGATCGGCGGGTGATCGCGACCCGCACAGGACAGGAGGGCCCGGTCGTGTCGGCCGGGCCCTCCTGGCGTGCACGAGGCAGGCTGGCGGTCAGCCGCCCTGCTTGCTCTCCCCCGGCGGGACCTGGTCCACGACCGGCTCGTCCTTGGCCGGCGGAGCCGGCTTGGCGTCCTTCGGCTCCGTCGCCTTGACCGGAGTCTGGGGGCTGTCGGAGCCAGCCTTCTGCGCGGCGTCGGACACCGCGCTGCTCGCCTTCTGCGCCGTGGACTTCGCGGCGTCGATGACGGGACCGGCCTTCTCCTTGGCGGCGTCGATCACCGGGGCGGCCTTCTCGAGCACCGGACCGGCCTTCTCCTTTGCCGCCTCGAACGCGGGGCTCGCGGCCGAGTAGGCGCGGGCACCGAGGTCCTTGGCCGTCTGCGCGGCCTTGGCCCCGGCCTCCTTGCCCTTGGCGATCGCGGAACCTGCCGCCGAGCCGACGCCGGAGGAGTGCTTGGCGGCGCCGTCGGAGTAGTCGGCTCCCGAGCTCTGTTCCCAGGGCTCGGCCCACGGGTCGGTCTGCGGCTGCGCGCGCTTCCAGAACACGTAGCCCGCGACGGCTGCGCCGCCTGCGGCCAGCGCGATGAGCCAGCCCTTCTTGGAGCTCTTCCTGCTGGCCTTGTCCGCCGCGTCCGTGACGGTCTCGGCGAGCGAGGTCTTGCCCTGTGCTGCCGCGGCGTTGGCCGCGGCGGCGTTGAACGCGGAGACCATCTTCGGGAGCAGGTCGTCCACGAGCTTGTCGTGTGCGGAGTCGATCAGGGGCGCAGCCTTGCCCGCCACCTTCTCGACCTGGGGCGCGGCCGCCTGCAGGCTGTCCTGCCAGGCCTTCTCGGCGCGCGGTGTGAGCCATGCGATGAAGTCGTTCACGCGAGGCTGGGCCCAGTCCTTCGCGTTCGAGGCCCGGTCCTTGGCCTGGGCCGCGAAGGACCCGGCCTGTGTCGCGGCCTTGGAGCTGACGTCGGAAAGCAGAGCTGTGGCCTCCGCGGCCCTCTCCTTGACCTTCTCGGTGTCGATCTTGCTCGTGTCCACGTAGTCGGTCACCTTCTTGCGGGTCATGTAACTCCCCCCGAACTGTTCAATACTCCTCAAGGTGCCACTCTGCCATCGCCTGCCCTTACTAGCGAGGTAAGGCGGCGACGCTGCAGCATCCGCGGGCCGCTCCGTGGGAGGATTGATACATGTTCGCAATCCTGCACACCACCTCCGGTGACATCCGCATCGAGCTCTTCCCGAACCACGCGCCCAAGACTGTCGAGAACTTCGTCGGCCTCGCGACGGGTGAGAAGGCCTGGACGGACCCGCGCACGGGCGAGGAGCGCAAGGACCCGTTCTACGACGGCCTGATCTTCCACCGCGTCATCGACGACTTCATGATCCAGGGCGGCTGCCCGCTCGGGACGGGAACCGGCGGCCCGGGGTACACGTTCAACGACGAGATCCATCCCGAGCTCCAGTTCAACGAGAAGTACATCCTCGCGATGGCCAACGCCGGCAAGCGCCGGAACCCGGTCACCGGCGAGATCGAGGGCACCAACGGCTCCCAGTTCTTCCTCACCACCGCGGAGACCCCGTGGCTGAACGGCAAGCACACGATCTTCGGCAAGGTCGCGGACGACGCGTCGCGCGAGGTCGTCGACAAGGTCGGCAAGACGCGCACGCGTCCTGGCGACCGTCCCGTCGAGGACATCGTCATCGAGTCGGTCACCATCGAGCCCTGATCCGCCGCGGCGCCCACGCCGTCCTGGACCGGACACGTACGACCTGAGCACTGAGGACCGAGGGGACTGAGGACGTATCACGATGAACGACCCGGCCGCCGAGGAGCCGACCGAGGCCGCGGCTCCCGTCTGCCCGCGACACCCGGACCGGGTGAGCTATGTGCGCTGCCAGCGCTGCGGTCGGCCGACGTGCCCGGAGTGCCAGCGACCGGCCGCGGTCGGCGTCCAGTGCGTCGACTGCGTCCGGGACTCGAAGCGTGCGGCCCCGCGCGTCCGGACGGTCTTCGGCGGCGCGGCCACCAGCACCGCCACCCAGGGCCGGCCGGTCGTCACGCTGACGATCATCGGCATCTGCGTGGTGAGCTGGCTGCTGCAGCTGGTGACGAGGGGTGAGTGGACGCAGGCGCTGTGGTTCTGGCCCTGGGGCGGCGCGATGGAGCCCTGGCGGTTCCTCACGGCGTCGTTCCTGCACTCCACGTCACCGCTGCACATCCTGTTCAACATGTACGCGCTGTGGATCACGGGCCAGTTCCTCGAGCCGCTGCTCGGCCGGTCCCGGTTCGCGGTCCTGTGCCTGCTGTCCGCCGTGGGCGGGTCGGTCGGCGTGCTGCTCCTGGCCGGCGACCCGTTCACGTCGGCCGCCTGGGTGACGCCGGTCGTCGGCGCGTCCGGCATGGTGTTCGGGCTGTTCGGGGCGATGCTCCCCGTGATGCGTCGCCTGGGCCGCAGCATGGGTCAGGTGCTCGTCCTGCTCGCGATCAACGGCGCCATCGGGTTCTTCGTGCCGAACATCTCGTGGCAGGCGCACCTCGGCGGTCTCGTCACCGGTGCGCTGGTGGCGACGGCGTACGCGTACGCACCCAAGGAGCGGCGCGCGCTCGTCGCATGGCTGGTCCCGGTGGCCGGTATCGCCGTCCTGATCGCGCTGGCGGTGTGGCGCTACAGCTCCGCCGGCGTCCTGTGAACAGGCGGGCGGAGCAGCTGGCGGTGTATCACCGCTCTCTTTTCCCCAGCTTTACCCACAGCTGTGGATAAATGGGTACACAGCTCCGCGGTCGCGTCTGCGCGGCCGCGGAGCCGCCGTTCTCAGCGCCAGCGGGTGGTGAGCCCGAAGCCCACGATGATCAGGCCGAAGCCGACCGCGAGGTTCCACTGGCCGATCTGCGGGATCGGCAGCGCGAGGTCTGCGCTGGTCAGGTAGTACGTCACGATCCAGGCGAGGCCGAGGACCATGAGGCCGACCATGACGGGGGCGAGCCAACGGGGGTTGACCGCCTCGCCGGGCAGCGCGACCTTGGCCTCGGCCTTGTCAGCCTTGGGCGTGGCCTTCTTCTTGTTGCGGGACTTCGACTCGGGCACGAGGCGGGCTCCTGTCCTGGGGGGTCTGCCCGACGGGTGTGCCGAGCCGACGTCTGCTTGCTCGTGGACTAGCGTAGTGGTCGACAGCCCGAGTCGTGACCAGACGCGTCCGCGGGTTTGTCGAATGTTGCAGGAGGGACGCGTGTGATCGGACCGGAGCCGACGCCCGCGCCGTCGTCCAAGGGCGGTGCCGGAGGCTTTCTTGGTGCCCTGACCCACGCGCGATGGCGTTCGTGGCTCAGCGTGGGGGCGGTCGCCGTGCTGGCCGGCCTCATGTTCAGTGCCAGCGCCCGGCTGGCCGACGGCGGCGGTGCCGGCAACCGCGACCCGCAGGATCTCGCGCAGCTCGTGGACACCGAGACGAACCGCGTCACCGACCTCACCGAGCGCAGCACCGAGCTGGACCGCGAGATCGAGGGGCTGAGCGCACGTGCCGGCACGACCGTGCCGACGCTGGACGACGACCTGGTGCGGCGCGAGGGCGTGGTGTCGGGATCCGAACCGGTACGGGGTGCCGGGCTGACCGTGACGCTCGACGACGCGCCGTCGACGTCGGTCGGCGCGGGGCCCGGCGGCGTCGAGCCGCAGCCGGACGACCTCGTGGTGCACCAGCAGGACCTGCAGCACGTGATCAACGCGCTCTGGGCCGGCGGGGCCGAGGCGATGACCCTGCAGGGCGAGCGGGTGACGTCGACGTCGGCGTTCCGGTGCTCGGGAAACATCCTGCTGCTGCACGGCAAGGTCTTCTCACCACCGTACAAGGTGACGGCAGTGGGAGACCCGGCGAAGATGGAGGCGTCGCTCGACGAGTCCGAGGGTGTGCAGACGTACCTCGAGTACGTGGACTGGGTACACCTGGGCTGGGACGTGCGGCGTAGCGACCACCTGGACCTCCCCGCGTACGACGGCGGCGGTCTGCAGTACGCGACGGTTCCCGATGGTACGGAGGTCTTTGGATGACCCACGCGCAGGCCGGCCACAACGTGCCGCTGCCCCAGGAGGTGTTCCCCATCGCCTATCAGCGCGGTCCGTCCGGGATGGGGCCGCGCAACGCGCGGCGCCCCCAGTCGTCGGGATCCCCCATGCGACCCGTCGCGTGGCTGATCGGCGTGATGGGTGAGCTCCTCGTGACGGCAGGCCTGGTGCTCGGGCTGTTCGTCGTGTGGCAGCTCTGGTGGACGGACGTCGAGGGCGCGCGCGCCCAGAACGAGATCATCGCCGAGATGGACTGGGAGGCCCCTCCGACCGGCCCGCAGACCGCCGAGGAGAACCACGGGCCGCCACCGGTCATGGCGGAGCCGCCGGACGCCGGCACGCTCTTCGCGCAGATGTACATCCCGCGGTTCGGCGACGACTACGTCAAGCCGATCGCCGAGGGTACGGACAAGGCGACGGTGCTCGACACCATCGGCATCGGGCACTACGTGGGTACCGCGATGCCGGGCGACCTGGGCAACTTCGCGGTCGCCGCGCACCGCACGACCTACGGCAAGCCGTTCAACCAGATCGCGGAGCTCAAGCCCGGCGATCCCCTGGTCGTCCGCACCGAGGACACCTGGTACGTGTACAAGGTGACCGAGTCGCAGATCGTCTACCCGCAGAACGTCGAGGTCATCGCGCCGGTCCCGGGCGTGACCGCCGACGAGCAGATGCCCGAGCTGACCCAGCGGTTCATCACGCTGACCTCCTGCCACCCGATGTTCTCCGCCACCGAGCGGTACATCGTGCACGGTGAGCTCGAGTACTGGTCGCCCGTGGGCGAGGGCAAGCCGAAGGAGCTGGTGAGCTGATGTACGCGCTGTTGTGGCGGGCCATCCCCGGCCCTGGCTGGTTCAAGTTCCTGGTGTGCCTCGTGCTGGCGTTCGGCGTGATCGCGGTGTGCTTCACCCAGTTCTTCCCGTGGCTCAGCGACTACATGCCGTTCAACGACACCACCGTCGGCGCGTAGCATGCCTGCATGACGCGCATCCTCGTCGTCGACAACTACGACTCGTTCGTCTACACGATCGTCGGTTATCTCGACCAGATCGGCGCCCGGACCGTGGTGGTCCGGAACGACGCCGTGCCCACCCCCGACGCCGACGGCCGCTTCTGGTACGACGGCGACGACGGCACGCCCGTGCCCTACGACGGCGTGCTCGTCTCCCCCGGCCCCGGTACTCCCGCGGAGGCCGGCGCCTCCGAGGACGTGATCCGGGCCTGCGCCCGGTCGCGCACCCCGATGCTCGGCGTCTGCCTCGGGCACCAGGCGCTGGCCGAGGTGTTCGGCGGCAAGGTGACGCACGCGCCGGAGCTCATGCACGGCAAGACGAGCCTCGTGGAGCACTCGGGCCAGGGTGTCCTCGCCGGCCTGCCCGCGCCGTTCACCGCGACGCGCTACCACTCGCTGGCCGTGACGCCGGACAGCGTGCCGGCCGAGCTCGAGGTGACGTGCTCGACGGCGTCGGGCATCGTGATGGGGCTGCAGCACCGCGAGCTGCCGCTGCACGGCGTGCAGTTCCACCCCGAGTCCGTGCTCACCGAGGGCGGGCACCGGCTGCTGGCGAACTGGCTGGAGACCTGCGGGCTCGACGGCGCCGTGGAGCGGGCACAGGGAATGGCGCCGCTGGTCATCTCGTGACCTGCGACGCCGTCGTGCGGTGCGGCCCCTGACCGGTTCCCCGGTCAGGGGCCGACTGCGTTACGGGATGATGTCCTCGCCGTCGCCTTCCCCGCCGCCCTCCGGGCCGGTGGAGATCACGAGGTTGATGTACGAGCCCACGTCGACGGTGGAGCCCGGAGCCGGGTCGGACCGGATCACCTGGCCGGCGGCGAGGATGTCCGAGGGCTCCTCGGACGCCTGCTGGCACGTGATCTGCACGCCGGTGCACGCGACCTGGGCCTCGTCGAGCGTCTTGCCGACGAGGTCCGCGGGGACGGTCGTCTCCGTCGGTGCCGGCGCCTCCGCGATGTAGACCGTCACCGAGGTGCCCTGCTTCACGTCGCCGGCCTCGGGGTCCGTGCGCGACACCGTGCCCGGGGTCACCTCGTCGCTCTCCTCGGTGTCCCACTGGATGGTGCCGAGACCGAGGTTCGCGAGCTGTGCCTCGGCGCCCTCCTTGGACTGTCCGATCACGTTCGGGAGCGTGGTGTTGCCGGTCGAGAGGTACAGGACGACGTCCGAACCCTCCTGCGCGGTCTGGCCCGCGCCCGGCTCGGTCTTGGTGACCTGGCCCTGGCTGACGTCGGGGCTGTTCTCGGACTCGGTGCCGCTGACCGAGAGGTTCAGCTCCTCGAGCTTGGCCCGGGCGTCCGCCTCGGACAGGTTCTTCAGCTCGGGCAGGGTGACCTGTCCCGGCGCGCCCGCCACGTAGACGGTGACCGTCGAGTTCGGCTCGACCTGTTCGCCCGCGCCCGGCTCGGTCGTGCCGGTCGTCTGGCCCTCGTCGAGGTCGGACTCCTTGTCGATGGCCGACTGGAACGTCAGCCCGGCGGCTTCGATCTGTGCCTTCGCCTCGTCGGCGGTGAGGCCCTCCGAGATCGTGGGCACGGCGATCGTCGTCGGCTCATCCTCGCCACCGCCGTTGATGACCATGGCGATGATGATGGCCGCGACCGCCGCGAGGGCGATGCCGAGCAGCCACCACATGAGGGCCTTGCTCTTCTTCTCGGGCTCGCGCTGACCGTTGCGGGTCTGCGGGCCGGGGTAGCCGTTGCCCGGCGTGATCGGGCTCTGCTGTGCGGTCGCCGGGCCCCAGTTGCCCTGGCCCGGCGTCATGACCTGCGTGGCCCCGTACGCGGGCTGGCCGGCGACCTGGGTCGCGCCCATCATCGCGGCGCCGACCATGGGTGCGGTGACCTGGCCGCCGCGCATCGCGGCCTCCAGGTCGCGGCGGAACTCGGCCGCGGTGCTGTACCGATGGTCGCGGTCCTTGGTGAGGGCCTTGAGGGTGATGCGGTCGAGCACCTCGGGGACGTCGGTGGCGACCTCCGACGGGCGCTGCGGCTCCTGGCCCACGTGCTGGTAGGCCACGGCGACCGGGGAGTCGCCCTGGAACGGCGGCCGCCCCGTGAGCAGCTCGAACAGCATGCAGCCGGTGGAGTACAGGTCGGAGCGGGTGTCCACCTGCTCGCCGCGGGCCTGCTCCGGGGAGAGGTACTGCGCCGTGCCGATCACGGCATGGGTCTGCGTCATCGTCGCGGCGGAGTCGGCCATGGCGCGGGCGATGCCGAAGTCCATCACCTTGACCGCGCCCGTGGGCGTGATCATCACGTTCGCGGGCTTGATGTCGCGGTGCACGATGCCCGCGTGGTGCGAGTACTCCAGCGCGCTCAGGACGCCGACCGTGATCTCGACGGCCTCCTCGATCGGCACCGCCGCGCCGTCGGTCAGGATGTCGCGGACGGTGTGGCCCTCGACGTACTCCATGACGATGAACGGGACGTGCACGTCCTCGCCGGCGGCGTTCTGGTGGATGTCCTCCCCGGTGTCGTACACGGCGACGACAGCGGGGTGGTTGAGCGCGGCAGCCGACTGCGCCTCACGCCGGAACCGGGTGAGGAACGACGGGTCGCGGGCGAGGTCGGAACGGAGCACCTTGATCGCGACGGTACGACCGAGACGGGTGTCGTGGCCGATGTGTACCTCGGCCATGCCGCCACGGCCGACGAGCTCGCCGACCTCATAACGGCCGGCGAGTACGCGGGGCGTGTTCTCCACCACTCATAGGTCCTTTGATGTCGTGGCCGTCTGCCTCAGGGCATACGACTCGTTGAGGAGCATCATCCCAGAAGCGGCCAGTCCGGCCGCTGCCGGGGGATTCAGCGTTTCGGCGTAGATTTCGGAGGAACCCCACGGCTCCCGCAGAGCGCCGTCGTCGCCGCCCCCGGTGACCAGCATGATGAGGATGACCACGAGCAGCAGCCCGACCAGCGCGACGAGCGGCCAGGACACGCGGATCCCCAGGCGATCCTCGATCCCGTTCACCCAGCCCTGGATGTCGGACGACAGGCTCCGCCGTCCCTTCCCAGGGTGCCCTCCCGAGCGCCCCTGCTGGGGGACCCGCCGCCCGTCCTGGCGTGTCGAGTGCAGGTCGCGCCGCGACGGATAGGCCCGTGCGGCCCCGTTCCCCGTGCCCGAGGGCGGGGGGACGTACCCGGGTGCTGCAGGCCCGCCGTAGGAGTCGGAGCCGTAGGCGCCCGACGTCGTGCCGTACCCGGCCGAGTCGGTGCCGTACCCCGCCGAGTCCGAACCGTATCCGGCGGAGTCGGTGCCGTACCCGGCCGAGTCCGAACCGTATCCCCCGGAGGCGGGACTGCCGGCCGGCGTGCCCGGAGCCGGTGAGTAGGGACGTCCGTAGGCGTCCGTCCCGTAGGTGCCCGACGTCGTGCCGTACCCGGCCGAGTCGGAACCGTAGGAGCCGGAGCCGAACGGCCCGGAACCGTAGCCGCCTGCCGGGGTGCCGGGGCCGTAACCGCCCGCGGGGTTCCCGGAACCGAAGCCACCCGCCGCGGAGCCCGAGCCGTAACCGCCGGCGGGCGCCCCCGGACCGGGGGACGGCTGGGGCGGCGCGGACTGGGCGTTGGCCACGGTCGTGTGCCGCCCGCCGCTGGTCGGGCCGAACGGGGACTGCCTGCGGGCGTGCGAGGGCCCGGGCTGCGGCGCGCTCGACCGGCCGTTGCCGGAGCGCTGCGTGGAGGAGGTCTGACCGTCGCGGCGCGAGCGGCGTGCGTAGCGCGAGCTGCCGAACGGGTCCTCGGCGATCTCCGCGGCGAGCATGTCCAGGTGCCGCGCGAGCTGGTCGGCCGAGGCGATCCGCTGCGCCGGGTCCTTCTCCAGCATCTGCGTGATGGTCTCGGCCAGCCCCGGGTGCACCGAAGTCGGCAGCAGTGGCATCGGTGCGTTGACGTGCGCGATCGCGATGTCCACCGGCGTCCGGCCGGTGAAGGGACGGCGGCCCGCCGTCGCCTCGTAGGCGACCACGCCGAGCGCGTAGATGTCCGAGGCACCCGTGGCCGACTGGCCGACGGCCTGCTCGGGGGACAGATACTGCGCGGTGCCCATGACCATGCCCGTGGCGGTCATGGGCACCTGGTTCTGGGCGACCGAGACGCCGAAGTCGGTGATCTTCACGGTGCCGGAGTGCTCCAGCAGGATGTTGCCTGGCTTCACGTCGCGGTGCACCACGCCGGCGAGGTGCGCGGCGTGCAGGCCGCGTGCGGTCTGCGCCAGGATCGGCAGCAGCCGGGCCGGCTGCAGCACCGGCTCCCGTTCGAGCAGGTCGGCGAGTGGCTCACCCAGGACGAGCTCCATGACGAGGTAGCCGGCGCCGTTCTCCTCGCCGTAGTCGAACATCTGCGCGATGTTGGGGTGGACGAGGGTCGACGAGTTCCGTGCCTCCGTGCGCAGGCGGCGGAGGAAGTCCTCGTTGCCCGTGTACTCCTCGCGGAGCACCTTCACGGCGATCTCGCGCGCGAGCTTCTCGTCGCGCGCGACCCACACCTCGCCCATGCCGCCCATGGCGATGCGCCGCACCAGCTTGTAGCGATCGCCCAGCGACAGACCCTCGACCGGTCTCATTTCGAGATCGCCGCCTGCATGATCTGCGCGGCGATCGGGCTGGCGAGGGCGCCACCCGTGGTCTCGTTGGTGGACTGGCCCTCGTTCTCCAGCACCACGGCCACGGCGACCTGCGGGTCGTCGGCCGGCGCGAACGAGGTGAACCACAGCGTGGGCGACCGGGGGTCGTCCTCCGCGGTACCGGTCTTGCCGGCCACCTGGACACCGGGGATCTGCGCGCCCGTGCCGGAGCCGTCCTCGACCACCGCGACCATCATCTCGGTCAGCGAGTCGGCCGTCGACGAGGAGAACGGGCTCTTGTAGCGGTTCGGCTTGGTCTGGCTGACGAGCTCGAGATCGCTGTCCCGCACGCTCTGGATGAGGTACGGCTCCATGAGGTCGCCGTCGTTCGCGATGGCCGCGGAGATCATGGCCACCTGGAGCGGCGTCAGGCGCAGGTCGCCCTGGCCCATGCCGGACAGCGCGATGCGGGCGTCGGAATCGTCCGTCGCGGTGTCGGAGAGACCTGGGTAGACGCCGACCGAGGTGGTCATCGGGATCTCGAGGGACTCGGTGAAGCCGAAGTCCTGGAACATCTGCTGCATGCCGTCCTTGCCGACCGTGTTGGCCAGCTCCAGGAACGCGGTGTTGCAGGAGATCCGCAGGGCGTCCTTGAGTGTCATCGACCCGCTGGCGTCACAGGTCTCGCCGTCGAAGTTCTGCACCCGGCCGCCATCCCCGGTCGTCCCAGGGAGCTGGTAGACGTCCTTCGCCGGGATCCTGGTCTCGGGGTTCATCCCGTCGTACTCGATGGCCGCGGCCGACGTCAGCAGCTTGAACGTGGAGCCGGGCGGGTAGATCGCGTTGATCGTGCGGTTGATGGTGGGGCCGTAGGGGCTGAGCCGCTCCTCGCCGCCGATCGAGTTGACCTGCGGCTTGGCGTTCAGGACCTCCTCGGCGGCGGCGGTGGCCGCCTTGCTGTCGTGCGAGGACAGCGCGTTCGGGTCGAACGAGGGCTTGGAGACCATCGCGAGGATGGCGCCCGTCTTCGGGTTGATGGCCACGGCAGCGCCGACGTTGTCGCCCAGGGCGTCCCAGGCGGCCTTCTGCACCTTGGGGTCGATCGTGAGCTCGACCGAGGAGCCCTGCGCCTCCTCACCCGTGATGAGGTTCTGGAGGCGGTCCAGCCACAGCGAGTCGTCCTCGCCCGCCAGGTAGCTGTTCGCGTACCGCTCCATGCCGGTGATGGAGCCGTTGATGCTGAAGTAACCCGTGATCGGCGCGAACACGGCGGCCGCACCCGCGTCGCCGTCGGAGTAGGTGCGCTGGTACTTGAAGTTGTCGTCCACGGGGACCGACGTGACGATCGGGTCGCCGTTGCTCACGACGATGGGGCCACGGTCCCGGCCGAGTGCGCTGTAGGTGCCCCGGACGTTCCGGGGGTCCTCGTTCAGGCTCTTTGCCGAGACGAACTGGATCCAGGTGGTCGAGACCATCAGGGCCAGGAACATCACCATGACGACGGTCGACAGGCGGCGCAGGGTCGCGTTCACAGGTCCACCCCCCGCACGATCTGGGTCGCCTCGTTGGGCGTCGGGCCGCGGCCCGCACCGGCGTCGGTCCCCGCCTGGACCGGGGTCGCGCCCGGCCCCCCTACCTCGATCGCGCCGCCGCCCACCACGGCGGGCGCGGGGTCGGCAAGGGTGCCGCGGGTCGGCAGGGCCGACGGTCGCCGGGCGGCGTCGGAGATGCGCAGCATGAGGGCGATGACTATCCAGTTCGCGAGCAGGGACGATCCGCCCTGCGCCATGAACGGCAGGGTCAGACCGGTGAGCGGGATGATGCGGGTGATACCGCCCACGACGACGAAGAGCTGCAGCGCCATGACGAACGCGAGGCCACCCGCGAGCAGCTTGCCGAAACCGTCACGCACGCCGATCGCATGGCGCAGGCCGCGCTGCACGATCACCAGGTAGATCAGCAGGATCGCCAGCAGGCCGGTGAGGCCGAGCTCCTCGCCGAGGGCGGCGTACACGAAGTCCGAGAACGCGAACGGCACGCGGTCGGGGAAACCCTCGCCCCAGCCGGCGCCGAACATGCCGCCGTATGCCATGCCGAACATTCCCTGGACGATCTGGTAGGACCCGCCGAAGTCGCGGTCGTAGAGCTCGGCGTTCAGGGGGTCGAGCCACACGTCCACGCGACCCTGCACGTGGCTGAAGATCGACCAGGCGACGACGGCGCCCGCGGCGAACATCGTGAGACCGATGACGATCCAGCCGACCCGGTCGGTGGCCAGGTAGAGCATGCCGACGAACAGGCCGAAGAACAGCAGCGAGGTACCGAGGTCCTTCTCGCCGACGAGGACCGCCAGGGAGACGGCCCAGACGATGAGGATGGGGCCGAGATCACGCAGGCGCGGAAGCTGCAGGCCCAGGAACTTCTTGCCGGCCAGGGCCAGCGTGTCGCGGTTCGCGACGAGGTAGCCCGCGAAGAACACGGCGAACGCGATCTTGGCGAACTCCGCCGGCTGCAGCGAGAACGGGCCGATGAAGATCCAGATCTGCGCGCCGTTGATCTCCTTGCCGAGGCCGGGGACCAGGGGGAGGACGACCAGCACGATGCCGACGATCATCGCCGTGTAGGTCAGGCGGCGCAGGCTGCGGTGGTCGCGGATCACGAAGATGACGATGCAGCCCAGGATGATGCCGATCGCGGACCACATGATGTGCCGCGGCGCGTTGGCACCGGCCATGGCGATGTGCTGCGACAGGTCGAGCCGCAGCACCATCGCCATGCTGACGCTGTTCAGCAGCACGACGGCGGGCAGGATCACCTGGTCGGCGTAGGGCGCCCGCAGCCGCAGCACGATGTGCGCGGTGAAGGCCAGCGCGGCCAGGACGAGCGAGTACGTCCAGAACCCCTCGGGCAGGCCGTCCTCCATGGAGTAACCGACCATCCACATGCCGGCCATGCCGAGCGCCAGCGCGACGACCAGCAGGATCGCCTCCGCGACGCGGGTCGGGGCCTTCTCCTCGGGCTGGAGGACGCTCATCCGTTCCCTCCCGTCGTGGTCTCCTTGGAGGCGGTGGGCGTGGACTTCGGCGACGAGGTGCTCGCCGGCTCGCTCGTGGTCGGCGTCGGGGTGGACGAGGGCGACGGTGAGGCCGACGGCTCGGTCTCCTCGGTCGCCTCGGCGATCAGCCGCTCGGCGCGCCCGCGGGCGTCCTCGAGCGACGTGGCGCGGATGGTCTCGTTCACCCGGTCCGCGACGAACGCGGGCAGGTCGTCGACGCGGGTGCCCGTGAGCTCGACCGCCGTCGAGAAGGTCAGGGGTCCGGCCGTTGCCGGGATGCCGCGGAACACCGCGACCTGGCCGTCGGACTCACCCACGTAGTACTGGGTCTGGGTCCAGCGGTAGCCGCCCCAGCCCGCCAGGACGAGACCCACGACGAGCAGCAGCGCGCCGACCACGGTCAGCCAGACGCGCTTCTTGCGCGTCGGCGCCTCTTCGCCGGCTTCCTCAGTGAGGTCGTCGTCGGGCTGGATGTCCGGCCGGTACTGCTCCTCGTCCGTGCCGCCCGCGATCATGGCCTGCTCGAGCGTGTCGGCCAGGTTGTCCTGGGCCGCCGGGTCGGTCAGCACGCCCACCGCCACGGGGGCCGGCGCCTGCTGTCCGCCGTTCGTCGCGCCGCCGCGACTGAAGCCGGTCACGGTGTCGCCGTCGATCTCGGAGTGCGGGGCGGCGCTCGCGGCGGGTGTGCCGCCACCGGCCGCGGTCACGCCCGCGAGGGCGGCGGAGCCGACGATCTCCGGGGTGACGGTGGCCGTGGTGCCCGCCGCGGCGGCGTCGTCCAGGACGTCGGCCACGACGACGGTGATGTTGTCGGTGCTGCCCGCGCGCATGGACATCGAGACGAGCCGCTCGACGGCGTCATACGGGTCGGGCACGGTGCTGAGGACCTCGGCGATCTCGCCGTCCGGCACGAATCCGGACAGGCCGTCGGAGCAGAGCATCCAGCGGTCGCCGGGCACCGCCTCGCGGATCGACAGGTCGGGGGTGAGGTCCAGGTCGAAGTCGCCGAGGACCCGCATGACGACGTTGCGCTGCGGGTGGCTCTCGGCCTCGTCCGGCGTGATGCGGCCGGTGTCGACGAGGTGCTGCACGAAGGTGTGGTCCACCGTGACCTGCGCGAGCGTGCCGTCCCGCAGCAGGTACGCGCGCGAGTCGCCCAGGTGGGCCATGGCAAGCGTGTTGCCGGACTTCAGCAGCGCGGTGACGGTGGTGCCCATGCCGGCCAGGTCCGGGTCGGCCGTGGTGGCGTCGACGAGGTCCTGCCGGGCGCGGTCGATCGAGCGTTCCAGCTCGGACATCGACTGGTCGGAGCTGTGGTCGGGCCGGTCGAGGCCCACCAGGGCCGCGATGGTCAGCGCGGACGCGACGTCGCCGCCTGCGTGTCCGCCCATCCCGTCGGCCACGACGAGAAGGTTGGGCCCCGCGTACGCGGAGTCCTGGTTGTTGGAGCGGACGAGGCCGACGTCGGAGCGCGCGGCATACCGCAAGGTCACGGTCACGTGGTGGTCATCCCTGGAGCTCGACGACGGACTGTCCGATCTGCACGCCCACACCGAGGCCGAGCGGGAGCACGCCCTGGACCCGCTCCTCGCCGATGTAGGTGCCGTTCGTGGAACCGAGGTCCTCCACGAACCACTGGCCGCCCTGGGGGAAGATCCGTGCGTGGCGCGACGACGAGTAGTCGTCGTCGAGCACGAGGGTGCAGCTCGGCGCGCGGCCGATCAGCACCCCGGACGAGGTGAGGGGAATGGTCGTCCCGGTGAGCGGGCCGGCCACCACGACGAGCCGCGACGGGCCACCGCGCTGGGGCGCGCGCGGCGCACCGCCGCCGGGGGTCGGCGTCGGGGCCGGCCCCGCCAGCTCGGGCCGGCGCCGCCGGCCGCTGGACGTGCGTGGCCCCGCGAGGTCGCGCCGGAGCACTGCGACGGCGGAGAGCACGAACACCCACAGCAGCACGAGATAGCCCAGCCGGAGCAGGGTGAACGTCAGCTCACTCATTTCGGTTTATTCACCAGTCCTCGTTGTCCGCACCGGACGCACTGCCGGTCCAGAACATGATGCGGGTACGGCCGATGGTCATCGTGTTGCCATCGAGCAGGGTCGCGGCAGGAACCTGGTGGCCCTCGACGTACAGGCCGTTGGTGGAGCCCATGTCGGTCGCCACGACGCCGTCCGGCGTCACGCGGATCTCGAGGTGACGCCGGGAGACACCCGGGTCGTCCACCACGATGTCCGCCTCGGCGTCGCGCCCGATGACGGTCACCGGTCCGGTGAGCAGGTAGCGCTGACCATCGATGTCGATGAGCGGGTGCCGTCCCGTCGGCGCGCCGGAGGTCGCCGGGGCGACGCTTCCCTGCACGCTGCGCGACCGCACCGTGAAGCGGCCGGGCACCAGCTCGTACTGCTCGTCGAACGTCACGCTCACGGGGCCCACGAACGCGTAGTGCTGCGTCGCGGCGTACGCCGTGATGTTGGACGCGAGCTCGTCGGCGAGGGTCTGTGCACCCCACGCCTCGATCTGGGCGAAGTCGTCGGGAGCAAGCTCGATCGTGAACTCGTTCGGTGCGACGGTACGGTCGCGTCCCACGACCGCGGCACGGTCGTCCAGTTCACGCCGCAGCCTGCTCGCCAGCTCGACGGGCTTCACTTCGCCACGTCCCACCTTGGCGAACGCGTTGTTCATCATGCGCTCCACGCTCTTCTCGAAGCGGTCCAGGGCGCCCATGCCACCTCCTTCCAGGGTCTGCGCCGGGCAGACTACCTAGATCGTATAGACCGGTAGGTCCCCGCAGACTCCAATACTGTGGATGTCCTGCGGATCTTCTCCGATCTTCCCTCAGGTGGCGCGGCGAGGAGAGACGTGGGCGGATCCGCACGCTACTAGACCTGCGGCGGGACGTGAACCACTTCACTGTTATTGGATTCGGAACTGCCCTCCGAGTCGTGCTAGCGTCTTCCTCGCAGCGCGCGAGTGGCGGAATAGGCAGACGCGCACGGTTCAGGTCCGTGTGCCCGAAAGGGCGTGGGGGTTCAACTCCCCCCTCGCGCACGTTGTACGCAAGGCCCCGACTCAGATGAGTCGGGGCCTTCGTCTTGCCCGGCTTCGGACCCCGGCCGCGTGCCCGAGATGGGTACTTCTCCCCCGATATTTCTGGGGTCATGCGCGCAAAAGCCGGGGTGGCGACGTCGTGGGACGCCGCCACCCCGGCTGGTGCGGGCCGCCGCGCGTGTCAGCGGATCGTCACCGTCCGGGTGCTCGTCACCGACTTGGCCGTGTACCCGGTCCGTGAACCGGTCACCGTCACCGTCAGCTGTTTGCCCCGGGCCTGCGCCGGAATCACGAACCGGTTGCTCGTCCGGGTCGAGATGGTCGTTCCGTTCGCCTTCCACACGTACTTCACCGACGACGGCGCGGCCGACCACGTCCCGCGGCTCACCGTGAGCATCGACCCGACCCGCTTGGTCCCCGTGATGATGGGCCGCGGCGCCGTGAAGGTTCCCGCGGCGACCGTTGACGTCGCGGAGCTCGCGACCGATCTCGTCGTGTAGCCCGTACGCGAACCGATCACCGTGACGGTCAGCCGCTTCCCCTTCGCCGACGCCGGCACCACGAACGTGCTCGACGTCCGCGTGGAGATGGTCGTTCCGTTCGCCTTCCAGACGTACTTGACCGACGACGGCGTGGGCGACCACGTCCCACGGCTCACGGTCAGGGTCTTGCCGACCTTCGCCGTGCCCTTGATCGTGGGCTTCGGGGCGGTGAGCGTCCCGGGGGCGACGGCGGCGGTGGGGGCGCTGGTCGCCGACGACTCGTAGTACTGCTTGAGGCCGGTGACCGTGACGGTGACCTTCTTGCCCGCCGCCGAGGCGGGGACGGTGAACGTGCTCGACGTCGCGCCGGTGACGGCGACGCCATCGACCTTCCACGCGTAGCGGAAGCTCGTGGGTGTCGGCGACCAGATGCCGGTGGACGCCGACAGCTTCGCGCCGACCTTCGCCGTTCCCGTGACCCTCGGCGCTGCTGCGCCGAAGACGCCAGGCTCGACGGTGACCGTCCGCTCCAGACGGGCGGGAGCGAAGCCGTATCCGCCCCGATACAGCACGGCCAAGGAGTAGGTGCCAGGAACCAGATCGTCCTCATGCCCGATGGCGAGCCGGCCGTGGCCTGCCGAGTCGAGTTGCGCACCGGTGCCGAAGCGCCTTCCGTCATCGAGCTCCAGGACCGCTGTGCCCACCGGGGCGAGCGAGTCGGACAGCACGTCGAACGAGACGAAGTCCGGCATCTGGCCGTAGCGCCATGAGGTTGGTAGGTCGCTCTCGATGCGTGTCGTTCGAGGTGCCAGGACCACGATGTCCGTCGTGAGTGACGTCGAGTCCGCGGTGCCCCAACCCTCGTACCGGATGTGCACGGTGTAGGAGCCCTGGCGAAGCTGGAGCCTGTCCAGGCAGATCTGATCGGTGTTACCGCTGGAGTCGCCCCACCCCGGGTGACCTTCCACAGTGATCAAGATTTCGTCGTGCGGCCACCAGCGAGGGGAACCGTCGGCTGTGGCCAGGTTAAGACACAGCGTCTCGTCTTCCTGCGAGGTCTCCGGCCAGTTCGTCGGGCCGGACGGCGTGATGACGACCGGGCTGGGCTCGGCGAAGTCGAGGGTGGTGCTGATGGTCGTGGTCGCATACGGGGAGCCGTAGAACGTCACGTCAATGTCGTAGGTACCGACCTGTTCGTGGTCGGGCAGGTGGAACACCGCTTCTCCGACACCGCCGTACGCACCACTCTTGCGGGTCTCGTTCTTCCGGCCGTCGGGCGCCCGAACGTCCAGGGCCACCTTGCCGTCTACAGGTGTGCCATCTGCGAGCGTGGCCGTGGTGCGGAATCTGACCGTGTCCGTCACACGCAACGCGCGGTTCACGGGAACGTCGTTCGCGACCGTGACCTCGACCGGGATCGCGTCTCCGGTCATGATCGCCCAATGGATGCCATATCCGTCGTCTCCGCCGACAGCCGAGAACACGGCACGGTCTGCGGGTACTGCGGGCAGCTCGGCATCCTCTGCGCTCATGCCCCAGCTCACGATCGTTCCGTCGTCGAGTGCTGCCGCGCCTTGGTCGTCTTGCATGGCCGCGAGCGAGATGATCGTTCGGCCCGACGGGGCGGCCGCCGCCTGTGAGCCGTCTGATGAGATGACCCGTCCGTCGTCGGTCGCGGCCAGGACCTTGCTCTGGCCCATATCGATACCGGTGAAACGCGCTCCGGACGGCGGACGGACCAGGTGTCCGCTGCCGGTGCTCTGCCCGTCGCAGTAGACATAGGCGCCGTCGCTCCGGAGCGCCGCCCATCCGTGCGGATACTCGCTTGCTGATATGGCCGTGTAGCGCAGACCCGGCTCGGGGATCAGACCATCTGGGCAGAAGGCGTCACTCTCCGGAACCTCCAGCGCGCCGTCGGACCGCAGCACGTACCGGCCGGAGATTGCGGTGTACGTGATCCCGTCACGTGGCTCGGCGACGTATTGCCCGCCTTGTGACACGACAGCGCCGTCGGAGCGGAGCAGCCGTCCCGAGTTGAACGACATTGCAGTGACGGCCACATACCTCATGCCATCAGGCGCTGTCATCAGCGAGTCTGCGTGCGAAGGGTCGTACGCCCGTCCGTCGTTGCGAAGGATTAGGAGCTCTGACCCGTCGGACGAGATGGCTGTTGCATGGGCGCCGTCCGGAATCGCGGCCGGCGCGGTTGGACTGACCACCGGGTCGTAGGCCCATTCTCGATTGCCCCACACCACAACCTGGCCGCCGTGCTGGCTCGGCGTCCCTTCCTGCACGAACGCGGGATCGAGGGAGTCGCCGTTCGTTCCAGCAATCGCTGTCGGGACGCCCGACCGAGACTGTGCTGCCTGGGCAGGTGACACACCAGCGGACGTCATACCGAGCCCGAGTACGAGACCTGAGGCCAGCAGCGACGCGCAAGTCCGCCGGGCCGAGGGAAGGAACCGCCGTGTTACCGAGGTCGACATCGAGCGCTCCATCAGTAGCCGCGCGTGGTCCACACGCGGGACGACAAGTCGCGTGACTTTATCGGTTGCAGGGCGGCTTTTCAGTCAAAATCGGGCGCCCTGCTCCGCTTTCACCCGTCGGCGCCGCTTCGGATCAGGCCTGCGAGTCACGGCGCCTCAGCCTGGCGGCAAGATCTCCAGCTGCCTCGGCCGTCCCACGCCCGCACTCCGCCCCGGGGGGTACTGCCCGTCCGCTCCTGGCGTCACCGACCCCAGCACGCTCGGATGCCTTGCCCCGGTCGCCCCCGGCAGCACGCCGGGCAGGCCGTGCCACGTGTGCCAGCCCAGCACCGCGAACGCCAGCGCCTCCTTGGCCTGGCTCGGCACGCCCAGCTCGTCCGAGGTCCGGACGGCGACCCCGGGCAGCTCGGACCGGAGCGCCGCCATGAGCGTCGGGTTGCGGGTGCCGCCGCCCGAGGCGACGACCTCGGTGGCAGTGTGTCGCACGGCGTTCGCCACGGTGCGGGCGGTGAGCGCCACCAGCGTGGCGAGCAGGTCCTCCGCCGTCGGCTCGGTCGGGCCCAGCCGATCCAGCAGGTAGGAGAGGTGGAACAGCTCCTTGCCCGTCGACTTGGGCGCCGGCCGGGCGTAGTACGGCTCATCGAGCAGCCGCTCCAGCAGACCGGGGAGCACGCGGCCGCGGGCAGCCAGCGCGCCGTCGGCGTCGTAGGCGAGGCGTCCGGCCGTGATGTGGCGGGTCGCGGCGTCGAGCAGCGCGCAGGCCGGGCCGGTGTCAAAGGCGACCGCCGCGACCGCGGGCGCGCCCGCGGTCGCATCGCCTGCCGACGGCAGCACGGTCACGTTCGCGATGCCGCCCAGGTTGAGCGCGACGGCGCCGGGGCGGCCGGCGAGCCACAGCGCGTCGAACAGGCCGACCAGCGGGGCGCCCTGCCCGCCCGCGGCGACGTCGCGCGTGCGCAGGCCCGAGACGACGGGGAGACCGGTCGCCTCGGCGATCCACGCGGGCTCGCCGATCTGCAGGGTGCCCCGTACGGCTTCACCAGCGGGAGCCCAGTGGAAGAGCGTCTGGCCGTGGGAGACGACCAGGTCGGCTCGCCCTCCGCAGAGCTCGGCCACGGCACGGGCCGCGACGTCGGCGAAGGTCTGTCCGATCCCGGTGTCGAGCCGGCACACCGCCTCCGCAGTGGTGGCGGCCGGCGGGAGTGTCGCCACGAGCGACGACCGCAGCGCCTCCGGGTACGGCACGGAGAGGTGCCCGAGGGGCGTGAGCGTCAGCGTGTCGCCGGCGAGCCGGAGGTCGCACGCCGCGGCGTCGACCCCGTCATGGGACGTGCCGGACATCAGGCCGACCACCCGCAGCGACAACTGCGCATCGGCCGGTGAAATGTGCGACGCGGGTATGGGATTCACCATCACGGCGACGCCTCCGGTCGTGTTTGCACCAGTGTTAGCCCTTACTCCCCGTTTGCGTCACAATCTCCCACATGCTTGACGTCTCGATCGCCCCTGCTCCGGCGCCGGACGCGCCGTTCGAGGACCACGTCGAATGGGCGCGAAACGCCCCTGCGACTCCTGCTACACCCGCGGCGCTGTTCACGGGTGGTCTCGACAACGCACTTGTCGACGACCGTCTCACGATCGACGCGCCGGAGTGGGACTACCCCACGCTGGCCCGCGAGATCGTGCTCAAGTCCCGGGGTGCCGTGCTCGACATCGGCACCGGTGACGGCGACTTCTTCGCGGGCCTCGGCCCGCTTCCCAAGGGTTCGGCCGCCACGGAGCTCGGTCCGGCCTTCCTCGCTGCCCGACGGCGCCTGGAGCCGCTCGGCATCGACGTGCGCCGCGTGGAGCCGTCGTGGACGGGTGACGTGCTGCTGCCCTTCTTCGACGGTCAGTTCAGCGCGGTGCTCAGCCGGTTCAGCAGCATCGACCCCGACGAGGTGGGCCGTGTGCTGGAGCCGGGCGGCACGTTCCTCACCGAGCAGGTGGACACCCGCGACGGCTTCGTCCTGAACCAGGTGCTGCGGGTGCCGCTGGGCTGGGACCCGGACGGCGTGACGATCGACGTGATCTCCGACGGCCTCGTCGCCTCCGGCCTCGAGATCGTCGAGGCCACCGAGTACGCGGGGACGCGCACGTTCAAGGACCTCTCCTCCGTGCTCTGGTACCTGCGGGTCGCGGCCTGGCAGGTGCCCGACCTGGCCGACCTCACCCCGGCCGCCGTAGCCCGCCACGAGGCGGCGCTGCGCGGGCTGCACATGCACTTCGCGACGGGCAACGTGCTCGTGGACGAGGCGCCGCGGATCCTGGTCACGGCGCGCCGCCCGTTCTGAGGCCGGCCGTTCTGCGAGCCCCGTTCTGAGACCGTCAGGGCCCGTCGGGACACACGTCCCGACGGCCCCTGCTGGGCCAAAGAATGTGCGGCGGGTGAATCCAGGGGTGAACTTCGACGGTTTTAAGCCGATTCCCGCACAATGTTGCTTCCGGCAGCATTCGCGGCACGTTACGTTCGCGACGCCCGGGGCCGACGGCGGTCCCCGGTGCCCCGTCCTGTCACGGATCGCGAAGGACCCCCCCATGAAGCAGAAGCTCTTCGGCGACGCCCACCCCGCGTTCGCCGCCCCCACCCCGAGAACGGCCCGGCGCTGGCGCGCCGGCGCATCGCTCGCCACGCTCGCCTTGGTCGCCGGACCGTTCGCCGCAGTGCCGGCGTCCGCCGCGGAGGCCGACGCGCCCGTCTTCACCGGAACCCTCGCGGTGAACGGCGCGGCGGTGGTCGGCTCCACGCTGGCCCTCGACGAGACCGGCGGCACCTGGACGCCCGAGCCCGAGTCCGTCGCCTACGCGTGGTACCTCAGCGCCGACGCGGTCCTCGACGCCGCGGACACCCTCGTCGAGGGTGCCGGCGACCCGACGCTCGACGTCCTGCCCGCCTACCTCGACCAGTACGTGATCGGCACCGTCGCGGCGACCGCCGGTGGCCTGACGAGCGGCCCCGTCGCGGCGGCCTCCGGCGTCGTGTCCCTCGGCGACCTCGCCCCCGGCACCCCGACCGTCTCCGGCACGGTCAAGGTCGCCTCGAAGCTCACCGCCCGGCCCGGCACCTGGCCCGAGGGCACCTCCCTCGCCTACCAGTGGAAGATCAGCGGCACCACGGTCGCCACCACGACGACGTTCACCCCGCAGGCCGCGCACGCGGGCAAGACCCTGCGCCTCGTCGTGACCGGCACCAAGGCCGGCTACGCCCCGAAGACCGCCTACAGCGCGTTCTCGACCGTGGCGAAGGCCAGCTTCGTCACCACGACGCCGAAGATCAACGGCACGGTCAAGGTCGGCGGCCTCGTGGGCGCGACCACCGGCCACTTCTCGCCGACGGCCACGCTGACCTACCGGTGGAAGGCGAACGGGAACCCGATCTCGGGCGCGACCAGCCGCACCTACACGATCCCCAGCCGCCTCCACGGTGACAAGCTCACCGTCACGGTGACCGGCTCCAAGGCGGGCTACACGACGAAGAGCCTGACGTCGGCCGCCGCGGTTGTCTCCAAGCCGTTCTCCCGGACGTCCGCACCGACGATCAGCGGCACCGCCCGCGTGGGCCAGACCCTCACCGCGAACCGCGGCACCTGGTCGCCCACCCCGTCGGTGGTCACCTACCAGTGGCGCGCCAACGGCACGCCGATCGCGGGCGCGACCAGCCGCACCTACCGGCTCACCACCAAGGAGCACGGCAAGCTGATCTCGGTGCAGATCACCGGTCGCAAGTACGCCTACCTGCCGGCGTCGCGCCTCAGCTCGGCGACGGCCAAGGTGAAGTGGCCCGTCGGTATCAGCACGCCGAACGTCACGACGCAGCCGACGCGCTACGTGGACACGACGGTGGGCAAGACCGTCACGCTCAAGGTCTCGGCCACGGGTGGCGGCCTCAGATACCAGTGGCAGCGCTGGACCCCGGCGAGCGGCACCTGGACCAACATCGGGTCGAACAGCTCCACGTACCGGTTCACCGCGGCGCCCGCGCACGAGCTCAACCAGTTCCGCGTGGTCGTGTCGAACATGGCCGGCAAGGACACCAGCAACCGGACCTACCTGTGGGTCCGCTCCTCGCTGTCGTCGCCGTTCGCGGCCTACCAGTGGTTCAGCCTGTGGAACTACAACGCCGCGGTCAGCGAGTCCTACGAGTACGCCGGTTACCTGACGGCCGAGGTCGGCGTCTGCGCCGCGCCGGGCTACTACCCCAGCAGCGACATCTCCGTGCAGTTCGTCGGCAGCAACGGCGTGACCTACCCCGGCGCCGGCCAGGAGCAGCCCGACCACATCTCCTGGGGCGTCCCGCTCGACGGTGACGGGTGCGGCTTCTTCCGTGCCTACACCGAGGCCCCGCGGTCCGTCTGGGTGGGCGGCCGCTGGCGCGTCACCGACCGGTCGGACGGCCAGGTGTACCACCAGTACGTGAAGTACGACAGCCTGGACACGGCGCGCACCGGGTCGGCTCGCACGCTTGCCGGCTCGTCGCAGCTCGACGCCCTGATCGGCTCGTCCCCCGTCGTCGGCTCGCGCGCCTCGCTCACGGACTGACGGCACCGAGGAGGCCCACGACGGCCTCCGCCATCGCTTCCGGCGGCACGTCCGCCCCGTGACCGGGAACGGTCACGCGGCGTGCCGCCGGAAGCACGGCCACCAGCGAGCCCGCCGCCGCCGCGACGGCGGCGGCGCTCGCGGCGCCGTGGACCACGAGCACCGGCTGGGTGATCAGGTCCCAGCGACACATCAGGGCACGTGGCCCCAGGGCGACGGCCGCGAGGACGCGACCGTCGTAGGCGATGGTCGGCGCCATCGACTCGAGGTCCGCCCACGACGCCGACGCCCGCATCCGCGGCACCAGCCGGCACGGCATGCCCACCACGTCGAGGAACAGCTCGACGGCGCTGCCCGGGTCCCCCGCCGCCACGCACGCCTCCACCCCCGCGATCATCCGGGGATCGGTGGGCGGCTCGCCGCCGGCCACGTCGTAGCCCGGCTCGTAGCAGAGCACCCCGGTGACCACGGAGCCCAGGTCGGCGGCCGCGCGCAGCGCCAGGAACGCGCCCGTGGAGATGCCCAGCAGCATGGCCGGGCCTGTGACCTGCAACAACGCGGCGATGTCGTCGACCTCCCGGTCCACGCTGTACGGCGGGGTGTCGTCGCTCCCGCCGCGTCCGCGCCGGTCGTAGCGCAGCGTGGTCACGCGGTCGCCCAGCTCCGCCGCCACGGCGAGCGTGACGGGCATCCGGTGGGCGAGGACGCCGTCGATCACGACGACCGCCGGCGCCAGGCCGCGGGCCGGGCCGGTGAGGTCGAACGCGATCCGCGTGCCGTCGGCCGACGTCGTGAACGCGTCGACGGTGGTGATGGTCATGCAGGGCAGACGGGCCGGTCCCCCGAAAGTCGTCGCTCGGCAGAATGCCCGGGGCTACGAATTTCGCCGCGAGGAAAAAACCTGTGCATACGCAATGAGGCGGCGTAGGTTCATGGGCACATGAGAAGGGAGGTGATCCGAGAAGTGATTTCACATCGGACCCATGAGGTGGTCGCGCGCTAGTCGCGTGACGCTGTAAGCGTTTCGCGCCGACGGCGGTCGGACGGCTCAGCACGGGGCCTTCCGGACGCTCAGGCGCAACGGGACATTGGTGGCGATTTCCTCGCGACCACCGGAGCCCGCGGGTGCCGTGCCCTCGTCCAGCACGGCTGACACATGTCGCCCCGCGGGCTTTCCCGCGCCCGGAGAAGTCCGGGAGAGCCGCAAGGGAGAATGGGCGCGTGACTGCCTACCGCGTGATGACCGTCTGCACCGGCAACATCTGCAGGTCCCCGATGGCCGAGATCGTGCTGCGCGACCGCTTCGAGGCCGCCGGCCTGGGCGACGCCGTGGTCGTCGACTCGACCGGCGTGAGCGACGAGGAGCACGGCAACCCGGTGGACCGGCGCGCTCGCGCCGTCCTCGCCGAGCACGGCTACCCCACCGGCGACGGTCACCGGGCCCGGCAGGTGACCAGGGACGACGTCGGCTCGCGGGATCTGGTCCTGGCCATGACCGCACGTCACGCGCGGGCCCTGCGGAACCTCGCGGGCCGTGCGCAGGCCGACACGACGATCCGGATGTACCGGTCGTTCGATCCCGCAGCGCAGGGCGCGTCCGAGCAGCAGCTCGACATCGCCGACCCCTGGTACGGGGGTCCCGAGGACTTCGAGGAGTGCCTCGCCGAGATCGAGGCGGCGGCGGACGGCGTCGTCGACTTCGTCCGGGCGGAGCTGGGCGTGCCCTCGGGCGCCTGATCGACATTTCACCCCGTCCCGACCGGCTCGTCGCCGGTCCGCCGTCTACGGTGTGGGAATGACGCCCGCGTCGCCGGACCGGCTGATCGTCCTCACCGGGGCCGACGGCCGGCTGGGTTCCAGACTCGCCTTCCGTGTCGCCGCGGCGGGCGGACACCAGCGCCTGCTGGTCGCCGGCCGGGGCGCCGCCCCCCGGTTGCCCGACGGCACCCCGCTGCCCGAGTCGGAGGTCGTCGCGATCCCGACGGAAGCGGACACCAGGGCGCTGACCAGCGGGTTCGCCGAGGCGGACGCCGTGTTCCTCGTACCGGGCCGGGAGCGTCCCGGACGGCTCGCCCGGCACCGCGCGGCGATCGACGCCGCGGTGCTCGCGGGCGTGCGGCACGTGGTCTACGTCTCGTCGATCGGTGCCGCGCCGGACGCGATCGCGTCCGGCGCCCGCGACGACTGGCTCACCGAGGAGTACCTGCGGGGTACCGACCTCACGTGGACGATGCTGCGCACCAGCATGTTCCACCGCACCCCCACCTTCGCCGTGCACGACGAGTCGTCCGGCTCCGGGCAGCAGGCGCTGCTGCGCGCGCCGGCCGGCCACGGCCGGGTCGCCACGGTGTCGCACGACGACGTGGCCGACGTCGCCACCGCGGTCCTGCTCGACGAGGACCCGGGCCGGCACGCGGGCCGGGCCTACCACCTGACGGGCCCCGAGGCGCTGACCTTCGACGAGATCGCGGCGACGCTGTCGGCGGCCGTCGGCCGCACCATCCGGTACGTGCCCCAGACCGTGGAGCAGGCGCGGGCCCAGTTCTACCGGTCGACCGCCACCGAGGTGGAGGACTGGATCACCCGGTGCCAGGCGATCGAGGCGGGAGTGCTCGCGAACGTGAGCCCCGACGTCGGGCATCTGGCAGGCCGTGCGGCGCGCTCGTTCGAGGTCTGGCTCGACGACTACCCGGCGGAGTGGGCGCACCTCCGGTTACCGTCGGTCAGATGACGAGCCTCTCCCCCGGTGTGGACGACGGGCCGGCGCCGGAGCCGGTCTGGGAGCCCGACGTGCTGCCGGGCTTCGAACGCCTGACCCTGCCGCTGGAGCCCGACGAGGACGAGCCCGAGGTGGTGGCGACGCTGGTGCGCCGCGCCCGGCCGGCCGACACCGATCACCACCGGGGGATCCGGCGGATCGGCGCGGACAACCCGCAGGTCGCGCGCCTCTGGGACGAGCTGTCGGAGATCGGCCGGCGACTGCGCCTGCCGGTCGCCGGACGGCAGCACACGGACGGGGAACCGGCCGCGACACCCGCCGCACCACCCGACGCCGGCGTCGACGTGCTCTATGTGCACGGCTGGCTCGACTACTTCTTCCAGACCCACCTCGCGGACTTCTGGGAGTCGCTCGGCGTGCGCTTCCACGCGCTCGACCTGCGGCGTTACGGGCGCAGCCTGCGCGAGGGCCAGACGCCGGGGTACGTCCGCAGCCTCACCACCTACGACGAGGAGATCGAGGCGGCGCTCGCCGCCATGGGGCACGGCCCCGACGACCGCCCCGACCGCAAGCTCGTGCTCATGGGCCACTCCACGGGTGGGCTCATCCTCAGCCTGTGGACGGCGCGCCACCAGGAACGCGTCGCGGGGCTCGTGCTGAACGGGCCGTGGCTGGAGTTCCAGACCCGCGAGGCGGGGCGCAAGCTCATGGAGCCGGGCATCCGGGTGCAGTCCGTGCTGGTGCCCCGCAGCCAGCTCGTCAACCTGGACCGCGGCCTCTACGCCCGCTCGATCTCCTCGCGGTTCGACGGCGAGTGGGACTACGACGTCGCCTGGCGGCCCGACGCCGGGTGGCGCGCCACCCCCGCCTGGCTGGCCGCGATCTTCCGCGGGCAGGACCAGGTCGCGCGGGGCCTCGGCATCGACGTGCCGGTCCTTGTGCTGCTCAGCGCCCGCAGCAGCATCCCGACGCGGTGGACCGAGGAGATGCGGCACACCGACTCGGTGCTGGACGTGGTCGGGATCGCCCGCCGCGTACCCGACGTCGGCTCCCTCACCACCCTGGTACGCATCGAGGGCGGCCTGCACGACGCGACCCTCTCGGCGGCGCCGGCACGCGAGCAGGTCTGGCGTGAGACGGCCCGATGGTTCCGCGGTTACGTGCTCGCCCCGGCCGACGCCGCGGCGCCCCGCGCCTGAGCCCGTCGGCGCCTGGCAAAGAACGGGCCATGGTGCCATCCTGGAAAAGAGGTGCCCTCACCGATGCTGGGCACGAGGGGCGATGCGCCATGACAACGCACCAGGAGACTCACCCGCGGGCCCGCCGAGGCGGACCGTACCTCGCGCGCAACGAGGCCGTCGTCGGGGTGGTCGCGCTCATCCTCGGGATGCTGATCTCGCAGGGCGCCGCCGAGGGTGTGACGATCGTGGGCTGTCTCACGATGGCAGTGGGAGCAGTGTCCAGCCGGTTCGGTGCGCACCGGGGCCGGATGGCCATCGCGGCGGGTCTGGGGTTCGCGCTCGGGTCGGTGCCCTACTGGCTGATGACCGCCGTCGTCATCGTGACGGCCTACGGGTTCTGACCCGCCGTCACCAGAACTTCCACCACGGCCGGTCGTCCGGCGTCCGCCGCGTGCGCGCCGGGTCGGGAGAGGGCGCCGACGCCGCGGCCCGCCGCGCCGCCCGGCGCTCCCGCCACCTGCGCACCTGCTCGTCCACGTCGCGGGTGGGCGTGACGACGGGCGGGCCGCCCTGGAGCTGACGCCGGGCGTCCACGACGCGCGCGTTGAACTCCGTGACGATCTCGCGGACGCGCTCCTCCATGGCTTCGAGGTCGAGCCGGGAGTCCAGCTCGGCGTCGTCCTTGCGGAGCTGGGCCGAGGGCAGCAGGCCGGTGATGTTCTCGCGCTCGATCAGGCCCTTGACCCACCAGTCGGGGTCGTGCTTGCCACCGATGCCCGGGATCGGCTTGCCGTGCAGGGGCAGGTTGTCGAACTCGCCGCGGCGCATCGCCTGGTCGATCACCACGTCGACGTAGCGCGAGCGCTCCTCGACGGTCATGCTGCCGGGCCGCTTGCCCTCGTTGGCGTCGTCCTCGCCGGGCTCCGCGTCGTCGGGGGAGCCGGGCTGCTCCGCGCGCTCGGCGGCTGCCTCCCGGTCCACGCGGTACTGCGCGGCTCGGCGGAGGGGGTCGTTGTCTGCGTCCTCGCGCGATCCCGGCGCCATGGCAAGCATGTTACAACTTTCACAAGCGGCCCGAAAGGGCATGATGACCGGATGCGCCGCATGGTCGTTTCCGAGGACGAGGCAACCTCTGTGCCGGTTCGGCCGTGGTGGGCGGTATGAGAGCGGAGACCACCGATCAGCCCGTCGTCGATCCGGGACGCGCCAGGGTGCTGGTCGCCCCCGACCTCGACGCGGAGTTCGTGGACTTCGTGACGTCGGCGGGCGCGTACCTCTACCGGACGGCCTACCTCCTGTCCGGTGACGTCGACCAGGCGGAGGAGCTGGTCCAGGCCACGTTCGAGCGGACGTACCGGGCGTGGGCCAAGGCCCGGGCGGGGGAGCCACGGGCCTACGCGCGGCGCATCCTGATGAACCTCCGGATCGACGGCTGGCGCAAGGACCGGCGCACCGCGACGACGGACGACGGTGTCATACCGCTCTCGCCCGCCCCTGACCACGCGCACGACGTCGCCGTCCGGGACGAGCTCGGCAGGGCCCTGCGGGCACTGCCCCTCGGGCAGCGACGCGTCGTGGTGCTGCGGCACCTGCTCGACCTGTCCGAGGCGCAGGTCGCCGAGGAGCTCGGCATCTCGCTCGGTTCGGTCAAGTCCGCCAACGCGCGCGGTCTCGCGCGGCTGCGTTCCCTGCTCAGCACCTCGGCGATCGAGGCCGTCCCGGAGTTCCGGGCGGACGGCGACCGGGTGCTGCTCCAGGCCCGGGCGGCAGCCCGACGTCGGCGGGCGGTCCAGGCCGTGGTGACCGTCGCGGGGGTGTTCGTGCTGGTCGTCGGCCTGCTGCTGGCCGGGCCGGTCCGGGTTCCCGGCCTGGGGCCGGTCGCGCTCCCGGGCAGCGAGTGGCTGCGCGAGGTGCTCGGGCTCGACGGCCGGGGCATCTCCGCCCTGCCCTCGGATCACGCGGACACCGCGGCGTGCACCCGGCCCGACGACGATGCCCCCACGACCCCGGTCGAGACCAGGTCCGACGGCTGGGGCGAGCTCAACGTCGTCGGGATGATCGACACCGCTGACGCACATGACGTCGAGCGGTGCGTCGACGTCATCGTCGACCACCGGTGGTCGCTGGGGAGCAGGGTCGGTGTGCAGGCCGCGACCCTCGGTGAGGGTGAGAGCGTGCTCGGCTGGTCCGAGGTCGCTGGGGCCCTCGACGGCGACCTCATCTCGGGACCGTCCACTCTGGAGGCACAGGCCCCGGACGGTGAGGGAGGGCACGACGGCCTCGCGGTGGCCGAGACCGAGCAGGTCGACGGACGCTGGCCGCAGGCCCTGGGTCTGGTCCGGCAGGGCGACCGGGCCGCCTGGTTCGAGACGCCGAACACCCAGATCGCTGGGACGTTGCCGTGGACCCTGCGGGTCCTGGGCGAGGACGGGGGCGTGACGACCGTCAGCGACTCGTCAGCGCTGGAGGACGCGGAGGCCGGCACGGCGGCGCTCGCGGACACGCTGCTCGGGTGGACCACGGCGCCGAACGTCGCGCGGACCAGCTGCACCCAGACCCTGCACACGGCCGCGCTCGACGGGTCCGCGCCGGTCACAACGAGTGTCCGGAAGCAGGTCTGCGCCCTGGGGTCGACGCCGGACGCTCTGCTGGTCGCGTACCGAGAGCGTTCCGGCGAGCCGGGTGTCGGGGCCGGCCCCGGTTCGACGACGGAGTTCGCGCTGATCTCCGGTCCGGACGACATGGACTCGTTCCGGCTCCTCTCGATCCGGGACGAGGACCTCGGGGGCGAGCCGGTGTCCGCGCTCGGGTACGACGTCGGGTGGCTCGCCTTCTCTGCCGGCGACCGGCTGTACCTGATGGACCTCTTCGCACAGACGGCCTACCAGGTACGCGGCACCTCGCCCGTCACCGCCCTGGACGTGTCCGCCGGGACCGTTGCCTGGTCGACGGAGGACGGCTCGGCCTACGCGATGGTGGACCGGGACGGCGCGCCGGGCGTCATCCGGCTGTCTCGCGAGCAGGCCGCGGTCGGGGTCGACGGCGACCACATCGCCTGGACCACCCTCGACGACAACGGCGTCGCGTCGTTGACGTTCGCCCGGGTGCGCTGGTGAACCTCGCCGGCTCGCGCCGCCGTCGGGCACCTCGGTGGGCCATGATGGCCGCATGAAGGTCTCTCGCCGGTCCCACGTGCCCCCGTTCGCCGTCATGGAGGTGCTCGCCGCCGCGAACGCGCGCCGGGCCACCGGGGCGGACGTGCTCAACCTCTGTGCGGGGGAGCCGTCGACCGGCGCGTCCGACGTGGTGCGGGAGCGCGCCATCGCGCTGCTCCGCGACGGGAACCTCGGCTACACCGAGGCGATGGGCGTCCCGGCGCTGCGCGCCGAGATCGCGGGCCACTACCGGCGCTGGTACGACGTCGAGGTCGATCCCGCGCGGATTGCCGTCACCACGGGGTCGAGCGGCGGGTTCGTGCTCGCGTTCCTCGCGTCGTTCGACGTCGGCGACCGGGTGGCGCTCGCCCGTCCGGGCTACCCCGCCTACAAGAACATCCTGTCGGCGCTCGGCTGCGAGGTCGTGGAGCTCGACTGTGGCCCCGAGACGCGTTACCAGCCCACGGTGTCGCAGCTCAACGAGGCCTACTACGGCGGCGGGCTCGACGGCGTCATGGTCGCCTCGCCCGCCAACCCGACCGGCACGATGATCACGCCGGCCGAGCTGGCCGCGATCGCCGGGTGGTGCGCCGACCACGACGTGCGCCTGATCAGCGACGAGATCTACCACGGCATCGCCTACTCGGACGAGGTGGCGCAGGCGACGGCGACCACGTTCGTCGACCAGGGCGCCGTCGTCGTGAACTCGTTCTCCAAGTACTGGGCGATGACGGGCTGGCGCCTCGGCTGGCTCGTGCTGCCGGACGAGCTGGTCGCGCCCGTCGACGCCCTCGCCAGCAACGTGGCGCTCTCGCCGCCCGCGCTCGCGCAGCACGCGGGCATCGCCGCGTTCACCCCCGAGGGGTACGAGGCGGCGGCGCAGAACGTGGCGCGGTACGCGGCGTCCCGCAGGCTGCTCCTGGAGCGGCTCGGCGAGCTCGGCTGGCGCCCGGTCGCCCCGGCCGACGGCGCGTTCTACCTCTACGGGAACATCGCCTCGTTCGGGCTGGACTCCGTCACGTACTGCGCCCGGCTGCTCGCCGAGGCCGACGTGGCGATCACACCCGGCACCGACTTCGACGGTGTGCACGGCGGGGAGTGGGTGCGGTTGTCGTTCGCGTCGTCGCTCGACACGGTGTCGCGTGCGGTGGACCGGATCGCGGCCTGGCACAAGACGCTCTGACGTCGGCGGGAAGTTGGTCGGGCGGCTGCGCCGGCTCAGCCCCGTCGGCGCAGCACCTCGGGGAGCAGCACCCACAGGACCGCCATCACCACGAGCGCACCGGCGCCTGCGATGATCCCCGCCGTCCGCCCGACCACGACGTCGAACACGAGCAGCGAGGCGCCCGTGATCACCAGGGCGAGGGCCCCGAGGGCGGCGCGGGTGATCCGGTCGGCCAGGGTGACGATGTTGCGCTTCATCTGCTTGCGGAACAGCGCCCGGTGCACGCTGACGGGCGCCACGATGAGAGCGGTCGCGACCACTGCTGCCACGACGAGGGCCAGGTAGACGACGACCTGGTACCGGTCGAGGTCGGCGAACCGCGACTGGAAGGGCAGGGTCAGCAGAAAACCGGTGAGGATCTGCACGCCGGTCTGCATGACGCGCAGCTCCTGGAGGAGCTCGTTCCAGTTCCGGTCCGCGCGTTCGTTCTGCGTTTCCTGCCGCCCGTCGGTCTGCATAATCCCCATTCTCACTCAACGTCCGATTTAGCGTCCGCGGCGAGGGAAATTCACCCGCTCGCATCACCGCCTCCCGTGGCCTGCCCCTGGGCGCCGGGAGAACATGCGGCTGGGCGGGACGCGTCCGCGTCCCTCTGACGAGGGGGGTTGCTTTGAACAGATCGAGGATGCGGGCGTCGCTGGGCATGGCGCTCGGGGCCGCACTGCTGATGTCCGGCGTCGCCACGACTCCGAGCCTTGCGGCGGAGGTGAGCACCGCACCGCCGCCGGGCGTCACGGCGGATCGCGTGACCAACAAGGTGGACGACGTCGTCGTCTCCGCCAAGATCTCCCTGCCGCCCGGCGGGGACGTGGTCGGGTCCATCACCGGCACCATGTCCATCACGCACAACGGGTCCTCCGCGGCCATGCGGTCCGGGCGCATGACGATGGTGGACCCGGAGGGCCGCAGCCTGACCGGCGCGCAGTTCGTGGCGTCGGGCACGGCCAACACCTGGACCTCGAAGGTCACCCTTCCGGCCGACGCCGAGCCCGGTGTCTACGAGGTGTCCGTGTCCGCGGAGATCGACGTGACCACCACGGACGGCGTGGTCAAGGTGCCGATCCGCACCGCGGACCCGGTGCTGGTGCCCTTCCGTGCGAAGCGGAACATCCCCCTGATCTGGACCTCGCCGGCGAGCGCGCCCGCGGGCTCGACCGTCTCCTTCTCCGGAGCGGCGAACATCCGGAGCCTCGGGACCGGCGACTACGAGCCGGCGACCGGCCAGGAGGTCAAGGTGTACTTCGACCCCACGGGCGACGCACCGGAGGTCTTCATCGACACCCTGACGACCGACGACCGCGGCTACTTCACGACCCGGCAGCAGCCGGGCGCGTCCGGGAAGTGGCGGGCGGAGATGCCGATGACCGACACCGGCGCGAAGGCGGTGTGGACCCTGACCTCCGCCGAGCGGGCCCGCGACACCACGCTGCGGCAGGGGACGGTCAGCGCCACGGAGGGCGGCTTCACCGCGGGCGACCACCTCATGACGCACGACGTCGTGCTGGGCCTCGCCCCCGTACAGCGGCGGGTCGACGTCGGCAGCCTTGACTTCACCGTGGGCGGCACGTCCGGCTGGGTCAGCGCGGAGAGCCGGCGCGGCGAGGGCAGCTTCCCCGACGGGTACCGGGTGCAGCGCGAGCTCACGCACTCCGGGATCGGCACGAGCCACGTGACGTTCACCTTCAATCCCACGCTGCCGGCCGGCATCTACGACATCGGCATCCGGGACGCGATGAAGGCGTGCTCGGCGCCGGACTGGGACGGGCTCGAGGGCGGCACCAGCAACTGCACGCACAACGTGCTCGTCGAGGACCCCACGGTGACGACCATCGTGGTCAAGCGGGCGACCACCACGACGGTCGCGGCCTCGCAGACGTCGGTGCCCTCGCCGCGGAACATCACGATCAGCGGCGACGTGAAGCGGGTGCAGCTGGTCAGCGGCGGCGGCGCTGCGATCCGGCCGGCGCCGAGCACGCCGGTCAAGCTGTACTTCGACCCCACGGGATCGTCACCCGCGGTCCTCAAGAAGGAGCTCACCACCGGCTCTGACGGCACCTTCTCGACGTCGGTCAACGCCGCCTCGTCCGGCCGGTGGATCGCCAAGTACGCGGGCACGAGCCTGCTGGCGAAGTCGCAGGCGACCGTGACAGTGACGGTCGGCTAGCTCGCCGCCGTCGGCGGCTACCGGGCGTCGGCGACCGGCTGGAGGTCCGCCTCCGCCAGGCGGTCAGGCATGGGTTCTCACGCGGATCCATGCCTGACTGCCTGGTGGGGGCGGACCTTTGTGCTGTCCGCGTGCCCAAAAGTTCACCCCGGGGATTCTCAGCCGACTCGTACCTTTTGTCGCAGCGCCTGACAGGATCAGGCCTGTTCCCGGTTGCCGGGCCACCCCCCACCTGCGAGGTATCCATGGTCGTCCGTGCCCGGAAGTCGTTCGGTCAGGTGCTCGGCCTGGCGCTCGTCGGGAGCCTGCTGGGCGGGCCGGCGGCGGTCGGGGCACCGACCGGCGAGGACGAGGTGGGCCTGTCCACCTACACCTACAACGACATCGCCCTCGCCCCGAACGTGGCGCCGGCGGGCTCGCCGGTCCAGGTCCACGGCTTCGTCGGACACGGTCCATACTCGCCCGCAGCCGGGGAACCCGTGACGATCTATTTCGATCCGGTCGGGACGGCGCCTCGCGAGGCCGTCGCGACCGTGACGACCGACGCCGACGGCTGGTTCGCCAAGACCGTGCGGCCCAGCACCTCCGGCACCTACGACATCGTCCGGCCGGGCGAGGACGAGGACACGCTCCTAGGTCCGGGCACCGCGACATTCACGAGCCGCAAGGTCACCCAGCCCGTCCGGTCGGTCGTGGTGTCCGGTACGAAGAACGGGCACACCGCGAAGGCGCGGGTGATCGTGCAGGACGTCGTGACCCGGATCGAGCCGCAGACGGTCTACGTCGACGCGGGGCTCCTGACTGCGGGATACCCCGGGAACCTCAAGTTCTCCGGTCCCTTCATGACCAACCGCCGTGCGGAAGGGCGGTTCGGTGCGGGCGACGTCTACTACAGCAGCGGCGAGTTCCCGTGGCGGACGAACTACAGCGCGACGCGCGCCTACCGGCTGTCCGCCGTGCATCCGGCCGGTCTGTACGACGTCAGGTTCACGGGCGAGATGGCCGTCTACACGGATCGCTGGGACGCCCGGGAGGCGCGTGTCTCGATGCCTGGGGACGTGGTCACCACCGTGCGCGTCCGCCGGGCGAGCAGTACGACCATCGCGGCCTCGGCGACGTCGTTCACCGGGTCGAAGACGATCACGCTCCGCGGCGCGGTGCGCAAGGTGCAGCTCGTGAGCAACACGAAGGCCGCGATCCGGCTGTCGCCGAACACGCCGGTCAAGCTGTACTTCGACCCGGCCGGCGCCACGGGGCCGCAGTACAAGAAGACAGTGCGGACCAACTCGAAGGGCGTCTACACGACGACGTACCGCACAACCCGGTCCGGCCAGTGGATCGCGAAGTACCCGGGCACGGACCTCCAGGCGCCGTCCGAGCGGGCCGTGACGATCACGGTGAAGTAGCGGCGTCGCGAATTCACCCGGGCCCCGGCCCGGAATCGAGTCTTGGAGGCCGAAGGGCCTGGCAGGATCCCGAGCACATTCCTTGGTAGGTGGAGAGGCTGTTCATGCGCGCGTCGGTGCGACGAGTAGTAGGTGTCCTGTCGGCGTTGGTCCTGACGGGCGCGGGGCTGGTGGTCGGTACCGCATCTGCCAGCGCCAATGTCCGAACGATCACCGGCTCGAACGGAGACGTCCAGGTCACAGCGCAGATCTATGTGCCCGACGGCGGTCAGAGCATGTCCGTCCGGCTCGGGCACAACGGGACCTCCGTGAGTCTGACCAGTGCGAGGATCCGGGTGATGGATCCGCGGAGCGAGCAGATCTACGCTCGGGAGACCGCGTTCGAATACGGAAGTGGCACGGTGTGGAACGCCGTTGACTTCGACCTTCCGATCGGTCTGGATCTCGGTCGGTACCTGGTCTCGTTCGACGCGATCGTCGATGTGGAGACCGAAGCCGGGTCGGTGGAGGTCCGCGTCGCGGGCACGGACATTGTCGAGTTCTTCGTGCGCACGAGTGCCAGGCTCAGTGACTTCCAGACGACCCCGCCGAACGTTCCCGCAGGCAAGAAGGTTGTGGTCTCGGGCATCGCGCTGCGCGGATCATCCGGGTGGACGCCATTGGTCGGTGAGCCGGTCCAGATCTGGTTCGACCCGAAGGGCACGGCGCCGCGGGTGTATCGCGGTTCGGCGACGCCCGACGCTCGGGGTTACTTCGAGAAGACGCTGGTCGCGCCGTCGGACGGCACCTGGCGGGCCGTGGTCCCGAAGTCCGACCGGTACGTGGAGTCGACGCCGGTGGACGCCACACAGGAGACCCGCGCCATCAACCGACCTGTCCGTTCCGGCTCGGCGGTCAAGGCGGTCGGTACCTACTCGGGCGGTGTGCGGATCATCGCTCCCGACGTCGTCATCGGCCTCCATTCCGTGACCGCACGGTTCGACCTGGCATTCGTCGGTTTCGGCGGGACGCGCAGCTCGAGTCACATGTCGATCGAGAGCAGGCGCGGCGAGGGCAAGTACCCGAACGGTGCGGGGTTCAGCCCGCAGCTTCACTGGCCGGCGGCCGTCCTGCCCGACGGCTCGGTCGCCCCGGAGTCCCAGTCGGATCACGCCGAGGTGCGGATCAGCCCGTGGATGCCCGCCGGGGTGTATGACGTCGGGATCAACGAACAGCACGTCGCCGTCTGCACGGCGGTTCCGCTGTTCGGGCGCGCCGGCTGCTCGACACGCTTCGTGTTGGTTGACCGCACCATCACCACCATGACGGTCAAGCGCGCCAGCAGCACGAGCGTCTCGGCGTCGGCCAAGACGTTCACGGGGCCGAAGACCATCACTCTGAGCGGTGCGGTGCGGAAGGTTCAGCTGGTCGGTGACACGAAGGTCGAGAACCGGCTGTCGCCCAACACCCCGGTGAAGCTGTACTTCGACCCCGCGGGCACGCGCGGCCCGGTCTACAAGAAGACCGTGAAGACGGGCTCGGGCGGCACCTACACCACGAAGGTCGGCACGAGCATCTCCGGTCGCTGGATCGCCGAGTACCCGGGTACGTCCCTCCAGGCGCCGTCCCAGCACGCCGTGACCATCACGGTCAGGTAGCCCGAAAAAGCAGGTTGACCTCCTGCTCGGCGCGGGTCTAGCCTCAAATATGACCAGATGAACGAATCTGGTCATATTTTCACGAGGCCGGGGTGGAGGCACCAGGCATGGGCGCGACGACGACGCAGCGACGCGGTACCGCGCAGCGCAGGCTCGAACGCGCGGAGCGGATCCTCGACGCCGCCACCGAGCTGGTGCTGCGCTGGGGCTACGACAAGACCACCATCGACGACGTCGCCCGGCTCGCCGGAGTCGCCAAGGGCACCATCTACCTGCACTGGGGCAGCCGCGAGGACCTGTTCGCCGCCCTGATGCGGTGGGACCGGGCGCAGATGGTCGGCGCCGTCCGCAATCGGCTCCGCGAGGACCCGGGGTCCGCCACCCTGCCCGGGCTCTTCGGCCTGCTCGCCCACGAGCTCCACCGGCGTCCGCTGCTGCAGGCCGCGATGGTCCAGGACTCCGCGGTGCTGGGCAAGCTCGTGGCCCGCAAGCAGACCAGTACGACCACGCCCGAGATGGTGGCGCCGTTCGGCGCGTACCTCGCCACGCTTCGCGAGCACGGCCTGGTGCGGGACGACCTCAGCCTGGAGGACCACCTCACCCTAGTCGCCGCCGTGCTGCACGGCTCACTCGTCTCGCTGCGGATGATGCCCGACTCCCTCCGGGTGTCCGACGAACGCGCCGGCGAGCTGATCGGCGACGCGCTCGCGCGCGCCTTCGCCGCGGACCACCCGCCGTCCGACGCCGCGCGCGTCGTCTGCGCGGACGCCACCCGCGCCTTCGTCGACCAGGCCTACGCCGTGGCGCGGGCCCGGCTGCGGGAGTCGCTCGGCGACGACCTCCCGCCCGACGACGACCTCCCAGGGGAAGAAGACCCCACGCCCGAGGAAGACCCCACGCCAGCAGAAGGAGACCCGTCGTGAGCACCGAGGTCACGCACTCGTTCACGCTGCCGCTCGCGGATCCCGCGGCGGTGGAGCTGGCGGCGACCGGCGGCAAGGGCTCGTCCCTCGCCCGCCTGGCCGCCGCCGGCCTGCCGGTTCCCGGCGGCTTCCACGTCACCACGGATGCCTACCGGGCAGTGGTCGCCGGAGCGCCGCAGCAGGCGATCGTCGCCGCGGCCCGGGACGTGGACCCCGACCGCCCCGAGACGCACGAGGCCGCGGCGGCCCGGATCGCTGCGGTGTTCGCCGGCCTGGAGATCCCGGCGGCGGTCGCCGACGCCGTCCGGGCCGGGTACGCAAGCCTGCGCGCCGCGGACGGCGCCCCCGCGGGCACCCCGGACGACGCCCCCGCCGTCGCCGTCCGCTCCTCGGCCACGGCTGAGGATCTCCCGGGCATGTCGTTCGCCGGCCAGCAGGACTCGTTCCTCAACATCCGGGGCGAGGACGCCCTGCTCCGGGCGGTCCGGGACTGCTGGGCCTCCCTGTGGACGGCGCGCGCGATCGGCTACCGCGCGCGCCATGGCATCCCCGCCGAGGAGGTCACCCTCGCGGTGGTGGTGCAGCGGCTGGTCGACGCCGACGCCGCCGGCATCCTGTTCACAGTCGACCCGATGACCGGCTCCCGCAACCGCGTGCTGATCAACGCGACCTGGGGGCTGGGTGAGGCCGTGGTCGGCGGGCAGGTCACGCCTGACACCTTCCTGGTGGCGCGGGTCGGCGGCGCGGTGGAGCGCACGGTGAGCACCAAGGAGGTCCGCACGGTGCGGACCCCCGACGGGACCCGGAACGAGCCGGTCCCCGCCGCGCTGCGGGACGAGCCCGCACTCACCGACGAGCAGGCCGCGGGGCTCGCCGCGCTCGGCGTCCGCATCGAGGAGCTGTACGGCGTGGCGATGGACGTGGAGTGGGCGCTGCACGACGGCGCCCCCGCGATCCTCCAGGCGCGCCCCGTCACGGGTGCGGCGGGCCAGGTCGCGGTCACGGAGGTGTGGAACGACAGCCTGCTGGGCGACTTCCTGTGGACCAACGCGAACCTGGGCGAGGCGCTGCCCAGCGTGATGACACCGCTGACCTGGTCGCTCGTCCGGATCTTCATGGCGAACGCGATGGCCGACACGGATATCGGCGTCCCCGCGTACGGCACCATCGGCGGCCGGTTCTACATGAACCTCAGCACCACCGAGACGGTCGCCCAGGCACTCGGCATGCGCAAGGCGGTGGACGCGGCGTACCGCGAGGTGTTCGGGCGGCTCCCGGGTCAGCCCGACATCCCGGTGGTCCCGATCGGCCGCGGGGAGCTGCTCCGGCGGCTCCTCCCGATGGTGGGGCGGAACCTCACGTCGCTCGTGCGCGACGTCCGCGCCGTGCCGGGATTCCTGGGCACCGCCGAGCAGCGCGGCACCGACCTGCGCCGGCGCGCGGCTGACGTCGGCGACCCGGCCGGGCTGGCGGAGTTCTGGACCGCGGAGCTCGGCCCCTACCTGGAGGCCTCCTCGCGCGTGCTGCGCGGCGCCGCCCGGCAGGACGGCACCAAGCTGCTGACGCTGCGCCGCGACCTGCGCACGCTGCTCGGCGACGCCGACACGGAGACCCTGACGTCCGGCCTGTCCTCCGGCGGACAGCACCTGGCCAGCATGGAGACGCTGGTCAACCTGCGCGAGGTGGCCCTCGGGCGGCTCGACCGCGAGACGTACGTGACGCGGTACGGGCACCGGTGCGTCGACGAGTTCGAGGTCTCCCGGCCGCGCCCGGCGGAGGACCCCGCCTGGCTGGACCGGCAGATCGCGGCGGCGGCCGGGACCGATGTCGACGCGCTGCTCGACCGGCAGGAGGGGGCGCGGGCCGCCGTCTGGGAGCGGCTCGAACGTCTGTCGCCGCGCAAGGCCGCACGCCTGCGCAGCCAGCTCGACCGGTGGGCCCGGAACGCGCGGGACCGGGAGCGGGCGCGGTCCGAGGTGATCCGCACGTTCTGGGCCCTGCGCGCCTTCGCGGTGCGGGCCGGCGATCTCACCGGCCTCGGCGACGACGTCTTCTACCTGACCGTCGACGAGCTGCTCGACGTGCTCCGCGCCGGCACGGGGTCGCGCACCGGGGAGAGCGGGCGCGAGGTCGTCCCCGTGCGCCGCGCCACCTACGACCTGTACCGGAGCCTGCCGGCGTACCCGGCCGTGATCCGTGGCCGGTTCGACCCGGTGCGGTGGGCCGCCGACCCCGACCGGCGGTCGGACGTCTACGACGAGCACGGCCGGGAGTCCGCACGCTCCGACCAGGTCCGGGGCTTCCCCGGGGCGTCGGGCGTGACCGAGGGAGTCGCCCGGGTGGTGCGCTCGGTGGAGGACGGCGAGGCGCTGGAGCCCGGCGAGGTGCTGGTCACCACGGTGACCAACGTGGGCTGGACGCCGCTCTTCCCGCGCGCCGCCGCCGTCGTGACCGACGTCGGCGCGCCCCTCTCGCACGCCGCGATCGTGGCCCGCGAGCTGGGCATCCCGGCGGTCGTCGGGTGCGGCAACGCGACGATGCGCCTGCACACGGGCGACCTGGTGCGGGTGGACGGCGAGCACGGCACGGTCGAGGTGATCGCGCCGGCCGACCGCTCCTCGGCCCGCTCCTAGAAGACGGGCTTGCCGCCCGTCACACCGAGCACCGTCCCGGACACGTACGACGCCGTGGTCGGCGAGGCCAGGAAGACGAACGCCGGCGCGACCTCGGCGGGCTGCCCCGCCCGGCCCAGCGGGGTGTCGCTGCCGAACGACTCGATCTTCTCCTCGGGCTGGGTGGCCGGCTGCAGCGGCGTCCAGATCGGCCCGGGCGCCACCGCGTTCACGCGGATGCCGCGCGGCCCCAGCTCGGCGGCGAGGTTCACCGTGATGTTGTTGATCGCGGCCTTGGTGGCCGCGTAGTCGAGCAGCGACGTTGACGGCTGGTAGGCCTGGATCGACGAGTTGTTGATGATCGCGCCGCCCTCGCCCATGTGCCCGAGCGCGGCCTGTGTCACCCAGAACAGGGCGTACAGGTTGGTCTTGAGCACGCGGTCGAGCTCCTCGGTCGTCACGTCCGCGACCGACTCGCGGCGCGCCATCTGGTAGCCCGCGTTGTTCACCAGTACGTCGATGCCGCCCAGCTCGCCCGCCGCCCGGTGCGCGACGCCACGCGCCGTCGGCTCGTCCCGCAGGTCACCCGGGAGCAGCGCGCACTGGCGTCCTGCCTCGCGCACCCACTCCGCCGTCGCCCGCGCGTCGTGCTCCTCCTCGGGCAGGTAGGAGATGGCGACGTCGGCGCCCTCCCGGGCGAACGCGATGGCGACCGCGCGTCCGATACCCGAGTCGCCGCCGGTCACCAAGGCCTTCCGGCCCAGGAGCTTGTCGGTGCCGACGTAGCTCGTCTCGCCGTGGTCGGGCGTCGGGACCATCTGGTCCGTGGCGCCCGGCGGGGTCTGCTGCTGCGGTGGGAACGCCTGTTCATGGCTCACGTAGTCCTCCGTCGTCGTGCGAGGTCCCGGCCGACGCGATCTTCTTCGACCTTTGTTCACGCTAGCCCGTGCCTCGTCAGGCCGCACATCCCGTACTCTCGGTCCCACCAGGCCCGGAACATCACCCTGCAAGGAGTTTCGTGAACTCTTCATCGACTCCCGGCGAGCCCGCGATCGTGGACGGCGTCGAGCAGGTGCTCGCCGCCGGCAAGTCGTCCCCGGTCGGTCGGTACCGGCTCGACCTGGCCACGGGCGAGTGGGAATGGTCTGACGAGGTGTACGAGATGCACGGCTTCCAGCCGGGTCAGATCGTGCCCACGACTCCGCTGATGCTGTCCCACAAGCACCCCGACGACCGCGCCCGCGTGGACGGCGTGCTGCGGGAGGCGGCCGAGACCGGACAGCCCTTCAGCTCGGTGCACCGGATCCTCGACGCCAACGGCGAGACGCGGACGCTCGCGGTGACGGGCCAGGGGCGGCGCGATCCCGAGACCGACCGGGTGACCGAGCTGTTCGGGTACTTCATCGACGTGACCGACTCGCAGCGGGAGGCGGCGGCCCGCGACGCGACGGCCTCGATCCGGGCGTCGGCGGAGCGCCGCGCGGTGATCGAGCAGGCCAAGGGCGTGCTCATGGTGGTCTACGGCGCCGACGAGGACGCGGCCTTCGACCTGCTCCGCGAGGCGTCGAACGCGGCGAACATCGCCGTCCGGGACATCGCCCTCACGCTGGTGCACCTTTTCTCCGGCCCGGGCGTGACGGTGTTCCCCACCCGCGAGGCGATCGACGAGTTCCTGGCCGCCCCGATCGCTCCCGGCGACCTCTGACACGGTCCGCGGCGACCGCGGCCGGACCGGACGCGCCCGTCAACCGCGGTCGAGCGACGGGGCGAGGGTGCCCTCGACGAGCCACAGGCGCGCATCCGCAGTCTCGAGCCAGGCGGTGCGGTTGCCGGCCACGCTCGTCGTCACCGAACCGCCCGGGAGGCGGGCGAGGTCGGGACCGTCGTACCCGGACGACGACTGCCCGGAGCGGTACAGGTAGGCCAGGTCTTTCGGGTCCTGGGCGGTGGTGTCGGTGCTGGTCCACGAGATCAGGCTGCCCGACGCGCGGAGGTCGCCGACGACACCGTCGGGGAGCCGTACGACGCTGTCGAAGCCGCCGACCCGGTTGAGGACGTAGAGGGAGCCGGATCCGGATCCGGCGTCGGCGGGCATCACCGTCCACGCGATGACGTCGTCCGAGATGGCGATCGCGGTGACCCGGACCGACGCGTCATGATCGATCTCGGCGATCAGGTTGCCACCGAGGCCTCCGGCGGCCTCGGTGTCGAACAGGTGGAATGCCGTCGTGCTGGTCCCGCCGTCACCGGGGGTCCGGATGGCGGCGACGGCCTCGTCGTCGTCCGCGGCGAGCGCGGTGACGCCGGCCGAGGGGAGCGCGGTGATGCCTGCCGCGAGCTCGGTCGGCGTGCCGTCGCCGTCGAGGGTGGTGGTGAACAGGCGGGTGTCGTCAGCCGTGGCCCCGACCGTCCACAGGGCACGGTCCTGGGTGGTGGCCAGCAGCCACAGGCTGTCCTCGGTGGTGGCCAGGGGGTCCACCACGGTGGTGAAGGTGTCGCCGGAGAGGTTGAGCGTACGGAGGAAGCTCTGGCGCGGCGACGTCTCCGCCGCACCGTACTCGCTCCAGACCACATGCTCCCCGGTCACGGCCAGGCCGGTCGGGAACGTACTCCGGCCTTGGTACCGCGTCAGGGAGGTGGATGACATCGATCCGTCACCCGCCCATGTGCTCGTCCGGATGCGCGCGTCGTCGAAGTTCCAGATCTTGCCGGTGTCCGAGAGCCCGTGGGGCTCGGGCAGCGGGTCGCCGTCGGCCGCGACCGGCAGCCCCGCGTCGTCGAGGGAGCCGGGTGTGACCGCCTCGATGCTGACGTCGAAGCAGGTCAAGGGGCGCGCGTCGGCGGCGTCGACCACGACGGCGGCGCCGCCGAGCACTCCGGTGTCCTCGCCCGGTTCGGCGGGTCGCGCCGGCGACGGCGCGGGCACCTCTTCGGGGCAGGCGAGTGGGGTGGCGCCCGCCAGGTCCGGCGCCGGGCCCGGGGTGAACCCCTCGGTGCGGCCGTCGTCGAGCAGGCGCGCGATCAGGTCTCCGCCCGGCAGCACCACCGGACCCACGACGGGCAGCGGCACCGGCCCGCGCGTCACGACCCCGAGCGCCAGCAGGAGCGCCACGCACGCGGCCCCCACCGCCTGGCGGGCCCGGCGCCGGCGCAGCGCGGCCCGGCTCCGGTCGAGCACGGCCTGCTCGTCGAAGGTCGCGGGCTCGATCGTCTCGGTCTGCGCGACGAGCAGGTCCCGCAGGCGGGCGAGGCCGCGGGAGTTGGCCGCCTTCACCGTGCCGACGGCGATGCCGAGCTCTCGGGCGACCTCGGCCTCGGGCAGGTCCAGCAGGTGCCGCAGCACCACGACCCGCCGCTGGCTGACCGGGAGCTGCGCCAGGCCTCGGACCAGCTCGTCGCGCAGCACCACGTGTCCGGCATGGTCCGACGCCGGCGCGACGGGGATCTTGTCGTCGCCCGGGAACGACTCACGGCGGGTGTGCCGCCAGCCGTCGATCCGCAGGTTGACCAGGATCTGGCGCGCGTAGGCGCGCTGCGTGCCCGGCTTGACCTTGGCCCAGGTGCGGTAGACCCGCTCGAACGTCGACTGGACCAGCTCCTCCGCGCGGTGCGGGTCGCCGCACAGCAGGTACGCCGTCCGGTAGAGGTACGGCCCGCAGTCCCGGACGAACTCGGTGAACTCCGCGTCGCGGGAGCGCACCACCGAGACCTGCACGTCGCCCGTCCGGTCGTCGCCCGACGGCTCGCCCGTCCGAAGGTTGCCCACGGTCGCCCCGCTCTCCTGCGTCATGCCACCCACTACGGCGGACCTGGGTCAAAGGTTGCACGGTCGCCGCAGAAAGGTTCGGGTCACGGGTCCCGCGAGCCGGGGTGGCGCCCGCCGCACGCCGAGGACAGGATCGACACGTGCGCATCGCCACGTTCAACGTCCAGCACGGCCTCGGCCCGGACGGCCGCGTCGACAACGACCGCCTTGCCCGGGCTGTCGCCGCGCTCGACGCCGACATCGTGGGGCTGCAGGAGGTCGACCAGGGGCAGGTGCGATCCGGGGGCGCGGACCAGGCGGCACTCTGCGCGGCCGCGATGGGCGCCGTCGACCACCGGTTCCGGCCCGCGCTGGCCGGCCCGTTCCGCTATCCCGGCATCCGACGCCGCGCCCGCCGGGCGGAGCGGCCCGGCGCGCCCGGGTACGGCATCGCGCTCCTGTCCCGGTTCCCCGTCCTGAGCTGGCACACCGTGCTGCTGCCGCCCGCGACGCCCTGGGTGTGGGGCCGCGTCCAGCTCGGCACGGACGAGCCGCGAGTGGCGCTCGCGGCCCGGGTCGACGCGCCGTCAGGCCCGGTCACCGTGGTGTGCACGCACCTGAGCGTGTATCAGTTCTCCGCCGTGAGCTGGGCGGGCGGGATGGCGCGTCGGGTCGCCGGCTACCGCCGGGGCACCGCGGGCGAGCGGCACGCGGAACGTCAGGTGGACTACCTGCGCCGTCGGCTCGTCGGGCTGCGACGCCCCCTGGTCCTGCTGGGCGACTTCAACCTGCGGGGCTCGGTGCCCGCCGACCGCACCGGCTGGCGCCCCCTCGCGACGGGCGACACGTTCCCGCGGCACGACCCGCGGTTCCAGATCGACCACGTCCTCCTCGACGAGGGCGTGCCCCAGGTGCCGGACGGCGACGTCCCGGGCGGGGGCATCGGCTCCGTGGAGGGCCGGGTCGTGGACACCGGGGTCTCGGACCACTGCGCGCTGGTCGTGGACGTGTCGTTCACCCGTCCGACGGCGTAGCGCCACGCGTCCGGCGTCCGCCCACGCGTTCGGCGTTGGCCCGAGCCGGTCAGCCCACGAACACGCAGAACGGGTGGCCCATCGGGTCGCCGAAGACGTAGAGCGGCTCCTCGGGATCGTCCGACCGGTCGTAGAGCAGCGTCGCGCCGAGGGCGAGGGCGTGGTCGCGTGCCTCGGCGAGCGCGTCGACGTCCGGCACCGTCGTGTCGAGGTGGAGCTGCTGGGGGATGCCTGACTCCGGCCAGGTCGACCGCGGCAGGTCGTACACCTGCTGGAACGCCAGGTGCGCGCCGTCGTCGTTGCGCAGGACCAGCCAGTCGTTGCCGTTCGGGTCGGACACGCCCTCCGGCGGCTTCTCGTCGCCAGGGCGGTACCGGAGCCCGAAGAGCTCCCGGTAGAACTCGGCGAGTGCACGTGCGTCGGTGGTGTCGAACACCACCTGTCGGATGCGCGGGGTCATGACCCCAGCGCACCACATCGTGCACACCCTGCAACGGGACGCGCTCCGCGGGATCCGGGGGGAGACACCGGATCCCACGGAGCGGGGAACGGGGGAGCCGTCAGGCGGCCTCGGCGAACGCGCGGTAGCTGACGGCGGGCCGCGGCGCGGGTGCGTGGTCGGCGAGGTGGTCCGGGACGTGGTCCGGCACCGTGTCGACGGCGTCCTCGACGACCCGCAGCGCGGCCGCCTCCTTCGCGGCGCGCTTCTTGGCCCGCACCACGGTGTACACCGCGTTCACGCCGATGAGGATGGCGGCCATGTTCGACGCGGCGGACGGCCAGATGCCGTTCGCCGCGGCCACCGTCAGCAGGGTCCCGGCCGCCAGCATGTTGGTGCCCTGGAACGCGAGGGAATCGGCGCTCCAGCGCCCGCGGCTGACCATGGCATAGGCCACGAGGCCGGCGATGGCGCCAACCCAGCCGAGGACGGTGACGACCAGCATGAGGGACATGAGGAACTCCTGGGGAAACTGCTCGAAACGATTCGAGGATGTGGCGGAGACCGAGAACCGGTATCCAGGGGAAGGGGTGGCCGGCGGTCCGGGAGGAGCTGGGTCCAGCCGCTGCCAGGGTCAATCATGAGTCACTTGCGCCTTCAGCACAATCGAATGTTTGTGACTCCGGGATGTAGCATCGCTACATGGCCACTGACCCGCGAAGACTCGCTTTCCTCCTTGCCGTGCATCGTGCCGGCGGGGTGCTCGCGGCGGCCGACCTGCTGCACGTCACGCCGTCCGCCGTGTCCCAGCAGATCGCCCGGCTGGAGGCCGAAGAGGGGATCGACGTGCTGGACCGGGGGCCGCGTGGGGTGACGCTGACGCCCGCCGGCCGGGTGCTCGCGGACGCGGCCGAACGTATCGAGGCGGAGCTGGTCCAGGCGCGGCAGGCCGTGGCCGCGCTGGAGGGTGAGCTGACGGGCCGGATCTCCGTCGGGTCCATCCAGACGGCGATCCGCACGGTCGTCGCGCCGATGCTCGTCTCGCTCGCGGAACGGCACCCGCACATCGAGGTCGACGTGCAGGAGCACGACCCGACCGACTCCGTGCGCCGGCTGCGTGCCGGCGACCTGGACGCGGTGGTGCTGGAGCGCGACGTCGCCGTGGACGCCCCGGCCCCGCGCGGTGCGCACGACGTGCCGCTGCTCGACGAGCCGTGGCGCATCGTGGTCCCCACCAGCCTGCCCGAGCCCGAGCGGCTGGACGACCTCGCGACGCTCACGTGGGTGGGCCCGCAGGCCGGCTCGGCGGCCGAGCGAGCCGCGAGCCGGCTCGCCGCGCAGCTCGGCACCACGTTCGAGACGCGCCACGCCTACAACGACTTCGACACCGCGATCTCCCTGGTCGCCGCCGGCCAGGGCGTCGCGATGCTGCCGGCCCTGGCCCTCCAGCAGGAGGTGCCGGACGGCGTCGCCGTGGTGGCGCTCGCCGGGCTCGGCTCGCGGCGGCTCGTGGTGCGGCACCGGCAGAACCGGCACGAGCCCGGCCCGATCGTCCGGGCCGTGGTGGACGAGATGGTCGTGGCGGCCCGGGAGATCGACCTGGGGTAGCGCCGCCACCCTGCGCGCGCCGCTACGATGTCCGCATAACTGAACATCTTCAACGGCCCTGGCTCGATCGGCTCGATCTCGATCAGCCCGACCAGGACCGTGCCGCCAGAACCGCGGCGGGAGAGTCCGGCCCCGCGCCGTCGTCGTCCAGACGCCGCGCGACCCGGCGCCGAAGGAGCAATTTCCTCCCCGGGAATCTCTCAGGCCCCCGTACCGCCGCGGCGAGGCAACTCTGGAAAGCGAGCCGCCGCCGGGCAACCGGTGCGGCGGCTCCACCGACGGTGCAAGCCGGCGCGTCCCGCCCTCCTCCCCGCTGTCCGGGAGGGAACATGACGGACCGGCAAAACTCTCAGGTCGACGCATGCCCGCGAGCGGGCACGGGTCCGATGACAGAGCGGGGAGGGACCGCAGTCGTCCCCACGCCCTCGGACAGCCAGGAGCCCGCCGTGAGCACGCCCCACAACCCCGACGTCTTTGCCGACCGGCATCTCGGCCCGCGCGGCCGCGAGGTCCGCACCATGCTGGACCAGCTCGGCATCGACACGATGGACACCCTCGTCGACCGGGCCGTCCCCAAGGCGATCCGCAGCCAGGCGCCGCTGAACCTGCCGGCCGCCCGCACCGAGGCGGAGGTGCTCGCGCACCTCCGCGAGCTCGCGGGCAAGAACCAGGTCAAGACCCAGATGATCGGGCAGGGCTTCTACGGCACGCACACGCCCGCCGTCATCCGGCGCAACGTGCTCGAGTCGCCCGCCTGGTACACGGCCTACACGCCGTACCAGCCGGAGATCAGCCAGGGCCGGCTCGAGGCGCTCCTCAACTTCCAGACCGCGGTCGAGGACCTCACGGGCCTCGAGATCGCCAACGCCTCCCTGCTCGACGAGGCCAGCGCCGTCGCCGAGGCTGTCGCCCTGATGTGGCGCGCCTCGCGGGCCAAGGAGGGCTACGTCGTCCTGGACGCCGACCTGTTCGGGCAGTCGCTCGCCGTGGCCAAGGGCCGCGCCGAGGCGATCGGCCTCCCGGTCGTGGTCGCGGACCTCTCCGACGGCCTGCAGGCGGGCCTCCCCGCCGAGCTGCCCGCCGGCCAGCTCGTGGGTCTCGTGCTGCAGCAGGCCGGCGCCTCCGGCCGCGTGTTCGACGCCCGCGGCGTGATCGCCGAGGCCAAGGCCGCCGGGGCGCTCGTCACCGTCGCCACGGACCTGCTCGCCCTGACGCTCCTGGCCAGCCCCGGCGAGCTCGGCGCCGACATCTCGGTGGGCTCCGCGCAGCGCTTCGGCGTCCCGCTGTTCTACGGCGGCCCGCACGCCGCCTACATGGCGGTCAAGAAGGGTCTGGAGCGCCAGCTCCCCGGCCGCCTGGTCGGCGTCTCCATCGACGTCGACGGCGCCGCGGGCTACCGCCTCGCGCTGGCCACCCGCGAGCAGCACATCCGCCGCGAGAAGGCCACGAGCAACATCTGCACCGCCCAGGCCCTGCTGGCCATCGTGGCCAGCATGTACGCGGTCTACCACGGCCCCGAGGGCCTCAAGGCGATCGCTACCCGGGTCCACGGGTACGCGTTGTCTCTCGCCGAGGGTCTTCACGCCTCAGGCGTCAAGGTCGAGCACGACGTCTTCTTCGACACTGTCCGCGTCGCGGTCCCGGGCAGGGCGCAGGAGATCGCGCGTGCCGCGGCCGACGCCGGGTACAACCTGTTCGTGCCGGACGCCGACCACGTGCAGATCAGTACCGACGAGACCACCACGGCGCAGGACGTCGCGAACGTCCTCGCAGTGTTCTCGGACGAGCCCTTCGACGTGTCCGGCCCAGTCCTCGGTTCGGCCCTGCCGGAGGAGGTGACCAGGACGACGTCGTACCTGACCCACCCGATCTTCCACCAGCACCGCTCCGAGACCAGCATGCTGCGCTACCTGCGCAAGCTCTCGGACAAGGACCTCGCGCTGGACCGCACCATGATCCCGCTGGGCTCCTGCACCATGAAGCTCAACGCGACCGCCGAGATGGAGGCCATCTCGTGGCCCGGCTTCGCGGACATCCACCCGTACGCCCCCGTCGACCAGACCCAGGGCTACACCGAGCTCGTCACCGCGCTGGAGGCCCAGCTCGCCGAGATCACCGGCTACGCCGCCGTCTCCGTGCAGCCCAACGCCGGCAGCCAGGGCGAGTTCGCCGGCCTGCTCGCGATCAAGGGCTACCACGCCTCCCGCGGCGAGGAGCACCGCGACATCGTGCTCATCCCGGCGTCCGCGCACGGCACCAACGCGGCCTCCGCCGCACTCGCGGGCCTGCGCGTCGTCGTGGTGTCCACGGCCGACGACGGCGAGATCCTGCTCGACGACCTGCGCGCCAAGCTCGACCAGCACGGCCCCCAGGTCGCGGGCATCATGATCACCTACCCGTCCACGCACGGGGTGTACGAGGAGCACGTGCGCGAGGTCTGCGACCTGGTGCACGAGGCCGGCGGCCAGGTGTACATCGACGGCGCCAACCTGAACGCGCTGGTGGGCCTGGCCCGGCCGGGTGAGTTCGGCGGCGACGTCTCGCACCTGAACCTGCACAAGACGTTCTGCATCCCGCACGGCGGCGGCGGCCCGGGCGTGGGCCCGGTCGCGGTGGCCGAGCACCTCGTGCCGTTCCTCCCGGGCGACCCGACGCCGGGTGTCTCGACGGGCTCGACCAGCGCTGGTGCCGCGGGCATCCCCGTGGCCTCGACGCGGTACGGCTCCGCCGGCATCCTGCCGATCTCGTACGCCTACGTGGCCCTCATGGGGCCGGACGGGCTGACCGAGGCGACCAAGGCCGCCGTCCTGACCGCCAACTACGTGGCGAGCCGGCTCGACCCGCACTTCCCCGTGCTCTACACCGGCCCGAACGGCCTGGTGGCGCACGAGTGCATCCTCGACCTGCGCAAGATCACCGCCGAGACCGGCGTGACCGCGGAGGACGTCTCCAAGCGGCTCATGGACTACGGCTTCCACGCCCCCACGCTGGCGTTCCCCGTGCCGGGCACGCTCATGGTGGAGCCCACGGAGTCGGAGGACCTCGCCGAGCTCGACCGGTTCGTCGACGCGATGATCGCCATCCGCGGCGAGATCGACGCCGTCGCGGCCGGCCGCTGGACCGCCGAGGACTCGCCGCTGCGCGGTGCGCCGCACACCGCGGCGTCGGTCATGACGGACGAGTGGACCAAGCCGTACTCACGCGAGCTGGCCGCGTTCCCTGTGGCGTCGCTCCGTGGGAACAAGTACTGGCCGCCGGTGCGCCGCATCGACGGTGCCAAGGGCGACCGCAACCTCGTGTGCGCGTGCCCGCCCGTCGAGGCCTTCGCCGAGTGACCTGCCAGAACACGCCGCCCGTGTCAGACGTACGGGTCACCCGGGTGACCCGTACGTCTGACACGTCGCCGACGAGAGGATTGATCGATGGGTGAGGACCGTAGGACTCTGCTGTACGACGAGCACGTGGCGCTCGGCGCCTCGATGACGCCGTTCGGCGGCTGGCTGATGCCGCTGCGCTACACGTCCGACCTGGCCGAGCACCGCGCGGTGCGCGAGGCTGCCGGCCTGTTCGACCTGTCGCACATGGGCAACATCAACGTGACGGGGCCGGACGCCGCGGCGTTCCTCGACCACGCGCTGGTCGGCTACATCTCGAAGGTCCGTGAGATGGGCGCCCGCTACTCGATGATCTGCGCCGAGGACGGCAGCGTGCTGGACGACCTGATCGTCTACCACGACGCCCCCGGTGCGTACTCCGTCATCGCGAACGCCGCCAACGCCGAGCTCGTGCTGGGCAAGCTGCAGGAGCGCACCGCCGGGTTCGACGTGGTGCTCAAGGACGTCCAGCCGGGCCAGGCGCTGATCGCGGTGCAGGGTCCGCGGGCCGTCGAGATCCTGCTCGCCACCGAGGGCCTCGTGGAGGACGCCGAGATCTCGGGCGGCACCGCCTTCGCCGACCTCAAGTACTACGCGTGCATGGGCATGCGGTTCCAGGGCGAGCCCCTCCTCGTGGGCCGCACCGGCTACACGGGCGAGGACGGGTTCGAGCTCTGGGTCTCCGCCGAGAAGGCCGTCGCGCTCTGGCGCGCCCTGCTCGCCGCGGGCGAGCCCCTCGGGCTGGTCCCGGCGGGCCTCTCGGCCCGCGACTCGTTGCGGCTCGAGGCCGGCATGCCGCTCTACGGCCACGAGCTCGACACCACGACCACGCCCTTCGAGGCCGGGATGGGCCGCGTGGTGCGGCTCGACAAGGCGACCGAGGACGGCACGCCCATCCCGTTCGTCGGCCGGGACGCGCTGGCGGCACGCAAGGAGTCGGCGCCGGCGCGGGTGCTCGTCGGGCTGCGCGGCGAGGGGCGCCGCCCCGCGCGCGCGGACTACGACGTGGTGCAGCGCGGCGTCGGCACCGAGGTGGGCGCCGTCGTCGGCCGCGTGACGTCCGGTGCGCCGTCGCCCACGCTCGGCTACCCGATCGCGATGGCCTACGTGACGCCCGAGGTGTCGGCCGAGGGCACCGAGCTCGCCGTCGACGTGCGCGGCCGGGCCGAACCGTTCGTGGTGGTGCCCATGCCGTTCTACCGTCGTCCTCAGAACTGACCTACACGCAAGGAGCTGTCATGGCTGACTTCCCCGAGAACCTGAAGTACACCACCGAGCACGAGTGGCTGGACCAGTCCACCCCCGCCGTCATCGGCGTGACCGACGTCGCGGCCGAGGCGCTCGGTGACGTGGTCTACCTGGAGCTGCCCGAGGTGGGCGCCACCATCGAGGCGGGTTCCGTGGTGGGCGAGATCGAGTCCACCAAGTCGGTGTCCGAGCTCTACTCCCCGGTGAGCGGCACCGTGACCGAGGTGAACACCGAGGCCGTGGACAACCCGGAGATCGTCAACCAGGACCCGTACGGCAAGGGCTGGCTCTTCAAGGTCGAGGTGTCCGGCGCGGGCGAGCTGCTCACCGCGGCGCAGTACGCGGAGCACACGGGGGCCTGACCGGTCCCGGGGCTGGTCGGGCCGCGGGCGAAACCGCCCCCTGAGATGCACTTTCGTGCGCTCGGGGGGCGGTTTTGATCTCGGAAAGGTAACAGTCAAGAAGTTCTTTCAGAACCGCGTCATGAAGTTGCGGCGGCTGAGTCCTTCTCATAGCAGCAACCGTAGGCCGGAACCCCAGAACCGGCCGCTGTGTGGAGGAAAACGACCATGACCGCGATGACCCTTGACCACCGTCTCCCCAGCCTGACCCGTCGTGAGCGGGTGATCCTGGCGAACCTCACCGAGGACGCCACACTCGAGCAGATCGCTCGACGGCTCTACGTCACCCGCAACACGGTGAAGACGCAGGTACGCAGTGTGTACCGCAAGCTCGGCGTGTCCTCACGCGCGGAGGCGATCGCCAAGGCGAACGAGTTCGACATCGTCGCCTGACACGCAGCCACCCCGACGACGGCGCCAATCCCCAGAGGCGCCGTCGTCGTGCTGTGTCCGGCCGCGGTGACTCGTCCCTCGGGCCGGACGGACCGGGTGGGAGACTGCTCGGCATGCAGCAGACCCTCATCGACGTGGTCGCCGCCGCGATCGTGGACGACCTCGACCGGCCGACCCGGCTGCTCGCCGCCCGGCGCTCGGCGCCGCCCGGCGCTCGGCGCCGCCCGGCGCTCGCCGGCCGCTGGGAGCTCCCCGGGGGCAAGGTGGAACCCGGCGAGGCGCACGTCGACGCGCTGCGCCGCGAGCTCGTCGAGGAGCTCGGGGTACGGGTCGACGTCGGCGCCGAGGTGCCCGGGCCCGACGACGGCGCCTGGCCGATCACGGAACGGCACCGCATGCGGGTGTGGTTCGTGCTGCCGGCGGACGGCACGCCCGAGCCGCTCCAGGACCACGACGAGCTGCGCTGGCTCACGGCCGCCGAGCTGGACGACGTGCCCTGGCTCGACGGCGACGTCCAGGTCGTGACGACCCTCGCGGGCCGGCTCACGCGGGGCTAGCGGGCGCTCGCGCCCACGTTCCGACGGCTGCGGGCCGCGGCGACGCGGTGCCCGAGCGGCACGAACGCGCCGTCCATCAGGACCGGCACCACGTCGGTGGCGTCGACCTCGGTGGCGATCATGACGTCGTCCGCGAACCCGGAGTCGAGCAGCTCGCGGCCGCTGGCCGTGCCGCCCACGGAGTCGACGATGTCCTGCGTGCCCTTCCACAGCGTGACCGTGGCCTCGGTCTCGGGGGAGATGCTCACGTCGGGCAGCATCGCGGTGAGCCGCGCGGCGATGGAGCCGACCGCCAGGTAGTCCTCCAGGGCGGGGCGCAGCGTGTCGTCGGGCCAGCGCTCGCCCACGGGGACCAGCACGACGTCGTGCCGCTCGGACGCGGCCAGGTGCGCGGCGGCGAGGCCGGCCACGGCCTTCGCGTTGCGCAGGCTGCCGGCGACGATCAGTGCGCCCCGGTTGGCGATGGTGTGGCAGATCTGCGCGGCGCTCGGGGACGGGATCACGAGGCGCTCGGCGTCGAGGTCCTGCAGTGACGCGGGCGAGATGCTGATGCCGTCCTCCCACCGCGGGCCGGCGAGGGCCGCGCGCATCGTGCGCGCGAGCCGGGCCGCCCCGGCGGGATCGTGGTACGGGAACGGGTACACGCCGGCGCCCTGCTCACAGGCGACGGTGACCGTGGTCGAGAAGGAGAGCACGTCCACCACGACCACCAGCGACGAGCGCGCATCGGTGGCGGTGAGGGCGAGCGCACCGGAGATGCCCCAGTCCGTGCGCACACGGGCAGGACGTTGGTCGAAGGCCGGGGACGTGTTTGCCACGAACGCATCGTAGTGTCACCCGAACTCGCCCATGTTTCGCGTTCAGTGAACAACGTTGCGATTCGGGTGATATTCACACTTTGGTCGTTGGGCCATAACCTCGCCGCGCAACCCTGCCGCAGAACGCTCCCCCCGACTCCCCAGAAGGAACGAGCATGCGACGAGTCCTGTCCGGCGCGCGGCCGGAAAAGCCGCGAGGAATACTCACCAAAGCGCTGACCTGCACAGTTGCCACCGCATTTCTTGTGGCACCCGCGAGCGGCGCCTTCGCGGCGCCCCTCCCCGCACCGGAGGACGTCCCGCGTGCGGACACGGCACTGACCGCTCCGACGCCCTTCGTGAGCGCTTCGCTGCCGTCTGGTGGATCCACGGAAACTTCCGGGGAAGTCACCCCGCTCCGGCTCGACGACGACGGTGACGCCATTGTCACCCGCCGCGACGAGCGGCGGATCGCGCCCGGCCTGGAGCTCACGCGGTTCGCGCGGCTGGGCGCGGACGGCTGGCTCAGCGGCGAGGTGCTCGTCGCCGACCTCGGAGCGGCGGGCGCGGACGGGCAGGTGCCCCGGGGCACGGTGCGCGTCGGCTACGTGGGCCCGGAGCGCGTCGCCGACACCGCGCCGGTCTCCGAGATGGCCGCCTCCCGCGGCGCGATCGCGGCGATCAACGGCGACTACTTCGACATCAACAACTCGGGTGCTGCGCTCGGCGCGAGCGTCGACGACGGGACGCTGGTCAAGTCCGCGTCCCCCGGCCGGGAGCGCTCGGTCGCGTTCGGGGCGGACGGCGTGGGGCGGCTCGCCCAGATCTTCCTCGAGGGTTCGGTGAGCTGGGCCTCGGGCTCGGCGTCCGGCGGCGACGCCGCAGCCCGGACCGAGGTCCCGGTCAGCGGCCTGAACGTCACGGCCGTGCCCCAGGGCGGGGCCGCCGTGTTCGACGCCGGGTGGGGCGCCTTCACCCGCGCCCGTCCCCTGGCGGCGGGCGAGCAGGGGATCGAGGTGACGGTCGACGCCGACGGCACCGTGACCGCCGTCGGACGCCCCGGGGACGGACAGCTCCCGGACGGGACGCGCGCCGTCGTGGCCCGGCCGGGCGCCGCGGCCGACGCGCTGGCCGCACTGCGGCCCGGCGACCACGTGGACCTGGCGTACGGCGTGCGCGCGGACGCGGGCGACGTCGCCGTCGCGATCGGCGGCGGGCCGGAGGACCCGCTGCTGGAGGACGGCGAGGTCACCTCCGCGACCGGCGACCACGTGGAGCTGCGCCACCCGCGGACCGCGGTCGGCTTCGACGCGTCCGGCACGCGCGCGTACTTCGTGGTGGTCGACGGCCGCCAGACCCACAGCATCGGGATGAACCTCTACGAGCTGGGCGAGCTCATGGCCCAGCTCGGCGCCGACGACGCGATCAACCTCGACGGCGGCGGCTCCTCGGAGATGGTCGCCCGGCTGCCCGGCGACGCCGCCACCACGATCCTGAACAGCCCGTCCGACGGCTACGAGCGGTCCGACGCGAACGGCCTCGGCCTGTACGTCCCCGCCGGCTCGGGCCGCGTCGCGGCCTACGACGTGCGCACCACGGTCCCGGCGGACGACGCCGACCGCGTGTTCCCCGGCCTGCACCGCACCCTGACCGGCAAGGGGTACGACGACGCGATGGGCCCCGTCGCGACCGAGCCCTCGTCCTGGCGCGCCCGCGACGGGCGGGTCGCCTCCGTGCGGGACGGCGTGGTCACGGGCCGCCGGACCGGCAGCACCACTGTGACGGCGGCCTCGCTGAGCCGCTTCGGCCTCGCGGCCGGCACCACCGAGGTGGAGGTGCTGGGCGACCTCGTCCGCACGGGCGTGGACACCCCCGTCGTCGGGCTGGAGAACGCCGACGCGACCGCGCCGCTCGTGCTGACCGGCTACGACGCACAGGGGTTCTCGGCGCCGATCGAGGCGCGGGACGTCACCGTGACGGCCGTCGAGCCGGGCGAGCCCCGGATCGCCGGGGTGCGCGCGACCCGCGAACCGGTCGCCGAGCTCGTCCCCCAGGCCGACGGGTCCTTCGAGGTCCGCGCGCTCGCGGCGGTGGGCGGCACCACGTTCGAGCTGTCCGTACCCGGCCCCGGCGGGACGGACCTGACCACCGAGGTGGCCGTGACGGTCAGCCTGGAGGAGGACGTCGTCGCCGACTTCGCCGACGCCGCCTCCTGGACCTCGGCGAACGACCGTGCCCCGGGCGGCTCGCTCGCCCCGGCCGCCGGGCACGACGGCGCCGCGGGCCTGCGGATGACGTACGACTTCACGCGGTCCACGGCCACCCGCGGCCAGTACGTCGTGCTCCCGGAGGCCGCCGCGGGCGGGCGCGAGCTGCCCGGCGCGCCGCGCGCGGTGACGATGTGGGTGGACGGCGACGGCCACGGCGCCTGGCTGCGCCTCCAGGTGCGGCAGGGCGACGGCGTGGTCACGCAGCTCGACGGCCCCGAGGTCACCTGGACCGGCTGGCGGCAGGTCACCTTCCCGGTGCCCGACGGCGTCGCGTTCCCGCTCAAGCTGCAGCGCGTGCGCGCGCTGGAGACGACGGCCGGGGAGCAGTACACGGGCGCGCTGACGCTGTCGACGATCGCCGCGCAGGTGCCACCCGCGGTGGACGCCCCCGAGGCGCCCCGCGTCGAGGACCCGGTCGTGGCCGCCGACGGCGCCACGGACGACGCACCCCTGCGCGTGACCGTCCTGTCGGACGCCCAGTTCGTGGCGCGCGACCCCGGGTCGGGTGCGGTGGCGGGTGCCCGGGACGCGCTCCGCGAGATCGTCGCCGACGACCCGGACCTGCTGGTCATCAACGGCGACCTGGTGGACGAGGCCGCGCCCGAGGACTTCGACCTCGCCCGGCGCGTCCTCACCGAGGAGCTCGCCGACGCGGACTTCCCCTGGTACTACCTGCCCGGCAACCACGAGGTGATGGGCGGCTCGATCGCCAACTTCGAGGAGGAGTTCGGCGACCGGACCCGCGTGCTGGACGTTCCGACGCCAGGGCGGCCCGGTCGCCCCGGTGGCGGCACCACGCGGCTCGTCATGCTCGACTCGTCGTCAGGCCGCCTGGGCACGGACTTCGCGCAGGTGCAGATGCTGCGCGAGGCGCTCGACGACGCCGCGACCGACCGCACGGTCACCGGCGTGCTGGTGTTCGCGCACCACCCCCTCGACGACCCGCTGCCGACCAAGGCCAGCCAGCTCACCGACCGCCTGGAGGCGGACACGCTGCGCGGATGGTTCGAGGACTTCGAGGAGACGACGGGCAAGTCGATCGCCTCGGTGGGTTCGCACGTCGGCGTCTTCCACGCGAGCACGCAGGACGGCGTGCCGTACCTGGTCAACGGCAACTCCGGGAAGGGCCCGGCGAGCACCCCGGCCGACGGCGGCTTCACGGGCTGGTCCATGCTGGGTGTCCACCCGGCGTCGGGTCGGGTACCGGCGTCGTCGGGCGGCGGCCGGTCCGCCGACCCGTGGCTGGCCTGGGAGGTCAACACCCGCGCCGCGCAGGTGACGGTCTCCGGGCCGGAGTCGCTCGAGGTGGGCGGCACCGCGGCGGTGAGCGCCGTCGTCGTGCAGGACGAGACCCGGGAGGTGCCGGTGGCCTGGCCCGTCTCGGCGCGCTGGGACGGCCCGGGCGTGTGTGTGACGGACGAGCAGGGCCGCTTCGCCCTGCGCGACTGCTCCCGCCACGCGGTGGTCGCGCTCGACCCCGCGACGCACGAGCTGACGGCCCTGCGCGCGGGCCGGGCCACGGTGACCGTCACGGTCAACGGGGCGCGGGACGAGCTGCCGGTCACGGTGAGCCGGTAGATTTGGCTCATGAGCAACTTCGAGGTGGCACGCAGGCAGAAGCAGGAGCCCACGGCGGCGCTGGTGGTTCGCTTCATCGTGTGCTTCGCCCTGTTCCTGGGCGGGTTCGCGCTGATGGCCGTCGGTTCGATCGGCGACGCGGCGTCGTCGCCGTACCTGTTCGTGGGCGGCATCCTCGCCGTCGGGCTGTCGTTCGGCCTGCCGATGATCGGCGCCACGGAGCGCTGAGCACCGCGCGGTAGAAGCGCGAGCCGAGGAGCGTCCGTCCGGTTTCGACCGGGCGGGCGCTCTCGTGTTTTCTTCACCCACAACGTTCTGGTGCTCCCGTCCGTGGAACGCGGTGGAGCCTGACGCCGAGCGGTGTGCGCGGTGGGACAGGTACGTCGAACAGACAGGAAACCTCGCGATGTCTCTGCTCAACACGTCTCGCACCCCGCTCTTCCGCCGGGGGCTGGTGGCCCTGGCCACCTCCGCGGCCCTGCTCGCCGGGGGCCTCGTCGTCGCCCCGTCGGCGCAGTCCTCGTCGCTGCCGGTGGTCGATGTCCACCGGTCCCAGGGCACCACGGTCACCACGTCGATGTTCGCGTCGGGCTCGATCATCACGGGCGACGTGGAGCAGCAGAAGCTGTACCCCGCCAAGGTGGGCTACACGGTCTCCCTTGCGGCGTCCGGCGGGACCATGCTGGGCGCGGAGGTCGAGGTCACGGTCCAGAAGATCAACAGCCGGCAGGTGCGCAAGCGCACCATCGAGATGAAGCGCACCACCACCGGGTTCCTGAGCCGGGGGACCCTGAACTTCAACGCCGCGGTCATCCAGCCGGGGACCTATCGCGTGGGTGTCGAGGTGTTCACGGTGGTGCGCAAGCCGGACGGCACCCGGGTCCGGCACCTCGTCGACGTGAGCGACGGCAAGTCGGTGCAGCTCCGCCGCGACACTCTGACCGAAGGAACCATCAGCACGCAGGCGACGGACGGTCGTCTCGCGCGGATCAACGCCACCACGCGCATGCTGACCATCGACCGCGGGACCCTCGCGTGGTCGCCGAACCACTTCGGCACCGCCGTCCTCTCCTTCGACGCCGACGGTCCGAACGAGCCGAAGAAGCCCGTCTTCGTGCGGGACCTGAGGATCGGCACCGACGGCCGGATCACGACGGTCGTCGAGTCCCGCAAGGGCTGGTGGAAGGTCACCTACGAGGGGACGTCCAGCCGCGGCACCTCCGTGGCGTGGATCGGGCAGGGCGTCGTGGGCTGCGGCTGCTGAACGCACCGGGCCGGCGGCGGGTTCCGCCGTCGGACGAAGGTAGGACAAGGGAGGGTCGCGGCCGTGGGCCGCGGCCCTCTCTCGTCTTCACCCACAACGTTTCGCGGCACCTTCCCGTACTGGTGTGTACAAGGCCCGACGGCGAGCGACGTGCTCGGGGCGGGCATCCTCCGAAAGACGGGAACAGCACGATGTCTCTGCACAGCACGTCTCGTAGCTCTCTCCTCCGCCGTGGCCTGGTCGCGCTGACTTCAGCCGCGGCCCTGCTCGCCGGGGGCCTCGTCGTGGCCCCGGCGGCACAGGCGCTGCCGGTGGTCGACGTCCACACGCGCCAGGGCACGACGGTCACCACGTCGATGTTCGCCTCTGGTTCCGTCATCAACGGCGACGTCGACCGGCAGGTGCTCTACTCGCCCGAGTTCGGGTACTCCGTCGCCCTGAAGGCCACCGGCGGGACCCTGCTGGGCGCGGAGGCCGTGGTCACGCTCCAGAAGATCGACCGCGAGCCGGTGCGCAAGCGCACGATCAAGATGAAGCGCACCAGCAGCGGCATGGTGAGCCGCGGCATCATCGATCTGAGCGGCAAGATCGTCCCGGGGACCTACCGGGCGGGTGTCGAGATCTTCACGGTCGTGCGCAAGCCCGACGGCACCCGGGTCCGCCATCTCATCGACGTGGACCAGGCGAAGCGGGTGCAGTTCCGGCGCTACACGTACGTCAACGGTGAGATCTCGTCGCAGGCGACCGACGGCCGTCCGGCGCGGATCGAGGCGCTGGCGAAGGTACTGCGGGTGGCCGACGACGGCTCCCTCTCGTGGCTGCGGATCCGCTCGAGCGCGGCGATCCTCTCCTTCGACCCGGACGGGCCGTACGAGCCGAAGCGGCCCGTCTTCGTGCGGGACCTGAAGATCGGTTCCGACGCGCGGATCACGACGGTCGTGGAGTCCCGCAGGGGGTACTGGAAGGTCACGTACCCGGGGACCTCTCGCTTCGCCGAGTCCGTGGCATGGATCGGACAGGGCATGCCCGACGAGTGCGGTTGCTGATCCCAGCCGCCGGCGGCGAGCCTCGTCGTCGGCCCGGAAGACCGCCAGGAGAAGGGCCGCAGCCGCAGGCTGCGGCCCTTTTCGCTGCCCCACGACTGCCCCAGGAGCAGGTCTGGAAACGCCATGTCACCCGTGTGTCACAGGTTTGTTAGAACCATTGACAGATTACGACCCGAGTGAAAACGTGACCTGCACCACCACGAAGGAGAGGGACGGCAATGGCGCAGTACAAGAGGCTTGGCGGGATCATGGCGATCACGCTCGCCGCGACGACCGGACTGACGGCCTGCGGGTTCGGCGGGTCCAGCGGGGAGGCGACCGGCGACGGGACGACTCTCGACCTGCTCGTCCCCAGCTACTCCGACGCCACCCAGGGGAACTGGGACGACGTGATCGCCGGGTTCGAGGAGGCCAACCCCGACATCGACGTCAACCTCCAGGTCGAGTCCTGGGACAACCTCGAGTCCGTCATCGCCACCAAGATCCAGGGCGGCGACGCACCCGACATCTACAACGGCGGCCCCTTCGCCGGCTTCGCCGAGGACGAGCTGCTCTACCCGGTCGAGGAGGTCACCTCCGAGGAGACCTACGCCGACTTCCAGCCCACGTTCCTGGAGAACGCCCAGGTGGGCGGTACCACCTACGGCCTGCCGTTCATCGCCTCCGCCCGCGCGCTGTTCGTCAACGACGCGCTCCTGGAGGAGGCCGGCGCCGAGGTCCCCACCACCTGGGACGAGCTGCTCGAGTCCGCCAAGAAGGTCTCCGAGCTCGGCGGCGGCGTGGCCGGCTACGGCATGCCGCTCGGCTCCGAGGAGGCGCAGGCCGAGGCAGCGGTGTGGCTGTGGGGCGGCGGCGGAACCTTCGGCGACGCCGAGGCCATCACCATCGACACCCCGGAGAACCTCCCGGGCGCCGAGTTCGCCAAGAAGATGATCGACGAGGGCGCCACGCAGGCCGACGCCGGCGCGACGGACCGCAGCCCGCTGTTCGACATCTTCGTCCAGGGCAAGGTCGGCATGCAGATCGGCCTGCCGCCGAGCGTCGGGCAGATCGAGTCCGACAACCCGGACCTGGAGTACTCGATCCACCCCATCCCCACCGAGGACGGCTCGCCGTTCACGCTGGGCGTCGCGGACCACCTGATGGCGTTCCAGAACGACGGCGACAAGCAGGAGGCCATCACCGCCTTCTTCGACTACTTCTACTCCGCCGACGTCTACGTGCCGTGGGTCCAGGCCGAGGGCTTCCTGCCCACCACCCTCTCGGGCTCCGAGCAGCTCGCCGGCGAGGAGGCGCTCGCGCCGTTCCTCGAGGTGCTGCCCGACGCGCAGTTCTACCCGAGCACCAACCCGGACTGGGCCGCGGCCGACTCCGCGTTCAAGGCGCTCTTCGGTCAGCTCGACGGGAAGAAGTCGGCGCAGGACGTCCTGACCGAGATCCAGGAGCAGGTCGACGCGGGCTGACGCCCGCACCGACCGCCGTGCCCGGCACGGCTGACCACACGCAACGCCGAACCGAAAGCACGGGGAACTTGGTGAAGGACCTGTTGAAGGCCCTGCCGTGGATCGGGCCCGCGGTCGCACTCATTGCGGCCGTGGTCCTGTTCCCGGTCGGCCTGATGTTCTGGAACTCGACACGCGACATCAGCCAGAGCGGCGTGGACGACGGGGGAGTGGGCCTCGCGAACTTCGCGACGGTGATCGGCTTCCAGTACTTCTGGCCCATCCTCGGCCGCACGGTCGTGTGGGTCGTCGTGGTCGTCGCCTGCACCCTGATCGGGTCGCTGGCGCTCGCGGCGCTGCTGAACAAGGCGTTCCCCGGCCGCCGGCTGGTGCGGATGGCCGTCATCGTGCCGTGGGCCTCCAGCGTGGTCATGACGACGCTGGTGGTGCACTACGGCCTGGAGCCGTACTTCGGCATCATCAATTCGTTCCTCGTGGACGTCGGCCTGATCAGCACGCCGGAGGGCTACGGCTGGACCCGGCATCCCGGCACCGCGTTCGCGTGGGCGATGGCGGTCGCCGTGTTCGTCTCGCTGCCGTTCACCACCTACACGGTGCTCGCCGGGCTCCAGACGGTGCCCGGCGAGACCGTGGAGGCCGCGCGGATCGACGGCGCCAGCGGGTTCCGCACCTACTTCAGCGTGGTGCTGCCGCAGCTGCGGGGCGCGATCTCGGTGGCGGTGCTCATCAACATCATCAACGTGTTCAACTCGCTGCCGATCCTGCGCGTCATGACGGGGTCCATCCCCGGCTACGACGCGGACACCGTCATGACCATGATCTTCAAGTACATGCAGAACCAGCGGCAGATCGACCTGGCCAGCGCGCTGTCCGTCATCGCGTTCCTGGTGGTCATCGCCATCGTCGCCGTCTACGTGCGGGTCGTCCGCCCCCTGGAGGAGGTCTGATGACCGCGATCACGGACTCGGGGACCACCGCGCGCAGCGCGGCCCGGCCGCCGTCGGACAACCGGCGGCGGGTGCGGAAGTACACGACGGACCAGGTGCCGCTCGGGTCGCTGCTGCTCCGGCTGCTCGCCGGGCTCGTGGTGCTCGTGGTCTTCCTGCTGCCGTACCTGATCATGTTCTTCGGCTCCGTGAAGACCAAGGCCGAGATCAGGTCGGTCGACCCCACCTACTTCCCCACCGAGTGGCACTGGGACAACTACGTCACGATGTGGTCCACGCCCGAGACGCCGCTGGCGCAGAACCTGATCTCCACCCTGGTGATCTCGCTGTGCGCCACGCTGCTCGTGCTGGCCGTGGCGCTGCCCGCCGCCTACTACACGGCGCGGTTCCGGTTCACGGGCCGGCTCTTCTTCCTGTTCCTCGTGATCGTGACCCAGATGGTGCAGCCCGCGGTGCTGACGTCGGGCCTGTTCCGGCAGTTCATCGCCATCGGGATCCTCGACACGTGGGTCGCGATGATCCTGGTGAACGCCGCGTTCAACCTGTCGTTCGCGGTCTGGATCATGCACAGCTTCTTCGCGGGCATCCCGAAGGAGGTCGACGAGGCGGCGCAGCTCGACGGCGCCGGCACGTTCGCCGTCCTGACCAAGATCAACCTGCCGCTCGTCTGGCCGGGCATCGTGACGGCGGTGGTGTTCACGTTCGTCGCGTCCTGGAACGAGTTCGCGGCCTCGCTGGTGCTGCTGACGACGGCGGGCAACCAGCCGCTGTCCGTGGCGCTCACCAAGTTCGTGGGCCAGTACGAGACGTCCTGGCAGTACGTGTTCGGGGTGTCCGTCGTGGCGATCGTGCCCGTGGTGATCCTGTTCATGATCATCGAGAAGCGCCTGGTGGGCGGCCTGGTGGCCGGGTCGGTGAAGTAGCGGGCAGGCCCGGTCCACACACCGTGGACCGGGCCGTCTCGACCTCCGGACGAATTCTGTCCCAGTGCTGGACGGTCGCTTAGCATGGTGGCGAACCCCATCCAGAGCGGTCGAGAGTCCTGGCTCCCTGACACCGCAGCAACCTGCCGACCTTCCGCCGCGTCGCCGCGGCGCGAGGGACGCAAGGTGCTCACGCCAGGTTCGATGGAGCAGCCATGGTCGCCGAGGTACACCCGCACCGCCCCACGGTGTCGTTCGAGCTGATGCCCCCGCGTCGGCCGAACGCCGCGCCCAACTTCTGGGAGACGGCGCAGCGGCTCGTGGCGGCCCGCCCGGACTTCGTCTCCGTGACGTACGGGGCGGCCGGCGGCGACCGGGCCACCGCGCGCGAGGTGCTCGCCACCCTGCTGCGTGGCACGCCCGTGCTGCCCGTGGCCCACCTGACCTGCGTGGGCGCCTCGCGCGAGGACGTGTCCGCGGTGATCGAGGAGTTCCTCGAGGCCGGCGTGCGGTCCTTCCTCGCCCTGCGCGGCGACCCGCCGCGCGACGAGCCGGACTGGCGCCCGCCGGCCGACGGCGTGCGCTCCAGCGTGGACCTCGTGCGACTCCTGCGGCAGGTGGACGAACGGCGGTGCGCCGCCGACGTCAGCACGGCGCTGCGCTCGGCCGCCCGGCCGCTGGCCATCGCCGTCGCCACGTTCCCGGACGGCAACCCGGGGGCCGGCACCACGCGCGAGCAGGAGGTGCGCCGGCTGCTGGAGAAGCAGGAGGCGGGCGCGAGCTTCGCGATCACCCAGTTCTTCTACCGCGCGGACTCGTACACGGGGTTCGTCGAGGCGGCCCGGGCGGAGGGCGTGACCATCCCGATCCTCGCCGGGATCCTGCCCACCACGGAGGCCCGCCGACTGCGCCGCGTCCAGGAGCTCACCGGGGTGGCGGCGCCCGCGGAGCTCCTGCGCGACCTCGACCGGCTCACCGCCCCCGACGGCGCCGTCGACCCCGAGGCCCAGCACGCGCACGGCATCGAGTACTCCGCGGCGCTCGCGCGCGAGGTGCTCGACGCCGGTACGCCCGGCCTGCACGTGTACACGTTCAACAAGCATCGCCCCGCCCTGGACCTGCTGGACCGGGTGGGCCTGACGGGCCGCGCCGCCGCCTGACGGATCGCCGGCACGGGGGTTGGCACTCTCGGGTGTCGAGTGCCAGAATTGGAGGGTAGCCAGGCGGCGGCCAGGGCCGTCGCCGATCGCTGCGGCCCTGGAGGGGCCAGGGCCGTGTCGTCGTAGGAGGTGATGCGCGATGGCTACCTACTGGGACCCGTTCCAGGAGATGGACCGGATGTTCAGCACGATGGCCGGCAACGCACGGCAGTCCGGTGCCATGCCGATGGACCTGTTCCGCACCGGTGACCACTACGTCCTCTCGATGGACCTGCCCGGTGTCGACCCCGGCACGATCGACGTCTCGGTTGAGGACCGGACGCTCACGGTCCGTGCGGAGCGCACGCAGCGCTCGGACGACGGCGCACAGTGGCTCGTGCGCGAGCGGCCGACAGGCACGTTCGCCCGGCAGCTCACCGTGGGCCGCGGTCTCGCCCTCGACAGGATCGAGGCGTCGTACGCCGACGGCGTGCTCGCGCTGACGATCCCGGTCAGCGAGGAGGCGAAGCCGCGCAAGATCGACGTGGCGCACTCGGCCGGGTCGACGCCGATCGGCCAGGGCTCGTCCGAGGGTCGCCAGACCATCGAGCAGTAGCTGTTCGAGCCTGTCAGACGCCCAGGTCACTCGGGTGGCCTGGGCGTCTGACTGTTCGGGGCACGGGCATCGTGCGCGCGGTATAGCCCGGATGTGATGTACCCGGGCGTCGTGGCGTCGGCCGATACTACGGATGAAATCGGCACGTACCAGCGCGACCGACCCGTGGAGGCCCCACCGTGCACGACCACGACCACAGCTCCACCGACCACCTCTCGCTCGACCGGCGTGACCTGCTGCGCGGCGCCGTCGTCCTCGGCATCGGTGCCGCCGGCGCGACGACCGCCGCGCCCGCCGTCGCCGCTCCCGGAGCCCCGCCGTCCCTGGCCCCCGACCCCGAGGCGCCCGCCGACGCGCCGCCCGGCGCCGCGGCCGGGGTCGAGGTGGCCGCGCCGGCCATCGCGAGCTGCGCCACCTGGGGCGCCGCGGCGGCCCGCGGGACCATCGACACCGTCTCGACCAACCCGAACAAGATCCTGATCCACCACACGGCGTCGGCCAACGTGACCGACTACTCCCAGGCCGCCGGGTACCAGATCGCCCGCGACATCCAGCAGTGGCACTTCGCCAACGGCTGGGTGGACACCGGGCAGCACCTCACGGTGAGCCGCGGCGGGTACGTCATGGAGGGCCGGCACGGATCGCTGTCGCGGCTGCAGAACGGCAGCGGCACGGTCGTGGGCGCGCACGCGCCCGGGCAGAACAGCCAGGCCATCGGCATCGAGAACCAGGGCACCTACACGAGTGCCACGCCGCCGGCGCAGCTCTGGAGCCGGCTGGTCGAGCTGTGCGCCTACATCTGCGACCAGTACGGCATCGCGCCCACCCAGATCTACGGGCACCGGGACTACACGGCGACGGCCTGCCCGGGCGACGTCCTGTACTCGATGCTGCCGCAGCTCCGGTCCGAGGTCGCGGCAGCCCTGGCGGGCACGAGCTGGTCGGTGATCGTGGACAACACCTCGGCGGGCTTCTCCGCCGGCTCCTCCTGGCTGACGTCGTCCTTCTCGGCCGAGCGGTACGGCGCCGACTACCGCTACGCGACACCGGCGGAGGTCAGCGACCTGGCGACGTACTCGGCCACGATCCCGTCGAGCGGCTCGTACCGGGTGGAGGCGTGGTTCCCGGGGATCGCCGGCTACAACACGTCGACGCCGTTCATCGTCTACACCGGAACCGGCTCGTCGACCATCCGCGTGGACCAGTCCGCTGCGGGCGGTGCGTGGCTCTCGCTCGGCACCTACGCGATGACGGCGGGCACCCGCACGGTGGTCGCCGTCAGCCGCTGGACCCAGGGCACGGCGTACGTCGTGGCCGACGCGATCCGCATCACCCGCCTCTGACCCACCCCGCCGAGGTAGAACCCTGGCGAGGTAGAACCGCAGCGGGGTTCTACCTCGCCAGGGTTCTATCTCGGCAACAAGGAGTGCCGCGCCGCGCTCAGTCCGCGCGCTCCTGCCCGCTCATCGCCTGGATGGACTGCATGACCTGCTCGGTCAGCTCGCGTCGCGCCTGCGCGGGCTTGGTGCCGGCCGCGATCTGGCGCGAGGGGTCGATCGGCGTGCCGAAGTGCAGCTCGACCCGGGCGAACCGCGGCATCTTGCCGATGGGCTTCACCTTGTCCGTGCCGAGCAGTGCCACCGGGACCACGGGGGCCTTGCCGGTCAGGGCGAGCCAGGCGACGCCGGTGTGCCCCTTGTGCAGCTTGCCGTCCCGGGAGCGGGTGCCCTCGGGGTAGATGCCGAACGCGCCGCCGCGCTGCAGCACCGCGAGGGCGTCCTCCAGGGAGCGCTGCCCGGCGCGCGGGTCGTCCCGCTGCACCGGGATGTCGCCCATCTTGGTGAAGAACCAGCGGGACAGGCGGCCCTTGATGCCCTTGCCGGTCCAGTACTCGGCCTTGGCGAGGAACGCGACGTGCCGCGGAGCCATGATCGGGATCAGCAGCGAGTCGATGAACGACAGGTGGTTGCTCGCGAGGATCACGGCGCCACGCTTCGGGATGTTCTGCAGCCCAGTCACGCGCGGGCGCAGGAGCACGAGCACGAGGATCGAGAGGATGAGCTTGAGGAACCGGTACGTCACCGGCCTATTGTGCACCCCCCAAGCGTCGCTGTGGGTGGGGTGTTATGTGGTGAAAAAGACTAAAGAGACCTACAAGGTGCACAGTCCGGTAGACGTGTCAGACGTACAGGTCACCCGGGTGACCTGTACGTCTGACACGGGGAGGGGCGAGGTCAGGAGGCCTCGTCGGTGCCCTTCTCGAACGCCGCGGGGCGCACCTGCACGGCGCGGACGCGGTCGACGTCGAGCTTGACGCTCCGGTCGAACCGGTAGATGCCGTTCTCCTCCTGGAACACGTCGGTGAGCTGCGTGTAGCAGTAGCCGAACATCAGCGGGTCGTCGAGCAGCGGGTCCGTGAGACCGGCGAACCGGGTGTGGAACTCCTCCTCGTCCACGACGCGCTGGCCGTAGCCCCACGAGTCGGGTGAGTTGCCCGACGCGCTGGCCGCCGTCTCCGGGTTCCACCAGATGCCGCCGTACTCGCTGACGAAGTAGGGCTGCCCGTTGTACGGCTGGGAGATCGGCGTGCCGTTGTCCCGCTCGTTGCCGTAGGGCTTGCCGTCGGCCAGGCCGCCGACCAGCTCGGTGAACTTGGCCGGGTCCTGCTCGTACAGGTGCGAGTCCCAGACATCCGTCTCGGGCACGCGGTGCGAGTAGCCGCTGGCGTCGAGCACCGGTCGCGAGGGGTCCGCCACCTTGGTGGCGAGCCACATGGCGCGCGTCACGTCGTCGAGCTGCGTGATGCGGTCGTGCAGGTCCTGGTGCGTCTCGTTGAGCGGGCACCAGCCGATGATCGACGGGTGGTTGTGGTCCCGCTGCAGCGCCTCCAGCCACTCGGCGACGAACGACGTCGTCTGCCGCTGGCCGTCCTGCGGGGTGCCGTAGCCGCTGACGCCCCAGTCGCCGAACTCGCCCCACACGAGGTAGCCGAGCCGGTCCGCGTGGAACAGGTAGCGCTCCTCGAAGACCTTCTGGTGCAGGCGGGCGCCGTTGAAGCCCGCCTCCAGGCCCAGCTCGATGTCGCGCACCAGCGCGGCGTCGGACGGCGCCGTCATGAGCGACTCCGGCCAGTAGCCCTGGTCCAGCACGAGCCGCTGGAAGACGTGCTCGCCGTTGATCTTGATCGCCTGGCCGTCGATCGAGACGGACCGCAGGCCCGCGTACGAGCGCACCGTGTCCACGACGGCGCCGGCGGCGTCCCGCAGCTCGATGTCCACCCCGTACAGGTGCGGGTCCTCCGTGCCCCAGGTGCGCACGCGGTCCGCCGGGACGACGACGCGCAGCGCGGGCGCCAGATCGAGGTCGGCGCGCGCGGTGGCGCTCGCGACCTCGCCGTCGGCGTCGGTCACCGTGACGGAGACCGTGTGGCCCCGGCGGTTGGCCGAGAGCGGCACGACGACGTCGAACGCGGAGCTCGACAGGTCGGGCGTGATCCGCGGGCGGCGCACGTGCGTCGCCGGCACGGGCTCCAGCCACACCGTCTGCCAGATCCCCGTGGTGCGCGTGTAGTTGCACTCGAAGTTGGCGTACCGGTTGGACTGCTTGCCGCGGGCTTGCGGCCCGTGGCGCGTGTCCCGGGCCCGGACGACGACGGTGACCGTGTCACCGGGGGCGGCGATGCCGTGCAGGTCGGCCACGAACGGGGTGAACCCGCCGCGGTGCCGCACGACCTCGGTGCCGTCGACCCACACGGTCGCGTCATGGTCCACGGCCCCGAAGTGCAGCAGCACGTGGGGGTCGTCGCCGACGGCGGACCAGTCCGCGGGCACGGTGATCTCCCGGCGGTACCAGACCGCCTCGAGGAAGTCGGTGTTCTCGATCCCGGAGAGCTCGGACTCCGGGGCGAAGGGCACGGTGATCTCGTCCTGGAGCGGCCGCTCGACAAGACCCCGCTCGAGACCGGAGTCACCCGGATCGATCTCGAACTGCCAGGATCCGTTGAGGTTGAGCCAGTGGTCCCGGACCATCTGGGGCCGCGGGTACTCGGGGCGCGGGACGGCGGTCGCCGTTGGCGCCCCTTCGGGCGAGAAGCGGTCGAGGAAAGTCATCAGCTGCTCCATTGCGTCTACGACAGGTGCGCGGCGATTCAACACGTCTTCCGACCAGAATGCAACGTTGTATCACTGGCCTCACCCGGCGACGGCGGCCGGACGGGTCCGTCGGCGGCCGGTCGGCCGGCCCGCCGCGGGCCCGCGCCGAGGCCGTCACCTGGTCAGACGCGGCTGCTCTCGCGGACCAGCAGGCGGTACGGCACGACCTCGTCGACCGGGTCGACGCCGGGCTTCTCGAGCTGGGCGATGATGCGGTCCACCGCGGTCTCCGCGATGGCGCGCAGGTCCGGCGCCACGGTCGTCAGCGTCGGGTTCGAGAACCGGCCGTCCTCGGTGTTGTCCCAGCCGGTCACCGCCACGTCGTCGGGCACCCGCACACCGTTGAGGCGCAGCGCGTGCAGCGCGCCGAGGGCGAGCTCGTCGTTGGCGCACACGATCCCGTCGATCTGGTCGATCCGGGGCAGCACCGACTCGATCGTGGCGGCGCCGGACGGCCGGGAGAACTGCGGGCACTGGAGCACCCAGCGCTCGTCGACCTCCAGCCCGGCCGCCGCGTGGGCGTCGAAGAAGCCCTGCACGCGCTGCGCCCCGGTCCGGCCGGCGCCGCGCGGCTCGGCGCCGAGGAAGGCCAGCCGGCGCCGCCCCGTGTCGAGCAGGTGCGTGGTGACCTGCGCCGCGGCGTCGACGTTGTCGATGCTCACGTGGTCCGTGCGCCGCTCGCGCGTCGGGTCCGGGTCGGCCCGCTCGCCCAGCAGCACCAGGGGCACGGGCCCGCGGACCTCGTCGATCTCGGCCGGGGTCAGCTCCAGCGGCGAGAAGATGATGCCGTCGATCGCCTGGACGTCGAAGCCGCGCGCCACCTCCAGCTCGGTGTCGCGCGAGGACCTGGTCTCCTCGATGAGCACGCGGTAGCCGCGGGCGCTCCCCACGTCGATCACCTCGTGCGCCAGCACCGAGAAGTACGGCGCGTGCACCCAGGGCACCGCGAGCGCGAGCGTGTTGGTGCGGCCCCGCCGGAGCTGCCGGCCGGCCAGGTTGGGCCGGTAGCCCAGCTCGGCGATCACCGCCTCCACCCGGGCCCGCGTCACGTCCCCCACCCGGCCCGTGTCGTTGACGACGTTGGAGACGGTCTTCCACGAGACGCCCGCCGCCGCGGCCACCTCCTTGATCCCTACCCGTCGACCCGCTTGCTCGGCCAAGCCTTCACTTCCTTCCACCATGTGCCCTCTTGACTGGACGCCCGTCCTAGTCCATCGTGATCCAACGTTGGAGCGCAACGTTGCACCATTGGAGGTCGATGATGACCGTAGTACGAGGACGTGGCATCCCGGGCCAAGGAAGCCCCGAGGCTGCGTCGAGAGCCCGCAGTCTCGTGGGTAGTTCCGGAGGGCTGAGCAGGCGAGATGTGCTCCGCGCGGCCCTGATCGGGGCCGGCGGGGTCGCGCTCGGTGGCGCGCTCGCGGGCTGCGCCACCCCCAGCGCCGCCGGCGCGGGCAAGACCTCGGTGATGGTCTGGGACCTCTTCTCCGGCGGTGACGGCGCCCTCATGCAGGAGATGGCGGGTGTGGTCGCCGCGGCCAACCCGGACATCGCCGTCGAGACCACGACCCTCGCCTGGGGGCCGCCGTACTACACGAAGCTGGCGATGGCCTCGTCCGGCGGTCGACCGCCGGAGGCCGCCGTCATGCACATGTCCCGGCTGGCCGGGTATGCGCCGGGCGGGCTCCTGGAGCCGTTCGACCTCGACGCGCTCGCCGAGCTGGGGATCACCGAGGCCGACTTCGCTCCGGCGGTGTGGCAGAAGGCCCAGTTCGAGGGGCAGCTCTACGCCCTGCCGCTGGACACGCACCCGTACATCGCGTTCCACAACCCCGACATCGTCCAGCAGGCCGGCCTCGCCGGGCCGGACGGCAAGCTGGACCTGTCCGCCGTCGCCGGGGCCGACCGCTTCCTGGAAGCCGGGCGAGCCATGGCCGAGGTCACGGGCGAGACCGGGGTCAGCTGGGGCTACCAGCGCGACCCCGCCGGCTGCTGGCGCATGTTCTGGGGCCTGTACTCCCAGAACGGCGGCGACTACGAGCTCACGCCGGGCCGCCCTGCTGCGCTCGACGAGGAGGCCGCCACCGAGGTCTTCGAGTTCCTGCAGGCGATGGTCGACGGCAAGGTCGCCGCGAAGAACCAGGACGGCAACGCCGCGTCCGGCCGCTTCATGTCGAACCGCACCGGGCTGATGTTCGCCGGCGAGTGGGACCTGCCGATGTTCCAGGGTGCGAACCCCGACGTCGGTGCCACGCAGTTCCCGGCGATCTTCGACACCCCGGCCAACTACGCCGACTCGCACGCGTTCGTGCTGCCCAAGCAGGGCACGCCGAACCCCGCCAAGCGCGAGGCGACCTACCGCGTGCTCGCGGGCCTCCTCAAGGAGGGCCTGACCTGGGCCTCGGCCGGCCACATCCCGGCCTACCAGCCCATCGTCAAGGAGCCCGCCTACCAGGAGCTCACCCCGCAGCGCGACTACGCGCCCGCGGCCGAGGTCGCCGTCTTCGACCCCGACGCCTGGTTCACCGGCGGCGGCAGCGACTTCCAGACGCGCATGGCCGACGCCATGACGGACACCCTGGCCGGCAAGGCCCCGGCGCGCACCGCCGTGACCCGCATGCTGAGCGAGATGGACCGGTTCCTCTCCCAGCCCAACCCCGCCTGATCGAGAGGACGACGATGACTGTCTCGAACGCCGGCGTCACGGCGCCCCCCGGGCGGGCCCTGCCCGACTCGCGGAAATCCTCCGGCCGTTCCGGGTCCGGTACCCGCACCGCCTCGACCGGCAAGTCCCTGCGTGAGCGGGACAAGTCCGGCTACCTCTTCGTCGCGCCGTTCGCGGTGGCGACCGGCCTGTTCCTGCTGCTGCCGACGCTGTACGGCCTGTGGATGAGCTTCACGAACCAGAGCCTCACGGGCACCGGCTCCGAGTTCATCGGCTTCGCCAACTACGCCGAGGCCTTCAGTGACCCCCAGGTCTGGCAGACGCTGTGGCACACCGTCTGGTTCACGGTGCTCAGCACCGTCCCGCTGGTGGTCGTCGCCCTGGTGATGGCGCTGCTCGTGCACACGGGCCTGCCCGGCCAGTGGGTGTGGCGCATGTCGTTCTTCGCGCCGTACCTGCTGACGAGCGCCGTCGTGTCCGCGCTGAGCAGCTGGCTGTTCCAGCCCGACATCGGCCTGCTCGACACGTGGTTCGCCGCGCTCGGGCTCCAGCCCGTGGGCTGGCTCACCGACGAGAACGTGGCGATGTTCTCCATCGCCGCCGTCACCGTCTGGTGGACCGTCGGGTTCAACTTCCTGCTCTACCTGGCCGCCCTGCAGGGGATCCCCCAGCAGCAGTACGAGGCCGCGACGATCGACGGCGCGGGCGGCTGGCGCCGGCTCTTCTCCATCACCCTGCCGCAGCTGCGCAACATCACCGGCGTCATCGTGGTGCTGCAGCTCCTCGCGTCGCTCAAGGTGTTCGACCAGATCTACCTGCTCACCGCGGGCGGCCCGAACGGGAGCACGCGGCCGATCCTGGAGTACGTCTACGACACCGGCTTCACCAACTACCGGCTCGGGTACGCCTCCGCGATCTCGTACGTGTTCTTCGCCCTGATTCTCGTGTTCGCACTGGTGCGGCTCCTGCCGTCCAGGAAGGAGGCCTGACGTGTCCGTCGCCGAACTGGTCGCCGACCGCCGGACCAAGGCGCAGCTGGAGCGCGCCGAGAACCGGGCCCTCACCAAGCTGACGATCGGGCCCTCGCCCTGGGTGCGTGTCGCCTCCCTGGCCGCCCTCGTCGTCCTCGCCGCCCTCTGGCTGCTCCCCGTGGCCTGGGGTGCGGTCACCAGCTTCAAGCACGAGGCCGAGGCGGCGCTGCCGGCGTCGTGGTGGCCCACCATGGGCTGGACGCTCGACGCCTACCAGCAGGTGCTCAGCAACAGCGACCTGCTGATCTGGATGTGGAACAGCCTCGTCGTCGCCGGGCTGGTCACCCTCCTGACCGTGCTGATCTCCGCGATGGCCGCCTTCGCGTTCTCGCAGACGGTGTTCAAGGGCCGGAGACTGCTCCAGTGGCTCACGATCGCGTCGATCATGATGCCCGGCCAGATCCTCATCGTGCCGCTGTTCCGGCAGATGCAGGTCATGGGCCTCGTGGACACGTTCGCGGGCATCGTCCTTCCGCAGGTCGTGGCGCCCGTGATGGTGTTCATCCTCAAGCGGTTCTTCGACGCCATCCCGAGCGAGCTGCTCGATGCCGCCCGCATCGACGGGGCGGGCACCTGGCGGCTGTTCTGGACCATCGTCCTGCCGCTCTCGCGGTCGATCCTCGTGGCCGTGGCGATCTTCGTGTTCATCGGCGCCTGGAACAACTTCCTGTGGCCGTTCATCGTCACCACCGACCCGCAGTTCATGACGCTGCCCGTCGGCCTGTCCACCGTGAAGAACGCCTACGGCGTGCAGTACGCGCAGAACATGGCCTCCGCGATGATCGCGGCGCTGCCCCTGCTCGTGGTGTTCATGCTGTTCCAGCGCCGCATCGTCCAGGGTGTCGCGACCACGGGCATGGGCGGTCAGTAGTAGGCAACAATCGGGTGATGGCCACTCCGACCCCGCACCCGTCGCAGCGCCCGCACCTCGCCGCGGTCGTGGAGGACCACCTCTACGCCGCGGCGGGGTGGGTGCTCGTCCGCGCGGGCTGGCGTCCCCGTCTGGAGGCCTACGCCGGGTACGGCACGCCGGACCGGGTCCGGGTGCTCGCCCGCGTGGTGCTCTCACCGCGGCGGCCCGGCACCCCGAACCGTGACGCCCTCCGGGCCGGCCGGCGCGGGTTCCGGCACTTCCTCACCGTGCCCGCGCCCCACCGCCGGGTGCGGCTCCAGGTGGGCGGCGGTTCCTCCGAGGTGACGAGTGACCGGGCCGGCTACGTCGACGTCGAGCACCCCACGGACGCCCCGCTGTCCGACGGCTGGCACACGGCCCTGCTGACCTGCCTCGACGGGCCGGAACCGGCCGAGGCCGAGGCCCCGCTCCGGGTGCTCGACGAGCGCCCGCGGACCGGCGTGGTCAGCGACATCGACGACACGACGATGGTCACCGCCGTGCCCCGGCCGCTGCTCGCGGCGTGGAACACGTTCGTGCGGCACTCCAGCGCGCGACGCGCCGTGCCGGGCATGCCCGAGCTGTACCGGACGCTCCAGCGGGCGCACCCCGACGCGCCGTTCTTCTACCTCTCGACCGGTGCCTGGAACACCGCGGGCACCCTGCGCGCGTTCCTCTCGCGGCACGCCTACCCGCCGGGCCCGCTGCTCCTCACCGACTGGGGGCCGACGCTCACCGGGTGGTTCCGCAGCGGCCAGGCCCACAAGCGGGCCAGCCTCGACCTGCTCATGTCGTGGTTCCCGCACGTGCGCTGGGTGCTCATCGGCGACGACGGCCAGCACGACGTCGAGATCTACGAGGACGTCGCACGCCGTCGCCCCGACCGGGTGCGGGTCGTCGCGATCCGGCAGCTCACCGGCGGGCAGCAGGTGCTCGCCGGGAACGCCCCGCACGTGGGGAACGGTTCGCACGCCGGCCCGACGACGGCGGCCCTCGCCGGTGAGCGGGTGCCGACCGCCGAGCGGGTGCCGACCGTCGCGGGCCGGGACGGGGACGAGCTCGCCGACCGTCTCGCGTCCGTCCCGGGTGTCCTCGACGACCGGGACGCGGACTAGGCCCCGCTCCGGGCTGCTCGGGAGCCGCCCGAGCGGCTGCCCGAGCCCCGTGGGTTCCGGTCAGGAGGAGGCGGTCACCAGGTAGTCGTCCGCGTCGTCGTCCCAGGCCAGGGACACCGTGCCCGCGGTCTCCGCCGCCTTCGCGAACTGGAGGAACCCGCGGAAGCCGAGCGCCTTCTCGGAGAAGTCCGGGCGCCGCTTGCGCACGGCGTTCTTCAGCCCCGACAGGGCCGCCGAGCCGTTCGACTCCTGCACCACGTCACGCAGCAGCGCGAACGCTGCGTCGGTGTCGCCCTGCTCCGGCAGTGAGACCTCGGGGTCGCCCGCGGACGGGCCCGGGGCCAGCTCGACGAACCCGCGGTCCGCGAGGAACCGCAGGAACTCGCCGAACGTGCGGAAGCCGTAGTCCGACTCGCTGAACGTGGCGTCCTTGCGCAGCAGCGTCCGCTTGAGGGCGGACGCGGTGACGGGGCCGCTGGTCGAGGACTGGAGGTCGCCGAGGGTCTGTGCCACACGCACCTCCATGGGCACGTCGTCCGCCGCCGGGGCGTCGTCCTGCTCGGCGACGTCGACGTCCGGCTCGGCCTCGGGCGCGACGTCCACGGGGGCCGGCGCGGGCTCCGCCTTCTTGCGCCGGCGGGTAGTCGCGGGCTTCGCCTCGGGTTCGGCCGGCGTCTCGGGCTCGGCCGCGGCCTCGGGCGACGTCGTTCCGGCGACGGCCTCCGCGACCGCCTCGGCGGCCTTCGCGCGGCGCGAGGCGGCGGGCGCCTTCTGCGCGGCGGCGCGTTCCGTCGTGCTCGTCTTGCGGGTGCGCGAGCCGCGCTTCGGGGCGGGGGCGCCCTGGTCCTCGTCGGGCACCTCGACGCCCTCGAGCCGGTCGTAGAAGAGGAACTCGTCGCACGCGGCCGGCAGCAGGCGCGACGTCGACTTCTCGACGCCCACGCCGATGACGCGCTTGTTCAGCTCGCGCAGCTTGTGGACGAGCGGCGAGAAGTCGCTGTCGCCCGTGCACATGACGAACGTGGAGATGTAGTCGCGCTCGAAGGCCATCTCGATGGCGTCGACCACCATCTTGATGTCGGCGGCGTTCTTGCGGGAGGCCCCCATGCGCTGCGTCATCTCGATGAGCTCGACCTGGTGGCGCGTGAGCATGCGCCGGTCCTCGTCGAAGTACGACCAGTCGGCGTACGCCCGGCGCGCGACCACCCGGCCGCGCACGGCGAGCGCGTCGGCGATCGGGCCGAAGTCGAACTGCATCCCGCCCAGGTGCTCCCGGGCGCCGAGCGCCAGGTTCTCGTAGTCGATGAAGACTGCCAGGCGTTCCTCTTGGTCCATGCCCGCCACTCTAGGGGGTTACCGGCGCGGGAGGTGGCGCAGCCGCACCGGGCCGCCGCTCCGCAGGGCGAAATGAAGAGCGGGTGAAATATGCCGTGTCGAGGACGCCCGATCGGCCCGAAAGTTCACCCGTTGCCTAGGATCGGGCCATGGCCGAGGCGACCGCCGCGAACGACGACGACCCGATCTCCAACCGGAGTCGGATCATCGGTGCTGCCGCGCGTCTGACCTGTGCGGACGGCTGGTCCAAGGTGACGATGGGCCGCCTCGCGACCGAGGCCGGCGTGAGCCGCCAGACGGTCTACAACGCCGTCGGCAGCCGCGACGACCTGGCCGAGGCGATGGTGCTCACCGAGTCGGCGCAGTTCATCTTCCGGATCGTCGAGGCCTTCGACCGGCACCCCGGCGACCTGCTGCCCGCGATCCGCGACGCGGTGGAGAGCACGCTCACGTTCGCCGAGGGGAACGCGCTGCTGCGCGCGGTGGTCTCGGCGACCCACGGCGCCGACACCGAGCTGCTGCCGCTGCTCACCACGCACTCGGAGGCCCTGCTCGGCACCGTCAAGGTGGTCGTCCAGGACCGGGTGGACCAGTACGAGATCGATCTGGGTCCGGAGCGGATCGCGGCGGTCATCGACATCGTGGTGCGGTCCGCGCTGAGCCACGTCATGCAGCCGACGGCGTCCCCGCGGGAGACGGCCGAGTCGATCACCTGGCTCGTGGCGTGCGTCCTCGGCCGTGCGGACGAGCTGGCCCCCACCGGCGTCTGACCGCTCCACGCCCCGCGCTTGACGCCCCGCGTCGGCGGAGGAGGATCGAGGCATGCGAATCGGCACCCACTTCATGCGTTTCGACTCGATGGAGCCCGCCCGGATGCGGACCGAGCTGGCGGACGCCGCCCGGTATGCCGACGACGGCGGCGTCTCGTGGATCTCGGTGATGGACCACTACTTCCAGATGGAGCACCAGGGGTTCCCGGCGTCGGACCCGATGCTGGAGGCGTACACGACGCTGGGCTACCTGGCCGGCGTGACCGAGCGGGCGCAGCTCGGCGCCCTGGTCACCGGCGTCACGTACCGGTACCCCGGTCTGCTGGCCAAGATCGTGGCGTCGCTCGACGTGGTCTCGGGCGGGCGCGCCACCTACGGCATCGGCGCCGCCTGGTACGACAAGGAGCACGCGGGGCTCGGCGTGCCGTTCCCGCCGGTCAAGGAGCGGTTCGAGATGCTCGAGGAGACCGTTCGGATCGCCCGACAGATGTACGACCCGGAGGAGAACGGCCCGTTCGAGGGCAAGCACTTCCAGCTGGCCGAGACGCTGTGCTCGCCGCCGCCGCTGTCGGGTCCGGAGATCATGATCGGCGGTTCCGGCGAGCGGAAGACCCTCCGGCTCGTGGCGCAGTACGCGGACGCGTGCAACCTGTTCGCCGAGACGCCGGAACGGCTGCGCCACCTGCTCGACGTGCTGCACCGGCACTGCGACGACGTCGGGCGCGACCCCGCCGGCATCCGCATCACGATGCTGCACCGCGGGCGGCCGATCGGCCCGGACGACACCGCCGCCTTCGTCGAGGAGATGCGGGGCTTCGCCGGCCACGGCGTGGACACCGTGATCCTGCGGCCGCCGGGCACGTCGCTCGCCGCGTGGGTGCGCGACGCCGTGCTCCCCGTCGTGGAGCCCTGCGCCGACCTGTGACCCTCAGCCGGCCGACCCGGCGTCCCCGGCACGTGCCCGGCCGAGCACCACCGGGCACGTCGCCAGGTGGTCGTCCACCAGGCCGCACGCCTGCATGGCCGCGTACGCCGTGGTGGGGCCGACGAACCGGAAACCCTCCTTCTTGAGCGCCTTGCTCAGGGCCTTGGACTCCGCCGTCCACGCGGGGACGTCGCCGAACGTGGCGTGCCGCACCTGGAGGGCCGGGTCCGGGACGAACGACCAGATCAGCTCGTCGAGCGTGCGCCCGGAGTCGTGCAGCGCGACCACCGCGCGTGCGTTGTCGACGGTGGCCTCGATCTTCATGCGGTTCCGGATGATGCGGGCGTCGCCGAGCAGGCGCTCGACGTCGTCCGGTCCGAACGCCGCGACGCGCTCCGGGTCGAAGCCGTCGAAGACCTCGCGGAACGCCGGGCGCTTGCGCAGCACGGTGATCCAGGAGAGCCCGGACTGGAAGCCCTCCAGGGCGATCCGCTCCAGCAGGGCGGCCTCGCCGTGCACGGGTACGCCCCACTCGTCGTCGTGGTAAGCGGAGTAGAGCGGGTCGCCGTCGCCGAAGCAGCGCACTGCCGGGGCGGCGCCGTCGTCCGCCGCCGTCCTGATCTCTGTCACGTGGTCACTGGTCACGGCACCACTCTGTCTCACGTCGCCGACCCTCCGCACCGGCCGGCCGTCTGACTGTGCACGACGTCCGAAATCCGCTGCCTGTGGTCGCGCCAGGACCGTTGCAGTCCCGTGCCGAGGGTCTCAGGAGGCGGCGTCGCCGATCGCGCCCCGGCGTCGGAGGTAGGCCTCGATCCCGTCGAGCACCACGGTGATGCCGAACGAGATGTCGTCGTCGGCGGGCGACGCGATCGCCGTCCCGGGCGACGAGGTGAACGCGGCGAACAGGTTCGGGTACGTCGCCGGACCTGCGTACCGGCCGAGCACCGTCTCGAAGTCCGCATAGGGGTTGGCCGCCTCGATCGCGGCCGGGTCGAGCTCGGCCTCGGGGGTGTCGTCGGGCACCCCGGCGTCGTGCCGCACCTTCTGCGCGGCGGCGCGGTGGGTCTCGACGTGCACGCGGGCCTCGCCCAGGACGTGCTGGGCGAGCAGGCCGACGATGCCCAGCTTCTCGTCGGCCGGCAGGTCGACGTCCTGAAGTACGCCGAAGGCCTGGTCGATCCAGCGCACCCGGTTGGGACCGGGCGGAGTGGCCGACAGCGGCAGTTCCAGCATCCACCGCCGGGTCAGGGCCATGTCGATCTGGGCCCGGGTCCAGGCCTCCAGCCCGGCACGCCAGCCGGTGTCCGCCGGGACGTCGGGCAGGTCGGCCGCGACGGCGTCCGACATGAGGATCAGCAGCTCGTCCTTGCCGGACACGTGCCGGTACAGAGCCATCGGCGTGTAGCCGACGGCCTCGGCGACCCGGGCCATCGAGACGGCGGCGAGGCCCTCGGCGTCGGCCAGGGCCATGGCGGCCTGCACGATCTGCGCGACGGACAGCGCGGGCTTGGGCCCGCGGCGCCGCGGCGCCGCGTCCCCCCACAGGCGCTGCACGACGACGGGCAGCTCCTGGGCCTGCCCGGCGGCTTCGGACGTGTTGTCGGTGTGCATCGGCTCATCCTCCCCTGCCGCGTCGCGAGATCCGACCCGAAACTCTCTTGACCGCATACTGTTTACGCTCCACACTAAAACGCGTAGGTCATAAACAGTAACCGGATCGGAGAGGGACCATGACTGCGATCGTCACGGCCGAGGGACTGGGCAAGTCCTTCGGGAGAAAGGGCTCGACGAGCCCGCCCGTGCTGGACGGGCTCGACCTGGAGCTCCAGGAGGGCGCGGTGCTCGCGCTGCTGGGCCCCAACGGTGCGGGCAAGACCACCACCGTCCGCATCCTGTCCACGCTGCTGCGGCCGGACGCGGGCCGCGCCACGGTCGGCGGGTTCGACGTGGTGCGGGACGCGCGGCGCGTGCGCGAGATCATCAGCCTCACGGGGCAGCAGGTCGCCGTCGACGACAAGCTGTCGGGCGCCGAGAACCTCACGATGATGGGCCGGCTCGCCCACCTGCCCCGCCGCGTCGTGCGGGACCGGGTGGCCGAGCTGCTCACGGCGTTCGACCTCGCCGATGCCGCGAGCCGGCACGTCGGCACCTGGTCGGGCGGCATGCGACGGCGGCTCGACCTCGCCGCGGGTCTGCTCACCCGGCCCCGGGTCATGTTCCTCGACGAGCCCACCACGGGGCTCGACCCCCGGTCGCGGCAGGCGCTGTGGGACGTCGTCCGGAGCGTGGTCGCCGACGGCACCAGCGTGCTGCTGACCACCCAGTACCTCGAGGAGGCCGACCGCCTCGCCCAGCGGGTCGCGCTCGTGGACGGCGGCCGGATCGTCGCCGACGGCACGCCGGCCCAGCTCAAGCGCCAGGTGGGCGAGGCGGGCGTCGAGCTCACCTTCGCCGCCGCGGCCGACGTCGAACGGGTCGTCCCCGCGCTCGTGGGCGCCACGGTCGACGGCGCCCGCGTGCGCGTACCCACCGACGGCTCGGTCGCGCACGTGCGCTCGGTGCTGTCCGTGGTCGACGACGCCGGCGTGGCGCCCGAGCACTGGGAGGTGCGCGCGCCGAGCCTCGACGACGTCTTCCTCACCCTGACCGGGCACGCCGGCCAGGCCGACCAGCCGGCCCGGACGGCGGGGGTGGCGGCATGAGCCACGTGCTGAGCGACGTCTCGACCATGACCACCCGCGGCCTGCGCCTCGTCTCACGGGACGCGGACGCCATGATCACCGCGGTGGTGCTGCCCGTCATCATCCTGCTGATGTTCGTCCTCGTGTTCGGCGGGGCCCTCGACACCGGCACGGAGTACATCAACTACGTGACCCCGGGCGTGATCCTGCTCGCCGCCGGATTCGGCGCGGCGAACACGGCGATGGCGGTCGAGCGCGACATGTCCGGCGGCATGGTCGACCGGCTCCGGTCGATGCCCGTGAGCTCCTGGACCGTGCTGTCCGGGCACGTGGTGGCGAGCCTGGTGAAGAACCTGGCCACCACCGCGATCGTCTTCGGCGTCTCGATCCTGCTCGGGTTCCGGCCCGAGGCCACGGCCCTGGAATGGCTCGCCGCGGTGGGGATGATCCTGCTCTTCGTCGGCTGGATCACCTGGCTCGCCACGCTCGTGGGCGTGCTTGTCCGCTCGCCCGACGCCGCCGGCGGCTTCTCGTTCTTCGTGATGTTCCTGCCCTACGTGTCCAGCGCTTTCGTACCCGTCGACACGCTGCCGGGCTGGCTGCGCGGGTTCGCGGAGCACCAGCCGGTCACGCCGGTGATCGAGACGGTGCGCGGGCTGCTCGCGGGCGACGCCGCCGGCGCCGGGGTCACCGACCCGGGCGGTGTCGCAGCGCTGGCGATCACCTGGTGCGTGGGCCTCGGGCTCGTGTTCGCCGTGGCGGCGGGGGTGGCGTTCCGTGCCCGGCGCTGAGCCGACCCGGGCCATTCGCTGGTGGCGCCGGCCCTGGATCGCGCCCCTCGCCGTGGTCACGGCGGTCTTCCTGGCGACTGCGCTGCCGCGCTACGTGGGCCTGGACCCGGCGCAGTCCCTGGTCCCGACCGACCGGGGTCCGGCGTTCTACCCGGCCCTCGTGACCCACATCTTCACGGGGTCGGTCATGCTGTGTGCCGCGGTGCTGCAGCTCTGGCCGTGGCTGCGGGCCCACCACCCCCGCGTGCACCGGTGGAGCGGGCGCGTCTACGTTGCGTCCGCGATCCCGACCGCCATCGCCGCGCTGGTCGTCGCCCAGTTCCCGAGCGCCGGCGTGGCGCAGCAGGTCGCGAACACGATGATGGGCACGCTGCTCCTGACGTTCACCCTGCTCGGCTACCGGGCGGTACGACAGCACCGGTTCGGCGACCACCGGGAGTGGATGGTCCGGAGCACCGCGCTGGCCTTCTCGATCGTGACCAACCGGTTCTGGTCCACGTTCCTCATCGCGGTCTACGTGCCCGGAGCGCTCACGGACCCGGACATCCAGTTCGGCTCGCCCGAGATCGCCGGTGCGGCGGCCGCATCGGCCTGGGTGTCGTTCGCCGTGAACCTCCTGTTCGCCGAGTGGTGGCTCCACCGGAAGCCGAAGCGGCGGGCCCGCGTGCAAAAGTCTCGTTGAACGTCAGTGGCGGGGGACACACTGTCCCCATGACACAGACGAACGACGGGACCGCGGGCGACGCGGCAGAGCTCGAGCAGAAGCAGATCCTGAAGAAGTACCTCCAGGAGACCCGTGAGGCCCTCGTGTGGAAGCTCGAGGGCCTCACGGAGAAGCAGGCGCGCTGGCCCCTGGTGCCCTCGGGCAACAACCTGCTGGGCATCGTGAAGCACTGCGCCAACATCGAGATCGGCTACCTCGGGGAGTGCTTCGGGCGGCCCTGGCCGAACCAGGCGGAGATCGTCTCGCAGGAGAACTGGGAGAAGGACCCGCAGGCCGACTGGTACGCGACCGAGGACGAGTCCGTCGCCTCCGTCGTGGACCTCTACCGCCGGGCCTGGGCGTTCTGCGACGAGACCATCGACGCCCTCCCGCTGGGCACCGTCGGGCGCGTTCCGTGGTGGAAGAACGGCGAGGTCACGCTGTTCCGGATCATCGTGCACGTCACGGACGAGATCGCCCGGCACGCCGGTCACGCGGACATCCTGCGCGAGCTCACCGACCGGTCCGTCGGGCTCTACGCCGGCAACACCAACATCCCCGACTGGCAGGGCGACCAGATGGCCGCATACGTCAACAAGCTGAAGAATCTCGCCGAGCGGGCAGGCAACTAGCGCCCGCGTCCGAGATTCGCCAAACTGCGGGCCATGCCCCTCAACGTGGAGCCGTCCACATCCTCCGGGCCCTCGCCCGCACCAGCCCCCGCGGAAGCGCCGAAGCCCGCACGGTCCGCGCCGACGCCCGACATGTCGTCGGGTAGATCGGACATCGTCCCGCCGCGCGGTGCGGGTGGGCGGCCCGACGGCGGCTCCATGCGTCCGCTCTTCGTCTTCCTGGTCGCCGCCGCGGCCGCGCTGATCGGCAGCATCGCGTTCGCGCTCGTCCACGTCGGCGGCGAGCGTGACCAGGACCAGCTCAGCACCGCGCGCGCCGACGTCGTGCAGGCGGTCGACGAGGGGCGCACGGCCCAGGAGGGCCTGGCCGAGCAGGTCGCGGCGGCGGAGAAGACGCTCGCGGCCTCCGAGGGCCGCGTGGCCGACGACGCCGTGCGCACCGCCCTGGCCGCACACGTCACACAGGCCAAGGAGCTCGGCGCACAGGAGGCGCCGTCGATCCCCGAGGTCGGCGCCCCCGGCCTCGACACGCCCGAGGACCTCGACGCCCTGGAGGCCGCGGCGACCGAGTGGTCGATGTCCATGCGCACCGCCTCGACCACGCTCACGGCGGCGATCAAGGACGTGCAGGCCTCCTACCGCCAGTGGCAGCAGGACCGCAAGGACGCCCAGGCGCAGGCCCAGTCGGAGGCCGACCAGGCCGCGAGCACGGCCCAGCAGCTCGAGGACGCCAAGGCGTCGCTCGCCACGGTCACGGACCAGCTCAAGATCTCCGTGCGGGACTCCGCGTACACGCTCGACTGGACGGCGGAGGTAGGGGCGCCCGACGGCGTCCGCTCGGCCCTGGCCACCCGCCGCGCCGAGGGCGAGGCGGCGCTCGCGGCCGGCGTGAACACGAGCAAGCTGAACTCCGTGAAGGCCCTCGGCCAGCAGCGCGAGACGGCGCGCGTCGCGCTCGAGGACGCCGCGTGGGCCGCCCGCGCTGCGGTCGCCGACGACTCCAACGGCCGGCTCGCGCAGGCCGACCTCTGCCTGGTGGGTGTCGGTCCCGAGGGGCAGGACCAGTACCTCCGGTGTGACGCGGCCGAGGCCTGGGGCAAGCTCGGCGCGGCGTTCGAGGAGGAGCTGGGCAAGCCGCTGCGCATCGAGTACGGCTACCGGCCCTACGACTGGCAGCTCCAGGCGCTCGACGAGTTCGGCAGCGGGCAGGTCGCGGCGCCCGGCACCTCCAACCACGGCTGGGCGCTCGCTGTGGACGTACCTGTGGACGACGGCTTCCGCTTCGGCCAGCCCGAGTACGAGTGGCTCGCCGCCAACGGGCCGCAGTTCGGCTGGGTGCACCCGGAGTGGGCCCGCCAGGGCGCCGGGCGCGAGGAGCCCTGGCACTTCGAGTACGAGGGCTGACCGTCCCTTCCGGTGCGACCGCGCGCCGCCGCCGACCGCGGCGGCGCGCGGGCACTGGATAATGGGGGAGTGCAGTGCCCTCACTACGACGCCGGACGCTGCCGCTCGTGCACCCTCCTGGAGATCGCCTACCCCACCCAGGTGCTCGACAAGGAGCGGCACGTCGCCGACCTCCTCGACCCGGTCTCCGACGGGACCACCTGGCTCCCTGCGGTCCGCAGCGTCGAGTCCGCCTTCCGGAACAAGGCAAAAATGGTCGTCAGCGGCACGGTCGCCGAGCCCGTGCTAGGCATCCTCGACCGAGCCGGACACGGCGTGGACCTGACCGACTGCGGCCTCTACCCCGAGGCGCTCCAGGCGTCCTTCGGCCCGCTCACGACGTTCGTCACACGCGCGAACCTGGAGCCCTACCAGGTCTCGGGCGCGGGAAAGCGCGCCCAGCAGCGCGGGGAGCTCAAGTACCTCCTGGTCACGCTGTCGCCGGACGGCGAGCTCATGGTCCGGTTCGTGCTGCGCTCGCAGGAGGCGATCGCGCGGATCCGCAAGCACCTGGCCTGGTTGCAGGCCGAGCTCCCGGCCCTGGCGGTGGCGTCGGCGAACATCCAGCCCGCGCACGCCGCGGTGCTGGAGGGCGACCTCGAGATCCCGCTGACCGAGCGCACCACGCTCCCGATGCGCATCGACGACATCACGCTGGACCTGCGCCCGCAGAGCTTCTTCCAGACCAACACGGCGGTCGCGACCGAGCTGTACCGGCAGGCGCGCTCCTGGGTCGACGAGGTGGGCCCACGCAGCCTCTGGGACCTCTACTGCGGGGTGGGCGGCTTCGCGCTGCACTGCTCCGCGCCGGGCCGGTCCGTCACGGGCATCGAGATCAGCGCCGAGGCGGTCGTGGCGGCGTCCGGCACCGTGGAGCGGCTGCGCGACGGCGGCCAGGCGGACCGGTTTCGGGACGTCGCCTTCGCCGCGGGTGACGCGACGGCGTTCGCCGTCGGGCCGCAGGGTCCCGACCTGCCCGAGATGGTGATCGTGAACCCGCCTCGGCGAGGCATCGGCGCGGACCTGGCGCACTGGTTGGAGACCTCGGGGATCGACCACGTCCTGTACTCGAGCTGCAACGCGACCACGCTCGCCACGGACCTCGCCGCCATGCCGTCGCTCCGGCCCGTGCGGGCGCGGCTGCTCGACATGTTCCCGCAGACCTCGCACTACGAGGTCCTGGTGCTCCTCGAGCGCGCCTGACCGGGCGGTTCCTCCTTCTTGCCCTGCTTCTTCTCCTGCTCCGGCGGGGTCTCGTCCTTCTTCTCCTGCTCCGGCGGGGTCTCGTCCTTCTTCTCCTGCTCCGGCGGGGTCTCGTCCTTCTTCGCTTGACCGGGCGGGACGTCGTCCTTCTTCGCCTGGCCGGGCGGGACGTCGTCCTTCTTCGCCTGACCAGGCGGGACGTCGTCCTTCTTCGCCTGACCAGGCGGGACGTCGTCCTTCTTCGCCTGACCAGGCGGGACCTTGTCCTTCTTCGCCTGACCAGGCGGAACGCCGTCCTTCTTCGCGAGGCCCGGCGGGACGTCGTCCTCCTCCACCGTCGTCGCCCGGGCGGAAGGGGCGAGGCTCGTCGGGGTCACATCCGTCAGGTCGGGGACGTTCGCCGGATCCGTGCGCGGGGAGAGCTGCGCGGCCTGCCGGACGGCGGGTCCCGTGTCGTCCGGCGCGAAGACCGAGACGATGCCGGTCTCCGGGAGCGACGCCGCGGCGTCGATGCCGCCCGCGACCCCGGTGGTGACGGCCGTGGTGACGAACAGGCCGCCGGCGACGGTCGCGGTCAGGCTCATCGGGTCGGTCAGGACGCTCCGGGCGGTCACGACGGCCCGGGCCCCCACGGCGCTGAGCCAGCCTCCGGCACCCGTGGCACCTGCGCCCGCCACACCCGCCGCGGTGGAAGCGGCCGCGCCGCCCGCCCCGGCCGCGACACCGGCCGTCGCGCCCGGACCCGCCGATGCCGCAGCGCCGAGCAGCAGGGCCGGGGCCGCGGCGCGCAGCATCCAGTAGGACTCCCGGACGTCGACGAACGCGCGCGTGCAGCCGGCGCATCCGACCATGTGGTCCTCGACCTGCTGCCGCCGGCGAGGCAGCAGGCGGTTCCGGACGAAGTCGTGCAGCGCGGCCCGGGTGGTCCGGCACTCGAGGTCGGGGGCCGTGCCGGTGTGGGTCTCGGCGAAGGTGCTCGCGAGCCGGTTCTCGGCCCGGCGCAGGCGCCGCTTGGCGGCGTAGGGGAGCACGCCGATCTCGTCGGCGATCGCCGCCACGGGCCGGGATCCCACGTGGTGGTCCCAGAGGAGCTGCTGCTCGCCCGCCGGCAGCCGTTCCATCGCGAGGTTCAGCACCTCGAGGTCGAGGGCGTGCTGCGGCGCGACGTCGGCGGCGCCGTCGGATCCCTCGGCGGCCAGCTCCTGCTCCCGGGCCATCCGCTGCGCCACCTCGATGGATGCAGCGCTCCAGTACGCGAGGGGGTCGGCGAGGTCGCGGGCCTTGAGGAGCTCCGCGCAGAGCAGCTCCAGGCCGCAGCTCGTCGCGAGCTCGGGGTCGATGCCCGGCACCCGCCGGGACACCGTGAACACCACGGCGCGGCGGTGTGCCGCCCACAGGCCGAGGTCGGCGCTCGTGACGGTCACGCGGCCCCCCTCCTGCACGCGACGTGGCACCCCGTGGCACCTCGACGCGCGTGCCCCCGGGCGTGCATGCTCGCAAAGAATGCATGCGCATGGAAGGGTCCCCCGTGATGGCGGGACGATCTTGGGCCGGCGCCCAGATCACCTGTGCCTCGGCACAGCAAGGAGAGGACACGGGCCCCGTGGGAGGCCCGCACGACCATCAGTCCCCGGTCGCCGACTCTGTGTCGTCGGCCGCGTCCGAGAACGTGCCGAAGAGCAGCTGCCAGATCTCGTCCAGCGTGGTCGTCGCGAGATCGATGCCGGGCAGGTCGGAGAGCCCGAGGCTGGCGAGCAGGTCGTCCAGGGCGGTACCCAGGCCCGGCGTCTCCTCCTCAGGCTCCTCCGGCACCTCCGGCGGTTCGGCCGGCGGCTCCGTCTCGGTCGGTGGTTCCTCGGGCTCCGTAGGCTCCTGGGGCGGGTCCGGCTCGTCCGAGCCGCCGTCCGGGCCCGACCCGGAGTCGGGGTCCGGCCCGGAGTCCGCGGGCGGGTTCGGGGCGTCGGCGGGAGTGCCGCCGGAGTCCGGCTCCGGCGCCGGCTCGGCCATCACCGGCGCGTCGGCGGGCGCGGCAGCGCCGTCCTCCTTGGGCGTGGTCGCGGGGCGCGGCTGCGGGTCCGTCGGCGGGATCGACGGGGGCTTCTCGTCCGTCGGCGGCTTCTCCGGCGTGTCGGACGAGTCCGTGCCGTCGCCGCCGCCCCCGCCTGCACCGTCGCCGCCACCGGCACCGCCCGCGCCGCCACCCTCGCCGGCTGCCCCGGCGTCGTCCGTGGCCTGGACGGGCGGGTCGCCGAGCTGATGGGCGATCAGGGCCGCGGCGCTGCCGCCGATGGCGAGCGCGGCGAGCACGCTCGCCGCGACGGCGGCCTCCTTCTTGCCGAACCGGGGCTTGGTCGTACCGGCGGCACCCGCCGCGCCCGCGGCGGCGGTGCCGGTGAGGAGTCCGCCGGCGATGAGGTGTTGTCCGAGGTCGCGGAGCATCCAGGAGACCTCGCGGACGTCGATGAACGCGCGGGTGCATTCGCCGCAGCTGTCCATGTGGACTTCCAGGCGGCGTTGCCGGCGCGGCAGGAGGCGGCCTTTGAGGTAGTCGTGCATGGCGGCGCGGGTGGTGCGGCACTCGGGTTCGTTGACGGTTTGTGCGTGGGCGGCGGCGAACGCGCCGGCGAGGCGTTCTTCGGCGCGGCGGAGGCGCATGGTCACGGCGTGGGGTCGTACGCCCAGGCCGGTGGCGATGTCGGTGACGGCCATGTCGTGGACGTGGCGGTCCAGGAGGATCTTGCGGTCGTCGTCGCCGAGGTCGGACAGGGCGGTGCGGAGCATGGAGACGTCGGCTTCGCGTTCGGCGTCGAGCTCGGCGCCGGCGGCGGGGGGTGTCAGGCCGTCGAGGGTGTCGTCCTCGACGGGGTGGGTGCGGCCGGCCTCGCGGGTCATGCTGATGGCTTCGTTGACCGCTGCGCGTCGCCAGTAGGGGGCGGGGTCGTCGATGGTGCCGCCGGTGGAGACGATCCGGACCATCTTTTCGAGGGCGCGGCTGGTGGCTTCCTCGGCGTCGATGCCGGGTACGCGTGCTGCGACGGAGCGCACGACGTTGGGGCGATGCACCACCCAGTCGTCAATCCGCAGGTCACCTGTGGTCGTCACGCGAACCTGTTCCCCTCTGCGCATAGTGTCCGGTTTCGACTCGCTCGGCAATGATCGCACCACAGATGCACGTTTGTGCAACTTTCCGGCGTGATCGGACGGCGTGCCGGCGCCGCTGGGGGGCGCGGCCGGCTGGGCCTCCGACGTGGTTTCGGGCGCGGGCCTGGTCGTCTCCATCAGGTGCTCACCTCCGGGTGGTCGCGAACGTGGTCGATACTGCGTCGAGGCCCTGCGGTCCGGACGTCGCGTGGATGATCGCGAGTGCGACCTCGCAGGTGGCGGCGATCAGGTCGCTCGCCCCCCATGCGTCGGCCAGGCGATAGAGGTTGACGGCATCGCCCTCCGCGTACGCGCGCAGGTACTGGGCGCCCAGACGAACGAGTTCGGGGTGCTCGGTGTGTTCCATGCAGCCCAGACGCGCGAGTCGCCCGGATGTCACAGCACTTCTGGAAATTTCTTCGGATTGTTCTGTGGCGTCCGGTTCGGGCCGATCTCGGCGTCCGAAATGGGTGCCCAGGGCACCGTTCAGCGCGCGCGATGCAATTTCATCCGGTAGGTCTGTGATCCAGGCCACATGTGAATGCATCGAAAAGTGCTGTGACATCCGGGACGTGCCCGCGTCTTAGCTGCGACGCGGACGAAGTTCGGACCTCGCTGGGGGCGGGCCGAGCTCCGGCGCGTCGGGTGGGAGACCGTGGTTCGGAGTGCGCTGGGGGCACGCCGAGCCACGATCTCCCGCTCTCCGGCGCGAGCGCCGGCTCGGACCTCGCTGGCGGCGGACCGATCCGGCGCTCGGGTCCCCGCGCGGGCCGTCCCGCGCGGCCCCGCCGTCGGAGGGACCCACGAACTTCCTTTACCCGGCTCGGCCGGCCCGCGTACCGTGGAGCCATGCGCACGACACGCTCGCTGCTTAGCTAGCCGCACCGGTTCCGCTCCTGAGCGGGCACACCCGGTGCGGCCGCCCCTCCTTGCGAGGGGCTTTTTCGTGCCCGGAACCCGATCGACGCACCGGAGAGCGAGAACCATGAGCGAGCAGCGCACCACCCCTGGACCCACCCGTGGCGGCCCGGCCGCGGCCCGCCCGTTCGCGGCGGCCGACGACGGCGCCCGGCCCCGCCGCTATCTGCTGACGATGTTCCCGTACCCCTCGGGCGACCTGCACATGGGTCACGCCGAGGTGTTCGCGATCACCGACGTCGTCGCCCGTCACTGGCGCGCCAAGGGCTTCGACGTGCTGAACCCGGTGGGCTGGGACTCGTTCGGCCTGCCGGCCGAGAACGCGGCGATCCGCCGTGGCGAGCACCCGGCCGTGTTCACGGAGGCCAACATCGCGACGCAGGCGGCATCGATCGAGCGCTACGGCGTCTCGTTCGACTGGTCGCGGCGGCTGCACACCCACGAACCGGGCTACTACCGCTGGACGCAGTGGCTGTTCGCCCGCCTGCACGAGCGGGGCCTGGCCTACCGGGCCGCGGCCGAGGTGAACTGGTGCCCGCACGACCGCACGGTCCTGGCCAACGAGCAGGTGGTCGACGGCGCGTGCGAGCGCTGCGGCACCGCCGTCGTCGCACGCAGCCTGACGCAGTGGTTCTTCCGGACCACCGCGTACGCGGACCGGCTGCTGGACGACATGACGCTGCTGGAGCCGGGCTGGCCCGCGCACGTGCTGACGATGCAGCGCAACTGGATCGGCCGCTCCACGGGGCCGGACGGCGAGCACACCTATCGCCTGCACGACTGGCTGATCTCCCGGCAGCGGTACTGGGGCGCGCCCATCCCGGTGGTGCACTGCCCGCCCTGCGGGGAGGTCCTGGTGCCGGACGACGAGCTGCCCGTCGAGCTGCCGCACCTGGAGGGGGACCGCCTGGCCCCGGGCGACGTCTCGCCCCTGGCCGCTGCTCGCGACTGGGTCGAGACCACGTGCCCGCGCTGCGGCGGCCCGGCGGAGCGGGACACGGACACGATGGACACGTTCGTGGACTCGTCCTGGTACTTCCTGCGCTACCTGTCGCCCGGGTACGACGGCGGACCGTTCCGGCCCGAGGACGCCGCCCGGTGGATGCCCGCCGCGCTGTACGTGGGCGGCGTCGAGCACGCGACGATGCACCTGCTGTACGCGCGGTTCGTCACCAAAGTGCTGTACGACATGGGCCTGGTGCCGTCGCCCGAGCCGTACGCCCGGCTGATGAACCAGGGGCAGGTGGTCAACCACGGCCGCGCGATGAGCAAGTCGCTGGGCAACGGCGTGGACCTGGCGGCCGAGCTGGACCGGCACGGGGTCGACGCCGTCCGGCTGGCGATGCTGTTCGCGGGCCCGCCGGAGGACGACGTCGACTGGGCGGACGTCTCGCCCGAGGCGATGAGCAAGTTCCTGGCGCGCGTGCTGCGGCTGGAGCATCGCTGGTCGGGCTTGTCGAGACCCGGGTCTCGACAGGCTCGACCAGCAGACGGACAGGCTCGGCCGGCGGACGCGGCGGAGGCCCTGCGCCGCACGGTGCACCGGATCGTGCACGACGTCGACGGCCTGGTCGAGGCCGGGCGGTTCAACGTCGCGATCGCGCGCCTGATGGAGCTGGTGGGTGAGGTCCGGCGCGCGGCCCCGTCCGACGGCGCGACGCACGACGGGGCGGAGGCCTACCGCGAGGCCGTCTCCGCCGTCGCGGTGCTGCTGAGCCTGTTCGCGCCGTTCACCGCCCAGGAGCTGTGGGAGCGGTTGGGGCGCACGACGCCGGTCGCGGCCCAGCCGTGGCCGGAGGTGGACCCGGCGTACCTGGGGACGTCCGAGGTCGAGGCCGTGGTCCAGGTGGACGGCCGGGTGCGGGACCGGATGCCGGTCCCGGCGGACGTCGCCCCGGCCGAGCTGGAGCGGGCTGCCCTGGCGCGACCGGCGGTCACGCGGGCTGTGGGCGGCCGGCCGGTGCGGCGGGTCGTGGTCCGCCCGCCGCACCTGGTCAACGTCGTGACCGGGCCGGGCTGGACGCCGGGCGTGGCGCCCGATGTGACGCCAGGCTAGGCGGCCGCGCCGTCGTTCTCGTCGAGCTTCGCGCGCAGGGCGCGGAGCTCGACGAGGATCTCACGGTTCTGTTCGGCCAGGGCGTCGAGCCGCTCGTCCTTCTGCTCGTCGTCCTCACGCTCCTCCTCGGCGATCTCCTCCATGCCGTTGACGATCACGGCGATGAACAGGTTCAGGACCGCGAAGCTGACCACCAGGATGTACAGCACGAAGAAGATCCACGCGGCGGGATGGCTCTCCATCACCGAGCGCGCGATGTCGGGCCAGGCCTCGCCCGTCATGGCCTGGAAGAGTGTGAACAGTGATATCCACAGGCTGCCGAAGTACTCCGGGGACGACGCGCCGAACAGCCCGGTCGCGATGACCGCCGACACGTACATGACCAGCACCAGCAGCGCGCCGACGGCGCCCATGCCGGGCACGGCCCGCAGCAGTCCGTCCACGACGCGGCGCAGCGCGGGCACCGCGGAGATGACCCGCAGCACCCGCAGCACCCGCAGGGCACGCAGGGCGGACAGCGACTCGGTGGCCGGCAGCACGGCGACCCCCACCACGAGCAGGTCGAACACGTTCCACGGGTCGCGGAAGAAGCGCCAGCCGTAGGCGATCAGGCGCAGGAGCAGCTCCAGCACGAAGAAGCCCAGCATGACGTGGTCGATGTCGCGCAGGGTTTCGAGCGCCTCCCCGTGCACCATGGTCTCCGCGCCCAGGACCAGCGCGTTCGCCAGGATCACCCCGAGCACGAGGTTGGTGACCCACTTCTGGTCGAGGAAGGCACGCAGCCGCTCTCGTCCGGTCCGCGGCGCGGCCTGGGTGCCGATCTCGTGGTTCATCGGGTGTGTTCCTCCACTTTCCGTGCCCGGAGCCCACGCTCCGGCCTTGCCTCAGGGCCCCTTGCCCGGGCGAACCTTAGCGCGGCGGTGTGCCCTGACTTGTCTGGGCGCAATGTCCCGATATGGGACTGATCGGCGGGTCCGGTGGCAACTGAGTCAAATCAGTGCTTGAGTAGAGCACAAGCAAGCAACACGACTGGAGGAAAATGCCATGGGCTTCTGGGCCTTTCTCATCCTCGGACTGATCGCCGGTGTCATCGCTCGCATCGTCATCCCGGGCAAGCAGCCGGGCGGTTTCTGGGTCACCTTGCTTCTCGGCGTGCTCGGCGCCATGCTCGGCGGCTGGCTGGGCGGACTCATCTTCAACATCAACTTCGACGAGTTCTGGTCGTGGGAGAGCTGGCTGTTCTCGGTCATCGGCGCGATCATCGTCATCCTGATCGCCCAGGCGATCTTCGGTCGGCGCAAGACCGCCTGACCGCTGTGGCCCGCGGCCGCACCACCCTCGTCGTCGTCCTGACGTCGTTGGTCGGGGCGGCCGCGGTCGCATGTTCGGGCGCGCCCACGCCGTCGTCGACGCTGGGGCCCGTACCCGACGACATCGCCGACCACCTCAGCGTCCAGGTGGATCAGGGGCGCACGCAGTACGCCGCCCGCGAGGTCGTCCTCGCGGTCACCAACGACTCGGACGAGACGCTCACGCTGGTGTCGGGGGCCCTGGACGCGGACGGCTTCGGGCCGTCCCACCCCACCAAGGAGAACCGCACCCCGGCGCTGCGGCCCGGTACCACGCGGGACGTCTACGTCGAGCTGGGCGAGGCGGAGTGCGCGGGCTTCCCGGCGGGTCCGGAGGAGCCGGTGCCGGACGCCGCGCCGTCGGCCACGATCACGCTGGCCCGGGGCGAGTTCGACGACCTGGGTCCGGCCTCCGACGTCGTCGTCGCGGAGGTGGGCGACCCCGGCGGGCACCTCGCACGGAACCACGCGGTGGACTGCGCCACGGCCGCGGTCGCGGCGGGCGCGAGCTTCGCCGTCGAACCGGACATCCCCGTCGGGACGCGCGGCGGAGAGCTCACCGCCCTGGTCACGCTGCGGGTCGACCCGGTGGACGGCGGGCCAGAGGTCACGGTCGACCGGATCGCCGGGACCACGATCATGAACAACCCCGACCCGGACGGCGAGGACTCCGGCTGGACCGGCTCCGCGCTCGACGGGCAGCGTTCCGGCAGCGTCACCCTGCCCGTGGTGCCTGCCCGCTGCGATGCCCACGCCGTGGGCGAGGACAAGCGCGGCACGTTTCTGCCCGTGACGGCGAGCGTCGACGGCGTGCCGCAGCACGTCGTCTACGTGCCCATGCCGGACTCGGCGCGCGCCGACCTCTTCGCCTTCATCGCGGACAGCTGCGACTGGCCGGAGTAGCCCGCCGTCCCGGGCGCACGCGAGAGGCGCCGCCTCCGTACCGGGCTCGGTACGAAGGCGGCGCCCCGCGAAGGTCCTGCTGGCGGCTCAGGCTCTGTTTTCTTGTCGTCTGAGCCTGCGGCTCCGCTCCGGGCGAGTGCCTCGTTCCTCGGCCCTCACCCTGCGCTGCGCCTCCGGCTCAGACGACGCGGATGAAGGTCGGGCTGTTCTGCCACATCTCGGTGTAGCGCACCGGCATGCCGGCGGCCCAGGCCTCGATGATCATGCCGTTGCCCGCGTAGAGGGCCACGTGGCCTGGCGTCCAGACGATGTCGCCCGGCTCGGGGTAGGTGACCTGGTAGCCGGAGCTGAGCATCGCGCTCGAGGAGTGCGGCAGAGAGACGCCGAGCTGCGCGTACACGTACTGGATCAGGCCCGAGCAGTCCATGCCCTCCGACGGCGAGTTGCCGCCCAGCACGTAGGTGATGCCCAGATAGTTGAAGGCGATGTTGACGGCCTGCTGGCCGACCGGCACGGGGTCCGGCGCGTCGACCGAGACGACCGCCGGGCCCTCGCCCTTCTCGCCGTCGGCCCCCGTGGAGGCGCCCAGGGCTTCCATCTCGATCGGCATCTTCGCGTCGGCCGGGACGGTCACGGTGGGGGCGGCGGCGACGGACTGCTTGGCCACCGCGGTGAGGGAGTTGAGGTCGACCGAGTTGAGCTTCGCGGTCTTGACGTCGGTCTTCAGGTCCATCGCCGGGGCCGCGTGGGCCGTCGTCGCGATGGTGGAGATCAGGACGCCACCGGCGGCTGCGGCGAGCGCGCCGCGGCGGGCAACAGTGCCGGCGTTCTCGGTGGCGGTACGAGCGAGGATGGTCAGCGGTGTCTGGGCCGGGCGGCTGTCACGATGCCGTCCGCGGAGGGAGTTCGTCACCTAATGTCTCCTGTACCGCCTGCGAGGTCAGCTGTCGGGTTCGGGTAGGAGTACAACCCGGCCGCACGGCTACTGGGGGGTTTCCGTCCGGCTTCACCCCGAGGACGACGATCCTGCTGTCGCCCGGGAATGGGTCCCCCGCTCCTGTCTTGAACGTCTGGTCACGAACCGGTGACAGGACTCGGCGTCCGGATCGCGACTCCACCGTGGGGGTGGAGCAGAAGTCAAAGTACACACGTTCACGGAAAAAGTCACGATCGGGTTACGCATTACGGTCTGACCCAACGAAGACGCAGATTTGCGCCGTTCCGGGCGTCAGGGGTTATGACCGACATCACACATCCGCTAGCGTTCGGCGGCATGGGCGAATCGCACTCCCGTATCTCCGCCTGGTGGGTGTTTCCCATCAGTGCGATCGTCTGGTGGATCTGTGGGTTTCTGCCCTGGCTCGCGCAGCTGTCGTACCAGGTCACCGGCGTTGCGCAGGCTTCTGACGCCGCCGCGGCGGGCATCCTTCCGCTTCCCTTCACGGCCGACGGCGCGGTGGTCGGCCTCGTCGTGATGGCGCTGTTCGGTGGTGTGCTCGCCGGGGCCACCGCCCGCCTGGCCCGTTCGGCCGGAGGGGGTGCCGGGGCCGCGATCGCCGGGACTCTGCTCGCGATGGCCGGAGCCGGCGGCGCCTCCTGGTGGCTCGCGGCCCGCGAGACCGTCCCCGGCGACGCCATGCCGCTCGGCATGCTCGTGGTCACCTGCGCGGCCGGGATCGTCGGCCTCGGGGCCGGGCTCCTGGCGGGCCTCGGGCCGGCGGCGCTGCGCGGTGTCGCCCTCGCCCTGCCGGTGGTGCTCGTCGACGGCTGGTTCTGGGGCTTCGTGCCCGGCAACGAGGTGTCCCCGACCGGCACGTGGTGGGTCTTCGCCGTGGCGCTCGGCATCGCGTTCGGCCTCACCGTGGACAGCAGGCCGATCGAGCTGCTCGGCTGGCTGCCCGCCGCCGGTGCCGTGTGGGTGCTCCAGGCGGCCGGACCCGCCCTCCTCGCCGTGCAGGAGAACATCTGGCCGGGTTCCGCGCTCACCGAGGACCCGCTGTCCGCCGTGGCGATCGCCGCGGGCAAGATCGCCTCCGCCGCGATCGTGGCCGACGGGCACCAGCTCGGCGCCTGGGTGGTCGCCCTGCTGCTCGGTGCGGCCATCGCGGCGCTCCGGCTGTCCCGGGAGGCCGCGGACGAGAGCGAGCTCTCCGAGGCGTGGGCCTGATACGTCGTGCCCCTACTGATTGCGATTGTGTAAATTTCACCCCTCACCGGACCCGAGGCCTGTTCGGCGCCGACCAGGTCCCCCTAGGTTTGCCCCAGTTCAGGGGTAATCAGCCCCTGTGCGAACAATGGGGGCATATATGAACAGGAAGTCACTCGTCGGCGCCGCCACCTCCGCGGCGCTCGTCGTGGCGGCACTGGTCGCCGTCGCACCGGGCGCACAGGCCGCGACCAGCGATCCCCTCCGGGACAAGCAGTGGGGCCTGGACCAGATCAACGCGGAGGCGGCCTGGGCGGCCAGCACCGGCGACGGCGCGGTGGTGGCCGTGGTCGACACCGGAGTCGACTTCGACCAGCCCGACCTGGCGGGGCAGCTCCTGCCGGGTGCCACCTTCACGGGCTGCGCGGACGTCCGACCGTGCGGCGACGGGGACTTCAGGGGCCCCGACGGCACCAACGACGGTGACGAGCACGGGACGCACGTGGCAGGCATCGTCGCCGCCGCGACGGACAACGGCATCGGCGTCGCGGGCGTGGCGCCGGACGCCAGGATTCTCCCGGTCAAGGTGCTCGAGGCCGGGTCGGGTTCGTCGCAGGACATCGCGGACGGCATCCGCTGGGCGGCCGACCACGGTGCCGACGTCATCAACCTCTCCCTGGGCTCCGGCCTGGGCGGGCAGCTGCTGACGATCATCGGCGTCGACACCCTGATGCGGGACGCCATCGCCTACGCGCGCGAGCGCGGAGTGCTCACGGTGGCGGCGGCCGGCAACTCGTCGACCCCGCTCTGCAGCGACCCGGCGTTCACCAGCGTCGCGATCTGCGTCGGGGCCACCGACTCGGCCGGCCTCCACTCCTACTACTCGGAGCTGCCGGTCAAGCTGGACCTGAAGAGCGTCTCGGCGCCCGGCGGGTCGGGCGGGCTGACCGGCTGCGACGGCGACGTCTGGTCGACGGTTCCCGTGGGGACGGGGTCCGACACCTGTGCGGGCGGCAGCTACGACTCGTACGCGGGCACGTCGATGGCGACGCCGCACGTGGCCGGGGTCGCGGCGCTCCTGTTCGCGCAGGGGCGGTCGGTCGACGACGTGGAGCGTGCCATCCTCCGCACGGCTCACGACCCGCTGCTGGGTCTCACGGGGCTGTGGACGCCGCTGTACGGGTACGGCGTCGTTGACGCGGCCGCGGCGGTCGGGTACTGACGCCGTCGCGACCGGTGGGACGAGCGCGAAGGAGCACCGCGGCACGCGCCGCGGTGCTCCCTCGCTCTGGTTGGGGGGTGCGTTGCGCGTGCGGCTCAGTAGGGCCGGATGTAGACCGCGTAGTCCTGCCACTGCTCGGTGTAGCGCACAGGACTGCCGTAGTTGGCGGCCTCGACCACCATGCCGTCGCCGGCGTAGAGGGACACGTGTCCCTGGGTCCACACGATGTCGCCCGGGATCGGTGACGACACCTGGTACCCGGTGGCCACCATCGACGACGACGAGTGCGGCAGCTCGACCCCGAGCTGCGCGTACACGTACTTGACCAGGCCCGAGCAGTCGAACCCGGTGGCGGGCGAGCTGCCGCCGTACGCGTAGGCGATGCCGATGTACTGCATCGCGATCGAGACGGCCTGGGCTCCGATGGAACCGTCGGACGCGTAGTCCGGGGTGGCCAGCTCGGTCTCGGTGCCCGCGGCCGTTGCGGTCACCTGCTCTGTGGTGGTCTCGACGACCGGCTCGGGCTCGGGCTCGGGAGCGGGGGTGACCTTGACGGCCTTGCTCTCGATGGTGAGCCGCGCGTCGTTCGCGACCTGCACGGCTGGTGCCGTCGCGACTTCCTTGGCCAGTCGGTTCGAACCGTCTCCCGCGATCGCGTGTGCGCTGGGTGCGAACGCCGTGGCGAGAAGTCCGGATGATGCCGCGATCACTGCGCCGGAACGTGCTGCGGTGCGTGTGACGGACATGAAGTGAGTGCTAGGAGCGTGATCGGCGCGGTGTCGACCGCGTCGGACGGTGGTACTCACCGAAGTTCTCCAAGTCGCCGGTTGCGCGGTCCCGTACCGGTCTGGGGAATGGGGTCCGCGGCTGCGCCTCCGGTGGCGCGGCGAATCTGACGCTACATACGGGTACCCACCTTGTCTCGATCAGATAACACTTGTCGTGAAGTATCGGCCTGTCCGAAACGCGCGTAACTTTTCGACCAGATGCCTTTTCCCAGCGTAAGGAGCATTTTCAACGCCGAAATGCCGTCCTGACGGCTATGAAAGAACAGTGGACGAAATGATGCGACACGCGCCTCTCCGGCGGTGTGTCAGCCCTTGTCCCGCACCCGGAGCTCCGCTGTCGCCCTCAGATCGGCCAGCAGGATGTCGGCGAGCTCGCGCGATCTCGGCCCCGCCGCCAGGTCGGTCAGCCCGGCGAGCATCCCGCTCCGGGCCACCGCCGTCGTGACCTCGCACGTGGCGCCGCCCAGCGGCGTGACCCGGTGCGCGATCCCGGTCCGGACGCCGGGGGTGGAGCTGCTCGACCAGGAGAAGCCCTGCCCCTCGGTGAGGCCGTCCACCTCCCAGGCCGCGGTCGGCAGACCCGGCTGGTCGATCTCGACCCGGGAGCCCACGACGAGCGCCGTCTCCGGGCCGAGCAGCGTCACGCGGCTCATGGCGGTGGTCCACGCGGGCATGCGCTCGACGTCGGACAGGATCTGCCAGACGACGTCGGCGGGCGCCTCGATCCTGGCGCCGGTGCGGTAGGCGTGAGCCACGGGCCCCAGGCTACGCCGGGCTCGGGAGCATCCGGCGCAGCCCGGGGCCCGTGGCGGACCTTCGGGTGAGTGCTGGTCAGGGTCCCGTCGAGAGCACCACCGTGACGAGGGCGCCCCAGCTGACGAGCGCCCCCTGCGCCGGGTCGGACGAGATGACGGTCCCTTCGGGCACCGTGTTGGACGCGGCCTCCTCGAGCACACAGGTCAGATGCTTCTGCAGGCACGCGACCTCGACGTCCTCGGGCGTCATCGCGGTGAGGTCGGGCACCTCGACAACACTGTCGGCGACCTCGTCGGGGAGGGGCCCGAACTCGGCCTCGAGGAAGAGCCGGCTGCTGTGGATCTTGCCGATCGACTCCGTCGACTCGAGCGCGATGTCGCGCTCCTCGTCGTAGATGATCGTCGTCGTCCGGTCCCACTGCTCGAAGTTGACGGCCGTGCCCGGGCGGTCCTCGGAGTCCCGGACGTCGTCCTCGACCTCGACGCCGGGCAGGCCGGTGATCATCTCCCACGCGGCGGCGCGCACCGCCGGCGGTGCGGGAGCATCGGTGACCAGGCCGGCCCCGGCATACAGCACGGCCTGCTCGCCCTCGCCGGTCGGTTCGTAGATGGAGAGCAGCGCGGTGTGCAGGTCTGCGGGGTCCGTGGGCAGCACGGCGACCTCCGTCCAGGTGAGGCTGACGTTGCCCTCGTTGTGCCCGAGGTTGAGGTAGCCGGGCACGTCGAGCAGCTCCGGGCCGTGTCCGAGGAGGTCGAAGCTGACGCCGTCGCCGTACCAGCGCTCGATCCCCAGCGGCGTGTAGTCGTCGTCCGCCTCGCCTTCCTTGGTCGTGATGCTGCTGGTCACGACGTGGAAGTACGTCGCGTCCCGCCAGCCGTCCGGTGGCACGACGGGGCCCTCGGGCCGGTTGTCGGACCGGTCGATCAGCCGATCGCCCTCGCTCGACGTCAGGGGCGGCCCGGTCGGCGACGGCGACGGCTCGACGGGCATCGTCGTCGACCCGCCCGGCACGACCGTGATGGGCACCAGGGACGTGGCCACCCAGGCGCCGCCCCCGAGGGCGAGCGCCAGGGCCACGGTGACGCCGCCCGCCCGGGCGGCCCGCCGTCGTCGGGCGGCGGGGACGACGCGCGTGACGTCGACGTCGATCCTCGGTGCGACCCGGGTGACCTGGGCGCGCAGGGACTCGGCGAACTGCTCGTCGGGGTTCATGACCCGCTCCTCTCGTTGTCGGTGGGCCGATCCGTCGCGTCGGTCGCGTCGAAGCCCTGCAGGATCTCGCGCAGGCGCACGATGCCGCGGGACGCGGTGGACTTCACGGTCCCGACCGTGACGCCGAGCGCCTCGGCGACCTCGCGCTCGGGGAGGCCTTCGAGGTGCCGGAGCACCACGATCCGGCGCTGCCTGGTGGGGAGCAGCCGGAGCGCACGGACCAGGCGGTCCCGCTCGGCGTGCAGGTCGGCGGTGTTCCCGGCGCCGTCCGGCCGGTCGGGCACGGCGTCGGAGGCCATGAGGACCTCCCGGCGCCGGCGCCGCCAGCCGTCGATCCGCAGGTTCGCCAGCACGCGCCGCGCGTAGGCGAGCGGCTCGCCCTGCCGGGCCTTCGGCCAGGCCAGGTACGTCTTCATCAGGGCCTGCTGCACCAGCTCCTCGGCCTGGTGCGTGTCGCCGCACAGCAACCAGGCGGTGCGGGCGAGAGCGGGGGCGGACCGCGACATGAAGGAGGCGAACTCGGCCTCCTTGTCGCGCGCCACCGTGACGTCGACCGTCGGGTCGCCGAGGGCGGCGGCGGTCTCGCCTGTGTGGACCGGGTCGGGGCTCGAGCGCCCCGCGACCATTGGCATGCTCATGCCTCCTTCACGGTTCGGCACGGCGAAAGGTTGAGCGGGTCCGGGTGACTGTCGGTGTGCTTCCGTATCCTCGCGGCATGGCCACCCACCGGCTCACCGTGCAGCAGGCGCGCCGCGTCGCGCTCCGTGCCCAGCTCCTCGACGCCCACCGGCCCGTCGACCTGGTGCACCTCGTGGAGGACCTCACGTTCCTCGCGGTGGACCCGACGTCGGCGGTGGCCCCTGCCGTGGACCTCGTCGCCTGGTCGCGACTCGGGAACGAGTACTGGGTGGGCGCGGTCGACGACGCGATCACGGACCGCATGCTGTTCCAGCTCCGCGGCACCGTGCGGTCGATGGGCGACCTGCCGCTGTACCTGGAGCAGATGGCGCAGTGGCCGCAGAACGAGACCATGCGGCAGTGGCTCGCCGACAACGCCGAGTTCGAGCGCGAGGTGCTGGCGCTGGTCGAGGCGGAGGGGCCGGTGCTCGCCAAGGACGTGCCCGACACGGCCCGGGTCCCGTTCACGTGGGGTGCCGAGGGGTGGAGCAGCCGGCGCAGCGTGGCCGAGATGCTCGAGGCGCTGAACATGCAGGGCAAGCTCGCGATGGTGGGGCGCAAGGGCCGCCAGCGGCTCTGGGACCTCGCCGACCGGGTCTATCCGCAGGTCGAGGCGGTGCCGCTGGCGGACGCGCTGCGCGAGCGGGTGGACCGGCGGCTGGCCGCGGAGGGTATCGCGCGCAAGCGGGCGCATGGCCGGTCGGGCGACGGCGCGTGGTGGGTCGACCTGCCGGGCGAGGTGGTCGAGGTCGACGGCGTCGACGGCGAGTGGCGGGTGGATCCGGAGCTGCTGGACCACGTGGACGACGAGTTCGAGCCGCGCACCGCCCTGCTGTCCCCGTTCGACGCGATCGCCGCCGACCGCGCGCGGCTGCTCGACCTGTTCGGCTACGAGTACACGCTGGAGATGTACAAGCCGAAGGGGAAGCGGCGCTGGGGGTACTTCGCGCTGCCGATCCTGCACGGCGAGCGGTTCGTGGGAAAGCTCGACGCGAAGGCGGACCGCAAGGAGGGTGTGCTGAACGTCTTCGCGGTGCACGAGGACCTGCCGTTCGACGGGGCCACGATGGACGCGGTGCACGCCGAGATCGAGCGGCTCGCGACGTGGCTCGGGCTGGGCCGGGTCGACTACGCGCGGTCCGCCTAGCGGCACGCGCGGCCCGTCCGGAATGGATCCGGCGGGAGGAAAAACCACCCGGGCACGGTGCTGGCTGGACCTTCCGGGCGGCCGGGTGCCTGTGGTCGGATGGCGGCCATGACGCAGCGGACAATTCGGTACGAGACGGACTCGTTGACGAACCTGACGGGTCTGGTCTCCCTGACGGCGCTGACCAGCAGTCCGGACCCGCAGGCGGCGTACGAGGCGCTGCGGGCACGCTGGGGTGCCGTGGCTCCGGTCGAGATCGAGGCCGGGGTGCCCGCGTGGCTGGTCATGGGCCACCAGGAGAGCTGCCACGTGATGCGCTCCGAGGCGGCCTTCGCGAAGGACCCGCGCACCTGGCGGTGGAACGAGGAGGGCCTGCTGCCGCCCGGCACGGCGATCGCCACGTTCGCGCCGGCCGACCCGCGGCCGTCGTCGTTCCACCACGACGGCGAGGAGCGGCGCCGGCTCCGCAAGCCGCTGGACGACGCCCTGGAGCAGCTCGACGAGCGGGTCGTCCGGGACAGCATCACCGACCTGTGCCGGCGGATCATCGACCGCATGGGCCCGAGCGGCACCACCGACCTGGTCCGGGCGTTCTGCCAGCCCATGGGCTTCCTCGCGATGACGACGCTGCTCGGGTTCGACCTCGAGACGGGCGCGCAGCTCATGGCCGACTCCGCCAAGGTGGTCGTGGCCGACGGCGACGAGGTGGCCGCCGCGCAGGCCCGGGTCGCCGGCACGATCCTGCAGCACATCCAGCAGCGTCGGCAGGACGGCGGGCAGGACCTGATCTCGTTCCTCGCGGTCCACCAGAACTTCGCGCACGACGGCGAGATCGCCTCGACTGCCGTGGTCCCGATGCACGCCGCCGCGATCTTCCTCACCGCGTGGATCACGCAGACCCTGCACCTGCGGCTGTCCGACCGGCAGCTCGCCTCCCGGGTGACCGGCGGCCGGGTCGGGCTGGACGACGCCCTCGACGAGGTGCTGTGGCGGCAGTCCCCGATCGCGCAGTCCCCGGCGCTGCGGTTCGCGCGCAACGACGTCGAGCTGGGCGGGCGACTGATCAACAAGGGTGACGCCCTGGTGCTGTCGATCGCGGCCGCGAACGGCGACCCGGCCGTGCACACCAGCGACCCGTGGGACGAGGTGGGCAACCGCGCCCACCTGTCCTGGGGCACCGGACCGCACGCGTGCCCGGCGCCGCGTCAGGCCCGCCTGATCGCGCGCATCGCGGTGGACCAGCTCCTGCGCCACATGGACCTGCAGCTGCACGTGCCGGAGGAGGGCCTGCCCTGGGCGCACTCGCCCTGGGTGCGGCACCCCGAGCGGATGCCGGTGACCTACCGGCGGGCCCCGGCCTACGGCGACGTCAACGCCTGACGGAGGGCCGGGCGCCGCTGCGGCGCCCGGCCCGCCGCCGTCAGGACAGGTACGCGGGAAGCCGGGCCGGGCCGTTCGCCACGAAGCCGGGCACCTGCCCGTGGTCGCCGTCCGGCTCGGCGAGCCGGAGGTCGGGGAAGCGCTCGAACAGCGCGGGCAGCGCGACCTCGGCCTCCAGGCGCGCCAGCGGCTCACCCGGGCAGTGGTGCGCACCGCCGCCGAACGCGAGGTGCGTCCGGTCCGCCCGTGCGGGGTCGAACACCGTGGGCTCCCGGTGCACGGCGGGGTCCCGCCCGGGGGCGCCGAACGCCGCGATGATCGGGTCGCCCTTCCGGATCTGCACGCCGCCGAGCTCCAGGTCCTCGACCGCGAAGCGCAGCGGGATGTAGACCACGGGCGGGGCGACCCGCAGGGTCTCGTCGACCACGGCCGACCACGAGACCTCGCCCGCGCGGGCCGCGGCCAGCACCTGGGGGTGGGTCAGCAGCAGGCGGGTGGCCGAGGCCAGCAGGTTCACGGTGGTCTCGTGGCCGGCGATGAGCATCAGCCGGACGGTCGAGACCGCCTCCTCGTCCGTGAGTGCGGCCGCGACCGTGCTGGTCAGGTCCTCGCCGGGCGTCTCGCGCTTGGTCTGGACCAGGTTCGCGATGAGCTTGCCCAGCTCGATCTGGGTGGCCAGGGCCTCCGCCGCCGTCGTGCTCGTGTCCATCAGGGTGTCGGCGCACCGACGCATGTCGCCGCGCACCTCGGCGGGCACCCCGATCAGGTCGCAGATCACCTCGATGGGGATCGGGTAGGCGAACAGCTCGCGCAGGTCCACCACCGCGCCGTCGGCGCCCGCCGCGGCGAGCCGGTCGAGCGTGGCGGCGGTCGCCGCCTCGACCGCGGGCCGCATCTCCCGGGTGCGCCGCGCCGTGAAGGCGCGGGCCACCGAACGGCGCAGGCGACGGTGCTCGTCCCCGTAGGAGTTGAACATCGACTTGCTCGTGACCCAGGTGTACAGCGGCCACTGCGGGGTGATCTCGCCGGCGGCGAGCGCGGTCCAGTGCTGGTGGGAGTCCTTGGAGATCCGCGGGTCGACCAGCAGGGGGCGGAGCAGCGCCACGTCGGTCACCGTCCACGCCTCCACCCCGCCGGGCAGCGTGACGCGTGCGACCGGGCCCGTCGCGCGCAGGCGAGCGGCCTCCTCAAGCACGGCCCCGCCGGCGGGGTCAAGTACCACGGTCTCCACGAGCACTCCTCATGATCAGGTCCAGAAACGGTGGTCTCAGTCTTTTCCGGCATGCCCGCTTTGTCCATACCGGAAGTGGTTGAATATTTCAGTAGCATCGGGTGCTACGAAATCGGACTATCATCCGCGACGTGACATCACAGATGATGGTTGACCTCGTTCCGGTGGGCGAGGACGTGCTCGAAGACCTGCTCGCCCTGGCCGTGGCCGAGGCTCAGCCCGGCGAGGTGATGCCGCCCGCCTCCGGTGAGTCCGCCCACGAGGCCCGAACCACGTGGACCGAGCTGCGCAAGGGTGCGTTCCGCGACTACCACCGCCGGTGCCGCCTCAACCCGACCACCCCCGTTCCCGAGGTGACCTGGGCGGTCAAGGCCAGGGGCCGGATCGTGGGGGCGGCCCGGCTCGCCCTGGTCGACGGCGACCCCGGCGCACGCGAGGTCGGGCTCTGGCTCGGCGAGTCCTACCGCGGGCACGGCATCTCCGGCGAGGTCGCCTACTGGGCGCTCGCGGCGGCGCGGACCATGGACGCCCGGCGGCTCGTGGCGCGCACCGTGGCGAGCGCGCGGGCGCGGCGGTCGCTGGAGCGGATCGGCTTCGAGGTGGCCGAGCAGGACGGCGGCCTGGTCGGCACCCTCACGCTGCCCTGACCCTCGTTCGGAGAAGGGCCGTCACGGCAGGGTGAGGTCCGCCAGCTCCTCGCGCGTGCCCGCGAAGACGTTGAGGTCGATGTACGGCTCCACGCCGTCGTACCCGGCCAGCCGGTCGCGGTTCGAGTACTGCCAGACGGTCCAGTCCCGGCCGTCGGACAGCCGGGGCGGCCACGCGACCGACCGGATCCAGACCGGCAGGTCGGGGTAGCGGTCCGCGACGTAGAGGTCGTACGCCTCCTTGGTCGCGTACACGATCGGCGGCACGCCGTAGTGCTCCTCGATGCCCGCGACGAGCGGGTCGAGGATCGCGCGCACCTGCTCCGGTGCTGGCGGGTCGTCGAACCAGGGGCCGTAGAACTCGAGGTCGACGACGGGCGGGAGCGTGCCCGGGGTCGCGGGTACCTCGCTCGCGAGGTGCGCGGCCTGCTCCGCCCCCGGGCTCTCGAAGCTCATGAAGTGGTAGGCCCCCACGAGCAGGTCCGTCCGCGTCGCGGCCGCCCAGTTCTCCGCGAACCGCGGGTCGGTGTGCGACGCGCCCTCGGTCGCCTTGATCCACGCGAAGTCGAGGTCCTGCGCGGCGAGCACGTCCCAGTCGATCTCGCCCTGGTAGTGCGAGACGTCCACGCCCCGCACCTCGTAGGCGGCCGCTGGGATCCGGTTGGGCCAGACGGTCCCGGTCGCCACGAGCACGCCGAGGACGGCGACGACGGCCACCCCGGCCGCCGTCGTCCACAGGGCTGTGCGTGCTGCCGGCCTGGCCGGGCGCTGTTCGGGCGGGGTGCGCATGCCCGGAGGCTAGCCGCGAGATGCGCGGGCCACGGCGGACATCCGTGCAGGTCGTGTGCGGGCGGCTACTCGCCCGTCGCGCCGCCCGCGATCTCGGCGGCGATGTCGAGGTGGCCCGCGTGCCGCGCGTACTCCTGCAGCACGTGGAAGCAGATCCAGGCGAGCGTGGGCGGGTCCTCGGTGAACCGGCCGCCGAGCGCCCCGTGCTCCGCGAGGCCGTGGGTGGCGAGCACCTCGCGCGTCGCGTCGCCCCCGGCGTGCAGCGCGGTGAGGAGCTCGTCCGGGCCCACGCCGTCGGGCACCGCCCACGGTCCGTGCGGATCCTGACCCGCGTGGTCGCCCCAGGGCCGCTCGACCTGCTCGCCCAGAAAACCCCACCGGAACCAGCGGCGCTCCATGTGCACCAGGTGGATCAGGAGCTCGAGCGGCGACCAGCCGGACGGCAGCCGGGAGGCGTGCAGGTCGGCGTCGGGCAGGGAGCGCACCTTCCGGTCCACGGCCTGCCGGTAGTAGTCCAGGTAGGCGGCGAAGAGGACCGGGGTGTCGGCGGAGTCGAGGCGGGGCTCGCGGTCGGAGAGGGGCACGGGGCGAGGTTACGTCGCCACGCCGGGAAACCGCTGCGAAGCAAGTTGCCGAAGTGCTGTGACATCGGCCGGGTCGACGCGTCTGTAGGGCATGACCGCGACGAAGAGCAGGACCTACGGACTGGCCTCGAACCCCTCGGAGTGGGCCGCGCACCGCCGCGCCGTCGTCTTCTCGGTGCACCGGATGTTCCCCGGGGTGGACGCCGAACGGGCGGCGACCGAAGGCCTGGGCGAGCTGTGCCGCCAGATCGTGATGCGCGGCGCCGTCGACCGGCCGGCCGTCGTGTGGTGCGAGGCCGCGATTGCGGCCGCCGCGCGCCTGCGGGCCGAGGACGGCGTGCCGGCGTGAACCGGCACCGGTGCGCCTGGGTCCGGGCGTCCGCACCGCACCCGCGGATGTCGGACGCACAGGCCCGCGGGGCCTGTGCGCCCGACGCGAGGATCAGCGCGTACTGCCGACCTCTGCCACGAACCGAGCGGCGCGTTCGCGCAGACCGGCGATGCGGCGGTCGGTGATCAGCTCACGCATGGCCGGGTCGTTGCCGGCCTCGGTGAACGTGGGCGTGCGCCGTACGTTGCGGGAGCAGACGAACTCGGTGCAGATCAGCGTGCCGATCGTGTTGCCGTTGCGGCCCGAGGCGCCGCCGCGCCTGGCGACGTAGAGGGACACGTCCTCGGTGACGACGACGTCCTCGCACCAGGCGCAGACGCCCTTGGTGCGCTTGCCGCCCGCCTTGGCGTCGGTCGAGCGCAGCAGCACCCCGGTCGGTTCGCCGTCGAGCTCGAGCACCACGTAGGCGGACAGCGGCGCCTTGCGGTCACGCCATCCGAGGTAGTCGAGGCGCTCCCAGTCGAGGGCGTCGAGGTCGGGGAGGGTCGCCTGCGCGGCCTCTCGCTTGCTCGCGTTCTGGAACGACGCGCGGATCTGCTTCTCGGTCAGGGGGTTCATCAGGTTTCTCGGCTTCCGGTCGTGCGGAGGCCACCGGCCGGCGTCCGCCGTCGCGAGACGTGTACGACGGCGCCGCGGTCACCGACATGGTCGGCGTACCGGGCCGGCGGGCGGCAGGGCAGGGGACGTCGCGCCCGCCCTCCGACACCCGGCCGCAGCACGCACCACCGCTCGAGTGGTCGGGGCGGTGCGGCGTAGTGCCAGGTCAGAGAGCTTGAGCGCGGGTGAGGAAGCTGCCCGAGCAGGCCGCGACGGCCGCCCCGCTTCCCGCGGTGAATACCCGCATCTCTCGCTCCTCGTGTGTGACCGGTCGGTCGGCCGGGCTGGGTGCCGCACAGCCGACCACCTGATGCTACGCCCAGGGACCCGCGGGGGACATGTGCTTTTCGGCACGTCCCGCCCTGCCCGGGGACGACGGCGTTCGCCGTCATGCCCAGCCGGCGGTCTCCGGGTCGATGCCGTGCTCCCGCGCGTTCGCGTCGATCACGTCCCGCAGCCAGGTGGCCAGGCCCGGCGCCAGGCCGTCGTAGAACGACCGGAAACCGTGGTCCGTGACGTAGGTGCGGCCCAGGCAGACCTGCATCGAGCGGGTGCAGTCGAAGTAGGCGCCGATCGACGCGCGATGGCGTTCGGCGAGGTCGTCCGCCACTGCGCTGCCTGGCCGCACGCCGGCACGACAAGCCGCGGCGAGGTCCGTGTGCAGCGCGTCGACGGCCGCCGCGACGTCACGCCAGTCCTCGGGGCCGCGGTCCGCCGCCCGCTCGGCGTACTGGGCCCACTGCTCGCTGTCGCCCCAGCGTTCGCGCGCCTCGGCCGCCCAGGACGGCTGCCACTGCTCCCCGAAGATCGCGACCTGCTCCTCGGCGGACAGCAGCACCCCGGACCGGCGCGCCTCGATCATCCGGTCCAGCGCGTCCGCCGACCGTCGCAGCCGCGCGATGTGCTCGTGCACCTCGTCCCGCTGCCGCAGCAGGGACTGCTCGGCGTCGTCGGCCGCCGCGTCCAGCAGCGCCGCGATGTCCGCCAGCGGCAGACCCAGCTCGCGGTAGAGGCGCACCCGATGCAGGCGGGCGACGTCGGCGGCGTCGTAGAGCCGGTGCCCGCCGGTCGTGCGCTGCGACGGGCGGGCCAGGCCCACCTCGTCCCAGTGGTGCAGCGTCCGGACGGTCACGCCCACGACGGACGCGGCGCCGCCGACGGTCAGCCCGTCCGGCGGCACCGCGTCGGTGGCGCTCGCGTACGTCATCCGGCCCAGTCTCGCAGGCGGGTCACTCCCCGGGCCCTTCGATCCCCATGTCCCGCAGGTGCTGGGCCTCAGGGCTCTCGGGGTCGTACGGGCGGGCGGCTGTCATGACCACCCGCGCGTTCTCCGGTGTGACCACTTCCAGCTCGACCGAGCCCCAGGGCATCGTCCGGGGTCCCGTGGTGCTGCCGGGCAGCGCCTCCTCGCAGGCCGCGGCGATGCCCTCGACCTGGTCGAGCACGCACGAGAAGGTCACGCTCAGCGCGGGCGCCTCGGCGGGCCGGCCCGTCGGGACCAGCAGGACGTCCTGGAACGTCCAGCGGCGCAGGTGGACCACCTGGCCGGGTACGGAGAAGAGCTCGAAGAAGCCGAGCCCGCGCACCCAGAAATCCGTGGACGCCGCCAGGTCGGCGGTCGGCACCGAGACGAACATCGGCATGCCGTAGATGCCGTGGAACGGCTCGGGGGCCCGGGCGTCCGGGCCGGGAACGGGGACAGGGCTGACGTCGAAAGCAGGGTAGGTGTCGATCATGACGCCAGGCTGGGCCCTCACGCGGCGTGAGGTTCAAGGCCGTCCGGGAGAAGGCCCGCGCGGTCAGCGCGTCGGCTGGAGCTCCGCGTCCGGCTCGCGGGCAGCCTCGCGGTCGGCCGGGTCCGCGAGGTGTCCCGTGCGCCGGAGCCACCACTCGGCGAGCAGCGTGGTCAGCGGCGGGACTGCCGACGCCAGCGCGACGAGCGTCCGGAACCAGCCCCACCGCAGCCGGACGCCCACGACGAGCGTGACGACGACGAAGAGCACGAACGCCCCGCCGTGCAGGCGCCCGAACAGCCACACGCCGGTCTCGGTGGCCTCCGTGACGTACTTGAGGAACATCCCGACCAGCAGTCCGGCCCAGGTGAACGCCTCGATCCAGGCGACGACGGCGAACAGGCGGCCCAGGCGGGACATCGGGGGCATGCGGGATCCTTCCGGAGGAGGGTCGGGGTGTGCGCCCAGTCTGCCCGACGCCGGACGGTGCGCCTCAGCCGGGCTGCCGCAGGCGGGACCGGACGGCGATGCCGGCGCAGAGGATCACGGCCGCCCCGCCGAGCGCCGTGGGCCAGCCGATCTGCTCGTGCAGGAGCAGCGCCGCCCAGCCGATCCCCAGCACGGGCTGGACCAGCTGCACCTGGCTGACCTGCGCCATCGGGCCGATCGCGAGGCCGCGGTACCAGGCGACGAAGCCCAGGAACATGCTCACCGCCCCCAGGTAGCCGAACAGCGCCCAGTCGAGCGGCGTGCCCGACGGCGGCTGCCGCACCACCGCGACCGCCGTGAGCAGCGTCATCGGCACCGCGGCGAGCACCAGGGCCCAGGAGATGGTCTGCCACGAACCGAGCTCGCGCGAGAGCAGCCCGCCCTCCGCGTAGCCGAACCCGCAGGCGACCACAGCGGCGAGCAGGAGCAGGTCCGACCCGTGCAGGCCGCCGAACCCGTCGCCCTGGACCGAGGCGAAGGCGATCGCCGCGACCGCGCCCAGTGCGGCCATCACCCAGAACGACGTCCGGGGCCGCTCGCGCCCGCGCAGGACCACCAGCACCGCGGTGGCGGCGGGCAGCAGCGCGATCACGACGGCCGCGTGGCTGGCCGACGCGGTGGTCAGCGCGAACGACGTCAGCACCGGGAAGCCGACCACCACACCGGCTGCGACGACCGCCAACCGCGCCCACTGGGCGCCGCGGGGCCGGCGCTGCCGCGTGATCGCGAGCGCGGCCGCCGCCAGCAGTGCCGCCACGACCGCGCGCCCGCACGCCACGAACAGCGGCGACATGGCGCCGGAGCCGACGACCACGCGGGTGAAGGGGAGGGTGAACGAGAAGGCCAGCACCCCCAGGAGCCCCCACCAGAGGCCGGCGCGCGAGGCCGATAGCGGGTGGTCTGTCGTGAGGGTAGCGCTACTGTTGGCTGTCATGTATGACGATAGCAGTGGACGGATCGTCGCCGGGCTGCACGACTGGATCGCGACCGCCGCCCCCGGCGCGCGCCTGCCGTCCAGCAGGGAGCTCGTGGCGCGCTACGGGGCGAGCCCGGTCACGGTGCAGAAGGCGCTGCGCACGCTGGTGGCGCAGGGCGTGGTGGAGACCAGGCCGGGGGTCGGCACGTTCGTCCGGGCCGTGCGGGTGGCCCGCCCCCACGACTTCGGCTGGCAGACGGCGGCGCTCGGCCCCCGCCAGCAGCCCGCCCAGCAGCTTTCCCGGGCCCAGCACACCGTCCCGAACGACGTCATAGCCCTGCACTCGGGCTACCCGGACCGCGAGCTGCTGCCCGAGCGGCTGGTCCGTGCCGCCTTCACCCGCGCGGCGCGCAGCGAGGCCGCAGTGACCCGGTCGCCTGCCGCCGGGGTCCCGGAGCTGCAGGCCTGGTTCGCGGCCGAGGTCGGCGGTGCGTCACCGGCCGGTGTCGCCCCGCCCGCGCCGAGCGACGTCGTCGTCTTCCCCGGCAGCCAGAGCAGCCTCAGCATCACCTTCCGCGCCCTGGTCGGCGAGGGCCGACCGCTGCTGGTCGAGTCGCCCACCTACTGGGGCGCCCTGCTCGCGGCCGACCAGGTCGGGGTGCGGGTCGTACCCGTGCCCAGCGGTCCCGAGGGTCCGGACCCGGAGGCGCTCGCGCGCGCGTTCGAGCAGACCGGGGCGCGCGCCTTCTACGCCCAGCCGCACTTCGCCAACCCGACGGGCGCCCGTTGGTCGCCCGACCTGTGCGACGAGGTGCTCCGGCTGGCCCGGCGGCACGGCGCGTACGTGATCGAGGACGACTGGGCGCACGACTTCGGCATCGCCGAGGACGTGGTGCCCCTCGCGACCCGCGACGACAACGGCCACGTGGTCTACCTGCGCTCCCTGGCCAAGAGCGTCTCGCCGGCGGTGCGGGTGGCGGGACTCGTCGCGCGCGGGCCGGCTCGCGACCGCATCCTCGCCGGCGCCCAGGCCGAGTCCATGTACGTCAGCGGCATGCTGCAGGCCGTCGCGCTCGACGTCGTGACGCAGCCGGCCTGGCGCACCCACCTGCGCGGCCTGCGCCAGCAGCTCGCCGGCCGGCGCGACCTGCTGCTCGGGGCGCTGCGGGAGCACGTCCCGGCCGCGCGTGTCGAGGCAGTGCCCCGGGGCGGCCTGAACCTCTGGGTGCGGCTGCCCGACCCGACGGACGTCGCCCGTCTGGTCCGGGACTGCGAGGCGGCGGGCGTGATCATCGCGGCGGGTCACGAGTGGTTCCCGGCCGAGCCGACCGGCGCCTACCTGCGGCTCAACTACTCCGGCCCCAATCCGGGCGCGTTCCCGGAGGGCGCGCGCGTGATCGGCGAGATGTTGGCCCGGCAGATGGACCAGTAAGTCCGTCCCGCGGATTCTCAACGGCCACGGAGCGCCTCAACCAGGTGTGGCATCGCGCTCGACGGGTTCGGGCCACGGCTGTTCAGGCCTGTTGCGCGATTCCTGTGCGTTGCCATGGCGACCGCCTGTTCGACGTTGTCGAACGGAAAACCGGTGGGGAGGTGCTTGCACGTGCCCGTGAACCCGTGTCGTCTCAGTTCCTTCTTGAGCGACGTCGCCGTGTGCGCCGCGCCGCTGTCGGTCAGGTGCCAGAGCAGCCAGACCTCGAACTGTGGGTTGGAGACGACTACTGTTTCGGCGCTTCCGGCACATTCGCGGAGGACGTCGTTCAACGAGGCGTGATCATCGACGTCGACGACGACCCACACCGCCTCGTAGTCATCCTTCGCCGCGAGCTTGCGCGCCTTGGCCAGGACTCGTGAGGGTTCTCCGCCGCCGCCTTTGAGCGCATGGGGGACCACCGTGACACCCGCCCTCCGCAAGTGCTGGAGCAGTCCTTGCAGGTACTGGACCTCCGTGATCTCGCCCTCGGTCACGACCAGGAGCCTCCTGTTCTCCTGACGCGTCGGGCGGTTCCTGACGAGGGAACCGCCCTTACGCATCCGTCGTCTCCCGTACCTCTGGGTCGAGAAGAGACGCGAGGAACGACCGGGCTGTTCTGGGCACAGCGCCGTAACGGCCGTCGAGGTAGCGCTTTGAAAAGTTCTGGTCCGCGCGGGTTGGAAAGTCCGAGAGCGAGAAGAGCGACGTGGCTCCGTCGCGACCCTTCTCCGTGAACCACGTCTCTTCCGGAGCAAGCATCGAGTCCGACTGGTTGGAGAGCAGGAACGTGTCGTGTGTCGTGAATACCAACTGGGCGCCGGTGTGGTTGTAGTCGGGGTCCTTGAACATCCGCAGGATCACCTGTGACAGCTGCGGATGCAGGCTGGCGTCGATCTCGTCGACGACCAGCAGTCCGCCCGAGCGCAGGATCCTGATTGCTGGAAGGGCGAGGCTGAGCCAGGAGAGGGTCCCTGTGCTCTGCTCGCCGAGAGGTAGGGCGAAGGCGCCGTCGTGACCCGCGTGCTGGAACATCAGGGCGTGCTCGACGAACCCGATGTTGCGCTCCTGAAGATCGTTCGGGTCCCGGGCGGGGGTATCGATCCTCACCGTCCGCTTCGTGTTCTCCGCTGTTGTCACGACGTACCGGGGAATGACCTCCACCTTCTTGGCAGCGAGGTCGTTGATGACTCTGAAGGCTTCGCCAAGGGGTCCTGACACGGAGGATTCGTCGATACTGACGTCGGTAATGCCGATATCGGCCACCTGAAGGAGCGTCTTCACGTCGCCGAGGTCGATCTCTTCCTCGGCGATCCCGTCCATGATCTGCTCAAGGCGACGTTGACGGTCCTGTTCCGAGAAGTCGGCGACAGCAATATGGTCTGCGAAGGCGGTCGAAAGTCGGCCCAGCAGTGCGTGCCCGTTCCCCGCGGCCTTGGACAGGAAGAGCATCCTGTCGCCTGTTACCGCCGCATGGCGCCGGGGCGCGCCGATCAAGGTGCGTCCGAACTTGTATTCGCCGCCTTCGCGCTCGAAGAGAACCCTGTGCTTCGTGCTGGGATAGTCGTAGAGCCATTCCTGTCGGACGGCGGCCTCGTCGATCTCGAAGCCGTACTGGTAGCGGACCTCGTCGAGCACGAAATCGACCGCGTAACCCGATGGGCGCACCGTGGTGCTGGCAGTGAGCTTGAACGGTTCTTGCGGGAGCCTCTTGCGAAGGCTCCACGACGTCGCGGACTCGACGACCATCGCTCGGAAGAACTTCAACGCGTCCACGACCGTGGACTTGCCCGACGCGTTGGCTCCGTAGATCCCCGCGACCCGAGTCGTGGCGCCGGCCCAGTCCCCGTCCTTGGGGCGCACGGTGGTCAGCGACGGCCTGACGAGCGACAGCTCGGCCTCGTCGCGGATGCTTCGGTGGTTCTCGACCCGGAAGCGCAGGAGGATCATGGGCCAATGATTGCACTAACACGGGTTGATCGGTCGAAGTTCGACCAAAATCGGGTGGATAACGTGATACGAGCGCAGGCGACGTGGCTCACTTGGCCGGCAGCGTACGGGCCCAGCTCACCCCGCGTCGCACCCACGTGACGAGGTCGGCCTCGGTGGCGACGGCGTCCGCCGGCACGGCCAGCCAGCCCGCCATGACGCGGGCGCCCATCACCGCGCGTTCGGCGGTCGTGGTGCGCGCCAGCTCTGCGGCGTCGTCGGCCCCGACCCGGACCAGCAGGCCGCCGCCGCGCACCGCCACGGCGAGGTTGCCGCCCACCAGGAACGACAGCCCGCCGAACATGCGCTTCTCGGACAGCCCGTCCTCGCCGGCCAGGGCATGCCGGATCTCGTCGGCCAGGACCTGGTCGTACGCCATGCCTGCGAGGCTACGCCCGCTGCGGTCGCTCTACCGCTGCGGCCGTTCCAGGCGGAACAGGCGCACCTCCCGCCCTGACGTCCGCTCGTAGCCGCGGTACCCGGGCCACTGCCGCTCGATCTGCGCCCAGACGGCGTCCCGCTCGCCGTCCTCGATCAGGGTGGCCCGGACCGGGATGTGGCGGCCGCGCACGCTGATGCTCGCGTCGGGGTGGGCCAGCAGGTTGTAGGTCCACGCGGGGTGCTTGTCCTGGGCGAAGGCGGAGCCCGCGACGATCGCCCGGTCCCGGCCGTCCGGCGTGTACATGAGGTAGGTGTCGCGCGGCTTCCCGGACCGCGCGCCCCGGGTGTGCAGCACGAGCGACGGCACCAGCAGCGCGCTGATCTGCAGGCGCCCGCCGGAGCCCCAGGCGAGCACCCGCTCGGCGGGTGGCAGGACCACGGGGCCGACGGTGCGGAAGAACCGCGTGCGGGTGAACGGGGCGACCGCCGAGCGGACGGCGTGCAGCAGGCTGGACATCTGTCCATGATCTGACGCGGTGGCGCAGTCGGCACCACGATGCGGGGTAGCGTCACGACCGGCGTCCCCGCCGCCCGCTTCCCCACCCGACGCCGCCTGGAGGAGTCATGACCACCACCCACGAGACCGTCGCCCCGCCGGACGGCGTGGTCGCACCGCGGTTCCGCCCGCCGGCCGGCGCCTCCAGCGCCACCGCGCTGTCGCTCGACGGCGACTGGCGGTTCCGGCTGTTCCCGCACGCGGACACAGGCGTGGACCGGGCCGAGCCCGGCGAGGACTGGGACCGTCTCGCGGTGCCCGGGCACTGGCAGCTCGCGGGCTCCCCCGATGCCTGGCCGTACGGGACGCCCGCCTACACCAACGTGGTGTTCCCGTTCCCCGTCGAGCCGCCCCACGTGCCCGACGACAACCCGACGGGCGAGTACCGCACCACGCTGCGCCTGCCCGCGGACTGGCCCGAGGGCGGCCGCACCGTGCTGAGGTTCGAGGGCGTCGACTCCTGGTTCCAGGCCTCGCTCGACGGCGAGCTCCTCGCCACGTCGCACGGCTCCCGCCTGCCCACCGAGATCGACCTCACCGGACGCCTGCGCCCGGGTGCCGAGCACCTGCTCGCGGTTCGCGTCACCCAGTGGTCGGCCATGTCGTACGTCGAGGACCAGGACCAGTGGTGGCTCTCGGGCATCTTCCGGAGCGTCGCCCTGGAGCACCGCCCCGACGGCGGCCTCGACGACGTGCGCGTGCACGCCGCCTACGACCACGCGACCGGCGTGGGCACGCTGCGCGTGGACGCCGCGGCCGTCGTCGGTGCGCCGGGCGTGGTGGCCGCACGGGTCACGGTGCCCGAGCTCGGCATCGAGTCCACGTCCGGCGTCGACGTCGAGATGACCGTGGAGCCGTGGAGCGCCGAGCGGCCGCGGCTCTACGACGTCGTGGTCGCGACCGACACCGAGACGGTCACGCTCGCCGTCGGCTTCCGCACCATCTCGATCGAGGACGGCGTCTTCCTCGTCAACGGGCGGCCGATCAAGCTGCGCGGCGTCAACCGGCACGAGTTCGACCCGCTGCGCGGCCGGTCCGTGACGCCGGAACGCATGCTCGAGGACGTGCTGCTCATGAAGCGGCACCACATCAACGCCGTCCGCACGAGCCACTACCCGCCGCACCCGCACTTCCTCGACCTGTGCGACCGCCACGGGCTCTACGTGATCGACGAGAACGACCTGGAGACCCACGGCTTCGAGGTCGACGGCTGGACCCGCAACCCGGTCGACGACCCGGCCTGGACCGACGTGCTCGTCGACCGCGTCACCCGGATGGTCCGCCGCGACGCCCACCACGCGAGCATCATCATGTGGTCGCTGGGCAACGAGGCGGGCGTCGGCCGCAACCTCGCCGCGATGGCCGCCGCCGTCCGCGCGCTCGACCCGAGCCGCCCGATCCACTACGAGGGCGACTGGTCGAGCGACCACGTGGACGTCTACTCCCGGATGTACGCCGAGACCGCGGAGGTCGACCTCATCGGCCAGGGCATCGAGCCACCGTTCGAGCGTGCCGAGTCCGACGGCCGCCGCCGGGCGATGCCGTTCCTCCAGTGCGAGTACGCGCACGCCATGGGCAACGGCCCCGGCGGCCTGTCCGACTACGACACCCTGTTCGACCGGTACCCCCGGCTGCTCGGCGGGTTCATCTGGGAGTGGATCGACCACGGCCTGACCCGCGCCGACACCGACGGGACCCTGTTCTCCGCCTACGGCGGAGACTTCGGCGAACGGCTCCACGACGGCACGTTCATCGCCGACGGGCTGCTCCTGCCGGACCGGACACCCTCGCCGGGGCTGCGCGAGACCGCCGCGGTGTTCGCACCGGTCCGCATCGACGCACAGCCGGACGGCACCCTGCTGGTGCGTAACCGTTACGCGTTCCGGGACACCAGCCACGCCGAGCTCCGCTGGACGCTCCACCGCGGCGACGACGAGCTCGCCACCGGCACCCTCGACCTCGTGCTCGACGCCGGGGCCCAGGCCGTCGTCCGCCCGCCCGCGGACCTGACCCTGCCGGAGCCCGGCGAGGCACCGGTCTGGTGGACGCTGCGCGCCGTCCAGGACAAGCCCGACGAGCTCGAGGACACCTGGCTCGAACCAGGATTCGTGCTCGGGTCCGGCCAGCTCCGCCTCGTGGAGCGCGCGGCGCTCGCGGAACCGGCGGGCCGCGTGACGAAGGAGGCCGACGGCGGGTTCCGGGCGGGTCCGGCACGGTTCGACGGCCGGGGTGAGCTCCGTGAGCTCGCGGGCCGCGCGGTGCACCTGTTCCGCGCCGATGCCTGGCGGGCCTCGACCGACAACGACCGGCGTCCGGGCCGGGGCGACCAGGCCGACGCGGCGGTGTGGTACCGCGCGGGCCTGACACTGCTCGGCGAGCGCAGGACCGGGGTGGACGTCGGCGCGGACGGCGCGCTGCGGATCGACGCGCGCGTCGCCGGGCCGGCCGTCCGGACGGGCTTCGCCACGCACTACCGCTGGCAGCCGGTCACCGACGAGCCCGATGCCGTCGACCTGCTCGTCGACATCCGGCCCGAGGGCCCGGCACCGCAGAGCGTCGCGCGGCTCGGCCTGCTGCTGGCCCTCGACGACCCGCGGGCCGCGGAGGCCGGCGTGCGCTGGACGGGCCTCGGCCCGGACGAGTCGTACGCGGACTCGACGGCGGCGGCGCTCGGCGGGGCGTGGCAGCACACGGTCGCCGACTGGCAGACCCGGTACACGCACCCGCAGGAGAACGGTGCCCGGCGCGGCGTCACCAGCGCCGACCTGTCCTTCGCGGACGGCTCCGGCCTGCGGATCGACGCGGGCGAGGTGCTGGTCGGGGGCCGGGAGCGGACAGGATTCGAGCTGTCGCTGCGCCCCTGGTCCGACGAGGCGCTCGAGGCCGCCGCCCACCCGCACGAGCTCGTGCCCGACGGGCGGCTGTGGCTGCACCTGGATGCCGCCCAGCACGGCGTCGGCACGGCGGCCTGCGGCCCGGGCGTGCTGCCGAACGCCCAGCTGCACGCCACGCCTGTCCGGATGCGGCTGCGGTTCACGGCTCGCTGAGCCGCCGTCGGACCAGCTCGGGGAACCCCCGTGCGGACCGCTCCGTGAGCATCGTGCCCGCCCCGCCCGCCGGGGCGGGCATGATGTATACAAGAGCGGCTGGACGACGACGACGAGGAGAACCGCTGTGAAGATGGGCTTCCGCTGGTACGGCGAGGGCAACGACACCGTGACCCTGGATCACGTGCGCCAGATCCCTGGCGTGGAGACCATCGTGTGGAGCCTGCACCACAAGCAGGCCGGCGAGGTGTGGGAGCAGGCGGAGATCGACGCCGAGATCGCGAAGATCACGGGCCTCTCGGACGCGGCCCGGGCCCAGGGGATCACGAAGACGTTCGACGCCGAGGTGGTCGAGTCCGTCAACGTGCACGAGTCGATCAAGCTGGGCCGCACCGTGCTCGGGCTGAGCCGCGACGAGGCGATCGAGAACTACGTCACGACGATCCGCCGCCTCGGGCAGTCGGGCGTGAAGGTGGTCTGCTACAACTTCATGCCGGTCTTCGACTGGCTGCGCACCGACCTGTGGCACCCGCTGCCGGACGGCTCGACCGCCCTGTTCTACGAGAAGGCCGTCGTCGACAAGATGTCGCCCGAGAGTCTGATCGCCGACATGGAGGCGAACACGCACGGGCTCACCCTGCCGGGCTGGGAGCCGGAGCGGCTGGCGAGCTTCAGCGAGCTGAACGCGGCGTACGAGGGCGTGACGCACGACGACATGTACGCCAACTACAAGTACTTCCTCGACGCGGTGATCCCCACCTGCGAGGAGGTCGACGTGAAGCTCGGCGTGCACCCCGACGACCCGCCCTTCGACGTCTTCGGCTGGCCGCGCGTGGTCTCGACCAAGGAGGGCATCGCGCGCGTGCTCGACCTGAACCCGAGCCCGTACAACGGCCTCACGCTGTGCCTGGGCAGCTTCTCCGCCAACCCGGAGCAGGACCCTGTCGACGCGGTGCGGACCTTCATGGACCGCATCCACTTCTCGCACGTGCGCAACATCAAGCACTTCGACAACGGCGACTTCACCGAGGTCGCGCACCGGGCGTGCGAGGGCAGCGTCGACACCACCGGCATCATGAAGGCGTACGCCGAGGCCGGCTACGAGGGTTACATCCGGCCCGACCACGGCCGGCACCTGTGGGACGAGAACACCACGAACAAGCCCCGCCCCGGGTACGGCCTGTACGACCGGGCGCTGGGCATCCAGTACCTGCTCGGCGCCTGGGACGCGTACCGCTACCAGGGCTGATTCGTCGCGGGCGGGCGCCCTGGCTGCCATGATCCAGGGATGGTGAGCAGCGAGGGGCCCGGGCCCGACGGCGGTGCGCCGTCCGGTGACGCACGGTCAGGCGTGGCCGTCGTGCCGGGCGGTGCGCCGGACGCCGTCCCCGCGGGGCCGGCCGCCGTCGACAGGCCGGCGTACGCGACCTGGGGGCAGCGTGTGGTCGCGGCGATCCTCGACGACGCGATCCTGGCCGGGGTCACCTGGCTGACGCTCGGGACGGGCTTCTCCCCCGTCACACTCACGCCCGTGTTCGCCGCGGCCGGCACCGAGAACTGGGGGCGCGGCCCGCTCGTCCTGATCCCGGTCGCGGCCCTCGTGGCCCTGCTGGTGCTCCAGGCACTGACGGGCTGGACCCCGGGCAAGCTCGTGACCGGCATCAGGGTGGTCCGCGAGGACGAGCACCGGCCGGCCGGGCTGTGGCGGACGGCGGCGCGCTGGGTGCTGCACGTGCTCGACGCGATCTTCCTGATCGGCTACCTGCGACCCCTCTGGCACGCGAAGCGGCAGACCTTCGCCGACTCGATCGCGCGGACCGTCGTGGTGCGCGACGTCCTCGACCTCCCGCGGCGGCCGCGCGTCGCCGTGTACGTGGCGGCGGCGGTCACCTGCGCGCTCGGGGTCGGCTACTGCGTGCCGATCGGCAGCGCGAGCAGCGAGAGCCTGGTCGGCGAGCCCCTGTGCGAGGTGGAGCACGCCGGACCAGCCCTGACCAGCGGAGAGATCACCCCGGCCGCGTCCGTGTCGGTCAACGGGGACCGCCGGATGTGGACCGTCCGGGAGACCCGCACGGTGAGCCCGGGCGCGACGATCGCGTGGACCAGCGACCCGTCGGCGCGCGACACCGGGTACCGGGTCGAGCTCGACGTCCGGCCGGGACCCGGCGAGGAACCGGTGGTCTCCCGGTCCTGGGACATCGGCACGGGCAGCGTCGACTCCGGGGAGGGCGACGCCGGGTTCACGCACAGCCGGATCGACTCGGCGGACGAGGACCGGCACGACGCCGAGGTCAACCTCGCCGAACCGGGCTCCGACCTCGACGTCGACGCCGGCACGTGGTTCGACGTGCGCATCCTCGCCGACGGCGAGGAGCTCGTGGCGTGCGGTGGTGCGGCGGCCTGGACCGCGCCGTAGCCCGCGGGCGTCGGCCTGAGACCAGGTCCGGCGGAAATCCCGTGGTCCGTGGGCCCCGCACGGTCCACCCTGGGTCGTATGGAACCCACGGAGCACGACACTGAAGCACCAGCGACCCGGTGGACCGGTTCGACCGTCTTCCCCGACATGTGGGTGGACCCCGACGACGACCCCCGCGAGACCGACGTCCCACCCGGCGACGAGCGCGCCATGCTGCTCGACTACCTCCGCTACTACCGGCTCACCCTGGAGCTCAAGTGCACGGGGCTCGACGCCGAGCAGCTCGCCCGCCGGTCCGCGCCGCCGTCCACCATGTCCCTGCTCGGGCTGGTGCGACACCTCGCCGACGGCGAACGACACCTGCGGCGGGTCCTGGCCGGCGAGGACGCACCGCCGCTCTACCGGACCGACGACGACCGCGACGGCGACTGGAACGGCGCCGTCGCCGACCCGGCCGTCGCCGAGGACGCCTGGCAGCAGTGGCACACCGAGATGGCCGCCACCGACCGCTACCTCGACACGGTGACCGACCTCGAGAGCTGGAACGTCGGCGTCTCCGACCTCGGGCCGGAGGGGGGCGACCTGCAGGTCCGCGACGGCATCGTGTCCCAGATCGTCGAGTACGCGCGGCACTGCGGGCACGCCGACATCCTGCGCGAACGCATCGACGGCCGCGTGGGCCAGTGACCGCCCGCGGGTGATGTCCGGGCCGGCCCCCGCCGGCCGCTTGCGCGCGCGCCCGACGGTGGCAGCCTGGAAAGTGTCCGGCGCTCCCGACGGGAACACGCCGTGCGGTCGCCGGAGATCACGAAGGAGTGAGACAGCGATGGTCAACGTTCGAAATGTGCTGCCGACGTTCGCGGCGAACGACATCGACGCGGTGCGCGCGTTCTACGCCGACACGCTCGGCATGAGCGTGTCGACCCTGGACGAGGGGGCCGGCATCGTGCTCGACCTCGGCGACGGCGCCGCCGTCTTCGTCTACCAGAAGGACGACCACGTCCCCGCGCCGTTCACCGTCATGCACCTGACGGTCGACGACGTCGACGAGGTGGTCGACGAGCTCGCCGCCAAGGGCGTGACCTTCCAGCACTACGAAGGGTTCGACCAGGACGAGAAGGGCATCGTGCGCGGATTCATGGAGGGCGGCGACGGCGCCTGGTTCACCGACCCGGCGGGCAACATCATCGGCCTCGCCGACGGCGGCGGGATGGAGGCGTTCCTCGAAAATCCCGGCGGCTGACCGGGCCGCCCAGGTAGCCTCTGGCGCCATGTCACCCACGTTCGTCCTGGTCCATGGCGCCTTCGCCAACTCGTTCTCGTTCGCGCCGCTCCAGGCCGAGCTCGCCCTGCACGGACACCGCTCCGCGGCCGTCGACCTGCCCGGCCACGGGTTCGAGGCCACCTACCCGGCCGCCTACCAGGCACCGCAGGACCCCGCCGGCCTCGCCACCACACCCGGCGTCATCAAGGGCGTGACCCTCGCCGACAACGCGGCACGCGTCATCGAGACCCTCGAACGCGCCAAGGAGCACGGCCCCGTGATCCTCGTCGGCCACAGCCGGGGCGGCATGACGCTGACCGCCGTCGGCAACGCCCGCCCCGACCTGGTCGACCGGATCGTCTACGTCTCCGCCTGGGCCCCCGTCGACCTCGGCGCGAGCGACTACTACGCCCAGCCCGAGATGGCCGACGTCGACGCGGGGGCGCTCGCGGCCGTCCTCGCGGGCGACCCGGCGGCGCTGGGCCTGCTGCGTGCCAACTTCCGGACGGCCGACCCGGCGGTGCTCGCCGGCCTCAAGGAGGCGTTCCTCGCCGACGGCACCGACGACGAGCTCCGCGCGTTCCTCGCCACGTTCCAGCCGGACGAGAACCTCGACGTCGGCAGGTCGGACGACCGGGCCCGGGCGGAGACCTGGGGCACGATCCCGCGGTCCTACGTGCGCCTCGACGCCGACACGAGCATCCCGCTCGCGATGCAGGACCGGATGATCCGTGAGGCCGACGCGCTCACGCCCGGCAACCCGTACGACGTGCACACCCTGGCGTCCAGCCACCTGTCGTGGCTGGTCCGCCCGCGCGCGGCGGCCGAGGTGCTGGCGGGGCTGGCGGCGGGGCTCAGCGGGGTGTGACGCGGAGCGTCGCCCGACGCGCGGGCTCGCCGACGGCGAACGACGCCAGCGCGCCGTACTTGTGCCGGTAGGCCGCGTCGACGGCCGCCCGGGCGGCCGGCCCGGCGGGATCGAAGCGCACCGCGACGGTCTCGCCGGCCACCCGGACCCGTCCCGAACCGTGGCTGACGGCGGCGCGATACCACTCCGACGTCGTGCCGCGCTGCGACCGGACGTAGAGCTCGCCGTCGACGAGGACCATGCCGACCTCGACCTCCGGGGCCCGGGCGTCCGGGTCGACGGGGCCGGCGGAGAGGTGTAGCGACGGTGCGTCGCGGAGCGTCGCGGGGGTGGGTGCGGTCCACGTGGTCATCGCGCGTCCGTCGCGGTGGTCGTGGTGTCGGCGTCGGCCGTCCAGGAGGCCAGGATGCGCAGCGCCTCGTCGGACGGCGAGCCCGCCTCGGCGGTGAGCACCATCAGCCGCTGCCCGCTGCCGTCCGGGCTGGACCAGGTGTCGCAGTCGAGCGTCAGGTCGCCGACCACGCGGTGCCGGTACTGCTTGATGCCGTACGTGGCGCTGTTCACACGGTGCTCGGCCCACCAGCGGCGGAAGTCGGGGTCGGCCACGGCGAGCTCGCCGACCAGCTGGGCGAGGTCGGGGTCGTCGGGGTCGGCGGCGGCCTCCATGCGCAGGGCGGCGACGGCGTCCCGCGCGTCGTGCTCCCACCGGACGTTGAGCGCCCGGACGGTCGGGTCGGTGAAGAGCAGCCGGACGTAGTTGCGTCGCGCGGCGGGGATCTCCCCGAAGTCGACGAAGAGAGCCGCGGCGGCGGCGTTCCAGGCGAGGACGTCCATGCGCTTGCCGAGCACGATCGCCGGCGTGTCGGTGAGCCGGTCGAGCAGCCGCCGCATCGCCGGGCGCAGGGCCTGGCGGGCGCGGCGCCGACGGGGCCGGGCATCGGCCTTGCCGGCGATCTCGTAGAGGTAGCGCTGCTGGTCCTCGTCGAGGCGGAGGGCCGACGAGAGCGTGGCGAGCACCGCGGCGGACGCCGCGACGCGACCCTGTTCGAGGCGGGTGTAGTAGTCCACGCTGATCGCCGCGAGCTGGGCCACCTCCTCCCGGCGCAGCCCGGGCACCTTGCGGCGGGACAGGGTCTCGGGGAGGCCGGCGGCGTGGGGGTCGAGCTCGGCCCGGCGCGCCTTGAGGAACGCGCCGAGCTCGTCGGGGTCGACGGGTGGGGTCATGCGAACCATTCTGCGAGCGGCCGGGCGGCCGTGGGAGGGCAGGATCCTTCCCGGGGAAGAACCCGACGCTGTTGCGGTGCGAGCGAGCGGCACAACCTGGTCGCATGAACCGAACAGACGTCACCTTCGACAGTGCCGGGATCTCCCTCGCGGGCCACCTCTACCTTCCGTCGCCCGACGCCGCCGCCGACGCCGCCCCGCTCCCCGCGGTCGTGGTCGGCCACCCCGGGACCGGGGTCAAGGAGCAGACCGCGGGGACGTACGCCGCGCGCCTGGCCGAGCAGGGCTTCGTCACGCTCGCCTTCGACGCCGCCTACCAGGGCGAGAGCGGCGGACTGCCGCGCGGGCTCGAGGACCCCGCCCACCGCGTCGAGGACCTCAAGGCGGCGGTCTCGTACCTCACCACCCGCCCCGAGGTGGACGCCGGGCGGATCGGGATGCTCGGCATCTGCGCCTCCGGCGGTTACGGCATCGCGGCGACCGCGGGCGACCACCGGGTGCGGGCACTGGCCACCGTGAGCGGCGTCGACGTCGGGCGCCAGTTCCGCGACGGCGCCGACGGGGCCCAGCCCCCGGCCGTGGTCCAGGGGATGCTCGACGCCGCCGCGGCCGCCCGCACCGCCGAGGTCCGAGGCGAGGGTGTCGGCATGTTCCCGGTCTTCCCGGACACCGCGGAGGAGGCCCGGGTGCTCGGCGGCCGGCACGGCTTCGAGGGCTTCGAGTACTACCGCACCGAGCGCGGGGCGCACCCGCGTTCCGCGAAGGAGTTCACCTGGTCGAGCGTCGACCGCATCGCGACGTCCGACCAGTTCCGGTTCGTCGGCCTGATCGCGCCGCGACCGCTGCTCGTCGTCCAGGGGACGGAGGCCGTGACCAAGCACATGGGCACCCTCGCCTTCGCCGAGGCCCACGAGCCCAAGGAGCTCCACTGGGTCGAGGGGGCCAGCCACGTGGACCTCTACGACCGGCCCGAGTTCGCCGGGCCGGTCGTCGAGAAGCTGACCGGGTTCTTCACCCAGGGGCTCGCCGCGGCGTAGCCGTCCGTCGACATGGACAAAGCGGGCATCTCCGCAAAGACTGTGGCCACTGACCTGCCCGTTCGGCGTGAGGAGTGCTCGTGGAGACCCTGGTCCTGGATGCCGCTGGAAGGGCACCGCTGGAAGAGGTCGCGCGGCTGCGCGAGCGAGGACCGGTGACGCGGGTCGCCCTGCCGGGCGGGGTGGAGGCGTGGGCGGTCACCGACCTGGCCCTGCTCCGTCCGATGCTGGTCGACCCGCGGATCTCGAAGGACTCGCGCCAGCACTGGACGGCGCTGATCGACGGCGAGATCACGCCGCAGTGGCCCCTGTACACCTGGGTCACCGGCACGTCGATGTTCAACGCCTACGGCAGCACGCACCGTGCGCTGCGCAAGGTCGTGGCGCGCGGGTTCACGGCGCGCCGGACGCGGGCGATGGAACCCCGCGTCACGGCCGCCGTCACCGCGACGCTCGACGAGCTCGCCGCGAAGGGCGCCGACGGCGCGGTCGTGGACCTGCGCGAGGTGTTCGCCTCGTCCATCCCGGTCGAGGTCATCTGCGACCTGCTCGGCGTCCCGGACGGTCAGCGGCAGGACATGCGCCGGTGCGCCGACACGCTGATCAACACCGGTGCCACGCGCGAGGCCCAGGGTGCCGCCCAGACCGAGCTGCGCGAGCTGCTCGGCGCGCTCGTCCGCGCCAAGCGGGCGGACCCGGCGGAGGACCTGATCAGCACGGTCGCGGCCGAGCTGGCCGACGACGAGGCCGTCTCCACGAGCAACCTGATGCTGGTCGCGGGCCACGAGACCACCGTGAACCTGCTGGCCTCCGCCGTCCACCTGCTGCTGACCCATCCGCACGTGCTCGCCGCGGTCCGCGCCGGCGAGGTCACGTGGTCGGCCGTGGTCGACGAGACGCTGCGGGTGGCGCCGCCGGTGATCTACATCCCGCTGCGCTTCGCCGTCGAGGACCTGGAGCTCGGCGGGGTGGCGATCAGCCAGGGCGACCCGATCATCGCCGTCTTCGGTGCTCCGGGGCGTGACGAGACCGTGCACCAGGATGCCGCGCTGTTCGACCCGGCGCGTGCGGACCGGACGCACCTGGCGTTCGGCGCCGGCGCCCACCACTGTGTCGGCGAGCCGCTGGCCCGGCTGGAGGCCGAGACCGCCCTGCCGGCGCTGTTCGACCGCTTCCCCGACCTGCGGCTCGCCGAGCCGGACGGCGACCACGGCCAGGTGCCCGGGTTCGTCGCCAACGGCCCGGCCCGCGTGCCGGCCGTCCTGGGCGCCGAGCGCGCGGGCTGACGCGCCCGCGGGCCAAGCCGCCGAACGTCAGCCGCCGACCACGCCGTGGTCGGCGGCCTGCCAGGTCACGGGCAGCCGCTCGGCGTGCCGCACCCATGCCGAGGACGCCCAGGGCAGGTCGTCGGGAGACCCGGTCAGCTGCACGTCCATGTGCCGCAGGAGCTGGTCGACGGCGGTGCGGGCGATCAGCCGGGCCAGCCGGGGTGCCGGGCAGGCGTGCGGCCCGGTGCCCCAGGACAGGTGGGAGCGGTTGTCGACCTCGTCCCACACGTCGCCGGTGTGCACGGCCGGGTCCCGGTTCGCCGCGGCGATCGCCAGGACCAGGGCGTCGCCCCGGCGGATCCGGTGTCCGCCGAGGTCCAGGTCAGTGAGGGCGAACCGCGGCGCGGGCGACTGGGCGATGGGGGACCTGCGCCACAGCACCTCGTCGAGCGTGCCGTCGAGCGTCAGGCGGCCGCCGGCGACCCGGGCGGCGAGGCTCCGGTCCGTCAGGATCTGGTGCAGCGTCTGCGTGATCCACGCGGTGAGGAAGATCGCCGCCGCGCTGACGGGCACGATCGAGCTGCTGGCGATCTCGCCGTCGTGCGCGAAGTTCTTGTGGACCGCGAGGTATGAGACCAGGTCGTCCCCGCTCTCCTGCCGCCGCCGGCGGATGTGCTCCAGGACGATCGCCGCCGTGTTCGCCTGGGCCCGGGCGACCTGGTCGCCGTCACCGCTCACCACGGCCGCGGCGTCGGCCATGAGCATGGCCCCGGTCTCCAGGTCGAACCCGAGGGTGGTGGTCATCGCGAGGAACCCGATGGGCCGGCAGTACGCCTTGACCAGGTCACCGCTCCCCGACGGGCCCATGCGGTCGATGACGCGCTCGCACATGTCCGTGGTCCGCTCGCGGACCACTCGCTCGTCGAGGGCCGCCAGGGCGTCGTCCAGCGGCTCGCGCAGCCGCTTGCGCTCGTCGCCGTCGTGGTAGAACGCCGTCGGGCGTGGCTCCGCCGGGGTGTAGATGCCGATCGCCGTGCCGGCGGGCAGCAGGTGCTCGGCGTTCCACCGCCAGTTGGCCGCGTTCCTGCTGAAGTCGAACTCGGAGCGCATCACGTGACAGTTCTCGGAGTGGCCCAGGACCAGCCACGCCGGGATCACGACGTCGTCCTTGCGCTCGATCTCGATCGGCGCCACCGGGCCCCACTGTGCGCGCAACCGCGCGTAGTGCTCCTGCGGGTCCGGGCTGCTGGTGATCTCGGTGAGGGAGGTGAGCCCGGTGTGGCTCTCCAGCGCGGCCGTGCTCCGGGTCGTCTGCGGGATCATGGGCGACATCTGACCACGACCGTCGTGTGCGCGGAAGGCCTCAGGATTTCTCATCTCGAAGACCGGTCACCGTCTCGGGCCGCTTCTGCCGGGCGAAGCGAGCCGGCAGGTCAGGCCCGTCCCACACCTGGATCGCGCGCCAGATCGACGCGGCGACCGGCACGGCGAGGACGGCGCCGGTGATCCCGGCGAGCACCGTCCCCGCGGTCAGGGCGAACAGGATGACGAGCGGGTGCAGCCGCAGGGTGCGGCCCATGACGATCGGCTGGAGGAAGTCGCCCTCGAGCTGGTTCACGGCGACCACGATCGCGACGACGATCAGCGCCTCGACCGGTCCGACGGCGACGAGCGTGACCAGGGCCGCGATGATGCCGGCGAGCGTGGCGCCGACCAGGGGGATGAACGCGAGCAGGAACACGAGCACGGACAGCGGGACGACGAGCGGCACGCCCACGATCGCGAGGCCGATCCCGATGCCGACGGCGTCGACCAGCGCCACGATCGCCGTGCCGCGCACGTAGCCGCCGAGCGTGCTGACGGTCGCGGCGCCTACCCGCTGCCCGCGCTCGTACCGGTGGCCCTCGAACGGCCGCAGCAGGAACTCCCACATCGCCGGACCGTCCTTCAGGAAGAAGAACAGGACGACGATCATGATGAAGAAGCCCGCGATGAAGTCGGCGGTCTGGGAGACGCCCGCGATGGCGCCGGAGCCCACCGTGTCGGACTGCAGCAGGTTCAGCGCGGACTCCCGCACCGACGCGATCTGCTCGTCGGTGATCTCGAAGGGCAGGTTCTGGATGTACGTCTCCAGGGAGTCGAACCCGTCGAGCGCCTGTCGGCCCAGCTCGTCCCACTGGTCCGCGACGGCCCGCACCACGAGCCACACGATCGCGGACAGGATCGCGACCAGGGCCAGGAGCGAGACCCACGTGGCCAGCAGCGAGGGCCACCCGTGGCGGCGCAGGTACGACACCAGCGGCGAGATGGCCGCCGCCAGCACGAGCGCGATGAGCACCGGGATGACGACGAGGGTCAGGCGGGTGCCCACGTACCCGAAGACGGCGATGATCGCGACCACCGCGAGGATCTGCAGCGACCGCGTGCCGACCCGGCCGAAGCCGTCGGACCACAGCCGGGACGCGGGGCTCTCGGCGGGCGCCCGGAGCTCTTCCGGCTGGTCCTGTGCGTCCGCGCCGGCAGGGCGTCGTGTGCGGCGGCCGAAAAGTCCCATCGCCTGTCCTCCGTGTGCAGCTGGTACCGGCCGTGCCGACGCTAGTGCCGTCACGCTCAGGTCGCGCGACGGAACCGATGACTCTCCTGGCCGAACCAGGTCTACCGATGGTCTCGTCCTCGTCCGACCCAGGAGCCGTCATGCGCCTACTGCTCACCTCGGCAGGCATCAGGAACCCGAGCATCCACGACGCCCTGCTCGGCCTTCTCGGCCGGCCGATCGCCGAGTGCCACGCCCTCTGCATCCCGACGGCGATGTACGGGCACCCCCAGGTGGGACCGGGAGCCGGAGCGTGGAGATTCATCGCCGGCCGGTCGGACGAGCCCATGACCGAGCTGGGCTGGAAGTCCGTGGGAGTCCTGGAGCTCACCGCGCTGCCCTCGATCGACGAGCAGCACTGGGTGCCGCTGGTCCGGGACGCGGACGTCCTGCTCGTGTCGGGCGGCGACGCGCTGTACCTGAGCCACTGGATGCGGGAGTCGGGCTTCGCCGGGCTCCTGCCGTCGTTGACCGAGACGGTGTACGTGGGGATGAGCGCGGGCAGCATGGTGCTGACACCGCGCGTGGGCCAGGACTTCGTCGAGTGGGCGCCCCCGTCGGGGGACGACGCCACGCTCGGGATCGTCGACTTCTCGATCTTCCCGCACGTCGACCACCCGATGCTGCCGGAGAACACGATGGCGGCGGCCGAACGATGGGCGGCCGGGCTCGATGGTCCGGCGTACGCGATCGACGACGACACCGCCATCGCGGTGGTCGACGGCGCGGTCGAGGTCGCCTCGGAGGGGCAGTGGAGGTACCTCGGCGGCTGAGCCGGCAGGGGACGGCCCCGGCTCGTGCCCGGTCCGTCCCCGCCGGCCCTGACGCCGGGCAGATCGAGCTCCTCGCGGCGATCGGCGTCCAGCGGTTCGGCTGACCGGTACGGTCTCGTCGTGAGCGACGAACAGTGGAACGTCATCTTCCGCTCGGTACGGGACGCAGGCCACGGCCCCTGGACCTGTCCGGTGTGCGACGTCGACGATCCGACCGTGGAGCTGGGTCAGCGGTTCACGCGCGTCGACGGGGTCAGGTCGGTCACATCGACCCTGTACTGCAACGCCTGCACGGCGCAGGCCGAGGTGCCCAGCCAGTACGACAGGTATCGTCCGTGACCTGTTGACGAGGCGCAGGTCGGCCCTGCGCCTCGTCGGCACCGCCAGGGGCTCACACCTGCATGTCCACGAAGCGCTGGTAGTGGCCCTGGAACGCGACCGTGATCACGTCGGTGGGGCCGTTACGGTGCTTGGCCACGATCAGGTCGGCCTCGCCGGCGCGCGGCGACTCCTTCTCGTAGGCGTCCTCGCGGTGCAGCAGGATCACGACGTCGGCGTCCTGTTCGATAGATCCCGATTCGCGAAGATCTGACATCTGCGGCTTCTTGTCGCTGCGCTGCTCGGCGCCTCGGTTCAGCTGCGAGATGGCGATGACGGGCACCTCGAGCTCCTTCGCGAGCAGCTTGAGCGACCGGGAAAACTCGGAGACCTCCTGCTGACGCGACTCGACGCGCTTGCCGGACGACATGAGCTGGAGGTAGTCGATGACCACGAGCTTGAGGTCGTGCTTCTGCTTGAGGCGCCGGCACTTGGCGCGGATCTCCATCAGCGACATGTTGGGCGAGTCGTCGATGAACAGCGGGGCGTCGGACACCTTCCCCATGGTGGCGGCGAGCTTCTGCCAGTCGCCGTCGTCCATGTTGCCGCTGCGCATCTTGGTGAGCGGCACGCGCGCCTCGGCGGCGAGCATTCGCATGACGATCTCGTTGCGGCTCATCTCCAGGGAGAAGATGACGGAGGCCATGTCGTGGTGGATCGCCGCGTGAGATGCGACGTTGATGCCCAGCACCGAGTTGTGGGTAGGGACCATCGACCGGCTCGCGAGGTAGAGGTGCGACGGGTCCTCCACCTCGATGCAGCGCACCGGCACCGACTCGATCGGCCGGACGTCGACCACGAACCGCGAGGTGAGCTTGGCGGTCGCGGGCCGGCGGCGGTCCTTGTGCGTGAGCCGCTTGCGCTCCAGGGTGAAGACGTCGTCCTCGGTCGTGAAGGTGATCGTGAACACGGTGGAAGATGCTTCGGTACGACCGTTGACCCGCTTCTCTGACCAGCCTGTGCGGTACCCGAGGGACAGGATCAGCTCACGTGTGTCCCGGGCGAGCCGTTCGTTGGTCAGCGCGATCTGGACGCTGCCCTGGGGGTTGACCGTCCCGTCGGAGTCGAGCAGGCCCGCGAGCAGAGCACGCCGCTGGTCCTCGCTCGCACGGAGGTACGTGGTCGGGATGTGCTTGTTCTGGAGCAGATCGAGGCTGCGCAGCCGGCCGCCCATCGTGCCGTTCGTGTTGTGGCACGACTGGCACCGCCGGAACCCCCAGCCTGGCTTGCCGCAATCGGGGCAGGTCGGCTGCGCGGGGCGGGCCATGCCTCGAGAGCGCGCCGCACAGGACTTGCTGCACGCGAGCAGCGAAGCCATCTTCGGCACGAAGGAAGTGCCGCAGACGATGCACGCCCGCGTCTGAGCCTTGGGCTCCGGAAGCAGCATCGAGTAGGTGCGAGCCGCACCCTTCGCCGTGCCCCGAGGCTGCGCCACGTAGCCCAGGCCCTCGATCATCATCGCGATCTCGGGGTCCGCCGACGTGAACTCGGCACGCCGCGACGTGCCGTCGCCCAGCCAGACGCCCAGGGCATAGGGGTGGATCGGCAGTTCCGCCGGAGGTAGGACGAGGGGGCGGGCGGTCGACACCGAGTGGTTGGCACGCTGGTCGACCGTCGCGGTCCGCAGCGTCGCCAGGATCTCCTCGGTGGTGTGGACGGAGGTCTCCGGCGCGGTACCCACGCGAACCTTGCGGCGCTGCACGCGAGTGCTCGTCACCCACTGGTGCTGGGCGTCCGCGACAATCACCGTGCCGTCGTCGAACTCTACCTCGTAGCAAGGGCGGCCCTGCATGACCTCGGTCGCCGCGACCACCCGGGTCGGGGCGCCGTCCGCCGTGAGGACGAGGTCGCCGACCTTGACCTCGCCCATGGTGGTCCACCCCGACGGTGTCGGTAGCGGGGTATCGAGCGCGAGCGCCTTACCCACAGCAGGACGGGCCGCCACGACGATCATCTGGCCGCCGTGCAGGCCGTTGGTCAGGCGGTCGAAGTCGGAGTAACCGGTCGGCACGCCGGTGAGTCCCTCACCACGGCCCTGCGCGGCGTCGATCTCGTCGAAGGTCGGCCCGATGATCTCGGCCAGCGGCAGGTAGTCCTCGGACGCGCGCCGCTCGGTCACGGCGTAGACCTCGGCCTGCGCGTTGTTGACGACGTCGTCCACCTCGCCGCCGTCGGTGGCGTAGCCCATCTGCACGATGCGCGTACCGGCCTCGACCAGGCGGCGCATGATGGCGCGCTCGCGCACGATCTTGGCGTAGTACCCGGCGTTGGCGGCCGTGGGCACGCCCGCCATGAGGTCGTGGATGTACGGGGCGCCGCCCACGCGGGCGTGCTCACCCCGGCGCTGCAGCTCGGCGACCACGGTGATGGCGTCGGCCGGCTCGCCTCGGCCGTAGAGGTCGATGATCGCGTCGTAGATGGCCTCGTGCGCGGGCCGGTAGAAGTCGTTGCCGCGGATCTGCTCGATCACGTCGGCGATCGCGTCCTTGGACAGCAGCATGCCGCCCAGCACGCTCATCTCAGCGGGGACGTCCTGCGGCGGCGTCCGGTCGAGGCCGGGGCTCCCGCCGGAGTAGCTCGACTCGAGCTCCTCGATCGACATCCGCGCCTCCAGCCTTCCCGATCTCATGACATCCCGTGACACCCGGGCACACGCTACGCGTGCGTCCGGTCGATGTCCTACACCTGTTCTACTCCTCGCCACCGACACTCTCGGGACATCGGCCCCGACACGCCTTTGTGTCGTGCACGACAGTCCCCGGACATCAGACCAGCAAGCCAGCCCCGCTGACGCTAGGCCTCCGCGCACCCGAGCGCAACGAGACCTGTGGACAGGCCTGTGCACATCCATGTGGAAAGGTGGCCCAGGGCTGTGCACAGCGGGTGGACAACCCTGTCCCCAGTTGTGGATAACCCCTGTGTAAAACATCGACATGCCCTCTGACCTGCGTTGACGTAACCCCCAGCCTGTGGAGGAAAGAAAGTTGGGCGAGCCTCGCCACACCCCCGGTTCCTCGCGGTCCATCGACCGGGAGATCCTCGCCCTCGCGGTACCTGCGCTCGGGGCCCTGATCGCCGAACCCGTCTTCGTCCTCGTGGACAGTGCGGTCGTGGGTCACCTCGGCACGGCCCAGCTCGCCGGGCTCTCGCTCGCGAGCAACGTGCTGCTCACGCTGGTCGGGCTCTGTGTCTTCCTCGCGTACACCACTACCGCCTCGGTGGCCCGGCTGACCGGGGCGGGCCGGGAACGCCAGGCCCTGCAGTCCGGCATCGACGGGATGTGGCTCGCGCTCGGGATCGGGGCGGTCCTCGTCGTCCTCCTGCTGCTCGCCGCCCCGCTGACCGTGACCGCCCTGGGCGCCCACGGCGACGTCGCCCACCATGCCGTGACCTACCTGCGGTGGTCCGCGCCGGGGCTCGCCGGGATGCTCCTGGTCCAGGCCGCGACCGGCGTGCTGCGCGGCCTGCGCGACACGCGCACCCCGCTGGTCGTCGCCGCCGCGGGCGCCGTGCTCAACACGGTGCTCAACATCGCGCTCGTGTACGGCGTCGGCATGGGGATCGCCGGGTCAGGCCTCGGGACGGCGATCACCCAGCTGCTCATGGCCGTCGTGCTGGGCGCGATCGTGGTGCGCGGCGCCCGCCGGCGCGGCGCGAGCCTGCGGCCCCACCGGGCCGGCATCCTGTCCGGCGCACGCGCGGGCGCGCCGCTGATGGTCCGCACCCTGAGCCTGCGTGCCGCGATCCTGCTCACGGTGGTGATCGCGACCGGCCTCGGCGACGTCGCGCTCGCCGGGCACCAGGTGGTCAGCTCGCTGTGGGGCCTCGCGGCGTTCGCGCTCGACGCGCTCGCCATCGCCGCGCAGGCGCTGGTGGGGCACGGTCTCGGGGCCGGCGACGTCGGCCACGTCCGGGGCGTGCTGCGCCGCTGCCTGCAGTGGGGCGTGGGCGCGGGGGCCGTGCTCGGCCTGCTCCTGGCGACCGCCGGCTGGTGGATCGCGCCCCTCTTCTCGCCCGACCCCGACGTCCGCGTCGCCATCGCCCTCGGCATCGCCGTGTGCGGCGTGCTCATGCCGATGGCGGGCTGGGTCTTCGTGCTCGACGGCGTCCTCATCGGCGCCGGCGACGGTCGCTTCCTCGCCTGGGCGGGCATGGCGACCCTCGTGGTCTATCTCCCGTTCGCGCTCGCGGTCGCCGCCTGGGCGCCCGACGGCGCACGTGGTCTCGCCTGGCTCTGGCTCGCGTTCGCGGGCGTCTTCATGGCTGCGCGCGCCGTGACCACCGGCTGGCGCGCCCGCGGCGACCGGTGGCTGGTGACGGGCGCCTGACGCCCGGCGCCCCCTGTCCTGCCGGTTCGGGTCAGGCCCACACCTTGAGCCGGTAGCCCACCCCGCGCACCGACGCGACCTCCACGTCGCGCACCGGCGCGAGCCGCTTGCGGAGCCGCTTGACCGCGGACGTCACCGGGTCGGAGTCGCCGAGGTAGGGCAGCTGCCACACCCGCGCCGTGAGCTCGGCGAACGACCACACCCGGCCGGCCTCCAGGGCGAGCGTCGCGAGGAGGTCGAACTCCCGCGCCGACAGGTACACGCGCCGGCCCAGCGCCGTGACCTCCCGGGCGGCCAGGTCCACGAGGAGCGGCCCGGCCACCAGCGGGTCGAGCGCGGGCGGCGCGACCATCGGGACGGCACCCGTCACGGCGGGAACCGGACCCGTGACGGGACGCATCGCCTCGGTGACGACCGGCATCGTGCCGGTCACCGGCCGGGCCGGTGCGGGGATCGTCGCCACCGGCAGCACGGGGGACGCCGTCCACTGCGCGGGCAGGAACTCCGGGGCGGGGTGCACCACCGGGTCGGTGAGGTTGTCCGGGAGCCGGTCGGTCGGGTGCCCGGAGAGGTGCCGGCCGTAGGCCCGCTCGTCCGCCGGCCCGGGGTTGTCGAACCGCTCGGGCTGCGCGCCGAGGCCGCGCCAGGGTGCGTCGCCGGCGCGCCGTGGTGCGGTCTGCGGGGTGAGCACGGCGCGCGCCCCGTCGGCGTCGGGCGTGGCGAGCACCGTGGCCTGGCCGCGCAGGAGCCGGGCGATCTCGATGATCTGGTCGGAGGGGAGGCCCACGCAGACGACGAGGCCGGGGGTGGATCCTGGTGCGGGGTCGTGCGTCATTGACTCACCCTCCATGGTCGACCGTTCAGGCGCGGACCGGGTTAAACCTGGCCGGCGCGCGCCAGTTTGCCCCCGAGTCGTACCGCGTGGGTCAATTTTTCGTTACCTGCCCGTTGCGTGCGGGATATGGCGCATTCCCGCCCGGGTGACGGTATTGCGTCAATTGAAGTCATATAGGGTGAACTTTACGGCTCTTGGGGTGAAATCAATTCCGGACTCTTGACAAGGGCGGCCGCCGGGCTTCGCCCGTGTCTTGACCGGAAACTGACCGTTGCTCGACCGCGAATCGACCTTGTTCCCAGGAGGCGTCCAGCAGACGGTAGGGGGCGGTTCACAGCAAGTGGATCGCCGTCGCGCGCTCCCGCCGAAACGCAGCGGGTGCGCCCGAGCATGGAGGCCCCATGTACCGTCGCAGGAAAATTGCAGGGAGGGCGACGACCGCCGTCACAACGGCGCTCGCGCTCCTCGCAACCTCAGCGGTGACCGTTGCGCCAGCAGCGCTCGCCCAGACCGTCCCGACGACCACCCTTGCCGCCGCCGACGAGCCCGAGGAGAAGCTCAGCGCCAAGGTCCTCGCCCAGCTCGAGGACAAGAAGACCGCGGACTTCTGGATCCAGTTCACGGACAAGGCGGACCTGGCCCCGGCCGAGGACATCGCCGACTGGGACGAGCGTGGTCAGTTCGTCTACGACGCGCTGCACGCCACGGCCAAGAAGTCCCAGGCCGCGGTGGCCAAGGAGCTGACGGCGGCCGGCGCGAGCTACCAGAGCTACTGGATCAACAACGCGATCTTCGTCGACGACGGCTCGCTCGCGCTCGCCGAGAGCCTCGCGTCCAGCAGCACGGTCGCCGGCATCCACGAGCAGATCACCATGCAGTACGAGAAGCCGGTCGAGAAGACGCCGTCCGGCGAGAAGACCGCGGCCGCCGTCGAGTGGGGCCTCGACGCGATCAACGCACCCGAGGTGTGGGAGCAGGGCTACACCGGCGCCGGCATCGTGGTGGCGAACTTCGACACCGGCGTGGACGGCACGCACCCGGCGCTGCAGAGCAAGTACCGCGGGTACAACGCCGACGGTACGTACGACAACGACTACAACTACTTCGACATCCCCGACACCTGCGGCGGCGGCGCCCCCTGCGACTCCGGCGAGCACGGTACCCACACCATGGGCACCATCGTCGGCGGCACGGGCACCAACCAGATCGGCGTCGCGCCCGACGCCACCTGGATCGCCTCGAACTGCATCGACAACGCCGGCTGCGAGTGGGACGACTACCTCGCCAACGCGCAGTGGTTCCTCGCTCCGACCCGCACGGACGGCAGCGACGCGGACCCGTCGAAGCGGCCGCACGTGGTCAGCAACTCGTGGGGCATCCCGCCGGGCGTGAACCTGCCCCAGGACTGGATGAGCGCCGAGACGCAGGCCTGGAACGCCGCGGGCATCTTCGGCGCCTGGGCCGGCGGCAACGAGGGCCCGTCCTGCGAGTCCGGCCGGTTCCCCGGCACGTTCACGCACACCTACTCGGTCGGCGCGTTCGACGTGAACGGTGCCATCGCGTCGTTCTCGGCGCGTGGTCCGGGGCGTGACGGCACCCTGCTGCCGAACATCGCGGCCCCGGGTGTGAACGTGCGTTCCTCCATCCCCGGTGGTGGCTACGCGAACTACAGCGGTACGTCCATGGCCACCCCGCACCTCGCGGGCGCCATCGCGCTGCTGTGGAGCGCCGCCCCGTCGCTGGTCGGCGACATCGAGGGCACCATCGCGCTCCTCGACGAGACCGCCGTCGACACCGAGGACCTCTCGTGCGGCGGTACCCCGGAGCGCAACAACGTCTGGGGCGAGGGCAAGCTCGACGTCGCCGCGCTCGTGGACGCCGCTCCGACGGCCGGTACCGGCACCGTCTCGGGCACCGTCGTGGACGCCTCCGGCGCGCCGATCGCGAACGCGTCGGTCGTCGTGGACGGCGAGCGGGACCGGACGGTCTCCACGGACGAGTCCGGCGCCTGGTCGGCCGCGGTCCTCGCGGGCGACTACAGCGTGTCGGCCTCGGCCTTCGGCTACCTCACCTCGGCGCCCGCCGCCGTGACGGTGGACGTGGACGAGACCGAGACGGTCACCATCACCCTGGAGTCGGCCCCGCGCCACGCCGTCACGGGCACGGTCGAGCTCGAGGGCTCGGGCGAGCCGGTCGCCGGCACGCCGGTCACGCTCCGCGGCTCACCGTTCGAGCCGGTCACGACCGGTGCGGACGGCACGTTCGCGTTCGCCGACGTGCCCGAGGGCACCTACTCGCTGTCCGTCCAGCTGGGCGGTTGCGCCGCTCCGTACGACGGCGAGCTCGTGGTCGACGGCGCGGAGGACGTGGACATCGCGATCGTCCCGAACGTCGACGCCGGCGGCTACTCGTGCTCGGTCACGACCGCCGACTACCGCCAGGGCGACACCCGCGTGACCCTGTCGGGCGACGACGCGTCGACGTCCGTGAACCTGCCGTTCTCCTTCCCGTTCTACGGCGAGGAGTACGCGCGGGCGTTCGTGACGACCAACGGCCACATCAACTTCCTGGCCGCCACCACCTCGTACGCCAACACGACGATCCCGTCGGCGGCCGTGCCCAACGCGGCGCTCTACCCGTACTGGGACGACCTCAACCTCGACTCGGCCGCCGGCCTGTACTCGGCGACGACCACGGTCGACGGCGTGGACGCCTACGTGCTGGAGTGGCGCAACATCCGGAAGTACGACGAAGCGACCGACCGGCTCAACTTCTCGGTGACGCTGCTGGCCAACGGTGACGTGACCTTCGGGTACGGGGCCGTGACCGACTCCGCCGGCGCGAAGGGCAACTCGGCCACCATCGGTGTGGAGAACGCGAGCGGTACCGTCGCCACGCAGTTCTCGTACAACTCCGCGGTGCTGTCCGAGGGTCTGTCGATCGCGTTCGACGCCCCGCCGGTCGCCACGGTGGCGGGCGTGGTCGAGGACTACAACACGCAGGAGCCGATCGAGGGCGCCGACGTCACCCTGACCTCGGCGGACGGCACGGAGGTCACCGCGACCACCGCGGCGGACGGCACCTACTCCACCCTGGTGAGCCTGGGCGACTACGCGGTCGAGATCGCGGCGGACGACTACCAATCGGCCACCAAGAGCGCGTCCGTGGTCGGCGAGGGTTCCGACGTCACCGTGAGCGCGCAGCTCAAGGCCGGCAAGCTGACGGTCTCGAAGACCGCCATCGACGCCAGCCTGGCGATCGGCGGCTCCGCGTCGCGCAACATCAAGATCACCAACACCGGCTCCGCGCCGGCCGAGGTGGACCTGGCTGCGCGCGGCGGCGAGTACGTCGTGCTCGGTGGCGACACCGCGTCCACGAGCGGCGTCGTGAAGGGTGTCCAGGGCAAGGCGACGGCGGCCAAGCTGCCGTTCTCGTCCGGCGGCAGCAAGCTCACCGGGCTGCGCAGCAGCGGTTCCGCAGGCGCCGCGACGGGCCAGGTCGCCGCGGCGGCCTACCCGGACGTGGCCGCCGACGAGGTGGTCCTGTCGCACTCGACCTCGCACGAGATCGTCGCGGCGAGCTCGGTGGCCTGCCCGTCGGGCATCACCAAGCTGCTGCGCACCTACACCCCGGGTGACTTCGGCATCACGGCCGGCTTCCAGCCGACCAGCGTCACGTTCGGGATCCAGGAGGTGGCCACGCCGTCGACCACGGCAACCGTCACCCTCTACACGCTCTCGGGCGCGTTCACGTACGCCAACCTGACCCCGATCGGGTCGGGCCAGGTCACCGTGACCGACGACTTCGGCTCCTGGTACACGGTGCCGATCGACGCCTCGGCGACCATCGCCCCGGACGACATCCTGGTGGTCGAGGTCGCGGGCGCGGCCATCTACGTGGGCGGCAACCCCGCCGCGGAGACGAGCCCGACCTACCTCGCCTCGGACGGCTGCGGTACGCCGGAGCCGACCACCGCCGACAGCCTGGGCTTCCCGGACTCCAACCTGGTCATCGACGTGACCGGTGAGGTGGCCGGCAGCGGTGGTGGCGTCGAGTGGCTGGACGTCCAGCCGCCGTCGTTCACCCTGGCGCCGGGCAAGAGCGTGACCGCGGTGGCGACCATCACGGCCGCCGTCGACCAGCCGGGCACCTACACGGCGTCGATCAACATCGGGAACAACACGCCGTACGACGTCACCCCGGTGACGGCGACCATGTCGGTGAAGGCGCCCGCGGGTTGGGGCAAGATCACGGGCACGGTGAGCGGCGGCGGCGCGCCGATCGAGGACGCGGTCGTCTCCCTCGACGGCGTCTCGTACGACGTGGTGCTGCGGACCGACGCCGAAGGTACGTACTCGTACTGGATGCAGAAGTCGAACGCCCCGCTGCAGGTGACCGTCTCGGCCGACGGGTACGTCCCGGCGACCAAGAAGGCCCAGATCATCGCGGGCCAGACGACGGTCTACAACTTCGGGCTGACCGCGCTGTGACAGGCGGTCCCACGAAGTAGGTCGCCCGTCCGGCGGCCGCCCTGTCGAGGTCTGGGTATCGACAGGGCGGCCGGCCGGGCGGGCGTCCGGCGCGTCAGGCGCTCCGTGTCACCTCTCGAACGCTTCTGGTCGCGCTGACGCTGCGTTCCGCTCCGGCCGGATGCCTCGTTCCTCGGCCTCCAGCCTGCGCTGCACTCCGCGTCAGCGCTCGATGTCACCGCGGATGAAAGCCTCCAGCTGGGCCCGGCCCGCGGTGTCCTCCATCTGCACGGGCGGGGACTTCATGAAGTAGGTCGCCGCCGACAGGATCGGGCCGCCCACGCCGCGGTCCTTCGCGATCTTGGCCGCCCGCACCGCGTCGATGATGATGCCCGCGGAGTTGGGCGAGTCCCACACCTCGAGCTTGTACTCCAGGTTGAGCGGCACCTCGCCGAAGGCGCGGCCCTCGAGCCGCACGTACGCCCACTTGCGGTCGTCGAGCCAGGCGACGTAGTCCGACGGGCCGATGTGGACGTTGCGGTCCTCCTTCTTGCCGGCCAGGGGGCCGGTGAGGTTGGACGTCACGGCCTGCGTCTTGGACAGCTTCTTCGACTCCAGCCGGTCGCGCTGCAGCATGTTCTTGAAATCCATGTTGCCGCCCACGTTGAGCTGGTAGGTGCGGTCGAGGACGACGCCGCGCTCCTCGAACAGCTTGGCCAGCACGCGGTGCGTGATCGTGGCGCCGACCTGCGACTTGATGTCGTCGCCGACGATCGGCACGCCGGCCTCCTCGAACTTCGCGGCCCACTCGGGGTCGGACGCGATGAACACCGGCAGGGCGTTCACGAACGCGACACCGGCCTCGATCGCGCACTGCGCGTAGAACTTGGCGGCCTCCTCGGAGCCCACCGGCAGGTAGCAGACGAGCACGTCGACCTCGGCGGCGCGCAGCGCGGCGACGACGTCGACGGCCTCCTTCGTGGACTCGTCGATCGTGGCGCGGTAGTAGTCGCCGAGGCCGTCGAGGGTCGGGCCCCGCTGGACCGTCACGCCGGTCGGCGGGACGTCGGCGATCTTGATGGTGTTGTTCTCGGACGCGTTGATGGCCTCGGCCAGGTCGAACCCGACCTTCTTCGCGTCGACGTCGAACGCCGCGACGAACTCGAGGTCCGACACGTGGTAGTCGCCGAACTGCACGTGCATGAGGCCCGGGACGGTGCTCGCCGGGTCGGCGTCACGGTAGTAGTGCACGCCCTGGACCAGGGACGAGGCGCAGTTTCCTACGCCGACGATGCCCACGCGGATGGAGGTCATCCTCGCTCCTTCTTCGTTTGTTCCTGCTGCGGTGCGGGGCTCTGCGCCGCGGCGCGTCCCCGCTCGGTGGAGATGAGGCTGTCGAGCCAGTGCACCTCGCGCTCGACCTTCTCGAGCCCGAAGCGCCGGAGCTCGAGCGCATATTCGTCGAGCCGCGAACGCGGGTGCGTCGTCGACTCCCGAAGGGTCTCCAGGCGCTCGGTCAGCCGGGTGCGCCGGCCCTCCAGCACGCGGAGACGGGTTTCCGTGTCGGTCTGCCCGAAGAGGGCGAACCGCACGTCGAAGTTGTCGTCCTCCCAGGCCGCGGGCCCGGCGCTGGCCAGGACGGACTGGAGGTGCTCCTTGCCCTCGGCGGTCAGCTCGTAGACCACACGACGGCGTCCGAGGGGCATGGGTTTGGCGGTCCGGCCGGGGATCCCGGCCTTCCCCTTGCGGGGTGCCGGCGGCGTCGGCTCGCTCTCGGTGGTCGCGATCAGACCGCGTGTGACCAGGCCCTTCAGGGCCGGGTAGAGCGTGCCGTAAGAGAAGGCACGGAACGAGCCCAGCACCAGGTTGAGGCGCTTGCGGAGCTCGTAGCCGTGCAACGGGGACTCGTTGAGGAGGCCGAGGACGGCGGTCTCCAGCACGTCGGACCGACTACGCACGGCGACCTCCTCCCCGGAAGAACCCGGTAGGCCGGGTCAACTTCTTCTACACGATGTATCGAGTCGATACATCGAGAGAATAAGCATGGTGCCGTCGGTGCGCAATCCGTCGCGGTCGTGCGGGGGTTCCATCGCAGAGGTGAAAGAAATGTGAAGTGAGGGCAGACGGACTGGGCTGACCATGCGGTGAAATATCACGCGTGGGGTGATGTGGACGGATCCGGCTACTGCGCTAGAGGGTGAATCCCCTATGGTTTCGGGTGGTCCGCCGTGGCAGGTGCGTCGACCGCACACCGGCGGGCTCCGAGTCCGAACGAGGAAGAGGCTGTTGTGTCGAACTGGAGTCCCCCTCCGATCTGGCCGCAGACGCCCCGGCGCCGGGAGGGGATCTGGAACTATCCCCGGCCGTACCGCACCGGGATCCGTGCGTGGATCCCGTCGTGGCGGTTCGTCGTGGGAACGCTGCTCACCGGAACGTCGCTCGTCGCCGGCGTCCTGATGGCCGCCTGGGTCAGCGTCCCCGTCCCCGGCGAGCTGGACACGGTGCGCTCCGAGACGACGACCGTGTACTACTCCGACGGCAAGCCGCTCGGGAAGTTCGCCGCGCAGGACCGCACGATCGTGGCCCTGGCCGACCTCCCGCCGCAGGTGACGGAGGCGATCATCTCGTCGGAGGACCAGAGCTTCCGGACCCACATGGGGATCAACCCCCTGGGCATCGCCCGTGCGGCGCTCAACAACGTGACCGGCGGCGACCGGCAGGGCGCGTCGACGCTGACGCAGCAGTACGTCGAGAACTACTACGTGGGCGTGGAGTACGCGACGTACGCGACCAAGCTCAAGGAAGCGATCATCGCCCTCAAGGTGACGCAGCAGCAGTCCAAGGACCAGGTGCTGGAGGGGTACGTCAACACCATCTACCTGGGTCGTGGTGCTTATGGCGTCGAGGCCGCGTCGCAGGCGTACTTCGGGCACTCGGCCAAGGAGATGACCATCTCGGAGTCCGCGTTCCTCGCGGGCATCATCCCGAACCCGACCTACTGGGACCCGCGGCAGGGCGAGGGCGCCGAGGCGCAGGCGAAGGCGCGCTGGGAGCGCACGCTGAGGCTGATGGTGGAGCAGGGCTACATCACGCAGGACGACCAGAACGCCGCCGAGTACCCCAAGCTCGTCAAGTACACCCAGGGCTCCGGTGACAACCGCACCGCCTACCTGCTGGAGCAGGTGGCCAACGAGCTCGACCGGAAGGGCATCGCGGCCGACCAGCTCACCAAGATGGGCTACGAGATCCACACGTCGATCGACCGCAAGATGCAGGCCGCCGCGGCCGAGACCATGAAGCTGCCCGAGGACGCGAGCAAGTACGCGCGCGCGTCGCTGACGTCGATCGACCCGGCGACGGGCGAGATCAAGGCGATGTACGGCGGCCCGGACTACTCGGTCTACCCGACCAACGCCGCGACGTTCGAGGCGCAGGGCGCGTCGACGTTCAAGCCGTTCACCCTGATCGGGGCGCTGACGGAGGGCTTCCAGCTCAACAAGAGATACAGCGCGGTCGACGGGACGGTGATCGAGGGCTGGAAGCAGACGCCCGACGGCCCCGACGTGCCGCTGTACAACTTCAACAACGACTCGTGGAACAGCCTCGACCTGGTCGACGCCACCGCGAACTCGGTGAACGTGGTCTACGGCCAGCTCAACAAGGACATCGGCCCGGAGGCGACGGCGCAGGTCGGCTACGACCTCGGCATCCCGCAGGCCGATGACGACCCGGACACCCGCGACTGCTGCGCCATCGGCGGCAACCTGGCCAACGTGCTCGGCACCGCCTACGTGACCAACGTCGACCTGGCGCACGCCTACTCCACCATCGCCGCCCAGGGTTACCGCACCACGCCGCACATGGTGGTCGAGGTGAAGAACGGCGAAGAGCTGATCTACGAGGGCTCGAGCACCAGCGAGGAGATGTTCGACCCCGAGGTCATGGCCGCGGCGACGTACGCGATGAGCAAGGTCGTCGAGGAGGGGTCCGGCATGCCGGCGCTGGAGCTCGAGCGGCCGGCCGCCGGAAAGACCGGCTCCTCGAACGACAACATGTCGGCGTGGTTCGCCGGCTTCGTGCCGCAGCTCACCACCGTCGTCGGTCTCTACGAGTACAACACCGACGCGAACAGGTACGAGCAGATCAAGCCGTTCGGCGGCTACGAGCAGATCACCGGTGGTACCTGGCCGGTCACGGCGTGGACCGCCTACATGCTCAAGGCCACCGAGGGTATGGACGTCCTGCCCCTCCCCGAGTACACGCCGCCGGCGCCGGAGCCCTCCGAGACGCCGTCGCCGTCCACGAGCCCCTCCGAGGAGCCCGAGGAGACGGTCGTGGTGCCCGACAACCTGGTCAACCAGCAGTTCGCGGCCGTCGCGGCGGTGCTCGGCGGGCTGCAGCTCGTGCCCGTGCAGGTGGACGTGGACAGCGCCGAGCCCCCGGGCACCGTGCTCGCCGTCGAGCACGCGGGTGAGGAGGTCGACCGGAACTCGGAGATCGAGGTCCAGGTCTCCAACGGGTCCCAGGCCGAAGTGGAGACCACCACGGTGCCGTGGGGCCTGACCAACCGGGAGCAGGGCGACGCCGAGCAGCAGCTCCAGGACGCGGAGCTCACGCCGGTGATCCAGGAGGCGCCGTCGGACACCGTGCCCGAGGGCTCGGTGATCTCGGTGGACCCGGGCGAGGGCTCCGAGGTGCCGAAGGGCAGCGAGGTGACCCTCGTGATCTCCACCGGGTCAGGTGACGACCCGACCGACGACCCGTCCGGGGACGGCGGAGGCATCTTCGGGTAGGGGGTCGGGCGGGCTCTGCCGGCGTCGGGTGAAGTACCGGGTGAAAAGGCCCGAAAAGTGCTGGCAGAGCCCGTTGAGACCTGTGTCTCGGACACGGGGCGTACACAGAGAAACCGCGTTTGTGCTACTTGCTGCCAACATCGATCCTCTATCGTTTCGACGGTTCAGTGCCCTCACTGGACCCTGTCCGGCGCTCTCGCTGGACCGATTCGAGGAACGAGGAAGACGTGGCGAACTGGAGTCCTACTCCGATCTGGCCGCAGACGCCCCGACGCCGGCGTGGCATCTGGAACTACCCCCGGCCGCACCGTACGGGCCTGCGCGCGTGGATCCCGTCCTGGCGCGTGGTCGTCGGCACCGGGCTGACCCTGCTCTCGCTCGCCGTCGGCGTGTTCACCGCCGGGTGGATCGGCTGGCCGGTGCCGGACGCGCGCGCCGAGATCGGCTCGGAGACCACCACCGTCTACTACGAGGACGGCAAGGTGATGGGGAAGTTCGCGGCCGTCGACCGGACGATCCGGACGCTCGACGAGCTGCCGCCGTACGTCGGCCAGGCCGTGGTGGCGTCCGAGGACCAGGGCTTCGAGGACCACATGGGCGTCGACCCGGTGGGCATCGTCCGGGCGTTCATCAGCAACGTGACCGGCGGCGGCCGGCAGGGCGCGTCCACGCTGACGCAGCAGTACGTCGAGAACACGTACTACCAGCCCGGGCAGTCGTCCTACGCGGACAAGTTCCGCGAGATCATCCTGGCACTCAAGGTGGACCAGGAGAAGACGAAGGACGAGATCCTCGAGGGGTACGTCAACAGCATCTACCTGGGCCGCGGTGCCTACGGGTTCGAGGCGGCGGCGAAGGCCTACTTCAACAAGCCCGCGGCCGAGCTCACCGTCTCGGAGACCGCGATGCTGGTGGGCATCATCCCGTCGCCGTCCTACTGGGACCCGCGCTTCGGCGAGGAGTCGAAGGCTGTCGCGGAGCAGAAGTGGGCCCGTGTGCTGCGGAACATGGCCGACATGGGTTACATCACCCAGGAGGAGCGCAGCTCCGCCACCTTCCCGGAGCCCATCGAGTACAAGCCGGCCTCGCGCGCCGGCCAGGTGGGCTACCTGCTGGAGGAGGTCCGCAAGGAGCTCGCCGACGAGGGCATCGGTGAGGAGGACCTCATGAACAACGGTTATGAGATCCGCACCACGATCAACTCGAAGTTCCAGAAGGCGGCGGTCGAGGCCGCCAAGACCATCCCGTACGACGGGGAGGCTCCCGCGTCGAAGCGGCTCGGCGTCTCGATCGTGTCGATCGACCCCAAGGACGGCTCGATCCGCGCCCTCTACGGCGGCAAGAACTACGAAGAGGTCCAGTACAACTCCGCGACCGACGGCAAGGCGCAGCCCGGATCGACGTTCAAGCCGTTCACCCTGATCGGCGCGCTCGAGGAGGGCCACGAGCTCAACGAGTACTACAACGGCAACAGCCCGATGCAGATCCCGGGCTGGACCAAGGAAGCGGGCGGCCCCGAGGTGGAGCTCACCAACTTCGGCCCCGAGGGGTCGGGCGGTGAGTCGTACGGCGACATCGACCTGATCGACGCCACGGCGAACTCCGTGAACACGGTGTACGCACAGCTCAACGTCAAGATCGGGGCGAAGAAGTCGCAGGAGGTCGCGATCCGGGCGGGCATCCCCGAGAAGGACACCAACGCCACGCTGTCCAACGTGCTCGGCACGGAACCGGTGCGTGCGGTCGACCTGGCGGGGGCGTATGCCACGTTCGCCGCGCAGGGCACACACCACGAGACGCACATGGTCACGTCGGTGAAGAACGGCGAGGACCTGATCTACGAGTTCAGCGGGGAGACGACGGAGGCCATCGACCCCGAGGTGATGGCCAAGGCCACCTACGCGATGGAGCAGGTCGTCAACGAGGGTTCGGGCCAGCCCGCGAAGGAGCTCGTGGGCCCGGACGGCACGCAGCGTCCGGTCGCCGGCAAGACCGGATCCACCAACGGCAACAAGTCGGCGTGGTTCGCCGGCTACATCCCGCAGCTCGCCACGGTGGTCGGGCTCTACCAGACGGCCGAGGACGGCGTCGCCCAGGCCGAGATCACGCCCTTCGGCCAGTGGGCCGGTGGCAGCATCACCGGTGGTACGTGGCCCGTCACGGCCTGGACCCAGTACATGCAGGCCGTGACCGAGGGCATGGAGGTCGAGAAGTTCCCGGAGTACACGCCGCCGGCCCCGCCGCCCTCGCCGACCCCGACGCCGACCCCGTCGCCGACGGTGTCCGACGACCCGAACGACAAGGTGATGGTCCCGACCGGGCTCGTCGGTCAGCAGTTCCCGTCTGCGGCCGCGGTGCTCTCCGGGGCCGGCGTCCAGCCCCAGCTCGTGCAGGTCCCGAGCGACCAGCCCCCGGGCACGGTGCTCTCCGTGGAGAAGGAGGGCCAGGAGGTCAAGCGCGGGAGCAGCATCAGGGTCGAGGTATCGACCGGACCGGACGAGGACACCGTCAACGTGCCGAACGGCCTGGTGGGCGGTGACGAGAACAATGCTCGCGGGCAGCTCCGGGCCGCGGGGCTCGATCCACAGATCGAGTACCAGCCGTCCGAGGACGTCGCTGAGGGCACCGTCATCTCCGTAAACCCGAACGAGGGCGCCCAGGTGCCGGTGGGCACGCGGGTGCAGGTGATTGTCTCGTCGGGTCCGAGCGACATCGGGCTCCCGACCGAGGAGCCGACCGGAGGCCCCGGTGGCGGCGGTGGAGGCGGCAACGGGAACGGCAGCCCGTAACCGTCCTCTGACGAACACGGCCGAGGGGCCGTCTCCTGCGGGAGGCGGCCCCTCGGCCGTTCGGCTGCCCGGCCCGGAGCCGCGGGCCGTGGGTGCCCGTGGACGGTGTGAGAGGGCTCTCGCGCGCTCGATTCCGCCGTTGTCCACAGGGCGGGTAGGCTTGGCCCTTGCTGTGAACCCTCCTGTCACGGAACGACCGTGACCGCTGAGACCAGAGGAGGTGGGTATACACATGCGTCAGTACGAACTGATGGTGATCCTGGACCCGGAGGTCGAGGAGCGCACCGTTGCCCCGTCGCTCGACAAGTACCTGTCGGTCATCACGACCGAGGGTGGCTCCGTCGACAAGGTGGACATCTGGGGCCGCCGCCGCCTGGCGTTCGACATCTCGAAGAAGTCCGAGGGCATCTACGCCGTCGTCGACTTCACCGCGACGTCGGACACCGCCAAGGAGCTGGACCGTCAGCTCGGCCTCAACGAGGTCGTGCTCCGGACCAAGATCCTGCGCACCGGCGACAAGTAAGTCGTCGGAACTGAACCTCCTACGCCCGCGCGAGTGTCAGTGGTTCGTGGTTGCATTCACCGCGAGCACGGACAACGCGTGCGGAACGTCGACTGAATCGAGGAATTGGCATGGCTGGTGAAACTGTCATCACAGTGATCGGGAACCTGACCGGGGACCCTGAGCTGCGCTTCACCCCTTCCGGTGCGGCGGTCGCCAACTTCACGGTGGCGTCGACCCCGCGCACCTTCGACCGCCAGAGCAACGAGTGGAAGGACGGGGAGACCCTGTTCATGCGCTGCTCGATCTGGCGCGAGGCCGCGGAGAGCGTCGCGGAGTCGCTGACCAAGGGCACGCGCGTCATCGCGCAGGGTCGCCTGGTCCAGCGCTCCTACGAGACCCGTGAGGGCGAGAAGCGCACCGTCGTCGAGCTGCAGGTGGACGAGATCGGTCCGTCCCTGCGCTACGCCACGGCCAAGGTCACCCGGGCCCAGCGGTCCGGTGGCGGCGGCTTCGGTGGCGGCGGTGGTGGCTACAACGGAGGCGGCGGCCAGCAGGGCGGCGGCTCCGGTGGAGGATTCAGCTCTTCCGGTGGCGGTCAGAGCAATGACGACCCGTGGGCCACGGCAGGCCCGGCGTCGTCGGGCGGCTCGTTCTCGGACGACCCGCCGTTCTGATCGGCACCCCCCAGTTCACCTTTTTTGCTGACGCGGCCCGCCAGGCCTCGTGAGCAGCACCTGACGAAGGAGCAACACCATGGCGAAGCCTGTGGTGCGCAAGCCCAAGAAGAAGATCAACCCGCTGAAGTCCGCGAAGATCGCCAACATCGACTACAAGGACACGGCGCTGCTGCGCAAGTTCATCTCCGACCGCGGAAAGATCCGTGCCCGTCGCGTCACCGGCGTCTCCGTCCAGGAGCAGCGTCAGATCGCGAAGGCCGTGAAGAACGCCCGCGAGATGGCCCTGCTGCCGTACACGTCGACGGCTCGCTGAGGAAAGGATCGAGAACAATGGCAAAGCTGATCCTGACCCACGAGGTGACCGGCCTGGGCGAGCCCGGCGACGTGGTCGAGGTGAAGGACGGGTACGCCCGTAACTTCCTCATCCCGCGCTCGCTGGCGACCCCGTGGACCAAGGGCGCCGAGTCCGACATCAACGCGATCCGCAAGGCTCGCAAGACCCGCGAGATCGCCTCGCTGGACGACGCGAAGGCCCTGGCCTCCTCGCTGTCCGCGAAGCCGGTCGTCGTCACGGCGAACGCCGGCCCCGGTGGCCGTCTGTTCGGCGCGGTGACCACGGCGGACATCGCCGGTGCGGTTGCCGCTGCCGGTGGCCCGTCGGTCGACAAGCGCAAGATCGAGATCGGTCAGTCCATCAAGACGACCGGTGACTACACCGTGTCGATCCGCCTGCACCCCGAGGTGTCGGCCAAGATCGGCGTCCAGGTCGTCGCCGGCTGAGCTTCGGCCCAGCTGATCGCCTGATCGCGAGAAGGCCCCGGTTCCCCCTGTGGGAGCCGGGGCCTTCTGCTGTGGGCACCATCGCGCGGCCGGGCTGGGCCGGGCCCGGTCAGGGTCGGGCCGGGTCCGGGAGGACGGTCGACTCGTTCGAGAGCAGCACGTCCAGGGTCAGGGCTGCGGTCCAGGAGAACTGGCGCGTCCCGCGGCCGACGCCGGTGTCGGGATCCGTGTACTCGGGGAACCCCTGCGGCGCGGCGGCGTCGAAGTGCGCGCGCAGGCGGGCGGCCAGGTCGTCCCGGCCCAGCTGCCGGACGGCGCGCAGCAGCAGCCACGACATGTTGAACCACGCCGGCCCTCGCCAGTACAGGGCGGGGTCGAACGCCGGGTCATCGCGCGAGGCGCTCGGCAGGTACCGGCCGCCGCCGAGAAAACCCGGGCCGGTGAGGGACGCGAGCAGGCGGTCGGTACGGCCCGGGGGCAGCGCCGCCGGCGCTGCGGCCTGCGCCAGCTCCTCGGCGAGCAGCAGCGGGACGAGGCCGTTCACCGTCGCCCGCCGCACGCGCTCCCCGGTCGTGTCGTCGAGCGCCACGTAGAGCCCCAGCTCCTCGTCCCACAGGTGCTCGTCCAGCGCGGCGACGAGGCGGGCGGCGGCCGCCTCGTGCGCGCCGGCCCGCCCGGCGCCCCCGCCGTCGGGCAATGGCTGCCCGCCCCCGCCGTCGGGCAGCACCTCCGCCATCCGGGCCAGGGCGACCTCCGAGACCACCAGCAGCGTGCTGAACAGGGGACACACCATGGCGAAGCCGACCGGGACGTCGTCGGAGCAGCCGGCGTCGCGATATGCCTCGGCGAGGCGGTAGTAGCGCCGGTAGTCGCGGCTGCCGGGGCGTTCGCCGGTGTCGGCGTGCTGCAGGTCGAGCCGTCGGATGACGGTGCGCGCCTCCGGCGGCACGCGTTCGAGGGCGGCGTCCCACAGGGGTGAGTTGTCCGTCCCGGTCTCCCACGGATGCTTGGTCACCGGCAGGCCGACGCGGCCGGCACGCGGCCCGTGCAGATACTCGTGCCAGCGGGCGAGGCGGGGGTACACGCGCGCGAGGAAGTTCTCCCGGGCGGACCCGGCCGGGTCGGCGCAGTGCACCAGCCATGCGGCCCAGGCGTGCACCGGTGGCTGCACCAGCCCGGAGGTCGCCGCCCCCCAGAACCCCGCGCCGGGCGCGTAGTCGTCGTCGCGGTCGACGTCGTAGACGATCTGGGGCACCCGCCCGTCGGGCCACTGGGCGTCGAGGAGCGTGACCAGCTCCGCCCGGGCGCGCGCCGGTGCGCGGTGCCGGGTGCCGATCGCGACGAACGCCGAGTCCCAGCTCCACTGGTGGGGGTACAGGCCCGTGGCCGGGACGGTGTGCCGCCCGGTCCAGTTGGCGTCCAGGACACGAGCTGCGGCGTCGGCCGGATCTTCCTCAAAGTCCTTGTACATCTTTCGACAATAGGTTAGACATAAGTGCCAGATCTACTCACTCGATGACGAGGAGAAGTCATGCTCCGGCACCACCGCGCAGCCATTGTCCGCCTGACGATTGCGGCCACGACGGCCGCGGCGGCGGTCGTCACGCTCACCGCCTGCGGCAGCGGCGGTCCCGAGTCCGACGGGATGATCACCGTCTGGACCGTCGAGACGCAGCCCGAGCGCCTCGCGATCCAGCAGGCCGCGATGGACGCCTGGGCCGAAGAGTCGGGCGTGGAGACGGACCTCGTGCCCGTCGAGGAGGACCAGGTCTCGCAGCTCCTGTCCGCCGCCGCCCTCTCCGGCGAGGACATGCCGGACGTCGTCAACGCGATCAGCCCGGGGCTGGTCCGCTCCTTCGACCGGGACGGCTACCTCGACCGGGACGCCGCCGCCGAGGTGGTCGACGCGCTCGGCGCCGACACGTTCACGCCGCAGGCCTTGGAGCTGACCAGCGACGGCGACGAGCTGCTCGCCGTCCCCTCGGACGCCTGGCCGATGATGGTCTACTACCGCACCGACCTGTTCGAAGAGGCGGGCCTGGAGCCGCCCACCACCTACGACGACCTGCGTGCGGCCGCCGAGGAGCTCACCGCCGACGGGCGGTACGGGATCACGCTGTCCACCGACGCGGCCGACCCGTTCACCCAGCAGACCCTGGAGTTCCTGGCCCAGGGCAACGGCTGCGAGCTCGTGGACGACGCCGGGGAGGCGACCCTCGACAGCCCCGCGTGCACCGAGACGATCGACCTGTACGGCGCCCTTGCCGCCGACTTCTCGCCGGAGGGCTCGCAGGGTGTCGAGTCCACGCGCGCGTCGTACTTCGCCGGGCAGGCCGCGATGACCGTCTGGTCGTCGTTCCTCCTGGACGAGATGGCCGGCCTGCGCGAGGAGTTCACGCCGTCGTGCGACGAGTGCGCGGACGACCCGGGCTGGCTCGCCGACCACACCGGCGTCGTACCCGTGGTGGAGGGGCCGTCCGCGGGCGGTGACGGCGGCGACGCGGCCGGCTACGTCGAGTTCGTGTCCTGGGGCATCACCGACGGCGCCGATCCCGAGACGACGGACTTCGTGGAGTACATGATGTCCGACGCGTACGTGGACTGGCTGGCCATGGCGCCGGAGGGCAAGGTGCCCGTGCGCACGGGCACGGCCGACAGCCCCACGGAGTACACCGACGCCTGGTCCGGGCTGGAGATCGGCATCGACTCCCGGCAGACGTTCTCCGACGTCTGGCCCGCCGACGTGACCGACACCCTGGCTGCCGCCCCCGAGTCCGCGGACCGCTGGGCGCTGCCGCAGGGTCAGGGCGCCATCCTGGGCCCGGTCACGAGCGAGCTGCCGCTCGCCAAGGCGGCCGCCGATCTCGGGTCGGGGAGCGTCGACGCCGCCGAGGCCCAGGCGACCATGCAGGAGTCCGTGGCTGAGATCGCCGGCCGGGACTGACCCATGGTGCGGGGCAGAGAACGGCGGCTGCGCAGGGGGAGGCGCGTACCGGCGTCGAAGCTGCGCGGCCGCGAGAGCCGCGACGGGATCACGCTCGTCGCGCCGGTGGTGCTGGTGACGGCTGCGATCATCGTGGTCCCCATCGTGTGGACGGTGGTGCTGTCGTTCCAGGACGCGCGCTACGTGGACGTGGCCCGCAACGGCCTGTTCAACGAGCTCACGCTCGACAACTACGCCGACGTGCTCACGTCGCCCGCGTTCTGGCAGGCGCTGCTCACCACCGTCCAGTACTCGGTGGCGACCACCGTGGGCTCCATCGCCGTGGGCCTCGTGGCGGCGCTCGCATTCCGGGACCGGTTCCGGTTCCGCGCGCCGCTGCGGGCCGTGATGCTGCTCCCGTACGTGGCGCCGGTCGTGGCCACCACGTTCGTGTGGCAGGTGGCGCTGAACCCGCAGTACGGCGTCGTGAACGCGTTCGGCACGCAGGTGCTCGGCTGGGAGCACCCGGTCAACTTCCTCTCGGCCGCGCCCACGGCGCTCGGCACCGTGATCGTCTACGACATCTGGCGGTACTTCCCGTTCGCTTTTCTCTTCCTGGGGGCGGCCCTGACGGGCCTCAGCAAGGAGATCGAGGAGGCCGCGGTGGTCGACGGCGCCACGCCGCTGCAGAAGTTCTGGTTCGTCGTGCTGCCGCAGCTCCTGCCCACGGTCGCCCTGCTGGTGCTGTTCCGCATGGTCATGGCCTTCAACGAGTTCGACGACGTCTACCTGCTCACCGGCGGCGCCGCGGGCACGCAGGTGGCCTCGGTGCGGGTGTTCGAGCAGCTCACCGGGTCGAGCGACATCGGCGGCGCCAGCGCGACCGCCGCGGTGATGGCCGTGTTCCTGGGTGTCGCGCTGGCGATCTACCTGCGGCTCACGGCCCGGCAGCGGGAGGAGAACCGATGAGCGCGGTGTCCGTCCAGAGCAGCGTGCTGCGGGTGCTGCGCGTCGTCGTCATCGTGCTCCTCGTCGCGGCGACGGTGCTCCCGTTCGTCTACATGCTGAGCCTCAGCTTCGTGCGGATCGACGACCTGCTGCGCGACCCGCTGCGCGTGCTGCCGCAGCTCGACCGGATCACCACCGAGACCTACCGCGCCGTGCTGGCCTCCGAGGAGGACGGCGGCTACGGGTTCGGGCGGTTCATGCGCAACTCCGCGATCGTGGCGGTCGCGGCGTCGGCTCTGACGGTCGCGCTCGTGGTGCCGGCGTCGTACGCGCTCACCCGCCTGCGGTTCGCCGGGCGGTCGCAGGTCTCGTGGCTCTTCCTGGCCGTCTACCTGTTCCCGACCATCATCATCGCGGTGCCGGTGTTCGTCGGGTTCCAGGTGCTGGGGCTCGGGTCGTCCCTGGTGGGGCTGGTCATCGCGTACGTGGCGCTGACCGTGCCGGTCTCGGTACACATGCTGCGCAACTACCTCGCGGGCATCCCCGAGTCGATCGACGAGGCGGCCGTGATCGACGGCGCGTCCCGGTTCCAGATCATGACCCGCATCACCGTGCCGCTCGCGATGCCGACCATCATGTCGACGGCGCTGTACTCGTTCATGATCGCGTGGAACGAGTTCCTGTTCGCTCTCCTGTTCCTGTCCGCCAAGCAGGACCTGTGGACGGTGTCGCTCGGCCTGACCCGCCTCGCCGACGGTCAGGAGGTGTCGAAGACGGTTCTCATGGCGGGCAGCGTGCTCCTCACCGTGCCGATCGTGATTCTGTATGGAGTGGCCGAGCGTGCCCTCACCGAGGGACTGACCGCCGGCGCGGACAAGGGCTGATCGGCCCGGGAACGACGAGGGCCGGTCGGCCTGAGAAGAACTGAGGAACGACGTGGCAGCAGGCGCGGGCGAGATCCTGCAGCTCATCCGGAGCGGACGGGCGACGACGCGGATCCAGGTGCTGGAGGCGACGGGGCTCTCCCGCGTCACCGTGGCGCAGCGGATGGACGCGCTGGTGGCGGCCGGGATCGTCCGCACGGCGGGTGACGCGGGCGCGACGGGCGGACGGCGCTCGGAGCGGTTCGTGTTCGACCCGACGGACTCGTTGGTGCTGGTGGCGGCGCTGGAGCTCGGCGAGCCCGTGCCTGATGCCTCGGACCTGGCGGAGCTCGCCGTCGTCGACCCGCACGGGGCGGTCCTGGCCCGCGCGTCGCTGGCGGTGGACCTCGCGGCGGGACCGGAGGCGGTGCTGCCTCAGCTCCTGGACGGCTTCGACGACCTGCTGGCCGACGCCGGCATCAAGCCGGCCGCCGTCGGCGGGGTCGCGCTGTCGGTGCCCGGCCCCGTGGACCCGCACGACCACCGCCTGTCTGATCCGCCGGTGCTGCCGGGCTGGGGCGCCTGGCCGGTCGTCGAGACCGTGCGCGCCCGGTTCGACGTGCCGGTGCACCTCGAGAACGACGCCGACGCGATGGCGTACGGCGAGTTCACCGAGCTCGGCGCGGGGCGGGACGGCCGGCCCGAGCCGTTCGTGCTGGTCAAGGTGTCCCGGTTCCTCGGGGCAGGCCTCGTCATCGACGGACGCACCTACCGCGGGACCGACGGCGGGGCGGGCGACATCGGGCACGTCGACGTGGGGGGCGACGCCGTCTGCCGCTGCGGCCGGCGGGGCTGCCTGGCGGCGGAGGCGGGCGGGACGGCGCTGCTGCGCCGCCTCGGCGAGGCTGGGTCCGACGTCGGCTCGCTGACCGAGCTGCGCGCGCTCGCCGAGCGCGGCGACGCGCTCGTGACGGCCGAGCTCGAGCGGGCAGCCGGACTGATCGGGCGGGTGCTGGCCGTGGTGGTCGGGGTGCTCAACCCCGCCGATCTCGTCGTGGCCGGCGAGCTCGCGATGCCCGCGATGATCGCGGGGATCCGCGCGGGCGTATACGCGGGCGCGCAGCCCCGGGCGACCGCGCGGCTGCGGATCCGGGCAGCCGCGCTCGGGCCCGCGGCGGTGCTCGTCGGGCTGGCCCGGGTCGCGATCGACGACCGGTTCTCGGCCGAGGCCGTGGACGCCCGGCTGGGCTGACTTCGGGTCAGTAGAACCGTTTCGCGTGAGCGGGTGATCTTCGTTCCTTTACTGAGTTGTGATCAGTAAAAGCGTTCCGCAGGGCTGAACGCCCAGGTAACTTCTGCGCAGACGCCCGCCATCACGGGCTTCGTGCTCGCCAATGACGGCGAGCCCGGCGGGCAGGGGCGCCGGTCCGACAACTTCCGCGGGGCGACGAAGCCCGCAGAACGAGAGGCGAACCGATGACGCAGCTTCATGCATCACCGAGACCACGATCAGGACCAGGGCCGACGATCCTCACGGCCGTGGGTGTCGCCATGCTGTTGATCGGCGCCATCGTGGCCACGGCCTTCATGCTGCTGTTCCAGGGCAGCGTGGCGGACGGCGCGGGCCGGCTCGACGACGGCGCGAGCACGCTGAACGACGGCGTCCAGGCAGAACTGGTCTCCGGCGTCGGCGACCTGAGCGCCGGGGCCACCGAGCTCAACGACGGTGTGCAGAACGACGTGGTGCCGGGTGCGGAGAAGCTCGCGGACGGGACCTCGGAGCTCGACGCCGGTGCCGCGAAGCTGCGGGCGGGCGTGATCAAGCTGCACGACGGGTCCAAGCAGATCGCGGACGGCACTGCGGAGACCGCGGAGGACGTCTCGGACCTCGCGGACGCCTCCCTGCTGCTCACGGCCGGTTCTACGCAGCTGAACGATGGGCTCGGGACACTGAACGACGGTCTCGGCACCCTGAACACCAAGGCACCGGAGCTGGCCGACGGCGCCCAGCGGCTTGCTGGTGGATCGCTTCTTGTCGCCGCCGGCGTTGCAACAGTCAGCGACGGAGTGACCCCGCTCGACGCGGGCGCCCGGAAGCTGGCCTCCGGGGCCGGGCAGGTGCAGGAGGGCGTCGCGACGGTCAACGCGGGGGTGGTTCCGCTCGACGCGGGCGCGCGTCAGCTGGCTTCCGGGTCCGGACAGGTGCGGGCCGGGGTCGCGACGCTGAGCGGCAAGGCGCCGGCGCTGGTTGACGGAGCGAACCAGCTGGCGGAGGGGTCTGCGCTGATCTATGGCGGTAGCCAGAACCTCAACTCCGGTCTCGGGCTGCTTGCTGCCAACAACAAAGCAATTCTCGGCGGGACCAATGCCCTCCAGACCGGTGCCGGCCAGGTCGCTTCCGGCGCCGCGGGGCTGGACGCAGGGGCAGACCAGATCGCAGGCGGCCTGGCGCAGCTCAACGCCGCTACGCCCGCGCTCGTCAAGGGTGCAGGTGATGCGGCAGCGGGTGCTGAGGTAGTAGCGGCCGGTGCGGGTTCGGTGGCTGGCAACGTCTCGAAGGCGCAGGTTGGCGCGGAGACACTGTCCACGAAGATCGGCGGCCTCGTCGCCGGTGCAGATCAGGTCGAAGGCGGGAACCTCGCGCTCGAGGGCAAGCTGACGCAGCTCGCTGGAGCCACCGAGGATCCCACTCTGAAGGCGCAGCTCGAGACGCTCGCAGCATCGTCCGGCGACCTTGCGGCCGGTGCTGGGCGAGTCCGCGACGGTGCGGCGCAGGCGCAGGCCGGGGCGTCGGGTCTGGCTTCCTCACTCGGTGACCTGTCGGCCGGAGCTTCGCAGGTCTCCTACGGTGCTGCGAAGCTGGCTGAGGGCTCGGCCGAGGTGTCAGCCGGTGTGCAGAAGGTGGCCGGTGGCCTGCAGCCCCTTGCGGACGGTGCCGCCATCTTGGCTGATGGCTCGGAGCAGCTCAAGGCGGGCAGCGCGGCACTGAACGCGGGCGTTGATGATCTCGCTCCTGGCATCCAGCAGTACGTCGGAGGCGTCGGTTCTGCATACGCAGGCAGCTCGGAACTCGTCGCGGGTGCTCAGCGCACGGCCGTTGGCAGCGCCGATCTGGCGGCCGGTGCGGGAGAGCTGAAGAACGGGCTGCCTGCCCTGCTCGCCGGTGCGACCCAGGTCGCCGGCGGTAACGCTGACCTGGCGGCTGGTACGGGCCGGCTGAAGAGCGGGCTCCCCGCGCTGCTGTCGGGCGCGACGCAGGTCGCGGACGGGAACGCCGAGCTGGCTGCCGGCACGGGTCAGCTCAAGGGCGGCCTGCCTGCCCTGCTCGCCGGTGCGACCCAGGTCGCCGGCGGCAACGTCGAGCTGGCAGGCCAGACACCGGCTCTTGTCTCCGGTGTGCAGCAGCTGCACGACGGTTCCGGGCAGCTTTACGACGGCTCTGGTCGCCTGGTCGACGGCATCATCGAGGTGCGCGACCGCGTCGTGCCCAAGGTCGAGAAGTCGCAGAAGCTGGCCGACGGGTCGGTCAAGGTGCGCGACGGGCTCAAGGACGCCCGCACGGGTGCCCGCGACCTCGTCCAGGGCACGGGTGCCGTCGACGACGGTACGCACACCCTCGCCGCGGGCGCGGTCACCCTGGCCGACGGAACGCAGCAGCTCGCCGACGGGTCCGCGAAGCTCGCTGCCGGCACGTCCGACGTGGCGTCCGGCACGGAGCAGCTGTCCGACGGCACGGGCGAGCTCCGCGCCAGCGTCGACGGCGCGCCGCTCGGCGCCATCGGCGTCGGCGTCATCCTGGCGGCGGCACTCGGTGTGCTGCTGGCCCTCGCGGGCCTGATCCTGCTGGGTCGGCGCCGCGCCTGACGTGACCGGCGGCGGCCTGGTGGGGCCGCCGCCGGTCACCCTCGATCGCCGGGAACGGAACACCTGTTCCGTCCCCGGCGATCGTCATGTCACAGGCCGGCCGTCACAGTTCCGCGAGCATCTGGTCGAGCCGGTCGATCTCCGCCATCTGGTCCGCGGCGATGTTGTTCGCCAGCTCCAGCACCCGCTCCTCGCTGCCCGCCCCGGCGACGTCCTTGCACATGGCCAGCGCACCCTCGTGGTGCTTGATCATGCCCTCCAGGTACAGCCGGTCGAACTCCGCCCCGGACGCGTCCTCGATCTCCGCCATCTCGGCGTCGGTCAGCATGCCGGGCATGTCGGCGTCGTGCCCGTGCTCCGGCGCTCGCGGACCCGAGCCGTCCCCGCCCTCCGCCGTGACGGGCACGGGGTAGTCGTTCTCCTCCAGCCAGCCGGACATGAGGTCGATCTCGCTGCCCTGGACGACGTCGATCCGGCTTGCGAACTTCTTGAGCTGCTCGGACCCGGCGCGCTCCGGCGCGAGCACCGACATCTCGATCGCCTGCCCGTGGTGCCAGATCATGTCGGTCAGGAACTCGGCGTCCGCCTTCGAGAAGGGCGCCTCCGCGTTCGGCGCTCCCTCGTAGTCCTCGGGCGCGATGGTCTGCGCCGGCTCCCCCGGCTTGCCCGGCTGCACGACCACCGAGCTCGGCGTCGAGACCGCCTCCGGTTCCTCGTCCGGGCTGCAGGCCGAGAGCACGAGGGTCGGCGTGAGCACGGCCAGGCCGATCACGGCCGTCCGGGCGCGAGCTCGTCGTCCGGCACCTGTCAGCGTCTTCACGGGCGATCCTCTCGTACGGGCTGAATGCCGCGTCATCGACCGGTCATCGGCTCCCCTGCTCCGGGTCGCGACAAACCATGGACGACGCTGACGCCGGAATCTATCAAGGCGCTGTGACGTGGGAACACCATCACCGGATGTCGCTTCCGCAGCACTAGGTGACGGTTTGTCACCACCATGTTAAAGATCCCGAAACTCCTGGTCCTGAGAGGTCCCTGTGAGCAACACTGCCCTCAACCGACCTAGGAGGTGTGACGCCCGTGCGTCGTCCAACCTTTACCCGACCTCGTGTACGGGGCGCCGCCGGCGCCGCCCTGGCCGCGATGATCGCGGCCACGGCCTTCGCGGCGCCCGTCGCCGCGGACGTCGCAGCTCCGGACGTGCCCCCGGGCGAGACCGCGTCCGAGAACATGACCCACCTCAGCAACCAGCCCAAGAACGGCGCCCTCCAGGGCACCGGCTCGGACATCGCGTTCCAGGGCAAGTACGCGTTCGCCGGCAACTACGACGGCTTCACCGTGTACGACCTCTCCGACAGGGAGAACCCGGAGCAGGTCGTGCAGGTCTACTGCCCGGGCTCGCAGAACGACGTCTCGGTCTACAAGGACATCCTGGTGCTGTCCACGGACTCGTCCCGCAGCGACGACTCGTGTGCCTCGACGTCCCTCCCCGCCACGGAGAAGGCGGCCTGGGAGGGCATCAAGATCTGGGACATCTCGAACCCGCTCGCCCCGGAGTACATCAAGTCGGTCGAGACCGAGTGCGGTTCGCACACGCACTCGCTCGCGCCGTCCAAGAACGGCCGGGACCTCTACGCCTATGTGTCGTCCTACTCGCCCAACGCGACGTTCCCGGACTGCCAGCCGCCGCACGACTTCATCTCGATCGTGAAGATCCCGGTGAAGCACCCGAAGGCCGCGAAGCTCGTCTCCACGCCGGTGCTGTTCCCGGACGGTGGCTACGAGGGTGACCCCAGCCGTAGCGCCTCCACCACGAGCGGTTGCCACGACATCACCACCTACGCCAAGTACGACCTGGCCGCCGGTGCGTGCATGGGTGACGGCATCTTGCTGGACATCAAGGACCGCGAGCGTCCGAAGGTGATCAGCCAGGTGCGCGACACGGAGAACTTCGCGTTCTGGCACTCGGCCACGTTCAACAACGACGCGACCAAGGTCGTCTTCACCGACGAGCTCGGCGGTGGCGGTCTCGCGACCTGCACCGGCGAGTACGCGCCGGAGCTGGGTGCCAACGGCATCTACGACATCGAGCGCGGGCGCCACGGCAAGACGGAGCTCGAGTTCAAGTCGTACTACAAGATCCCCCGGATCAACACCGCCGCCGAGAACTGCGTGGCGCACAACGGCTCGCTGATCCCGGTCAAGGGCAAGGACATCATGGTCCAGTCCTGGTACCAGGGCGGTGTGTCGGTGTACGACTTCACCAACTCGGAGCGTCCGCGTGAGCTCGCCTGGTTCGACCGCGGCGAGGGCGTGAGCAGCGGCGGCACGTGGTCGACGTACTACTACAACGGCTACGCGTACTCGAACGACCTCGGCATCGGTTTCGACACGTTCGACATCGACGACTCGATCGACGGTCGTGCCGAGCGGGTCAAGCAGAAGTCGCTCAACCCGCAGATGCAGGAGCCGTTCGGGCACTGACCCGAACGTCTGACGGCGTCCGACACCCGAGGCCCACCGGCAGTTCGCTGCCGGTGGGCCTCGGCATTGTCTTTGAGGCCCGGGTTTCTTCGCTTTGAGTCGCCGCAAAGAGGAGAAACCCCGGCCTCGAAGAGGAGTACCTGGTCAGTCCCTTGCGTGAAGGACACCGCATCAGGGTTTTCCGTGATGGCGCGGACGGTGCTTTGTGTGGGAACCTCCCGGACATGACGCCCCAGGACTCGACGACCGAGGAGACCACCCCGCCGTCGGGCAGCGTGACGCCCGCGGACGACGGCGGGACGCCGTCCGCCTACGGGCTCGGCCGGCGGCTGCGGATCATGGGCGCCGTCCTCGCCGGCGGCCTCGCCGTGGTGCTGGCGCTGCTGCTCTGGCTCGGCGTGCTGGTCCCGGCCAAGCAGGAGGCGGCCGGGTACTCGGAGGCCGACTCGGGCTACGCGGCCGTGGCGATCGAGCACAACGCGCAGGCCGTGCAGCTCGCGGCCCTCGCGCCGGGACGCTCCACGGACGACGACGTGCTCGCCCTCGCCGTCGAGGTCGGCGAGGCGTCTGCGGGCCGGGTCGACGAGCTCGCCGCCTGGCTGGAGGCCCGGGACATCCCGGTTCCCGCCGCGGGCCGGGAGGCGCTCGCCCTCGCCGAGGGCGGCCTCACGACCGAGGTGCCCGACGACGGCAGCGGGCCCCGGGCGGGCACGACGGCACACTCCCACGAGGGCGGGAACCACGGCATGCTCACCGACGAGCAGATCGATGCCATGGCCGGCCTCCAGGGCTCGGAGTTCGACATCGCGCTGCTGGCCGCGCTGGTCGAGCACCACTACGGCGGCCTGCAGCCGGCCGACAAGGAGATCGAGGGCGGCACGGACCCCGAGGCCACGGCGCTGGCGCAGTCGGAGGCGGACGCGATCCGGGTCGAGGTCGAGGACGTTCGCGACCTGCTCGCCGCCGTCGGCGGGCCGGGCCAGACGAACGACCAGACGAACTAGGCGCCGTCGTCCGCCCGCGGGGGCGGACGGCGCTGCCCGCCCAGGCGGACGACGGCGCCCGGACCGCTACGGCGCCGTGACGAAGATGTCGAACAGCTCCGGGTGGTGCCCGTGCACCAGCACGGCGAACACCACGGCGTCGAACAGCAGGTGCACCGCGACCACGTAGCTGAGCGACTTGAACTTGGCGAAGATCCAGCCCTGGACCAGCGCGAACGGCACGGTCAGCAGCGGCCCCCACTCGCGGTAGCCGAGCTCCCACAGGAACGACACGAAGATCATCGACTGCAGGATGTTGGCCTGCCACATCGGGAAGTGCTTGCAGTACAGGGCGAACACGACGCAGATGAAGAACAGCTCGTCCCAGATGCCCACGGCGTTCACGCCGACGAACAGCCGCCAGATGTCCTGCGTGCCCTCCAGGTCCGGCCAGTTCAGGTAGGCGCCCGAGCCCAGGAAGTAGAACGGCAGCAGGAGGTATCCGATGATCACCACGAGGGCGAGGTAGATCCACTGCCCGCGGCTCCAGCGCTGTCCGGTCGCCACGGGGAACCGGATCGTGTCCTGCTTGAACACGAACCGGGACAGCGCCCACGGCACCAGGACGGACCCGCCGAGCGCGAGCGTGAAGCGCAGCATCCCGGCGTCGGACAGGTCGGCCTTGAGCGAGATCAGCGAGATGATCCCCATGCCCACGCCGATCAGCGCCAGGTCGCGGCCGAGAGCCCGGTCGGCCCACAGGCCCAGCGCGATACCCAGCACCAGCGGCAGGTACGCGACCGGCCGGATGTGGATCGCGAACAGCAGGATCGCGGACGCCGAGACGAGGAAGGCGGCCGTGAGGCGTGCCGGGCCGACCAGCGGCGCGGGCAGGGTGAAGGTCACGGGGACGAGGCTCCCACACCTCACGTGTCAGACCTACAGGTCACGGGAGGGATCTGTACGTCTGACACGTCGAGTCCAGGGGATCGGGCCTGGTTTCTCGTGTTGCCGGACAACTAGAGTCGGTGGGTAGTCAGGATTCACCCAGCATCCGGCCCGCCACGGGCCGGCCACCCGGCAAGGAGGCCGTCGTGCGCTCACCCGAGCACGTTGAGCTCGTTCGGAACAACCCGGACCTTCCCCCCGTCGCGGTCATCGACCGCAGACCCATGACCACCAGCAAGAAGATCGTCTTCGCCGTGATCGGCCTCGTCACGGCCGTCGCGTGGGCCCTGGTCGCGTTCGTCCGCGGCGAGTCGGTCAACGGCGCGTACTTCGTCGTCGCCGCCGTCGGCACCTACGTCATCGCGTACCGCTTCTACGCCCGCCTCATCGAGTACAAGGTCGTGCGCCCGCGGGACGACCGTGCGACGCCGGGCGAGGAGCACGAGAACGGCCGCGACTTCGCCCCGACCGACCGCCGGGTCCTGTTCGGCCACCACTTCGCGGCCATCGCGGGTGCCGGCCCGCTGGTCGGCCCCGTGCTCGCGGCCCAGATGGGCTATCTGCCCGGCACCCTGTGGATCATCATCGGCGCCGTCCTGGCCGGCTGCGTCCAGGACTACCTCGTCCTGTGGCTCTCCACCCGCCGCCGCGGCCGCTCGCTCGGCCAGATGATCCGCGACGAGATGGGCTCGGTCGGCGGCGCCGCCGGCCTGATCGGCGTGTTCGTCATCATGATCATCATCCTGGCGGTCCTCGCCCTCGTGGTGGTCAACGCCCTGGCCGAGTCGCCGTGGGGCGTGTTCTCGGTGGGCATGACCATCCCGATCGCCCTCTTCATGGGCGTCTACCTGCGGTACATCCGTCCGGGACGGGTGTCCGAGGTGTCGATCATCGGCGTCGTGCTGCTGGTGCTCGCGATCGTCGCGGGCGGCTGGGTGGCCGACACCACCTGGGGCGCCGAGATGTTCACGCTCGACAAGGTGACCGTCGCCTGGCTCATCGTCGGCTACGGCTTCCTCGCCTCCGTGCTGCCCGTCTGGCTGCTGCTCGCCCCGCGCGACTACCTGTCCACGTTCATGAAGGTGGGCACGATCATCCTGCTGGCCGTGGGCGTCATCATCGCCCAGCCCGCCGTGCAGGCCCCCGCGGTGTCGAGCTTCGCCATCGAGGGCAACGGCCCGGCGTTCGCCGGGTCGCTGTTCCCGTTCCTGTTCATCACCATCGCGTGCGGTGCGCTGTCCGGGTTCCACGCGCTGATCTCGTCCGGCACGAGTCCGAAGCTGGTCGAGAAGGAGAGCCAGCTCAAGCTCATCGGCTACGGCGGCATGCTCACCGAGTCGTTCGTGGCCATCATGGCGCTGGTCACGGCCATCTCGATCGACCAGCACCTGTACTTCACGATGAACGCCCCGGCCACGCTCACGGGCGGCGAGCCCGGCACGGCCGCCGACTACGTCAACGGGCTCGGCCTCGCCGGCCCGCCCGCCACGGCGGCCGACATCCAGGGCGCCGCGGACGCGGTGGGCGAGGAGTCGATCGTCTCGCGCACCGGCGGCGCGCCCACCCTCGCCTTCGGCATGTCCCAGATCCTGGGCTCGTTCCTGGGTGGGGCGAGCCTACAGGCGTTCTGGTACCACTTCGCGATCATGTTCGAGGCGCTGTTCATCCTCACCACGGTCGACGCCGGCACGCGCGTCGCCCGTTTCATGCTGTCCGACACGCTCGGCAACCTCGGCGGCCCGCTCAAGAGGTTCCGCGACCCGTCCTGGCGCGTGGGCGCCTGGCTCTGCTCGATCGTGGTCTGCGGGCTGTGGGGCGCCATCCTGCTGATGGGTGTCACCGACCCGCTGGGCGGCATCAACACCCTGTTCCCGCTCTTCGGCATCGCCAACCAGCTTCTCGCCGCGATGGCGCTCGCCCTGGTCACGGTGGTCGTGGTCAAGAAGGGCTACCTCAGGTGGGCGTGGATCCCGGCGGTCCCGCTCGTGTGGGACCTCGCGGTGACCATGACGGCGTCGTACCAGAAGATCTTCTCGCCCGAGCCGAGCCTGGGGTACTGGGCGCAGCACAACGCGTTCCGGGAGGCGCGGGACGCGGGCGAGACGTCGTTCGGTACCGCCACCGACCCCGCGGCGATGGACGCCGTCATCCGCAACACGTTCCTGCAGGGCACCCTGTCGATCGTGTTCGCGGTGCTCGTGCTGGTCGTCGCGCTCGTGGCGCTGTGGGTCTGCGTCAAGGCGATCCGCGCGGGCGGCCTGCCGACGACGGAGGAGCCGGACGCCGAGTCGACCACCTTCGCGCCGTCGGGCCTCGTCCCGACCGACGTCGAGAAGGAGGTGGCGGCCCAGTGGACCGCCTACTACGAGGCCAACCCGGACCAGGTCAGGACGGGGACGCACGCATGAGTGCGCTCGTGGCACGGAACCCCGGGCCGGTCGCCGTCGTGCGCCGAGGCTGGCAGGCCCTGACCTGGTACGTCACCGGGGTGCTGGGCGAGAGCGACTACCAGCGGTACGTGGCGCACCTGCGCCGCGCCCACCCGGACGCCGCCGTGCCGACCGTCGGCGAGTTCTGGCGGGACCGCTACGCGGCGCAGGACGCGAACCCGGGCGCCCGCTGCTGCTGACCGGATGAGCACGCGCCGGCTCCGCCGGCGGGCGAGTAATCGGTAGAAGGTCAGGTGGTCGGCAACCCGGGTTGCCGACCACCTGACCTTCTACCGACCACCCTGATCGCGCGGCCGCGCCCGGCCGCGCCCGCCGGCGCCCGCGCCCCGCCTACGTCAGGTGGTCGAAGTCGCCGTTGGTCCAGGCCGCGTGGCGGTCCGCCGAGCGCAGCACGATGTCGCGGGCGTCGACGGGGATCACGCCCCGGAAGTTGTTGTAGAGCCGGTCGAACTCGAACCGCGCCACGTGGTGCGCCACGCGCCGCACTACCGGGCCCGACAGCGGGATCCGGTTCGGGTAGCTGCGCATGAAGGACACCGACGTGCGGTCCGGGTTGGCGAAGATGGTGTCGCCGCTCAGCAGCACGCCCTTGCCGGCCGCGCCGGAGGCCCAGTGTGCCACCGCGGACCCGGGGAAGTGCCCGCCCGGCTGGCTCAGCGTCACGCCGGGCAGGATCTCGCGGTCGCCCTTCCACAGCTCGACGGCGTCGTCGGACCGGGCGAGCCAGCCGGCGTCGGCCTCGCTGACCAGGATCGGCACCCCGCCGAGCCGGCGGCTCCACTCGACCTGCACCCCGTACATGTGCGGGTGGCTCGCCACGATGAACGCCAGCCCGCCGAGCTCGCGCACGGCGTCCACCGCGGCGTCGTCCACGTAGCCGGGCACGTCGAACATGAGGTTGCCCGCCGCGGTCCGGACGATCTTCGCGGTAGGGCCGATGCCGACGTCGGGCACCGTGTTGAGGCCGTACAGGTCCGGCTCCAGCTCCTCGACCGCGATGCTCTCACCCGCTGCCGCGAGCTCCTCCAGCGTGGTCCAGTGCTGGCCGTCGGCGGGCACCCACTGGCGTTCGTCGGCGCAGACGGCGCACACCTCGGGCCGGGACTCGTGCTCCACGCCGCAGGTGCTGCAGATCCAGAACGTCATTCGAGGACTTCCCTTCGTCGGGCCGGTGCTTTGCCACGTCGCGTCAGCCGGTGCTCCGCCACCTTGCGTCACCGTGCCGGCCGTGTCCAGCAATTCTCGTCCGGCCGAGGTCGGTCGCACGTCCGCTGCGGCGTGCCGGACCGGCGCGTCGCGGGTGAAACGTTTCGGATCGCGGCGAGACCTGGTGCGGGCGCGGTCTCGTCCCTACCCTCGTGACCCACCTGGTTCTACAACGTTGTAGTGCCAGGGTTTCATGCACCGAGTCCTGAAGCACCGAGTCCTCAAGGAGGAGTGACCATGGCACCAACGCACCGGCGTCGCCCGCGGCTTCTTGCCGCCGGGGTCGTCGCCCTCTCGACCGTCGTCTCCCTGCTCGCCGGCCCGGCGGTCGCAGCGACCGACGTCGCGGCGCTCGACGTCGCCGCGGCCGACGTCGTGTCCGCCGCAGCCACCACCCAGGCCGCCGCCTGCGGCGACGGCGCCGACGCGCTCGTGACCGGGAGCCAGTCGTCGGGCTTCACGGCCACCTACCGCGGCCGGACCGTTTACCAGGGCGAGTTCTACATCACCGCGATCTGGGCGGCGCTGGGCGCCCTCACGCCGGGCCGCACCAGCCAGGAGAAGGTGTCGGTGATGGCCAGCGCGTGGATCGGCGACAACACGATCGACCTCCCGAGCCACACGGCGTTCGAGGTCTGCGGCACGCTGGCCACCGGGTACGTGGCCGGCCGCGGCGCGATCCAGGCCGTCGGGGTCGAGGACGTCTCGATCCCCTACCTGCGCATGACCGGCGCCCCGTACTTCGGCCTGCGGTTCGCCGACGCGCACGGCCTCCACCTGGGCCAGATCGACCTGCGGATGACCGGTGGCATCGGCATCCGGTTCGAGCGGGACCTGCCCGGCAGCTCCGACGTCCGGATCGACTCCGTCTACGCCTCCGGCATGACGAGCCACGCGATCGAGACGTGGCACATCGACGGTCTGACGATCGGCACGGTCACCGCGCGCGACGTCGGCGAGTCCGGGCTGCTGCTCCAGGGCACCACCGACGCGACCATCGGCACCGTGGACGGCGAGAACGTGGGTACCGGGACCGGCTACGCCACGTTCCGCATGGCCAACGAGAACGGTCCCGGCATCACCGTGGACCGCGTGCGGTCGCGGGGCGGCGGCCGCGGCGTGTTCTGCGTGTCCAACTCGCGAGGGGCGCGCATCGGCTCCGTGGACCTGGCGGGCAACGGCAACAACTCCGTGCTCATCGAGAACTGCTCGGACATCACGATCGCGGGCGGCACCGTCAACGGCGGCGGCGAGGTCCGGCTCGCGGCGCGCACCGAGTTCCCCAACAACCGGAACATCGCCGTCACGCTCCGCGTCGACAACACCACCGTGCGCGAGTCGCCGTGCGGGGAGAACACCACGTGGAACCTGAGCGGCAACGGGTCGTTCACCGTCTGCTGAGCGCGTCTCCGTCGCAAGGCGGAAGCGGCCGTGCCCCCGGTTTCCTACGCTGGGGGCATGGCCGTTGCCCCATCTCAGCCGGATTCCCGGCGCTCCGACGCCGAAACGCGGCGTCCCGACGCCGGTGCCCGGCGGCCCGCCGCGCCATCCGACCGCGCCCGGGCCGCCGCGAGCCGGCTCGCGGACTGGTTCGGTGTCGACGCCGACTGGGAGCGGGTGCCCGCCGGCCAGAAGGCCTACCGCCGGGACCTGCTGCTGGGGGCCGGCTTCGCGGTGTTCGCGGCCCTCTCGATCGAGCTCGGCCTCAGCATGGGCCTGTTCGAGGGCGTCGACCTGCCGATGTGGCTCGTCTACCTGCTCGGTGTCGCCAGCACCCTCCCGCTCGCGTGGCGCCGCCGCTACCCCCTGATCTCGCTGGTGCTCGTGTACGCGGCATGGCTCGGGCTCGGGCTGACCATCCCGTCGGCCACGATGCTCATGCCGATGCAGATCATGTACTTCGTGGCGATGTTCACCGCGGTGGCGTGGGCGCGGGACCGGCGGGCCATGCTCATCGTGGTCAGCGCGTGCACCATGGTGATGCTCGGCTGGGTGGTCTGGATGTTCGCGGTGCAGCAGGGCATCGAGACCATCCTGGACGAGTTCCCGACACCCGCCGACTGGCCCGGCCAGATGGACCCGTACCTCGCCAGCGCCATCTACCAGGTGATCATGAACGTCGCGTTCTTCGGCGGCGCGGTGCTGGCGGGACAGATGCAGTGGAACGCGGCGCGGCGCCGCGACCTGCTCGCGGAGCAGGCCGCCACCATCGAGCGGCAGGGGACCGCCCTGACCGATCAGGCCGTGGTCACCGAACGCATCCGGATCGCGCGCGAGCTGCACGACGTCGTCGCGCACCACGTGTCCGTGATCGGCATCCAGGCGGCCGCCGCCCGCCGCGTGCTGGACCGGGATCCCGCGCGGGCCGCCGAGGCCCTGGCCACGATCGAGCGCGAGTCGCGCGAAGGCGTCACGCAGATGCGGAACCTGGTGGGCACCCTGCGCACGGTGCCTGCCGGCGCTCCTTCCGCCGGGTCGGACGGCGCCTCCCGCGCGCCCGAACCCGGGCTGGCCGACCTCCCGGCGCTGGCCGCCGCCGACGACGACGGGCTGGACACGACGTACCGCCAGGTCGAGGAGCCGCCCGGCGCGGCCGGCGACGTGCCCGATCCCATGGGGCTGAGCCTCTACCGGACCGCCCAGGAGGCGATGGCGAACGTGCGGAAGCACTCGACGGCCCGGTCCGCGACGGTCACGCTCCGCGTGGTCCGCGGCCCGGAGCTGCTGGCGGACGAGCGGTTCCCGTACGGCTACGCGGAGGTGGAGGTGCTCGACGACGGCCGGCCCCGCCACGGGACGTCCGGCTCGGGGCTGGGCCAGCTCGGGATCCGGGAGCGCGTCTCGACGCACCGGGGCGTCGTCGAGATCGGGCCGCGGGCGATCGGTGGGTACCGCGTGCGCGTGCGGCTGCCGCTGCCGGCGCCGGACACCTCGTTTGAGGCCCGGCCCGTCGCCCACCGGGACGCCCGGTCCGCGACCCGGTCCGCCGCCCGGACCGAGGCCACCGGATGACGCGCGTGCTGCTGGTCGACGACCAGGCGCTGGTGCGCTCCGGCTTCTCCCTCATCCTCTCGGTGGAGGACGACCTCGACGTGGTCGGCGAGGCCGGCGACGGCGCGACGGCGATCGAGCTGACGCGCGAGCTGCGCCCCGACATCGTGCTCATGGACGTGCAGATGCCCGTCATGGACGGCATCGAGGCGACGCGCCGCATCGTCGCGGAGGACCTCGCCAAGGTGCTGGTGCTGACCACGTTCGACCACGACGAGTACGTGTTCGACGGCCTCGCGGCCGGCGCCTCCGGGTTCCTGCTGAAGAACTCGGACGCGGAGCACCTCGTGGAGGCCGTCCGCACGGTGGCGGCCGGGCACGCGCTGCTGGCCCCGCAGATCACGCGGCGGGTGATCGAGCAGATGGTGGCGGGGGAGCGGCCGTCGTCGGGCCCGGTGGGCGCCCCGCGCCAGACGGCGAAGCCGGCACCCGCCGGGCTCGCGCTCCTCACCCCGCGCGAGCGGGAGGTGCTGGAGCTGGTCGGCACCGGGCTGTCGAACGCGGAGATCGCCTCGACGCTGTTCCTGGGCGAGGCGACGGTCAAGACGCACGTCTCGAACGTGCTGTCCAAGCTGCACCTGCGCGACCGCGTCCAGGCCGTCGTCCTGTCCCACCGCCTGGGTCTGGTCTGACCAGGCCTGATCCGAACGATCCGAAGTGCGCTTCTACCCAGTCAGCGGGCCCGAAACACAGCTTGTTCCGGGCCGAATGGCTGGGTAGGCGAAGAATGCGCGACCCGACCGCTCGGCCGCGCATTCTTCGATCCGGCATAAACCCCGGAAAAGGACTATTCAGCCTATTCCGCGGAAGGGCTCGCCGAGGGTTCCGGCGACGGGCTCGTCGACGGCTCGGAGGTCGGTTCCGCCGAGGGCTCCGTGGTCGGTTCGGTCGACGGTTCCGGGGTCGGCGTCGGGGTGGGCGACGGCTCCGGGGTCGGCCGCGACGTCGGCTCCACGGAGGGCTCCGGCGTGGGCTCCTCCGACGGCGGGTCGGACGGCTCGGGCGTCGGCTCCGGGGTGGGCGTCGGCGTCGGCGTCGGGGTGGGCGTGGGCGTGGGCCGCGGCGTCGGCTTCTGCGTCGGCGGGGCGGTCGGCTTCGGCGTGGGCTGCGTGGTCGGCCGGGCCGGCGGCACGGGGTTGCCCGCGCCCGGGTTGACGTCCGGGCCCGGGGCGACCGGGCGGTCGCTCGCCGGCGGCTCGTAGGTCTTCCCCGTGTTCGCCGGCGTGCTCTCCTGCGCCGGCGGCGGCATGTACGTGAACGGGTTCTTCTGCGGTGCGGGCTTGCCGTGCACGTCGACCGTCCCGTTCTCGCCGGACCCGGCCACGGGCTCACGCTTCAGCATCATGGGCGGCAGCCCCTGGAGGGTGTCGGCCGACGTGGCCCCCGCCGACGTCAGCCGGTTCTGGTCCTTGCCTGCCGGCTGCACGGCGACGGCGCCCATGATTCCGGCCGTCAGCACCAAGGCCGCGGCCGTTCCTGTGATGAACAAACGCTTGCGCACGCTTCGCTCCCCCTGCGGGTTCAGATGTTGCCCGGTGCCCCTCTGCCACGACGCTCCGGCCCGTGGGGCCGGACCGCCGTTCATCCGCCGGAGTGTCTTGCACATTCCTCCGCGGACGGGCTTTTGAACGGTTCAGGGCCGCCCTTGTTCTGAGCGGCGTTCCGGACGGGACAATACGTGGCAGAACGACGACGGCAACCGGAACGTGTAATACCAGATCAAAGCCCGCGTGCCGGGGTGCATGGTCGGCAGAATGTCGCGAGATCGGTAACTCGTAATGCCGACTTCCTGACATTTTGCCGACCACCACCCCAGACGGCATCGCCGCCCCTCCCTCGGGGGAGCCGGTTCCGACTTCCGGTGGATCCCGCGGGCGACTCGCGGCCCCTAGCGTGAGGGCCATGAGCGATCTGGAGGTGCGGGCACTGACCCGCGTGTTCGCCTCGGGCGACACACCCCGGCGGGCGGTGGACGGCGTGAGCTTCACCGCGTCGTCGGGCCTGCTCACGGGGTTCGTCGGGGGGAACGGTGCCGGCAAGACGACCACCATGCGGATGATCATGGGCGTCCTGGCGATCACGAGCGGCGAGGTGCTGTTCGACGGCGCCCCCGTCACGCGGCACGACCGCCGCGAGTTCGGCTACATGCCCGAGGAGCGCGGCCTCTACCCCAAGCAGCCCGTGCTCGACCAGCTCGTCTACCTGGCGCGGCTGCGCGGCATCGACGCCCCCGCCGCCCGCCGCGAGGTGTTGGAGCACCTCGACCGGCTGGGGCTCGCGGGCCGGGCGAAGGACCACGTGGAGAAGCTGTCGCTCGGCAACCAGCAGCGCGTGCAGATCGTCGCGGCGGTCATGGGGCAGCCCAAGGCACTCGTGCTCGACGAGCCGTTCAGTGGGCTCGACCCCGCCGCCGTCGACGCGATGGCCGACCTGCTGCGCGAGCACACCCGGCGCGGCGTCCCCGTGCTGTTCAGCTCGCACCAGCTCGACCTCGTGGAGCGGCTCTGCGAGCGGCTCGTCATCCTGGGCGGGGGCCGGCTCCTCGCGGACGGCACCCCCGACGACCTGCGCGCCCAGGGCGTGACCCGGCACCGGCTCGTCCTGTCGGGCGACGCCGGCTTCGTGCGCGGCGTGCCCGGCGTCCTCGCCGTCGACGTGGACGGCTCGTCCGCCCTGGTCGAGGTGCACGACGACGCCGCGGCCACCCGCCTCCTGACGGCCGCCCTGGACCGGGGCTCCGTCCAGGAGTTCTCCCCGGTGCGGCCGACGCTGGCCCAGATCTACCGCGAGGTGACCTCATGACGAGTGCGTGGATGCTGGTGGCGACCCGCGAGATCGTGGTGCGCGCGCTCAACAAGGGGTTCCTGGTCGGCCTCGCGATCACCATCGCGATGATCGGCGGGCTGGTCGGCTTCAGCGCCTACATGGACGGGCGCACCGAGTCGTTCGACGTCGCCGTCGTGGCCGGGGACGACGCCGCGCTGACGGCCGTCGAGTCGGCCCGGGACGAGGCGGCGGCGTCGGACCAGAACATCGAGCTCGACGTCGTCCCGGTCGACGACGCGGCCGCCGCCGAGGCGGCCCTCCGGGACGAGACCGCCGACGCCTGGCTCAGCTCCGACGACGGGTCCGGCTGGTCCCTCTCCGGCTGGCGCGAGCCCGACGGCGACCTCGCCGGCCTGCTCGGCACCACCGTGCGCGACCAGGTCATGACCGACCGCGCGACCGGCGCGGGCACCACCATGGAGGCGCTCACGGCGGGCAGCGAGATCGAGACCCAGCGCCTCGACGGCAACCCCGTGGACCCGCAGGTCGTCTTCCTCGCGGGGTTCGTGCTCGCGTTCCTGTTCTTCACGGGTGCGGTCGGCTCGGGCGCGATGATCGCGGGCAGCGTCATCGAGGAGAAGCAGTCCCGGCTGGTCGAGATCATCGCGACCGCCGTCCCGCTGCGGCAGCTCTTGGCGGGCAAGATCATCGGCAGCTCCGTGATCGCACTGGCCCAGAACCTCCTGCTGGCCGCCGTCGGGCTCGTCGGGCTCTCGTTCACCGACCTGTCGGCCGTCCTGCCCGCGATGACGGCCACGATGATCTGGTTCGTCGTCTTCTTCACCGTCGGGTTCGTCGCCGTCGCGGCCCTGTACGCCGTGGCCGGGTCCCTCGCGTCCCGCACGGAGGACCTCCAGTACACGACGACCCCGCTGATGATGCTGCTCATGGGCGTCTACATCGTGACGTTCTCGGCCGACGGCGTGCTCGAACGCGTCCTCTCCTACATCCCGCCCGCGTCCATCGTGTCGATGCCCGTGCGGGTGCTCAACGGGGACGCGCTCTGGTGGGAGCCGATCGTGTCGCTCCTCGTCCTCGTGGTCGCCACCCTGGGCGCCGTGCTGCTCAGCGAGCGCGCCTACCGAGGCGCGCTGATGCAGACCGGCGGCCGCGTCACCTGGAGATCGGCCCTGGCCACGGACCGGGGCACTACCCTCGGGGCGTGACCGAACGCACCCAGCCCGACTCCGCCGCGCCCGGGAGCTCCGACCCCGAGAAGGTGCACACCTTCGACCTGATCGACGAGGTCCCGGGCGCATCCGGCAGGACTGCCGAACCGGACGGCGCCCGTCCGAACGGCGCCGACCCCGACGACGACGGGTCCGGCACCGCGGCCGACCCGGACGGAGAGCCGGCACCGCGGGAACCCGGACGGGTCGCGGTGGCAGTCGCGGGCGCCCGCACCGCCGTCGGGCGGACGGCGCGGCGGGGCGGGGCGGCCGTCCGGCGGCGGCTGCCGACCACCCGCCGGGGCAAGGTGCTGCTGGCGGGCGGCACGGCCGCCGTCGTCGTGCTGGCGGTCGTGGCGGGCGTGCTGGTCGACGGCCGGCTGCGCCACCAGGCGCTGCTGGCCGCCCCGGGCGGTGTGCGGAGCCTGGCGGAGCAGCCCGCCGAGCAGTGGTCCGTCGACCTGGAGGACCCGATCTCGGCGACCCTGGTCGAGATGCCGGGCCTGCTCGCGATCGTCGGGGACGAGCGGGTCCGCGGCGTGGACCCGGCCACGGGCGAGGTGCGCTGGACCGTGCACGTCGGGCAGTACCCGGACTGCGGCCCGGCGGGGCGGCTCGGCGTGGGCGGCCCCGTGTCCGCCGAGCCGGCCGACCCCCTGGTCTGCGTCAGCTCGGGCGGCGACCCGCAGGAGGTGACGGTCATCCAGGCGGACGGCACGACGGCGAGCCGCGAGCTCGAGGACGGCGCCGTGGTCGCCCCGTCCGCCGACGGCACGCTGATCACCTTCGAGCTGACGGGCACGGTGCCGGAGCCGCGACCCGTCGTGGTCGACAAGATGGGCGCCGCCCACCTCCCGAAGGGGTTCACGGGGCCCGACCTGGTGGTCCGCGAGGAGGACGCCGCCACCGGGACGGAGCGCTGGAGCGAGACCGTCGCGTTCGGCGACCCGCTGCCCGAGAGCTGCGTGACCTACGACGACAGCGCGCCGCAGCTGGATGTGGCCGGCGCCCTCGGCTGGACCCTGCTCGACGGCGTCCTGGAGGTGCAGGGCTGCGGCGTCTCCGCCGCGCTCCTGCTCGACGGCACGCGGCTCGACGATCCCGAGGACCCCGCGGACGCCCCGGCCGGCGGCCTGGACACCGCCTCGTTCGCGGCCCTGCCCGACGGCGGCTGGGTGCAGCCCGCGCCGGAGCCCGCCCCCGACGGCGCGCCGCGCGACGCGGTGCACCTCCCGGACGGCGGCGTCGTGACCCTCGACGGCCGGGCCCTCGTGCCGTGGGCCACCGACGGCCGGGACCCGGGGCTGCTGCTGGCCCGCGTGGGCCCGCGGACGAGCGCCGTGTCCACCGACGCGAAGGACGCCGGGGAGGTGCTCTGGACCGTGCCCGACCTCGCCGTCGTCGCGGTGCTGGCCCGGGTGTCCGGCACCGCCGTGGTCATGGACGAGGAGGGCGAGGTGCACGGGATCGACCTCGGCACCGGCGCGGAGCGCTGGACCGTCGACCCGGACGTCCTCTCCACGCACGGCAACGCCTGGACCGTGGAGTCGATGATCTTCGGGGCCTACACGGACGGCGACACCGTGCTGTTCCCGGCGTCCGCGGACCCCGCGGGCGGGTCCTCCGGGCTGCGGCTGCTCGCGATCGACGTCCGGGACGGCTCGGTGCGCTGGGAGGTCGGGCAGGACACGCCCTACACGCAGGTGATCAGCGTGGACGGCTACATCGCACAGATCACCCAGCAGGGTGTGGTGGGTCTCGGCTGACTCGCGGGCAGCGCGAGTAGGCTCCGGCCATGTCGCGGCCTGACCAGCAGGAACCCATCGTCTTCGAGCTGGTCGAGCACTCCGGGCCGGACGCGGGCACCGCACACGGCGATCCGGGCCCGGACGGCTCCCCCGGCCGGCGCGCGGCCTGGCTGCCCCGGCTGTCGCGGCGCACCTGGCTGGTCGCGGCCGCGGTCGTCGCCGTCGTGGTGGGGGGCGTCACCGCCGTCGACCTGGTGCGCGACCACCGGAGGGCCGAGCTGATGCGCACCTCGCCGATCGGGGTGACCTCGCTCGACGACCCGCTCGCGGAGGGCTGGACCGTGCCCTTCGACGTCGCCGCTCCGGCCGGGGGCCAGCCGTTCGTGGACCAGCAGCTCCTGACCATGGACGGGCTGCTGGTGGTGCCCCCGGGCACCACGCGGGGTTTCGTCCAGGACGTCAGCACCGGATCGGCCGATCCCGCCCGGGTCGGCTTCGAGGACCTCGTGGCCGTCGACCCGGGTACGGGCGAGGTCGCGTGGCGGGTGCCCCTGGGCGCGAACCCCGTGTGCGCGCCGTCCGGCTACGACGCGTCGGTGTCGGCCGACGCGCTCGTGTGCGTGCAGGGGCCGGCGGACGCGCGCGAGGTGCTGACCGTGGCGGCGGACGGCGGCACCCGGACCCGGGCGGCGGACCTCGCGGACGGCGAGCAGATCTTCCCCGGGCCGGACGGCGCGGCGGTGCGGGTGGTCCGGACCGGTGGCGCAGCCGAGGACGCGGTGTGCGACCTGGGCGCCTGCACGCCGTCCGTCCTCACCAAGGGCCGCGACGTGCTGGTCACCGCGGAGGACGCCGCGACCGGGGCCGAGCGCTGGACGAGCACCGTCGAGTTCGCACCCGCGGACACGATCAACTGCCAGCAGGTGGGCGACGAGTTCGACCAGGGAAGCGTCGACCCGAACCACGTCACCGTCTACACCAGCGCCGAGAGCGTCACCGTGGACGGCTGCGGCATCTGGGCCGCGCTGTCGATGCGGGGCGTCCGGCTCGACCTCGCGAGCGACGCCGACGCCGAGGCCCAGATCGACGCCCGCACGGGCGTGCCCACGCACGGCTGGGTGACCGAGCTCGGCCCGGACCTCTTCGCCGTCGAGTTCGACCCCATGCGGACCGTCGTCGTGGACGGCGCGGGGAAGGTCCTGCGCACCCTGGACGGCTGGGTGCGGGGCGGGAACGCGTCCCCCGACGCCCCCGACGACCTCTGGTTCGTGACGACCCGGTCGGGCGGCTACGGGTTCGAGGCGGTGCGCGAGGACGGTTCGGTGGCCTGGACGGACCTGAACAGCCGGAGCATCCTGCTCGTCGGCCGTGACGTGGTGGTCGCGGACCGCGGGTCCACGGTGGTCGGGCTGGCCCGGGACACCGGCGAGGAGGTCTGGTCCTGGCAGAGCGGTGACATGGCGGGCCTGTCCCGGTACCGCGCGCTGACCGACGGCGAGACCGTGGTCCTGGAGCACCAGCGACAGGAAGGCTCCGGTCCGGGTGTGCTCGTCGCGCTCGACCTCGGCACGGGCGAGCAGGTCTGGGACGCGCCGCTCGCGGGTTCCGCCGTCGCCGTGGACGGGCACGTCGTGGAGGTCGGTCCGGAGGGCCTGGCCGGCCTCGGATGACCTGCCGCGAGGGACCTCCCGCGAGGGGCTGATCCGAGGCCTCGGGCGGCGTTACGCTCGCCGCATGGCGCGCGACCCGGACGAGGGCGCTGCGTACGTCTTCGACCTGGTCGACGACGACGCGGCCGATCCGGGCGTGCTGCCGGGCGCGACCCCGGCGGGTGCCCCGGACGGCCAGGATCCGGCCGACGGCCGGCCCGGTGCGGACGGTACCGGCACCGCCGTCCGGGCGGGCGGGCCGGCGCCGTCGGGCGGCCAGGTCGTGACGTGGCGCCGTGCGGCGCCGGTCCTGGCGCTGCTGGCGGTGGCGCTGGGCACGGGCCTGGCGGTCGACGGCGCGCGCGACGCCGCCCGGATGGAACGGATGCGCGACGTCCCCGGGGGTGTCGCGGACCTGTCCGCACCGCTCGACGAGACCTGGGCCTGGCAGGGCAAGGTCGACCTCGGCGAGGGCATGACCGACGTCGCGGTGCTCGGCGGCGACCTGGTGTTCGAGTCGGAGGGCGAGCTGGTCGCGCTGGACCCGGCCACGGGCGAGGAGTCCTGGACCGTCGAGCTCGGCGCGGGCCCGGAGTGCGGCCCCACGGTGTCGCCGGTGTGGGACGACCCGCGGACGCCGGCGCTCGTCTGCCTCCAGGAGCGCGGCCGCGAGACCGAGGTGGTCGTGGTGCGGCCCGGCGGCGCGACGTCGGCCCCGCGCCTGCTTCCCGCCGCGGACGCCGCCCGGTACGGGCAGCCGCACACCGGGCCGGACGGGACCGTGCTGCGCGCGCGGCGCGTCGGGCCCGAGACACCGCTGGGCGAGGACGTCCGGTGCGACGAGTCGGGCGACTGCACCGGGCGGATCGTCGACGGGCGCGACCTGGTGCTCCGGGCCGAGGACGCCGTCACGGGCGAGGAGCGCTGGAGCGTGACCGTGCCGTTCCGCGCCACGGAGGCCGGCCAGTGCACCAGCACGTTCAGCGCGGCCTGGGGCAGCTCGGAGAACCGCATCCACCTCAGCGGGCAGCTCGCCCCCGAGGCCTTCGGGGCCCGCGTCCGGGCCGGCCTCGTGAACGTGGAGGGCTGCGGCGTCCAGGCCGCCGTCACGTCGTCCGGCACGCTGCTCGGCAGCCGGCTCGAACCGGGTGCGAGCGTGGTGGGGCGGCTCGACACCGGCGGGTACCTGGGGATGACCTGGGACGACGTGACGCGCACCCTCCTGTACGACGCCGACGGTGCGACCACGGGTGAGGTCAGCGGGTACGTGATCGCCCCGAGGTCCACGGACGAGGCCGGCCCGGCCACCCTGCTCGCGATCGACGAGCCGGGTCGGCGCCTGTCGGCCCACGAGGCCGACGGGACGGAGCGCTGGGACATCACGCTCCAGTCCGGCGGGCAGGAGTTCGTCGCACAGGTGGGCGAGACGGCGGTGATCACCACCGGGGCGGGGACGGTCCGGGGCCTGGACCTGGCGACCGGCGAGGAGCGGTGGACCTGGGACGGCTCGGACCCCGACGTGACGGCCGAGGGTGGCTACTTCGGCACCGCCTACGTGGTCCAGTCGTTCACCGACGGCGAGGTCGTGCTCCTGCTGGCCGAGGGCAACGGCAGCGTGGCGCGGGGCATGGTGGCGCTCGACGCGGGCACGGGCGAGGTGGTCTGGGACGAGGCCGGCGGCAGGCCGGGCACCACGCTCGACCCGCACGACGGCGACATCGTGCGGCAGGGGGTCACGGGCGACCTGATCGCGGTGGACGGACACCTGATGGAGGTCGGGTCGGTCGGCGTCCGCGGTCTCGGGTGAGCCGGAGGCGGCTCCGGCATACCCTCGATCTCATGGCGCGAGAACCGGGCGAGGGCGGTCGGCTCGTCTTCGACCTGGTCGACGACACCGCGGTAGCCGCGGCGCCCGGAACAGGGCCCGGCTCCGACGACCTGCCCCTCCCGGACGACGGCGCGGGCCCCGACGCGGCCGGCCCGTGGCCGGCGTCCGGCGCCTCGAACGGGCGGCTGCGTGTCCTCGTGCCGGTCGCCGCGGTGCTCGCCGTCGTGCTCGGGACGGGCCTGGCCGTCGAGGGCGCGCGGGACGGGGCGCGGATCGAGCGGATGCGCGAGGTCAGCGGCGGGGTCGCGGACGTGTCCGGCCCGCTGGCGGAGACGTGGCGGTGGGAGGGCCTGGTCGGGTCCCGGGCGGCGATCGACGAGGGGCGCGGCAACGAGGTGGCCGTGCTCGGCGACGTCCTGGTGTTCGAGTCCGACGGCGAGCTCGTCGCGCTGCGCCCGGCGACGGGTGAGGAGGCGTGGACCGTGCCGCTCGGGGAGAACCCGGACTGCGGCCCGTTCGGGGCCGCGGGCTGGGCCCGGACGACCACCCCGTCCCTGGTGTGCCTGGAGGGCTCCGGCGCGGACCGGGCGGCAACGACGGTCGGCCCCGACGGCGTCGTCTCGGCCCGGCGGGAGCTTCCGGCCGCGGACACCGACCGCTTCGGGCTGCCCCGGCCCGGGCCGGACGGCACCGTCCTGCGGGCCCGGCGGGCGGGGCCCGGGTCGGCCGTGGACCTGGGCGACGCACGGTGCACGGACACGGGCGAGTGCTCCGGCACGGTGGTGGACGGCCAGGGCCTCGCGCTCCGCGCCGAGGACGCCGTCACGGGCACCGAGCGTTGGAGCACGGTCGTGCGCTTCCGGCCCACCCGGGCCGACCAGTGCAACAACTGGCTCGGCTCGTCCTGGGACGGCGGCGGCAACGCCGTGGACCTCGCGCAGATGATCGACCCGCGGGCCTTCGGCGCGCGGATCGGCGCCGACCTCGTGCAGCTCTACGGCTGCGGCATCGAGACGGCCGTCACCCCGGGCGGGGTGCCGCTCGGCACGGAGATCGAGCCGGGGACGGGCGGGGTGAGCAGCCTCGTCTCGGGCGGGTACACCGAGTTCACCTTCGAGGGCATGGTGCGGACGGTCCTGTACTCCGGCGACGGGGCCGTCGTCGGCGAGATCGAGGGGCACGCGCTGGAACCGGGGGTGACGGACGGCGAGGGGCCCGGCGTGCTGCTGGCCATGGACACGGCCGGTCCGCGGCTGCGGGCCTACGAGACCGACGGCACGCCCCGCTGGGACGCCGCGACGCGCGCGGGCGGCCAGTTCTTCTTCCTCGCCCAGGTGGCCGGGACGATACTCGTCATGACCGTGGCCGGGGACGTGCGGGGCCTGGATGCCGCGACCGGCGAGACGCGCTGGGTGTGGGACGACACCGACGGCCGGTACCTGGAGGGACTCTTCGTGTCCCGCACGTTCACGGACGGCGAGTCGGTGCTGCTGCTCACCGAGGACGGGTCCGGCGGCGCGGGGCTGGTGGCGCTGGACGCGGTCTCGGGCCAGGTCGTCTGGGAGCAGCACGGCGACGCGACGGTCACCAGCGGCATGTACCAGAGGTTCGACACCTCGCACGTCGCCGTGGACGGACACCTGCTGGAGGTCACGCCGTCGGGCGTCCGCGGCCTGGGCTGAGCGGGCGGCACGGGCGGCCCGCGCTCTGGGTGAGCGGACGGCCCGTGCGGCATACGCTCGGTGGTATGGCTCGTCACGCGGACGACGACGACGCTGTCGTCTTCGACCTGGTCGACGACGGGGGACGCCGGGCCGCGCCGCCCGTCCCGCCGTCGGCCGAGGGCGAGAGCGTGACCGAGGCCGAGGCCGAGGCCGAGGGTGAGAGCGGCCCGACGGTCGACGCGGCACGTCCGGCGGGCGACCCCGCGCGGACCGCCGTCCGGCGGCGGCGCACGCTCGTGGGCGTCGTCGTGGTCGCGGCGGTGCTGGGCACCGGGCTCGTCGTCGACGGCGTGCGCGACGCCGCGCGGGCCGCGCAGATCAGGTCGGTGCGCGGCGGCGTCGTGGACGTGTCCGCGCCGCTCGACGAGGTGTGGGCGTGGACGGGCGCCGTCGGCTCGCGCCGGGCGTTCGTGCAGGGGGAGGGCAACCAGGTCGCCGCTCTCGGCCCCTACCTGGCCTTCGAGTCCGGCGACGGCCTGCTGGCCCTGCGCGCGGCCACCGGCGAGGAGGAGTGGACCGTACCGCTCGGCGACGACCCGGACTGCGGGCCGACCGGCTATCTGGGCTGGTCGGAGGTGGCGACCGACGTCCTGGTCTGCCTCCAGGGCTCCGGGCCCGAGCGCGAGGCCTTCACCGTGGGTCCCGACGGCGTGCCGTCCGCGCCGCGCACGCTCGACGCCGGGGACGAGCAGCGGTACGGGTACGCCCGTCCCGGCCCTGAGGGGACCGTGCTGCGCGCCCGGCGGATCGGGCCCGAGCCGGCGGACGGGAACGGCGCTCAGTGCCCGGACGAGGGGGAGTGCAGCGGGACGGTCGCGGCGGGCCGGGACCTGCTGCTGCGCGCCGAGGACGCCCTGACGGGTGCGGAGCGCTGGAGCGTCGTCGTCCCCTTCCGAGCAATGGCGGCCGAGGGCTGCCGGGCCGGTCCCTTCCTGTCCTGGGACCGGAGGGACGACATCGTGCGGTCGGGCGAGCACCTCGACCCCGAGGGGTTCGGCGCGCGGATCGAGCCGGGCCTCGTGCAGATGTGGGGATGCGGATTCCGGGCCGGCGTCACCGCGGACGGCGCCGTGCTGATGATGGAGGGCGTGCCGGGGTTCGCGTCGGTGGTCGGCCTGGACACGGGCGGGTACGTCGCGCAGACGATCGCCCAGCGGTACGCCGGCCGGATGGACAGCGCGCTCTACTCCCCGGACGGCGAGGCGGTCAGGAAGGTCGCCGGGACCCTGAACCGCCCGGAGACCACGGACGACCCCGGTGCGGCCACGCTCCTCTCGACGGAACCGCCCGGCGGGCACCTGCGGTCGTACGCGGCGGACGGGACGCAGCGCTGGGACGTCGCGGTACGGGACGGCACGGCCCAGTTCCTCGCCCAGGTGGACCGGACCGTGGTGACGACCACCTGGGCGGGCGGCGTGCGCGGGCTGGACCTCGACTCGGGCGCGGTCCGCTGGACGTGGCGCACGCAGGGCGGCCTGTACGACTGGCCGTACGAGAGCAGCTACGTGTCCCAGGCCTTCACCGACGGGCAGTCGCTCCTGCTGCTCCTGGAGAGCGGGAGCGGCGACCAGGGCCTCGTGTCGCTCGACGTGGCCTCGGGCGAGCTGGTCTGGGACGGGACCTCGTCGCACCTCCTCACCCCGAAGCCGGACACGATGCTGCTCGCGGTGGACGGTAACCTGCTGGAGGTCTCGTTGGACGGGGTCCGCCGGCTGGGCTGATCCGCGCCGCCGCCGCCGGATGTCGGTGAGCCGTCCTAGGGTGGGCCCATGGTGAGAATCGGCGCGCACGTTGACCTGGCCGACGCGATCGGGGCGGCCAAGGCGCTCGACGCGGACGCGGTGCAGGTGTTCCTCAGCGACCCGCAGGCCTGGAAGGTCCCGGACCTGCCGTACGAGGGCGGTGCGGAGGCGCTCCGGGCCGACGCCGCGGCGGCCGGTCTCGACCTCTACGTGCACGCGCCGTACGTGATCAACGTGGCGTCGACCAACAACCGGATCCGGATCCCGAGCCGCAAGCTGCTGCAGCAGATCATGGACGGGGCGTCGGCGATCGGCGCCAAGGGCGTCGTGGTGCACGGCGGGCACGTCACCGCGAACGACGAGCCGGCCAAGGGCTTCGACAACTGGCGCAAGGCCATCGACGCGCTGGAGACCGACGTCCCGGTGCTCATCGAGAACACCGCGGGCGGCGACTACTCGATGGCCCGCCGGCTGGAGCGCATCGAGCAGCTCTGGGCCGCGGTGACCGCGGCGAACGGCGGGGACGCCGTCGGCTTCACGCTCGACACCTGCCATGCGTGGGCCGGGGGCATCGACCTCGCGACGGCCGCCGACCAGATCCGGGCGATCACGGGCCGCATCGACCTGGTGCACGCCAACGACTCGCGCGACGACGCCGGTTCGGGCGCGGACCGGCACATCAACTTCGGCCGGGGCCTGATCCCCGAGGAGCTGCTGGTGGGCGTGATCGCCGCCGCGGGTGCCCCTGTCATCTGCGAGACCAAGGGCGACATGGCCCCGGACATCGCGTGGCTGCGGGAGCGCCTGGGCTGACGCCGGCTGGTCGAGCCGACTCGCCGGCCGAGCTGACTCGCCGGCCGAGCCGACTCGGTGGTCGAGCCGACTCGCTGGTCGAGCTTGTCGAGACCACCTGGCAGGATCGGACCATGGCGACGACGCAGCGGGTAGTGGTCACGGGCGCGAGCGGCAAGCTCGGCCGGTTCGTGGTGGAGCACCTGGTGGACTCCGGGTACGACGTGGTCGCGACCGACCGCGTGGCGCCCGAGCCCGGCAGCCCCGGTGACTTCACGGTCGCGGACCTGACCGACCTGGGCCAGGTGGTCGAGCTCCTGTCCGGCGTGGACGAGGGGCACGCGGCCGACGCCGTCGTGCACCTCTCCGCGATCCCCGCGCCCGGCCTGGCCACCAACGCCGCGACCTTCCGCAACAACGTGCCGAGCACGTACAACGTGCTGCGGGCCGCCCAGGTGCTGGGCGTCCGGAACGTCGTGACGGCCTCCTCCGAGACCGTGCTCGGCCTGCCGTTCGACGTGCCGCCGCCGTACATCCCGGTGGACGAGGAGTACGACGTGCTGCCGCAGTCCACCTACTCCCTCGGCAAGTCGCTCGAGGAGGAGATGGCCCGGCACTTCACGCGCTGGGACCCGGAGCTCAAGGTGGCCGCGCTGCGGTTCTCCAACGTGATGCGCCCGGAGGACTACGCCCGCTTCCCGTCCTGGCAGGACGACGCCGCGGCCCGGCGCTGGAACCTGTGGGGCTACATCGACGGGCGCGACGGGGCGCAGGCGGTGCGCCGCGCGCTGGAGGCCGACTTCACGGGGTTCGAGGCGTTCGTGATCGCCAACGACGACACCGTGATGGAGCGGGACTCGGCCGACCTGGTGGCCGAGCAGTTCCCCGACGTCCCGGTGCGCCGCCCGCTGCAGGGGCGCGAGACGCTGCTGAGCATCGACAAGGCCCGCCGGGTCCTGGGCTACGCGCCGCGACACCGCTGGCAGGACGAGGTCTGACGTCGGCGGCCGCTACGCCTCGGCGGCCGCGCGGGGTGCGCTGCCGACGACGGCGCGGCAGCTCCGCAGGAACGAGGCGCCGACCCGCGACGGGTCGCCGAGGTAGCCCGCGACCATGACGCCGTCGCGGAGCAGCATCAGGTCCTCCGCGACCGCGGCCGGCTCGGCGAGCCCCAGGGGGGCCACGAGCCGCTCGAACGCGCGCACCCACCACCCGCGGTGCTCGTCGACGACCTTGCGGACGGGACTGTCGGGATCGGGGTACTCGGCCGCGGCGTTGATGAACGGGCACCCGCGGAAGTCGGGCTCGCACGCCATGGCCCCGGTGTGCCCGGCCATCAGGCTCAGCGAGACGTCGACGTCGCCGTCGCCATGGGCGATGGCCGCGTCCACCCCGGCACGCTCCTGCGCCGCCCGGTGCTCCAGGTAGGCGACGACGAGGTCGTCCTTGCTCTGGAAGTGCCGGTAGAACGTCACCTTCGTGGTGCCGGCGCGCTCGATCACCTTGTCCACGCTCACGGCACGCAGGCCGTGCGCGTAGAAGAGCTCGTTCGCCGCCTCGATCAGGCGGTCTGACATTGATCCGCGCACGGTCGTGATCATACGTGGCCCCTCTCGCCCGTCCTCTTGCGCAAGTCGCCCGAGGATGTGTACTGTCTCGATAGGTAGAGTTACTAGTAAGTCTACCTAGACAAATGGTCGGGCGGATCCATTCCCGCCCGCCGCTACCGAGGGGAACTCACATGTCCACCACCGTGGAACCAACGTCGGCCGTCGCCACGGCCCGCGCGCTGCGGAACCTGTACTTCGTCCGGTTCGGCTTCGCGATCGTCTGGGCAGCCCTGCTCTTCGTCGTCGGGGGCAGCCTGGGCCCGGTCACGATCGGCCTGCTGGTGCTGTACCCGCTGTTCGACGTCGCGGCCGCCGTGACCGACTTCCGGTCCTCGAAGGCCGCGCGCCCCACGGTGGGCCTGTACTTCAACATGGCGCTGAGCCTGGCCACGGCCATCGGCCTGGGCGTCGCGGTCACCTCCGGCATCCCCGCCGTGCTGCGGGTCTGGGGCGTCTGGGCGATCACGGCCGGCCTCGTGCAGCTCATCGTCGCGATCCGGCGCTACAAGCTCGGCGGCCAGTGGGCCATGATCCTCAGCGGCGGCATCTCGGTGTTCGCCGGCACGGGCTTCTTCATGATGTCGGGCGGGGACGTCCCGGCCCTGAGCGGGCTGGCCGGATACGCCACGCTCGGTGGAATCTTCTTCCTGGTCTCGGCGTTGCGCCTGGGCCGCGTCATCAAGAAGGAGAGCTGACATGACCGAGAACGTCTACGACGTCGTCGTCATCGGTGCCGGACCCGTCGGTGAGAACGTCGCCGACCGCGTGGTCCAGGGCGGCCTGACCGCCGCGATCGTGGAGCGCGAGCTCGTGGGCGGGGAGTGCTCGTACTGGGCCTGCATGCCCACCAAGGCCCTCCTGCGCGACGCCGCCGCGCTGCGCGCGGTCCGGAGCCTGCCGGGCGCCGGTGCCGCCGTGACCGGGAAGCTGGACCCCGCCGCCGTGTTCGCCCGTCGTGACGAGTTCGCGGCGCACTGGCACGACGACGGCCAGGTCGACTGGCTGCAGGGCGCCGGGATCTCGCTGTTCCGCGGCGCCGGCCGCATCAGCGCCACCCGCACCGTCGAGGTGACGGACGCCGACGGCGGCACGACCGTGCTGCGGGCCCGGCACGCCGTCGTCGTCGCGACCGGCAGCAGCGCCGTCGTCCCGCCGATCCCCGGCCTGGCCGACGCCGCGCCGTGGACCAGCCGCGAGGCCGCGTCCGCGCAGGCCGTCCCCGGACGGCTCGCGGTCATCGGCGGCGGCGTCGTGGGGACCGAGATGGCCACCGCGTTCGCCGCCCTCGGCGCGCAGGTCACGATGATCGCCCGCGACGGGCTGCTGCCCAGCGTGGAGTCGTTCGCGAGCGAGCTCGTGGCCGAGTCGCTCAAGGCGGAAGGGGTGGCGCTGCACCTGCGTACCCAGCCGGTGGACGTCCGACGGGACGAGCAGGGCACGGTGCACGTCGCGCTCGCGGACGGCACGAACGTCACCGCCGACGAGGTGCTGGTCGCGACCGGTCGCCGGCCCAGCACGGAATCGATCGGCCTGGAGAACGTCGGGCTCACCCCCGGGGACTGGCTCGCGGTCGACGACTCCCTGCGGGTGCTCGGCGCCGACGGCGTGCCGGTCGGCGACGGCTGGCTCTACGCCGCAGGCGACGTCAACCGCCGCGCGCTCCTGACGCACCAGGGCAAGTACCAGGCACGGGCCGTGGGCGACGCCATCGCCGCACGCGCCAACGGCACCCCGGTCGACGTCGCTCCCTGGGGCCGGCACGCCGCCACGGCCGACGAGCGCGCCGTGCCGCAGGTGATCTTCACCGACCCCGAGATCGCGAGCGTCGGTCACACCGCCGCCTCCGCCGAGGCCGCGGGGCTGCGCGTGCGCTCCGTCGAGTACGACCTGGGCGCTGTCGCCGGTGCCTCGCTGCACGCCGACGGGTACACGGGCCGGGCCGCCATGGTCGTCGACGAGGACCGCAAGGTGCTCGTCGGGTTCACCGCGGTGGGCCCCGACGTGGCCGAGCTGCTCCACGCGGCGACGATCGCGATCACCGCCGAGGTGCCGATCGACCGGCTGTGGCACGCCGTGCCCGCCTACCCCACCGTCAGCGAGGTGTGGCTCCGGCTCCTCGAGACCTACGGGCGGTCGGCGTAGGCGGGACGCGGCCGGGCAGGGCGATCTGGTCGGGGGTCCGGATCTCCGACCACGCCCGTGCCCGCGGGAGCCGGTGGATCGTGATGTCCGTGGGCCGCTCGCCCGCCGGCTCCGCAGGCGGCACGGCGAGCACGTCCGCGCCGGCCAGGGGGCCGAGGTCCAGCCGCGTCAGCGCCGCGACGTCGCGCACCGGCACCTGGTAGGTGCGGAACGGGCCGAGCGGCGGGACCTCGTCCCTGGCCAGGGCCTGGGCGGTGATCTCGTACAGCCGGGCGTCGTCGAGCTGGGGCGTCTGGTCCAGCACGAACGCCGTCGCCCGCAGGGCACCGGGCGCGGTGCCGGCGGGGACGGGCGTGCCGGGCAGGCCGGGCGTGCCGGCCGGGTCCACCCAGGCGACGACCTTCCAGAACAGGCGCGGGAGGCGGACCCCGCGGTACGGCGGGTCGTCGGCGGCGAAGACGGGACCGGTGTGGACCGCCAGGCGGTGGTCGTGGGCCGCTGCGTACCGCAGCACGTGGTCCTCCAGCCCGTTCCAGAGCTCCTTGGACTGGTTGAACCTGTTCACCTGCGGCGCCGCGTTGGTGTAGGTGAACGTGTCGTGGTTGGCGCGCGCGGCCGTCTCGGCGTCACCCCAGACGGGGTCGAGACGGCGCACGAGGTGGCCGCGGTCCAGCGGGTTGCCCGCGTAGAGCTCGCCCCCGGCCTGCTCACCGCTCGGCACGCGGGAGTCCAGGCGCCAGCGGCCCGAGCGGCGCAACGCCTGGAGCGTGGCGCCGTCGATCGTGCAGGCCGTGGCTGCGGCGAGCCGGCGGACCGGGTCGAGCAGCACGGAGAAGTGGGTGTAGTCGAGCACGCGCAGCTCGACCGGGGAGACGGGGAGCGCGACGCCGAAACCGAGGAACTGTGCGTCATATCCGGTCACAGGCCGACAGCCAACCAGAGTGAGCCAGGTCATGGCCAGACCAACAATCGGACGCGGTGGACGCCGGAAGGCAATCTCGTCCTAGGCTCTAGCCCGTGAGTGAATCAACTCAGACCGTCCGCGGCAACGCCCGGCACGAGGTACCTGACCCGCTGCGCGAGGACGTGCGCCTGCTCGGCGGCCTTCTCGGCAGGATTCTCCGTGAGGACGGGGGGCAGGACCTGCTGGACGACGTCGAACGTCTCCGCGAGCTGACGATCCGCGCCTACGGTGACCCGTCGCCGCACGCGCTGGACGAGGCCGCCGAGGTCGTGGCGTCGTTCTCCGTGGAGCGCGCCGAGCAGGTCGCCCGCGCGTTCACCTGCTACTTCCACCTCGCGAACCTCGCGGAGGAGTACCACCGGGTGCGCGTGCTGCGCGCCCGCGAGGCCGAGACGACCACCGGACCGGCGGTCCTGGAGGACACGATCCCCGCGGCGTTCGCGCGGCTCACCGAGGAGGTGGGCCGGGACGAGGCGCTGCGCCGACTCGGCGACCTGGAGTTCCGGCCGGTGCTCACCGCGCACCCGACCGAGGCCCGCCGTCGGGCCATCAGCGGGACCATCCGCCGCATCTCGGACCTCCTGGCCGAGCGGGACATGCGCCGGCTCGGCGGGGTGACCCTCGCGGAGAACGAGCGGCGCATCCTCGCCGAGATCGACACCATGTGGCGCACCGCGCCCGTGCGGACCAGCAAGCCGTCCGTGATCGACGAGGTCAAGACGGTCATGGGCGTGTTCGACGCCGTGCTCGTCGACGTGTTCGGCGACGTGTACCGGCGGCTCGACGACTGGCTCCTGGCCGAGGACGCCGGCCGCGTGGCCCCCGTGGCCAAGCCGTTCGTGAAGCTCGGGACCTGGATCGGCGGCGACCGCGACGGCAACCCGAACGTCACCGCCGAGGTCACGCGCCAGGCCGCGGGCCTGGCCGCCGAGCACGCCCTCGCGGCGCTCGAGAGCCTCGCGGTCGAGACCGGGCGCAAGCTGACGCTCGACGCCGAGGGCACCACGCCGTCGTCGGACCTGAACGCGCTCTGGCGGCGCATCCGGCTCATCTCCGAGGAGGTGGCCCGGCGCTCCGAGGAGGCGTCGCCGAACGAACCCCACCGTGCGGTCATGCTGGCGATCGCGGAGCGCATCGCCGCGACCCGCACCCGCGACGCCGACCTCGCGTACGCGAACGCGGAGCAGCTCGAGGCGGACCTGCTCGTGGTGCAGGACTCGCTGGTGGCGACCGGCGCGGCGCGGGCCGCGTACGGCGACCTGCAGCGGCTGGTCTGGCAGGTGCAGACCTTCGGGTTCCACCTGGCGGAGCTCGAGGTGCGGCAGCACTCGCAGGTGCACGCGGCGGCGCTCGCCGAGATCCGCGAGCTCGGGGTCGACGGCGCGCTCGGCGAGAAGACACGCGAGGTGCTGGACACCTACCGGGCCCTCGGCGCGATCCAGAGCCGGTTCGGCGAGCGGGCCGCGCGGCGCTACATCGTCTCGTTCACGCAGGCGCCGGAGCACCTTGCCGCCGTCTACGAGCTGGCGGCGTACGCCTTCGCGGACGACCCGGACGGCGCGCCCGTGATCGACGCCATCCCGCTGTTCGAGACCTTCGCGGACCTGCAGAACTCGGTGCCGATCCTCGACTCGATGCTGACGCTGCCCGCGGTGCAGAAGCGCCTGGCCGAGAACGGCCGCCGCGTCGAGGTCATGCTCGGCTACTCGGACTCGTCCAAGGACGTGGGCCCGGTGGCGGCCACGCTCGCGCTCCACGACGCGCAGTCGCGCATCGCGGAGTGGGCGCGGTCCAACGACCTGAAGCTCACCCTGTTCCACGGCCGTGGCGGTGCGCTCGGCCGCGGCGGCGGCCCCGCCAACCGCGCCGTGCTCGCGCAGCCGCCGCACTCGGTGGACGGCCGGTTCAAGCTGACCGAGCAGGGCGAGGTCATCCTGGCCCGCTACGGCGACCCGGTCATCGCGTCCCGGCACATCGAGCAGGTCGCCGCGGCGACGCTGCTGGCCTCCGCGCCGTCCGTCGAGGCGGTCAACGAGAGCGCGACGGCCAAGTTCGCCGGGCTCGCCGAGTCCCTCGACGCGACGTCCCGCGCCAGGTTCCACGAGCTCGTGAAGGCCGACGGGTTCCCGCAGTGGTTCGCGCAGGTGACGCCCCTGGAGGAGGTCGGGCTGCTGCCGATCGGGTCGCGCCCCGCCAAGCGCGGCCTGTCGGTCAACTCGCTCGACGACCTGCGGGCCATCCCCTGGGTCTTCTCCTGGTCGCAGGCCCGCATCAACCTCGCCGGCTGGTTCGGCCTGGGCACGGCGCTGGCCACGGCCGGCGACGTCGAGCTGCTGCGCGCGGCGCGCGCCGAGTGGCCGCTGTTCGCGACGATGCTCGACAACGTCGAGATGTCGCTCGCCAAGACCGACGAGCGGATCGCCGCGCAGTACCTGGCCCTGGGCTCGCGCGACGACCTCGCCGAGATGGTGCTCGACGAGCTGCGTCTCACCCGGGAGTGGGTGCTGAAGATCAGCGGCAACGAGTGGCCGCTCGCGTCCAAGCGCGTGCTCGGCCGCGCCGTGCAGCTCCGGTCGCCCTACGTCGACGCCCTCTCGCTGCTGCAGGTCCGCGCGCTGCGCGGGCTGCGCACCGGGTCCGACGGCGGCTCCGCGGTGGACGGCGGCTACGCCGGCCGGCTGCAGCACCTGCTACTGCTCACGGTCAACGGCGTCTCGGCGGGCCTGCAGAACACGGGGTGAGCTGGGCCGGCTGGCCGGCCGGCTGGCCGGTGGTTCGAGTTCGGTCGGTTGCTTCGAGATCGTTCGGTCGATTGACCGGTCTCGAGGCAACCGACCGAAGTCGGCACGGCTCGTGATGGGTGAGGACCACAGGGAGAGAGCATGAGCGCGACCTTGATCGGCACGTCCCACGGAACCGACGACCCCGCGGGTCAGGCGGCCGTACGCGCGCTGCTCGACGGCGTCCGCGTCGCCCGGCCTGGGTTCGACGTGCGCGAGGCGTTCGTGGACGTGCAGCAGCCGGAGGTCGGCGACGTGCTCGCCGAGGCGGTGCGGGATGCTGTCGGCACCGGCGGTGCGTCGGGCGTCGACGAGGCAGTTGCCGGTGAGGCCGGTGCTGCTGACGTCGCCGGCGAGGAGTCGCCGGGGCTGTCCGCCGTCGTCGTGCCGCTGCTGCTGTCCACCGGGTACCACGTGCGGCACGACATCGCGCAGGCCGTCGCCGTCGTCAACGCGGCCGGCGCGGGGACGGCGGTCGCCGCCGACCCGCTCGGTCCGCACCCGTTGCTGGTCGACATCCTGGCCGACCGGTTCGCGGCCGCCGAGGCGGCGCACGGCCCGTTCCGGCCGGACGACGCAGTGGTCCTCGCCGCGGCCGGGTCCTCGGTGGCGGCCGCGGCGACGGCGGTCGAGGAGGTCACGAGCGCGCTGGCCCAGCGCCTCGGCCGACCGGTCACACCGTCGTACGGCGCGGGCGCGGAGCCGCGCGTCCCGGACGCGGTGGCCGCCGCCCGCGCGGGCACGCCTGGCTCCGGCCGCGTCATCGTCGTGTCCTACCTGCTCGCCCCCGGCTACTTCCTGGACCGGGTGCTGGAGGCGGGCGCGGACGTCGTGACCGACCCGGTCGCCGGTCCGGCCGGGGCCGACAAGCCCGACCCGCGACTGGTCCAGGTGGTGCTGGACCGCTACGACGCGGCCGTCAGCGTCTGATCACGCCCAGCCGAACGCCGTGCGGACGCGGTCGACGCTGGAGCGCAGACCCCACTGCGCGGTGAGCGCCTCCAGCGCCTCGGGGTCGGCGGGCGCCTTCGGGACCGCCGGGTCGAACACGGGCAGGGGAGCGTCCCGCGCCACCTGCACCACGACGGGCGCGACCTTCAGGTACTCGTCGGCCTCCAGCAGGCGACGGCGCTGAGTGGTGGTGAGTCCCTTGTCCCCGGCGTCCCGCGCCGCGAGGATTCCCGCGAGCGTGCCGTACTGGGCGAGCAGCTTGGCCGCGGTCTTCTCGCCGACTCCCGGCACGCCGGGCAGGCCGTCGCTCGGGTCGCCCCGGAGCGTCGCCATGTCGGCGTAGGCCTGCCCCGAGGCGACGCCGTACTTCTCGGCCAGCCGCTCCTCGTCCACGACGTCGGGGTCGCGGATACCGCGCGCGGGGTACAGGACACGCACCCCGGCGGCGTCGTCGACGAGCTGGAACAGGTCGCGGTCGCCCGTGACGATGTCCACCGGCCCGGCGCCCTGCTCGACCGCCCGGGCGGTCAGCGTGCCGATGACGTCGTCGGCCTCGTAGCCGGGCACGCCGACGCGCGCGATGCCGAGCGCCGCCAGCACGTCCACGATGACCGGCACCTGCGCGAGCAGCGTCTCGGGCACCTCCTCGATGCCGGTGGTGCCGGGTACTTCCTGCGCGACACGGTGGGCCTTGTAGCTGGGGATCGCCTCGACGCGGAAGGCGGGCCGCCAGTCGTCGTCCCAGCACGCGACCATGCGGTCGGGGCCGTGCGTCGTGGCGAGCCACGCGATGGTGTCCAGCAGGCCGCGGACGGCGTTCACGGGCACGCCGCTGGGTGCGCGCAGCGAGTCGGGCACGCCGAAGAACGCGCGGAAGTACAGCGAGGCGGAGTCGAGGAGCATGAGGCTCATGCAGCGAAGCCTGCCACGCACCACCGACACGCCGCCCGACGACGCTCGGGCTCACCACCCGTCGGTGTCGAGCACCTGGAGGTGCAGGCGGACCCGCTCGGCGAAACCAGGACAGCCTGCCGCCTTGAGCGGCCGACAGAGGTCGGCCTCGCCGCGGGACTGCCAGAAGTGTCGGGCCTGTCGTTCCGCGACCTGCCGGACGGTCTCCGGCGACGTGTCGTCGAGGAGCACGAAGAAAGCGTCCGCGTCGAGGACGTCGTTGGTCAGACGAACATGCCGCCCACCGCCACGCCCGCGCTCGCCGCGAGCACCGTCACCAGCAGCGTGCCCAGGGTGTTCGTCAGTGCGAGCCGGAGCCGGCCGGACTGGGCCAGGCGCACGGACTCCATCGTGGCCGTGGAGAAGGTGGTGTAGCCGCCGCACAGGCCCGTGGTCAGGGAGAACTGCACCAGCTGCGCGACGTCGGTGGACACCCCGTACCAGGTGAGCGTGTGGAACAGGGTCGAGAAGACGCCGATCAGGAACGAGCCGGTCACGTTCACCACGAACGTGCCCCACGGGAACCCGCCGTTGTGCCGGGCCTTGACCTCGCCGTCGACCACGAACCGGGCGGCGGCGCCGAGGCCGCCGCCGACGGCCACGAGGAGCAGTGCGAGCACCGCCGTCACCTGCCCTTCCGGCGCCGGTCGGCGCGTGCCGCCAGCGCGATCCCGGCGAGGCATGTCGCCGTGCCGCCCGCAAGGGTGAGCGTCACGTACAGGAGTGCGAGCCAAGGCATCCCCTGGCCGACCAGCGTCTGGACCTCCAGGGCGAGCGCGGAGTAGGTGGTGAACCCGCCCAGCACGCCTGTGCCGATCCCGAGGCGGATCTTGCGGCGCCGGACGGTCTCCCGGCCGCGGCGCGCCAGGGCTTCCAGGAGGTAGCCCAGGGCGAACGCGCCGACGAGGTTCACGACGAGGGTCCCGATCGGGAACCAGATGATCGTGTAGCCGGCGGCCGGGAACAGGTAGGTCAGGGGCGTCAGCAGGATCCCGGACCACTTGCTGACGAGATACCGCGCGACCGAACCGCCCGCGCCACCGAGCGCCACCAGGCCGACGTACCGCCAGTCGCGGTGCGGTGCTCGTGTCACGCGGTGTGTTCCCTCGTGGAGGCTCGACAGGTCTGGGACGAACCTACCGCTCACGGGGCCGACATCGTCTCGGGGAGCACCAGGACGGGGCGCGACTGGTTGTGGATGAGCCGCCCTGCCACCGTCCCGCTCACGAGGCTGGTGGTCCAGCCGCGCAGGCCCGAGCGGTGGGCGCCGACGACGATCATCGCCGCCCCTACCTCGTCGGCCACCCGGCCCAGCTCGGCCGCCGGGTCGCCGGCTCCGCGCCGCGCGCACCAGGGGAGGCCGACGTCGGCCATCGCCCGGTTCAGCCCGGCCAGGACGTCGGCCCCGTACGCGTCGGAGGGCACGGCGATGTCCGGATCCACCGACACGGTGAATCCCCGGGAGTTCGAGACGGCTGTCTCGTCGACCCACACGCACACGAGCTCGATCAGGCTTCCACCCAGCGACTGGACGAGCGACGCTGCCCGCCGAGCCAGGTCCGGGTGCTTGTGGTCCACGCCGACCACCACGGATCGCACAGTCACCCTGAAGAGGGTATTGCCAAGACCCCAGGCTCCACCATCTGTCGACTGAGCCTGCGGTTCCGCTCCGGGCGGGTGCCTCGTTCCTCGGCCCTCACCTTGCGCTGCACCTCCGGCTCAGGCCCTACCTGTATCGGCTGAGCCTGCGGTTCCGCTCCGGGCGGGTGCCTCGTTCCTCGGCCCCCACCCTGCGCTGCACCTCCGGCTCAGTCGAGGTGGTCCGGCAGGCCGAATCGGGGGAACCACTTCTCCGTGTCGATGAAAGTGGTGATGCCGGTGATGTGCTTGCCGTCGTTCTCCAGCACCACGATCCCCCAGGGGTAGTGCCCACCCTTCGGGTCCACCCGGTACTGCGCGAACCCGGGGGTGCCGTTGACGTGGATCGGCATGCAGCGCGAACCCTCGCACCCGTTGCCGGGCCCGGTCATCCATGCCTGGATGTTCTCGATGCCCTCCAGCCACATCGCGTACGGCGGCATGTTCATCACCGCGTCCTCGCGCAGGAGGTTGGCCAGCGCGGTCATGTCGTAGCGCTCGAACGCCGCAACGTACCGCTCCAGGAGCTCGGTCTCGTCGGCCGAGGCGGCATGCTCCGGCAGCTCCGAGGTGCCGGACCGGTCAGGGGCCTTCTCGGCGAGCGTGGCACGCGCCCGCTGGAGCGCGCTGTTCACCGAAGCCACCGAGGTGTCGAGCAGCGTGGCCACCTCTGCTGCGGGCCAGCGCAGCACCTCGCGCAGGATCAGCACGGCGCGCTGCTTGGCCGGCAGGTGCTGCAGCGCCGCGACGAACGCGAGCCGCACCGACTCCCGCGCGACGGCCGTGTCCGCGGGGTCGCTCGCGCCGGGGAGCACGTGCTCGGTCGGGACCGGCTCCACCCACGCGTACTCGGGCAGCACCATCGTCAGGCTCTCCTCGACCGGGTCGGCCGCGGCGCCGAGGCCCATCGGGCGCTCCCGCTTGGCGCGGCTCGAACCGAGCTGGTCGAAGCAGACGTTGGTGGCGATCCGGTACAGCCACGTGCGGAGCGAGGAACGGCCCTCGAACCGGTCGTACGAACGCCACGCGCGCAGCAGGGTCTCCTGCACGGCGTCGTCGGCGTCGAAGGTGCCGCCCAGCAGGCGGTAGCAGTATCCGGTCAGCTCGCGGCGGTACACCTCGAGCTGAGCGGAGAGCTCGGCCCCGGCCAGGTCCTCACCGGTGCTCTGCGTGGGTCGTGACGCTGTCTGTGCCATAGCTCACACCGTACGCGGAGCCACTGACACGCTCTCGTGGATTCGACCGTCGCCGAAGTCCTGGGACCAAGTTCACCCGAGGTCGAGCTCGAACCAGACCGTCTTGCCCGTCCGCCGGCCCTCCCGAGCCGGGCCGCGCCGGTGGCTCGGGCGGGGCGCCCCGCCGTGCCGGTCCACGCCCCACCGGGACGCGAGCCGTTCGAGGAACTGCACGCCGCGGCCACCGAACTCGGTGACCGCCGGGTCACGCAGCTCGGGCTGCACGGTCGACGAGTCGCGCACCCCCACCCGCAGCCGGTCCAGGTCCACCTCGACCGTGGCGGTGAACGGCGCCTGCCCGTGGTCGACGGCGTTGGTCAGCACCTCCGACGTCAGCAGCATCACCGTGCGGCGCAGCGGCATCGGCACGCCGCAGCTCTCCAGCACGTCGTCCACCCAGATGCGCGCCGGGCCGACGTCGAGCAGCGACGGGGCGAGCTTGCGCTCCGCCGTGGCGGGGCGTCCGGGGGACGGCGGGCCGGACGGCGCCGTCGCCCGGACGCGGACGGCGAGCACGGCGACGTCGTCCCGCTGGTCGTCCGAGGCGAGGCGGCGCACGAGGGTGACGGGCAGCGCCGCGGTGGCCGTGTCGCCGAGCGCGCCGAGCGTCTTCTGCAGGCGGTTCAGCCACTGGTCGGGCGTGGTGCCGCGCTGCTCGGCGAGGCCGTCCGTGTACAGCAGGAGAGTGTCGCCGGGGCGCAGCGTCGTGACGTGGTCGGTGCGTTTGGACGTGGGCCGCACGCCGAGCATCATGTCCGGGAGCACCGAGAGGCGTTCGACCGTGCCGTCCTCGCGGAGCACGAGCGGCGGCGGGTGCCCGGCGGTCGACCAGGTGAGCTGGTACGCCCCGGCGACCCGCTCCAGCCGGGCCACCACCGCCGTCCCGCTGGCGAGCAGCCCCAGCCCGGAGTTGGCCTTGTCCAGCAGCGACAGCAGGGCCGACGGCGACTCGTCGTGGCTCCACGCGAATGCGCGCAGCAGCGACCTGAGCTGGCCCATCTTCGCCGCGGCGCGCATGTCGTGACCGGTCACGTCGCCGATCATGAACATGGTCGCGTCGTCGTCCACCGCCACGGCGTCGTACCAGTCGCCGCCGATCTGGTCGGAGCGTGTGGCCGGCGAGTAGGTCGCCGCCATGTCGAGGTGCGGTACCTCGGGCAGCCGGCTGAGCATCGCCCGCTGCAGGGTCTTGGCGGACTCGCGCCGCTCCTCCAGGAGCCGGGCCCGCTCCAGCGCGTGACCCGTGTAGTGGGCGAGTCCGGTCTGGAGCGCGTAGGAGTCCTGGTCGGGCCCGCGGTCGCGCTCCCAGGCCAGCATGATGACGGCGACCACGGCGCCGGCCGTCACCACGGGCAGGTAGGCGCGGGCCCCGACCTCCGGGTCGCAGAGCTCCTCCGAGCCCGGGAACGCCGTGAACATCTCGTCGGCCGACCGGAAGAACAGGGGTCGGCCCGTGCGGGCCGCCTCGGCCAGGGGCCGCTGCTCGTCGAGCTTGGTCTGCCGGAGCCGCTGGGGGAACTGCGGCTCGGCGTGGACGAGGGACCGGTAGGTGATGCCGCGCCCGTCGGCGTCCGCGAGGGCGAACGCGCAGTACCGCGCGCCGATCCCCGCGGTACCGACCTCCACGATGACCTCCTCGACCTGGTCCATCGTGTTGGCGTTCGCGAAGGCCTCGCTCAGGGAGAGCAGGAAGCGGCTGCGCCGGTTCGCCCGGACGGCGGTCTCCTGGATGCGGCGGGCGCGCTCCCGCTCGGCGCGCAGGCGCAGCTCGGCGGTGCAGGCCGCGGCGAGGTCGGCGAGGGAGTCCAGGTCGTCCTGCGACCACTCGCGGGGCTGGTCGTCCACGGCGCACAGCGCGCCGACGGCGCGCCCGCGCAGGTCGAAGACGGGATAGCCGGCGAGGGCGACCAGGCCCATCTCCCGGACCAGGTAGTTGTCGCACAGCAGCGGGTCGGCACGGGCATCCACCGTGACGACCGGCTCGCCGCGGGCCGTGATGACGTTGGTCAGCGTGCCCGGGTGCTGCAGCAGCCGGTTGGACTGCATCGGCTCCGGTACCCCGGACGCTCCCGCGAGGACCTGTCCCTCCCGGACCACGAAGTAGACGACGGCGGCCGGGACCCGCAGATGCCGCCGCACCAGGCGAGCGAACCGGTCAAAGGCCTCATCCGCTGTGGGAGCAGCGAGACCGACGTGCTCGAGGTCTCGCAGCGCCTGGAGGTCCGTCGGCATCCCATCAGTATTGCGAGAGAAGGACGCGTGCGCGACAGATGTACCGGATGTGTCCCTTTTGCGCCGGGCAGGTAGCCTGCCCGTTCCCGGTCATACCTCCAGCAGACCGCGCTGGTGAGCGAGGCTCACGGCCTCCGCCCGGCCCGAGGCGCCGAGCTTCGCGAGCAGGTTGGACACGTGCACGCTCACCGTCTTGGTCGAGATGAACAGGCGCTCGCCGATCTGTCGGTTGGACAACCCCTGCGCGACCAGGCCGAGCACCTCCTCCTCGCGCTCCGTGAGGGTCGACGCCGTCGCCCGGCGGACCCCCGGCAGGTCGAGCCGCGCCCGCCGGGCGAGTGCCCGGACGGCGTCGGCCAGGGGCTGCGCGCCCATGTCCTCCGCGGCGGAGAGCGCCTCGGCCGCCTCGACCTCCGCGGCCTGCCGCTCACCAGCGCCGAGCAGGGCCTCGGCCCACCGGTAGCGTGAGCGCGCCACCTCGTAGCGGTACCCGAAGCCGAAGGCGTTCACGGTGTCCTGCCAGCTCGCGGCGGCCTCCCGCCACAGGTCCGCGGCCGCCCGCTCACCGCTGTCGACTCCCGCGGTGCTGCCCACGATCGCGTGCAGCCGGGCGTTCTCGGCGGCCGCCCGCTGGAGCCAGGCCCGCCCCTCGGGGCCCAGCACGCCGCCGCGCGGACGTCCCCGCTGCGCCGTCTCCCGGGCGATCGCCAGGAGTGAGTCCCCGCTGTCGAGACGTTCGGCCGCGCGCGTCTCCACGGCGGTGGCGGCGGCCGAGCCGGGGGCGCCCGCGCGGCCTGCCGACCGGTCGGCCTGCGCCGCGTCGGCCAGGGCCGCGATCGCCAGCGCGGACAGCCAGATCCGGCCGAGGAACACCTCGGTCCACACCTCGCCCAGGTGGTCGGTGATGCGTACCGCCAGCGCCGCGGCGTCGTCGTACCGGCCCGCCCAGGTCAAGGCGTCGACCAGGCTGCCGCCGCCGATCAACGCGATCTGGCCGTCGCTCTGCCAGTGGTCGAAGAGAGCCTCGCCGCGCGAGATGGCGTCGGCGTCGCCGCGCGCCACCGCCGCGTACATCTGGGTGGCCTCCAGGACGTGCTGGTGCGTGGCGGGCACCCCGCCGGCGGGCCGCGGCGACAGGTCGCCGCGGAAGTAGAGCATGACCTCCTGCAGGATCCGGAGGTTGACGGTCGGCGTGCTCCAGGCCAGCCCGAGCTCCTCGGCCCGGGCGAGCGCGTGCTCCACCCGCTGCTGGGCGGCCTCGAGCTCGCCCGCGTAGAACCGGTTCGCCGTGGCGTTGTAGAGCGTGCGCATCTCCGTGAGCACGTCCCCGGCCTCGGTCGCCGCCGTGCGGGCCTCGTCGAGGAGCGCCGCCGCCCGGTCCGGGTCGGCCACGTCGAGCACGGCGAGGGTCGAGAGCGCCGCGGCGAGGGCGCCGGGCTGCCCGACGGACCGGGCCTCCTCGATGGCGCACTCGGCGTGCCCGCGGGCGTCGTCGTCCAGGTCGATGATCATCGTGACCCGGGCCAGCAGCGCGTTGGTCCAGATCCGCTCGGGGCTGCGCTCGGGCAGCATCTCGAGGGCCGTCCGGAGGTCCTCGATCGCGGCCTCGACCTGGCCGGGCACCTCGTCCCAGGTCGGCAGGTCGAGGTACCGGTGCACGAGCACGTGGCGCAGCCCGGCCCGGCGCACCGGGTCGGCGGCCCCGTCGACCGCACGCTGCGTCAGCTTGACCGCGCGCATCGGGTCGCCGGCGCGCGCGGCGGCCTCGCCCGCCGCGACCGCGACGTCGACCCGGTCGCGGCCGATCCGCTCCTCGGCGTCCGGCACGGACTCCCACAGGGCGAGGACCTGCTCCCAGTGCCTGAGCTCCTCCTCGGGGGCGAGCAGCCGGCGCGCCCGCAGGGCGGCGTCGCGCGACGCGGTCAGCGCCGCGGGCAGGTCGTGGCCCTCGTAGGCGTGGTGGGCACGCTCGGCCGCGCTGCCGATCGGCATGCCGTCGGGCCCGTCCTGCGCGATCACCGCGAGGTAGGCACGGTGCACCGACGACCGCTCGCCGGGCAGCAGGTCGGCGTACAGGGCCTCCGCGAGCAGCGCGTGCCGGAACTCCAGGTGGACGCCGGAGACCACCAGCACCTGCTGGGTGACGGCCTCGCGCAGCGCGGCGTCGACGTCGTGCGCGCCCCAGCGGGCGGCCGCGGCCCGCAGCAGCTCCTCTCGCACGCGGCGACCGGCGACCGACGCGATGCGCAGCACCTGCTGCACCTCGGGGTCGAGCCGTTCCAGCCGGGTGCGCAGCACCTCGGTGAGCGTCCAGGGCAGGCTGGCGGAGTCCGGCCCGGCGTCCAGGAGCTCCTCCGCGAAGAAGGCGTTGCCCTCGGACCGGTCCAGCACGTCGGCGAACCCGGGGGCCGGCAGGGGCCGGCCGGCCAGGGCGGTGGTGAACTCGCGCAGCTCGTCCTCCGTGAACGGCTGCAGGTCGATCCGCTCCACGTGCTCCAGCCGGGACAGCTCGGCGAGCAGCGGGCGCAGCGGGTGCCGGCGGTCCACGTCGTCCGCCCGGTAGGTGACCACGAGCAGGACGTTCTCGGAACGGGCGCGGGCGGCGAGGAACCGCAGCACGTCGCGCGTCGACGCGTCGGCCCAGTGCGCGTCCTCGACGACGAGCACGAGGGGGCGCTCGGGCGCGCCGGCGACCGCCAGGCTGCGCGCGATGCCCTCGAAGAGCTGGAGCCGTTCGTCGTGGTCGGCGTCGGCGCTGCTGCCGGGCTCCAGGAGCCGCCACAGTGCCGGCCGCTCGGCGACGAGCTCGGTGACCCGCGCGGCCGCGTCGGGCCCCGCGGCCCCGGCCTGCAGCTGGGTGAGAGCCTCCGTGAAGGGGAGGTAGGGGATGCCGACCTGACCCAGGTCGACGCAGTGCACCACGACGGCGCTGGCTCCCGCCTGCTCCGCCGCCTGGGCGACGTGGCCGATCAGGCGGGTCTTGCCCACACCGGCGTCGCCGCCCACGAGCACGAGGCCCGGCCGGCCGGCCGAGGCGCGACCCACCGCCAGCAGGAGAGAGGCAACCTGCTCCTGCCGGGAGACCAGGGGGATCGTCGTAGACCGTCGCACCTGCACATCGTGCCACCGGTCACTGACAATCCCCCTGGCCTGGCCTTTCTCCGGTTCCGCCGAGCCGGCGCCCACGACGTCGGCGTCCACCGTCGTCACGCGAACAGGCCGTGCCGCTTGACGGGTGCGGGGCGCATGCCCGCGATGCCCTTCCTGATCTGCTCCGTGCGGTTCGCACGTGCGGCGCGCCGCTCCAGGCGGGCCGCACGGTCCGCCGCGGTCGGCCGCTTGCTGCGCCAGGCGTCCTTGGCCTGGGCCTGCCGGTACTCGATCTCCGCGTCCACCGCGGGTCCCCACAACGACATGATTCCTCCGATGTCCCCGGCGGGCCGTGTGCCCGTCCGGCTGATGAGGAAGACACTCGTCCTGAGTCGCAGGGCGGCGGATCGGGAGGTCGGCCAGTCCTGCCCGGCGGGGTACCTCAGCGCGGTGTCTGAGGTACCCCCGCGCGCGTCTGAGGTGGCCCTGAGGTGCCTCAGCACACCTCAGGGCCACCGGGACGTGCCTCGTCGGGCCCTCGAGATGCCCCGCGGGCCGGGCGGCGAGACACTGGGCGGGCGAGATTCAGGGAGTTCACAGCCCCACTATTGCGATCTACGTCACAGCAGACGCACACTGGAAGTAGCAGCGGACCCAATTCGGGGGTGGATCGTGACCGGAACCGAAGCTGGAACGTACGACATCTTGCCCATGCTGGGCCGTGGGAAGCACCGCAACCCCAAGAAGGGCGCGTGCTTCATGGAGCTCGCCTCCTTCCTCGCAGGCGAGAAGTGGAGCGACCATCCAGCCTGCACGCACCCGCTCATCGCGATGCTGGCGCGCGCGGTGAACGACCTGACGGCGGACCACGCCCGCCCGCAGCTCGCACCGCTCATCCCGTCGGTGATCGGCCTGACCAGCACCGACCCGCGCTGGGACGTGCGGATCGCGTTGCGCGCCGCGCAGACGGCGCTGCCGGTCTCGCCCGCCGACCGGCAGCAGACGCTCGCCGTCGCCGTCCTCGGCTCGGAGCGCATGCTCGACGTCCTGGAGGACCGTCCCGCAGGCACCCTCGCGCCGGAGAGCAAGGACGCGCTGGCGGCCGTACCCAAGACGGCGGCCTGGGCCGAGCGCTTCTGCGCCGGAACGAGCGTGCGGCCCAAGAGGTTCGTCCGGGACGCCGCGCCGAGCGTGGTCTCCACGGCGGTGCAGGGCATCTCGGAGGCGTTCGTGCCGGACGTCGACGCACGCCTGAGGGACCTGCTCGCAGCAACTATCGCCGATGCGCGCCGCTGGGCCGGGAACGCGGACGACGACGCCCGCACGCTCGACCCGCTGGCGTGGGGCCCGGTGGTCAAGGCGGCTCCGACAACTGCCTGACACACCTGGCCGGACAGGGGGAACCGGGTCGGGGCGCACCAGGGGGCGCCCCGACCCGAGTCATGTCCGGACGGTTTTCCGCGCAGGTCGAGCAAGTCCGCCACAGATCGTGCCGGGATCCTGTCGATCAGGCCGGGGGGAGATCGTCACCACCGTGTCAGACAGGCCCGACCGGAGGACAGAACCATGCGATACACGATCCTGCTGCACTACCCGGAGATGACGCCCGCGGAGCTCGGGCCCGGTGGCTGGGAAGAGGGCGAGCGCGAGTTCCAGGCCTACGCGACGGCGCTGGACCAGGCGGGGGTGCTGCTCTCGGCGGAGGTGCTCCAGCCGTCGTCGTCCACGACCACCGTCACCGTGCGCGACGGTGAGCTGCGGGTCCAGGACGGCCCCTTCGCCGACACGAAGGAGCAGCTCGGCGGCACCTTCGTCGTCGACGTGCCGGACCTCGACGCCGCGCTCGCCTGGGCGCAGAAGGCGCCGTCGGTCCAGTGGGGCACGGTGGAGGTGCGCCCCAGCGCCACCCACTACGAGAACGGCGCGTGGACGCGCTGACCGACCGCGCGGACGTGCAGGCCGCCGCCGAGGCGGCGGCCCGCACGTCGTACGGCCGCCTGCTGGCGCTGCTCGCTGCCCGCGACGGCGACATCCAGCGTGCCGAGGACGCCCTCGGTGAGGCCTTCGAGCGCGCCCTGCGGCACTGGCCCGACGACGGCGTGCCGCACAACCCCGACGGCTGGCTGCTCACCGTGGCCCGGAACCGGCTGCGCGACGTGTACCGCTCCGCCGCCCACCGCACCACCCTGCCGCCCGACGCCGGACCCGAGCCCACCGCACCGCCCGAGGACGTCGACCCCGACGCGATCGGGGACCGCCGGCTGGAGCTCATGTTCGTCTGCGCCCACCCCGCGGTCGAGGCGGGCATCCGCACCCCGCTGATGCTGCAGACCGTGCTCGGCGTGGAGGCGGCGGACATCGCGGCGGCGTTCGCCGTCCCCGCGCCCACGATGGCGCAGCGCCTGGTCCGGGCCAAGCGCCGCATCCGGGACGCGCGCATCCCGTTCCGCATCCCCGGCCGGGACGAGGCGCCCGACCGCCTGCCGCCGGTGCTGGAGGCGGTGTACGGCGCGTACGCCATCGACTGGCGCGGCGCCGCGCCCGAGGTGCGCGGATCGCTCACCGGCGACGCGCTCACGCTGGCCCTGCTCCTGGCCGACCTGCTGCCCGAGCCCGAGGTGCTCGGCCTGGCCGCCCTGCTCTGCTTCTCGCTGGCGCGCGCCGGCGCCCGCGGGGCCGACGGCGCCTTCGTACCGCTCGACGAGCAGGACGTCGCCCGTTGGGACGCCGGCCTGATCGAGCGCGGCGAGGCACTGCTCCGGCGGTCGCTCGCCGACCCGGCCTCGCCCGGGCAGCCCGCCGGCCCGCCCGGCCGGTTCCGCCTCGAGGCCGCGATCCAGTCCGTGCACTGCGCGCGGGCGCGCACCGGCCGCACCGACTGGCCCGCGCTCGTCACGCTGCACCGGGCGCTGCTCCGCGTCGCGCCGACGCTGGGCGGGCGGGTGGCGCTCGCGGCCGTCGTCGCCCGGGTCGACGGCGCGCCCGCGGGGCTGGCCGCGCTGGACGAGGTCGCGGCGGCGGAGCCGGCGTCGGGCCGGTTCCAGCCGCTGTGGGCGACCCGGGCGCACCTCCTGGCCGAGGCCGGCGACACCGCGGCCGCCCGGGCCGCCTACGACAAGGCGCGCTCGCTCACGACGGACCCGGCCCTGCGGGAGTTCCTGGCGTACCGGAGCAACGCCGTCGGGTGAGGCCGCCGGGTGAGGCCGCCGGGTGAGGTCGGCCACCCTGGTCCCGAAACCCGGATCCACGCCTCCCTACCAACGAAGCGAGCTCCTGGTTCGTCCTGTTCCACGAGGGGCGTCCATTCGAGGGGGCCTGAGAACGGGGACCGACCATGACGACCAGCACAGCGATGATCACCGGCAAGGATGTCGCGGCGGTCGAGCGCGATCTGCGGCGCATGGAGCTGCTCAACCGACGCGAGCACAGGATCCGCGCGGCCGGCCGGTCGGCCCCGATGACGTCCTACCTCACGCTCGCCACGCGCTCACGGGACCGCAGGCGGTACGCGGACGCGTGACGTCGGTGGGCGGGGCCGCAGATCCAGGGGGTTCGGCGGCCCTGCCTCATTTCACCCAGGAATTTACACGGAGCGATCCTGACCTGCCCCTTAGGCTCCTTGGCATGAGCGGACACTCTTCACCCCATCTGCCGGCGGACGGTCATGCGCCCGTCCCGCCCCCGCCAGGTGGGTACGACTCCGTGCCGCCCGCCGGCGGGCCTCCGCCACCGCCTCCCGCCACGCCGCCCGGCGTCCCGGTGTCCGGCGGCCAGCCCCCTGCCACCCCCCGGAAGAACGGGCGGCTGGCGCTGATCATCACCGTCGTGGTGGTCCTGCTCCTCGCGGCCGGCGCGGGGGTCTGGTACCTGCTGCGGCCGCCGCCGATCCCCGACCCGGAGTCCGCCGCGGAGCAGCTCGCGGCCGCGCTCCAGGCGGGTACGCCGGCCGAGTTCCCGCTGACCATGGAGACGTCGGCGTCGCCCAACGAGCAGTACGCCTCGGTGTTCGAGCAGCTCGTGGCCGCCGTCGGCGAGGATGCCGGCACCGTGGCGGTCAAGAGCGTGACCCCGCTCGAGGAGGGCGACGGCGGCACCGCGACCGCGACCGCGACGTTCGCCTGGACCTGGCCCGTGGCGACCGAGGAGGCCTGGGAGTACGAGACGGTCGCGCAGCTCACCTACCCGGGGGCGGCCGACGGCGAGGCCGGCGCCTGGGAGGCCGCCTGGAACCTCGGCGTGCTGGTCCCGGGCCTGGAGGCGGGTGAGCGGCTCGCGGTCGAGCGCACCGAGCCCGTGCGCGGCGACATCGTGACGACGAGCGGCGAGACCATCGTGGGGCTCACCCCCGTGCACCGCGTGGGTATCGACAAGACCCGCCCGGGCTGGGACACGGCTGCCGCCCAGCTCGGCACCGTGCTGGGCTTCGACCAGGCGACGACCGACGACATCGCCGCGCGGGTGCAGGCCGCGGGCGACAAGGCGTTCATCGACGTCATCACCATCCGTGACAACGACCCGGAGTACGATTTCGAGGCCGCGATGGCGATCCCCGGCGTGGTCGGGATCCCGGACGAGATCCCGCTCGCGCGGGACCGCGACTTCGCACGCGCGCTGCTCGGCACGGTCGGCGAGGCGACCCAGGAGATCGTCGACGAGTCGAAGGGCACGATCAAGGCCGGCGACATGGTGGGCCTGTCCGGCGTTCAGGCGGCGTACGACGAGCAGCTGCGCGGCGTGCCCGGCCTGGCGGTGACCATCGAGCCCGTCGACGACACGGCGGGCGGCGGGGGCCGCGAGGCCTTCACGATCGAGAAGAAGGACGGCGAACCCGTGGCCATCTCGCTCGACCCGGAGACGCAGCTGCGTGCCCAGGCCGCGCTCGCCGACTTCGGTGACCTGGCGAGCGCGATCGTCGCCATCAAGCCGTCCACCGGTGAGGTGCTCGCGGCGGCGTCGGGCCCGGGTTCGGAGGGGTTCAACACCGCGACCCTGGGACAGTACCCGCCGGGTTCCACCTTCAAGATCGCGACCTCGCTCGCGATGCTCCGCGCCGGGACGACGCCGGACTCGACGCTGCCCTGCACCGCCACGATCAACGTGGAGGGCCGCGAGTTCCAGAACGTGCCCGGGTACCCGCAGTCCGCGATGGGCGACGCGGTGCCGTTCCGGACCGTGTTCGCGAACTCGTGCAACACCGCCTTCATCTCGCAGCACCAGGCGATCTCGCAGCAGCAGCTGCACGACGCCGCGGCGTCGCTCGGCCTGGGCACCGAGCACACGGTCTCCTTCGGCGGTGCGGCGGCCTTCGGCGACGTGCCGACCGAGGCCTCGGGCACGGAGCACGCGGCGTCGATGATCGGCCAGGGTCAGGTGCTGGCCACCCCGCTCGCGATGGCGACCGTCGCGGCGAGCGTCTCCGCCGGCCACACGGTGTCACCGTGGCTGGTCGAGCCGACGGGCAAGGAGGCGGACGCCGAGCCGGCGGGCGACCTGACCGCGGACGAGGCGGCCACGCTGCGCGACCTCATGGGTGGCGTGGTGCAGGAGGGTTCGGCCGAGCTGCTGCAGGACGTCCCCGGGATCGTCGGCGCCAAGACGGGCACCGCCCAGTTCGGGGACGGCACCAAGGCGCACGTCTGGATGCTCGCGATCGCGAACGACCTGGCGGCGGTCGTGTTCATCGAGGAGGGCGAGCTCGGCTCGACCACCGCCGGACCGGTGATGCACGAGTTCCTCAAGGGGAGCTGATCCCTCGCGGGGAGCCGATCCCCGAGCGCGAACGACGGAGCGCCTGTCCGACGGTCCCCGGCGATTGCCGGGGACGGGTCGGGCAGGCGCTCTGTCGTGCGGCGTCGTGCCGGAGGCCGTCGTGCGGCCGGTGCGGGCGGGCGGTCAGCCCTTGAAGCCGGCCTCGGTGCACGTGGCCTTGTAGGACTCGATGGCGCTGGCGATGGCCGCCGGACGGGCGATCGAACCGCCGAGCGCCTGGTCGAACGGGGCGCGCACGGCCTCGAGGTGGGCGATGCTGACCTCGTCCGCCTTGCCGATGATCAGGCCGATGTTCGTGCTCACCTTCGTGGCGGTACCGGTCTGGTCCTCGTTGAGCGGGGAGGCGACGTCCATCGCCGCGGCCTGGATGCTCGACACGAGCGGCCCGGCGAAGAACGCGTTGCACGTCTCGACGATGTCGTACTCGCCGGTGCTGATGGGGGCCTCTGCCACGGGGGACGGGGCGACCTGCTCCACCTCGCCGCTGGAGGGCGTGAAGTCGTTGGCCATGTCCTCGAGGGCCCCGCATCCGGACAGCAGAAGCGCACTGGCGACCACGGCCACGGTCGCCCAGTTCTTCCTGGTGCTCACGATCTACATCCCTCACGTCATCGGGTCAGAAAAGTGCGGTTCGGCCGCACTCGCCCGCGAGTCTAGCGCCACGGCCACCACGGAAGGCCAGCGGTCCCGTGGCGGACGTCGGACGCTCAGGCCACGGGGCGGCCTGAGCGTCCGACAGGTGGTGGGAGCCGGCGGTCAGCGTCCGCCGTCCGCCGGGGGCTGGTCCTGCGGCCCGGGGGCCGCGGGCGGTGCGGGTTCCGCCGGCGGCGTCGGGCCGGAGCCCGGGCCGTAACCCTGACCGGAACCGGGGACGGGTCCGGCCGAGCGGAGCACGGCGAGCCGCGAGCGGTACTCGGCCTCGTCGATCTCGCCGCGGGCGAAGCGGTGGCCCAGGAGCGTGACCGGGTCGGCCCCGGCCGCCGTGTGCGCGGCCCACGGGCCGCCCCACCCGCCGCGTGCCCCGCGGCGCGCCCGGCGCGCGATCAGGAAGACCACGGTCGCGAACAGCAGGAACCACAGCAGCGGGAAGATGAAGAAGAACGGGCCGGGTCCGCCCCAGCCGTACTGCGGCCCGTGTGCGAGGACCTCTGTCGTCGCGGTGAGCATGTCGACCTCCAGCAGTCGGTTCGGCCGGTCGTTCCGGCCACACCACCAGGCTGCCGCCGTCCGGCGCCGGGGGCGTCAGTCCGGCGTACCTGCCGGGCTACCCCTCTGGTGCCGCCCGGCCCACGCCCTGTTGGTTGCCGGCTGCGCCTCCGGCCCAGCCGGGGCGGACGAGGCCCGCCTCGTACGCCAGCACCACGAGCTGCGCGCGGTCGCGGGAGCCGGTCTTCATGAGCACCCGGGAGACGTGCGTCTTCACGGTCGACTCCGACAGGTACAGCCGGCCCGCGATCTCGTCGTTGGCGAGGCCGCCGGCCACCTCGACGAGCACCTCGCGCTCCCGCGGCGTGAGGTCGGCGAGCGCGGGCACCGGTCGCACGGTCCGGGTCGCGTCGGCGACCTTGGCCAGCAGGCGCCGTGTCACCGTGGGGGAGAGCAGCGCGTTGCCCGACGCCGCGACCCGCACCGCGCGGACCAGCTCCGCGGGCTCGGTGTCCTTGACCAGGAAGCCGGACGCCCCGGCGCGGATCGCCTCCGTGACGTACTCGTCGAGCTCGAACGTCGTCACCACCACCACGTGCACGCCCGCCGCGCGGGGCTCCGCGATGATGCGACGGGTCGCCTCCAGCCCGTCCAGGCCGGGCATGCGGATGTCCATGAGCACCACCTGGGGCAGGTGCTCCAGGGTGAGCGCGACGGCGTCGTCGCCGGTCGCGGCCTGGGCCACGACGCGCATGTCGTCCTCGGAGTCGATCAGGGCGCGGAACCCACCGCGCACCAGGGCCTGGTCGTCGGCGAGCAGGACGTCGATCATGTGGTCTCCCCGGTCTCGCTTGCGTCGGACTGGTCGGCCTGGCTCCGCGGTGCGGTCCCCGCCGTGGGTGGTGGGTCCTCGGCGCGGGTCGGCCTGCTCGCGGCCTGGTCCGCCGCGGACGGCGTCCAGGGCCGGGGGGCGACCGGGAGCCGGGCCCGGACCGCCCAGCCGGGTCCGTCCGCCCGGGGGCCGGCCGTCAGGGTGCCGCCCGCGCCCTCGACGCGCTCGCGCATCCCGAGCAGCCCGTAGCCGGCCACGACCGGTTCCGCGCCGGCGGGCGCGCCGTCGTCGGACACCGTGACCTCGACGGCGTCGCCCCTGGTCACGCACAGCGTGACCCGGCGGGCGGACGGCGCGTGCCGCCGCACGTTGGTCAGCGACTCCTGGACCACCCGGTGCACGACGCCGGCGACGTGGTCGGGCAGGTCGTCCACGCCGGTGAGCTCGACGGTGACGTCGAGGCCCTCGGCGCGGGCCTGGTCGGCCAGCCGGCGCAGACCGGTGAGGTCCCAGGTGGGGGTCAGCGGCGCGGCGTCGTCCCACCGCGGTTCCGCGGCGGCGGTCGGGACGGCGGCGGGCCGGGCGGCGCCGACCACGCCGGCGGCGGTGAGCGGGCCGACGCCGTCGGGCGGGCCGGCGGGCTGCGTTCCCGAAGCGGACGGGGACGTCCCTTCGCGGACGATCCCGAGCACCGTGCGCACCTCGGCGAGCGCGTCCTTGCTGGTGTCGCGGATGTTGGTCAGCGCCTCGCGCGCCTGGCCGGGGTTCCGGTCGATCAGATGCAGGCCCACGCCGGCCTGGACGTTGATCGCGGACAGGGAGTGGGCGAGCACGTCGTGCAGCTCGCGCGCGATGCGCAGGCGTTCCGAGGCGACGGCGGTGCGCTCCCGTTCGGCGGCCGTCTCCAGGGCCGCCGCGCGGGCGGCCGCCCGACGTGCGATCCGGTCACGCGCCCCGCTCGCGATCAGCAGCACGACCGTGAGCCAGGCCGCCCCCGCGACGAGCGCCCCCGTGGTGAGGAACCACGAGCCGTCCGCACTGTCCCAGCCCGGGCCGTGGTACCCCGGCGGACCCCAGGTGCGGTCGGGCTGCATCGGGTTCTCGGTCAGGAACCGTCGGAGGCGCGGGGCGAGCAGCGTGGCGGCCACCCCCACCCCGCCGGAGAGCAGTGCGGCGCCGGACCACGCGACCAGCCGCGCGCGGCGCACCTCGCCGCTGAGCATCACGCCGGCCAGCACCGCGGCCGGGCCGAGGAACCCCGGCCCCCACGGGTATCCGGCCAGCAGGAACACGAGCGTGGCGGCGACGGACAGCACGGTCGCGAGGGCGGGACGGCGGGGCAGCAGGAACACCAGCGCCGCCGGAGACACCAGCAGCAGGAGCACACCGGCGAGGTCAAGGTCTGTGGCCCACGACTGGCCGCGCGACGCACCGAACGAGCCGAGGACGGAGGCGACCGCGACGGCGGCGCCCACGAGCACGCGCGGCCGGAGGCGGTCGAACGGCGCCGTGACCGGCGGGTCCGCGAGGGCGGCGTGGTTCGGACGGATGGTGCCCAGCATGCTCGCACGCTACGCCGGGCGGTGTGCCGCCGCGTCGCACCGCGGTACCGCCGCGTGTCCCCCTGCGGTACCGGGGGCTGCTGGTCGGGGGTGAGTGGTCGGCAGATTGGGCGGTCGGCAGGATGTCAGGTGGTCGGCATTCCGAGCTACCGACCACCTGACATTCTGCCGACCACCCTGATCGGCCTCGCCCAGCCCCAGAGTCGCGCTGCCCAGCCTCAGACGAAGCGGGCCGTGCGCTCGACCACGCGGCCGGCGCCGCGACCGGCGTCGGCGGCCGGGTCCCAGGTGTAGACCTCGGTGCCGGTGATGAAGACGCGCTCGGCGCGCTGGTCCGTGTCGAGCGGGTCGCCCGACCAGAGCACGACGTCGCCGTCGAGCCCCTCGGCGATGGACCCCACGCGGACGTCGAGCCCGAGGAACGACGCGGGGTTGGTGGTGATGGCGGCCAGCGCGGTCTCGCGGGGGAGCCCGTCGCGCGCCGCGAACGACGCCTGGTGCACCAGGAAGTTGATCGGGATGACGGGGTGGTCGGTCGTGATCGCGACCCGCACCCCGGCCGCGGCCATGGCGGCGATGTTGCGGTTCGCCCGGTGCCGCACCTCGACCTTGGACCGCGAGACGAACATCGGGCCGTAGATGACCGGGATGTCCTTCTCGGCGAGGACGTCGGCGATCAGGTGGCCCTCGGTGCCGTGGTTGATGACGAGCCGGTAGCCGAACTCCTCCGACAGGCGGATCGCCGTGGCGATGTCATCGGCACGGTGTGTGTGCTGGTCCCAGGCGAGCTCGCCGGCCAGCACGCGGGCCAGGGTCTCCTTGCCGAGGTCGCGCTCGAAGGGCTTGCCCTCCTCCACCGCGGCGTCCCGCTTCGCGGCGTAGTTCTGGGCGTCGACGAAGGCCTTGCGGATCACGTTCGCGACGCCGAGGCGGGTCGACGGGAGCTGCTTCTTGTCCCCGTACACGCGCTTCGGGTTCTCGCCGAGGGCGCTCTTGACCGACACCGAGTCACTGATGACCTGCTCGTCGATCGTGCGGCCGCCCCAGGTCTTGATCGCGACGGTCTGACCGCCGATCGGGTTGCCCGAGCCCGGCTTGATGACCGCCGTCGTCACACCGCCGGCCAGGGCGTCGCGGAAGCCCTCCTCGTCGATCTGGACCGCGTCGATCGCCCGCAGGGCGGACCCGTTCGGGTCCGTCATCTCGTTGGTGTCGTTGCCGGCCCAGCCCTCGCCCTCCTCGTGGATGCCGATGTGGCCGTGCGCCTCGACGAAGCCGGGGAGGAGCCACTTGCCCTGCGCGTCGACGGTCTCGGTGCCCTCGGGCACGGCGACGTCCGTGCCGACGGCGGTGATGACGCCGTCCTGGATGAGGACCGTGCCGTTCTCGATGGGCTCGGCGGCGACCGGGACCACGTAGGCGTTGGTGATGGCGATGCTGGAGCGGGTTGTCATGGGTACATCATTACCCAAGGTAACGAGGCGGCCGGAACGCCGTGCGGCGTCAGCCGGCCGACGCCGGGTTGGTCGCCCTGCCGTCGAGCCACAGCGTGTCCGACGCGTCGGCGTGGGCGCCCGAGGTGCCCACGTGCTTCGCGCTGATCTGCGGCCCCTTGGTGATCACGTGGACCATCGCCATCCCGTGCCCCCGGCCCAGGCTGTAGTCCTCCTTGAGCCACTCCAGGATCGGGCCGGCCTTGGTGGACGCGTCGAACCCACGCTCCTGCGCGAGCGCGACCAGCTCGCGCGGGGTGTGCCCGGTCTTCTCCTCGACGGCGTCGAGGTAGGCCTGAAATGACATGGGTGGTCCTCTCGGTACGGGAGACGGGGCCGTCGGCACCGCCTTCTGGCAGCACAGACGCCGCCGTCCCCCGGAACTCATCGGTGCTGGGCCTCACGGCGAGGCCCAGCAGTAGACCCCGGCACCCTCGGCGTCGGCGGTACGGGCGAGTCCGGCCAGGTCGTCCAGGAAAGCCGCGAGCGGGGCTGGATCATCGGTTGCGAGCTCCTCGGTTCGCGACCACAGGTCCGCGGCGTCGAGCAGGTCCCTCTCGGTCGCGCTCCCGAGTGCGTGGAGCAGGCTCGGCCGAACCCGTGCGACGACCGCCCCGGTCTCCATGGAGAAGACCACGTCGAGCTTCTCGGCCGTGGTCCCCGTGTCGGCCGGGCCGGTCAGGATCTCCTCCAGGGTCCCGAGCGCGACAAACGGTTCGATGCCCTTGGACTCGAGCACGTGGTCGTCGGGAAGCCCTTGGCCGTGGACCCCGCCGTCGAGGAACCGGGCGGCCTCCGTGTCGGAGGCGGCGATGAAGTAGTCGGTCAGGATGCCCATGGCCGAGAGGATGCCACCCGTCTCTGACACGCTCCCGCGCCACCCGCCGGGCACCCACCGCGCGCATCCATAGACTCGACGTCGTGGACTTCTACAACGCCTACGCCCACGGGTTCGCCCGGGTCGCGGCCTGCACCATCCCCGTCGCCGTCGCCGACCCCGCGGCGAACGCCGCCGTCGTGCTCGACCAGGCGCGTCGGCTGCACGACGACGGCGTGGCCGTCGCGGTCTTCCCAGAGCTGTGCCTGAGCGGGTACGCGATCGACGACCTGCTCATGCAGGACACCCTCCTGGAGTCGGTCCTGGACGCCCTCGCCGACATCAAGGAGGCGAGCGTCGACCTCATGACGGTGCTCGTGGTCGGCGCGCCGCTCCTGGTCGGCAGCCGCCTGCTGAACGCCGCCGTCGTCGTGCACCGCGGGCGGATCCTGGGCGTCGCGCCCAAGTCCTACCTGCCGAACTACCGCGAGTTCTACGAGAAGCGGCAGTTCGCACCCGGCGACGAGCACCGCGGCTCGCTGACCCTGCTCGGCGAGGAGGTTCCGCTCGGCTCCGACCTCATCTTCCGGGCGGACGACGTCCCCGGGCTCGCGATCCACGTCGAGGTCTGCGAGGACATGTGGGTGCCCGTGCCGCCCAGCGCGCTCGCGGCGCTCGCGGGCGCGAACGTGCTGCTCAACCTGTCCGCGAGCCCGATCACCGTGGCCCGGGCCGAGGACCGCCGCCTGATCGTGCGCAGCGCGAGCTACCGCTGCAACGCGGCCTACGTCTACACGGCGGCGGGCCAGGGCGAGTCCAGCACGGACCTGTCCTGGGACGGCCAGACCATGGTCTACGAGGCCGGTGACCTGCTCGGCGAGACCGAGCGGTTCCCGGACGGCCCGCGCGCCACCGTGGTCGACGTCGACCTCGACCGCCTGCGGCAGGAGCGGCTGCGGCAGGGCACCTTCGACGACAACCGGCGCGGCCTGGGGCTGGCGACGCCCGGCACGGGCGACGACTTCCGTGAGGTCGCGTTCAGCGTGCACCCGCCGCAGGGCGACATCGGCCTGCGCCGCAAGGTGGACCGCTTCCCCTTCGTGCCGGACGACGCGGAGCGCCTCGCCCTGGACTGCTACGAGGCGTACAACATCCAGGTCACCGGCCTGGAGCAGCGCCTGCGCGCGATCGGGCAGCCGAAGGTGGTCATCGGCATCAGCGGCGGCCTGGACTCCACGCACGCGCTGATCGTCGCGGCCAAGGCGATGGACCGGCTGGGCAGGCCGCGCACGGACATCCACGCGTTCACCATGCCGGGCTTCGCGACGACCTCGGAGACCAAGGACCGCGCGGTCCGGCTCGCTGAGGCCCTGGGCGTGACGTTCCAGGAGCTCGACATCCGGCCGGCCGCCGAGCAGATGCTGCGCGACCTCGACCACCCGTACTCCGAGGGCACCAAGCAGTACGACGTCACGTTCGAGAACGTCCAGGCCGGGCTGCGCTACGACTACCTCTTCCGGCTCGCGAACCACCGCGGCGGGATCGTGGTCGGCACGGGCGACCTCTCGGAGCTCGCCCTCGGCTGGTGCACCTACGGCGTGGGCGACCAGATGTCGCACTACGCGGTCAACGCGGGCGTGCCCAAGACGCTCATCCAGCACCTCATCCGCTGGACGATCGACAGCGGCCAGTTTGCTGCGGAGGCGACGAGCCCGGTCAACGTGGTTCTCACGGAGATCGTCCAGCAGGAGATCACGCCCGAGCTGATCCCTACCGAGGAGGGCGAGACGCCGCAGTCCACGGAGGCGACGATCGGCCCGTACGCCCTGCAGGACTTCACGCTGTTCCACGTGCTGCGGCGCGGCTACCGCCCCTCCAAGATCGCGTTCCTCGCCTGGCACGCGTGGAGCGTGGCGGACGACGGCGAGTGGCCCCCCGGCTTCCCCGACCAGCGCCGCACCGCCTACGACCTGGCGACGATCCGGAGCTGGCTCGAGGTGTTCGTGCGCCGGTTCTTCGCCTCGCAGTTCAAGCGGTCGGCGCTGCCGAACGGGCCCAAGGTCTCGCCGGGCGGCACGATGTCGCCGCGGGGTGACTGGCGCATGCCCTCGGACGCATCGGCGGCGGCGTGGCTCGCGGAGCTCGCGAAGAACGTCCCGGAGGCGTGACCGACGTCCCTGGTGAGGCCGGACACACGCCCCGTCCCGCGAGTTCTACGAGGAGTAGGGTTCCGTCATGCCTGCTGTTTCCGTTGCCCTGGCCCGGCCCGGTAGCCGTCGCCTCGTCCGCCTGATCACCGTGTTCGCAGCGGTCCTGACCTTTGTCGCGCTGCTGCTGGTGGCCGGCCCGGCGAGCGCTCACGACCAGCTCCTGTCGTCCGACCCGAAGGACGGCGCCACGCTCGACGAGCAGCCGACGAGCATCGCGCTCACGTTCAGCTCCGCCCCGCTCGACACGGGTATCGAGGTGGCACTGGTCGGCCCGGACGGCGCCACCACGCGGGGCACGGACATCACGGTCGACGACGAGGTCGTGACGGCGCAGCTCCCCGCGGACCTGCCCCCGGGCGAGTACGACGTCGCCTGGCACGTGGTCTCCTCCGACGGCCACCCGATCGACGGCGAGCTCGCCTACACCGTAGAGGGCGAGCCGGAGCCGACCGAGGAGCCCACCGCGAGCGGCGAGTCCGAGATGTCGACGCAGGAGGCCGCCCCGGCCGACGAGGAGACGGCCGCGACGGACGACGCGAGCACGCCCACGGAGCTCGCCGGAGCCGGGGACGGCTCGGGCCCCAGCGGGCTCGCCGTGGCCGGCGGGATCCTCGCCGCGGTGCTGGTCGTGCTGGGCGCCGTGGTGATGATGCGCCGCAAGATCCTCGAGAACGACCGGCTGCGCGGGGCCGGCAACCAGGACGACCCCGAGTCCGACGGCCCGGACGCCGACAAGCCCAACGACAACCGGGACCCGAAGGGCTGATCGATCTGTCAGACCCTCAGGTCACCTGGGTGATCTGTGTGTCTGACACGGGGCGGGACGACCGGACCGCCAGGATCACCGTCACCACGGCGGGCGCCAGCAGGACGGCGCCCGCCGTGTTCACCGCCTCGAACCCGCCCCAGGCGAGCAGCGGTCCGGCGAGCGCGGCCGAGGCGGCGCCGAAGTAGTTCATCAGCGCGTCGGTCGCGCCCTGCAGCGGCAGCTTGACGTGCGGCTCCGCGACGGACGCCAGTACCGCCGACGAGGCGATGAGGCACGCCGACCAGCCGAGCCCGAGCAGCACCAGTGCGACCGCCGTGAGCACCTCGGCGTCGAGGGCCGGGGCGGCGGCGCCGTGCCCGGCGTGCGCGCCGGCGTCGGGCGTGACGTCCGCGGCCAGGGCCGCGGCCGTGAACCCGAGGGCCACGGCGGCCGCCTGCAGCCCGATGCCGCCGACGGCGACGCGGAGCGGGCCGAAGCGGTCGGCCAGCCAGCCGAACACAGGGCTGAACGCGAACATCCCCAGCACGTGCAGGCTGATGACGATGCCCACGAGCTGCAGCGACATCCCGCCGTGCTGCATGTGCACCGGCGTCATCACCATCACCATGATCATCACGCCGTGGGCCACGGCCGTGGTCACCACGGCGAACCGGGCGCGCGGACGGGCCCAGGCCCACCGCAGCGCCGCGAGGGCCCCGGTCCGCCGCGGTTCGGCACGCTTGTCGCCGTGCCCCTGTCCGACGGCGCCCGCGGGGACCACCCGACCCGCCACGCCGCCGGCCGGGTCCCGGTACAGGCTCAGCAGCAGCAACCCGGCCAGCAGGTACGCGACGACGGAGAACAGGTAGGGCCCGCCGAGGTCGGGCACGCCGAACCCGCTGCCCACGACGGCGCCCGGCGCCGCGAGGTTGGGCCCGACCACGGAGCCGACGGTCGTGGACCACAGGACGACCGACATGGTGCGGGCGCGGGTGCCGGAGCCGACGTTGTCGGCGGCGGCGTAGCGCGACTGGAGGTTGGTCGCGTTCGCGACGCCGTAGAGCATCAGGCCGACCAGGAGCACGACGAGCTGGCCGACCACGGCCGCCGTCACGATCAGCAGTGCGCCGACCGTGGACAGCGCGTAGCCGAGCGACAGCGCCCACCGGCGTCCGCGGAGCTGGGCGAGCGTCGCCAGGGGGATCGAGGCGACCGCCGCGGCGAGCACGCTGACGGCCTGGGCGAGACCTGCCACGGAGGTGCCGCCCAGGCTCTCCGCGAGCAGGGCGCCGACGGCGGCGCCGGAGGCCACCCCGACCCCGGCCAGGAGGTTGCTGAACACGAGCACGACGAGGTTTCGGCGGGCGTGCGGCGGATTCTCCACGATTTCCTCTCATTGGCCCGGATCTACCGGAACGGTAGACCGCTCTGGGTTGCGGAAGTCATCGGATAGTGCGGGCTGACACGGCCGCGGGAGCCGTCACACCGTCGTCGTCCACAGGTTCGTACACAGGTTCGCGTCCTCTGTGAGCAGAAAGTTACGCACGACTCGCCGCGGAAAGGCCTGTTCTCCGCGAATTCCTGCCGATCTGCTGGCAGTATGGGGCCTCGTCGTCGGGCGGGTACCGCCGCACGACGTGACCGAAGAAGGGAAACGCATGTCGCTCAACAAGTCCGAGCTCGTCTCGGCCATCGCCAGCAAGGCCGAGATCAACAAGACCGAGGCCGAGGCCGCGCTCAACGCCTTCCAGGAGGTGCTGATCGAGTCGCTCGCCAAGGGCGAGGCCGTCAAGGTGACGGGCTTCCTCTCGGCCGAGCGCGTCGAGCGTGCCGCCCGCACGGGTCGCAACCCGCGCACCGGCGAGGAGATCTCGATCCCGGCGAACTTCGGTGTCAAGATCAGCGCCGGCTCGCTGCTGAAGAAGGCTGTCGCCAAGTGACGCTTCGCCGCTGAGCTTTTCAGCGACGCGAAGGCCCGGCTCCCCCTGGGGGCCGGGCCTTCGCATGTCCGGGGCCGGGCGGCCGTCAGCGGCTCAGAGGTCGCCCTTGCGCTCCAGGTACCGCATCGCCACCCAGCCGATCGGGATCCGGCCCCAGTAGGTGCACAGGCGGTACAGGATCGTCGCGGAGAACGCGATGGTCGCCGGCACCCCCGCGGCCGACAGACCGGCCGTCAGGGCGCCCTCCACGCCGCCCAGGCCGCCGGGCGTGGGGATGAGCGCCCCCAGCGCGTTGCCGACCAGGTTGACGAGGGCGATGTCGACCAGCGAGAGCGACTCGCCGAAGGCCGCGAGGCAGCACCACAGGGCCACGATGTAGCCGAGCGTCATGATCAGGTTCCCGGCCACGCCCAGGGCCAGGCGGCCCGGGTGGCTCAGCATCTGCGCGAGCCGCGGCCACACCTGGCGCAGCCGCGGCCCGATGAAGCCCATGCCCCACCGCCGGACCGGCGGCACCAGCAGCGTCGCGACGACGGCGAGGGCCACGCCCGCCAGCGTGATCAGCACGGCCGGCGACGGCAGCTCCACGAGCGCCCCCGAGCCCGTGAAGACCGACAGCGCCACGAGCAGCAGCACCGTGACCACGAACTGCGACACCTGCACGAGCGCCACGGTGGCGACGGCCATGGACATCGACACACCGCGCTGGGTCAGGAGCCGCAGGTTCAGGGCGGCCGGGCCGATCCCCGCAGGGGCGGCCAGCGCCACGAACGAACCGGCGGCGGCCGTGAGGGTGGCGCGCCCGATCGGCACCCGCGCCGGGGAGAACGCGACCAGGGTGAGGCCCGCGCCGAACCAGGTGACGAGGGCCAGCACGAACGCGACCGCGACCCACCAGGGGTTGGCCTCGCGCACGGCGGTGGCGATCTCGTCGAAGTTGATGGTCGTGACGATCACGGCCACGGCGACGATCGCCACGGTCGTGGTCAGCACGGTGCGCGCGCTGAACCGGGAGATGCGCTGCGGCTGCACGCTGGCCTCGGGCAGGCGCTCCACCAGCGCGTTCCGCAGCTCGCCCATGAGCCCCTTCGCCCTGCGCACCTCCTCGCGGGTCGTCCGGGGCAGCGCGATCGTCTGGATCAGGGGCCCGATGGCGGCGATGTCGGCGTCGGGCAGGGCGCGCACCGCCGAGGCGACGGCGCGCCGCGGGCCCACCCGCAGCCCGATGAGCGCGAGCATCTGCACCAGGTCGAGGCGCCGGGACAACGGCGACGACGCGATGTCGCCCTGCTCCCAGCCGGTGATCCACACGTGCGCCCGGCCGTCGGCGTCGCGGTGGGTCAGCAGGACGTCCTGGGTCAGCGCGCGGTGCGTGAGGCCCACGGCGTGCGCCCGGCCGAGCTGGTCCCAGGCTTCGGCGAGCACGTCCTCGTGCAGCTCGTCGTCGGGCACGTCGCGCAGCGAGACGGCGTCCGAGGCGTGCTCCAGGACGAGAGCGATCGAGTCGCCGTACTCGCCGATCCCGAGGAGGCGCGGCGTGCGGACGCCGGCGGCGCTCGCCGCGTACGACAGCAGGGCCGTGCGCTCGGCCACGGCCTTGAGCGAGATGGCGGCCCGGCCCTCGATGCCGCGCAGGCGCAGGGCCCGCCACAGCCGCGTGATGAGGCCGACCACCTGGCGGTCGCCGTCGAGCACCACGACGTCGCGGCGCACCCCGTCGTCGCTGTACAGGGCGTACACCCGGTTGCCGCCGGCCCGGCCCAGGGCGAGCGCGGCCGGGTCGTCCGGCGGGCCGTGCTCGACGGCGAGGGCGGCCGCGACAGGCTGTCCGGCGTCGCGCGCGGCGCCCTGTCCGGGCGCGCGCTCGGACACGGCGTGCACCCGGGCCAGCGACGTCGGCGCGAACCCCGCGCGGCGCACGGCGGCGACCAGGTCGGGGCCGTAGGCGCGCTCGCTGCGGATGCCCGACACGTACTGGACGGTGGAGCCCGCCAGCCGGCCCAGCAGCAGCGCGACGAGGGTGCCCGGCAGCGAGACCTGCCCCGTGATCAGCACGATGAGCAGGGCGAGGAACATCAGGTTCCACGAGATGCGCACGGTGCGCCGCCGGGTCGCGGGCCCGGCGACGGTGAGCATCGCCGTCAGCGCGACCGCGAACTCCGGGATGGTCAGCACGTACCCCGTGCCGCGCTCCCAGACCGACATGCCGCGCACCAGCTCGTCCGAGCCCAGGTGGCGCACCAGGACGGAGGTGAGCACGCCGATCAGCAGCCCGAGGACCCCGGCGACGATGGACTCGACGATCTGCCGGCCCAGCCGGCGCACGCCCAGCTCGATCATCACGGCGACCGGCGCGAACAGGATCACCAGACCCTGGAGCACGGCGACGGGCACGAACAGGATCGTGGCCAGCAGGTCGTTGAAGCTCCGGACGTCCTCCGTGACGCCCGCGGTGGTGCCGTGCGCCACGACGGACAGGAACATGACGCCCGCGGTGCCCAGCGCGCACGCGATCATCCAGACGAGCGCGCGCGGGTGGCGCACACGCTCCTCCGGGGTGTCGACGACACGGACGAGGCCGCTCTCGAAGGGCACTGCCTCCGGTACGTCGGACACCTCGGCACCGGCGTCAGCCCGGCCGGTGCGCGAGTTGGACATGCTCGCGATTCTAGAGCCGTTGAGGCGCGCTTGACCGGGAAGCTGGTGTGACGCCCGGAATATCCGGGTCAGGTCGACGGCGTCCCCGGCGTCCGTCCAGGCATCCTCACCGGATCCCGAGGGCCTCGCGCCACTCGGCCGGGACCAGGGCGTAACCCACGAACGCCACGATGTCGAGCAGCGTGTGCGCGATCACGAGCGGGAGGATCCGGTGCCGGCCGCCGGGCTGGAACCGCGGCGAGGTGTAGAACCACGAGAACACGACGCCCATCACGACGTTGCCGATGAACGGCCCGATGCCCTGGTACAGGTGGTAGGAGCCGCGCAGCAGCGAGCTGGCGACGACGAACTTCACGCGGTTCCACCCGAGATCCCGCGTCCGCTCGTACAGGTAGCCGACGGCGATGACCTCCTCCAGGAGGCCGTTCTGGAACGCGCTGAGCAGCAGCACCGGGACGGTCCACCAGTACGCGTCCAGCGCGCTGGCCTGCACCTCCACGGTGATGCCGACCGCCCGTCCGAGGGCGTAGAACGCGAGGCCGGGAATGCCGATCGCGGCGGCCAGGGCGAAGCCCCACCCGAGGTCGCGGCCCGGACGCGACGCGTCCAGGCCGAGGCTGCGCACCGCGCTGCGGCCGTTCGCGCTGAGCAGGTACAGCGCCAGGGCCACCGGCACCAGCGCGAACCCGATGCTCAGAAGCTGGTAGACGAGGTCGAGGTAGGGGCGCTCCGACTGGCTCGCGTTGAGCGTGGCGGTCTGCTCGGCGAGCGGCGTCTCCGCCGTCAGCCGGGCCACGATGTTGACCAGCGCGTACACGCCGGACTGGCCCAGGCTCAGCCCGAGCACGATCCACACCTCCGCGGTGATGCGGCGGCGGGAGAGGGGCTGCTCGGTCACGGTCACGTCCGGAACCTACCCCGCGTGGCCGGCAGTTCGTCGGCCGGCCACGCGGTGGTTCACCGGTTCGAGGCCCGCCGCACGAAGTCCGCGAGGTCCGCCGACTGCGCGACCCGCGACTCGGGGTGGATGTACATCATGTGGCCCGCCGGGTACACCCGGGTCTCGATGCGCTCGCGGTAGGACGCCGGGACGGCCATCTGGTCGAGGCTGTACTCGATGGCCTCGACCGGCACCCCGCCGTCGTACCGCCCCATGGCGATGTGCACCTGGAGGTGCGGGTTCAGGATCATCGCGGTCGCGAGCTTGTCGGCGACGTCGACGGCCTTGCCCTCGAACTCCTTGTACGACCAGGGGTGCACGTGCCGGGAGAGCACCTCGTAGATCGCGTCGTGCTCGTACCCGAGCTCGCCGCGCAGGTAGTGGTGCAGTGCCGCGGTGTACGGGCCGGAAGTGGCGGTGAGGAACGGGTCGTACGGCATCTGCTCGTGGATGTAGTGGTCCGCCGGGCCTGTGAACCGGGTGTCGAGGCGCCCGGTGACCAGGCGCCGCGCCCGCAGCAGCTCCGCGTAGACCCGGGTGTGCTCCAGCCGCAGGTTGGCGCGGTCCACGTAGTCCTCGCTCAGCCCGGTCAGCGAGGCGATCTTCGCGACGGCGGCCGCGCGCTCGTCGTCGGGCACGCGCGCCCCGCGGGCCAGCACGGATGCGTAGGTCTCGGCCCAGTCCCGGGCCTCGGCCACGACGTCGTCCAGCGCCCGGTCGCCGAGGAGGCCGTGGTAGTGCGCCGTCGCGGCGTAGACCGGCAGGAAGAGCGGGTGCGGCAGGTTGGAGTGCTCGCCGTCGAACAGCGCCTCCATGTTCAGGGCCGGGGCCACCAGCATGACGCCGTTCAGGAACATGCCGAAGCGCTGCTGCAGGTACTCGGCCAGCGCCGCGCCGCGCGTGCCGCCGTAGGACTCGCCGATCAGGAACTTGGGGCTCATCCACCGGTCGTTCCGGCTCGTCCACAGGCGGATGATCTCGCCGACGGACTCCAGGTCGCCCGTGAAGCCGTGGAACGGCTTGGCCTGCTCGCCCTCGGTGGCCCGCGAGAACCCCGTGGAGACGGGATCGATGAACACCAGGTCGGAGACGCGCAGCAGCGTCTCCGGGTTGTCGATCAGCCCGTACGGCGGCGCGGTCAGGTTGCCGACGTCGCCGGAGTCGACCCGCCGTGGGCCCAGCACGCCCAGGTGCAGCCACACCGACGACGAGCCCGGGCCACCGTTGAACGCGAACGTGACCGGGCGCTGCGTCACGTCGGCGTCGTCGAGCGTGTAGTACGTGATCGAGACCTCGGCCTTGGCCTTGCGGCCGTCGTACTTCTCCTCCTTGACGGACTCCTGGCGCAGCACGATCCGGCCGGTCGTGGCGGAGTAGACGAGGTCGCCCTCGGCCGTGTGCAGGGTGTGGTGGGTGGTGACGAGGTCGTCGGCGGGCTCCGGCTTCTTCGCCGGGGTCCCCTCCGACGCCGCCGTGGTCGCCTCGGGCTGTTCGGTGCTGGTGCGCTTCTCGTCGGTCACCCGGGGAACCTATCGCGCGACCCTGCCGGCGGGATGCCGGCGTGTTGCGCCGTTGCATATACGCAACAAAGGACCACTAAGGATGCGATCCATCTGCAAACCGGGCAGCATGCGGTGAGTCGTGCGTCGCCGCTGAGGGCCCTCGGGCTTCGGCGTGTTGGCGAAATCCAACACAAGAGATAGGCTGTGACTGCACGGTCAGCACCGGGCGTCACCCGAGGAACGCGATCAACGCGGTGATCTGCGATCTGCCGCAGGGAATCGTCGTGGTGCCGATCCACAACGGGCATCGCTGGGGATTGCTGAGGTGCGGGGGATGTGACGCCACGGAGGCGATCTGGTCCACGCCGCGGGACGCCGACAACCACGCACGCCGGCTGCTCAGGTTCGTGACGCGGCACGTGCACGACGAGGAGGGCTGAGATGCCGGTCTACGAGTTCACGATGTTCCTCGACCGAGATCTGCTGGACGCCGACTACGACCGGCTCTTCGAGGCGGGCCTCGACGACAGCTCCCCGGGTTCCGAGGGCGGTCGTGGGTATGTCGCCGTGACGCGGGAGGCGCCGCGTCTCCTGGACGCGATCGTGTCCGCCGTGCGTGACACCGTCCAGGCCGGCCTGCGCCCCGTGGCGATCGGGGACGAGGACCTGGTCACGCTCGGCCAGATCGCCGAGCGCTGCGGGCGGACTCACGAGTCCGTCCGGCTCCTCGCCGCCGGCCGCCGTGGGCCGGGAGGCTTCCCTGCCGCCGTCGGCTCGGGCAAGACGTCTCTGTACTCGTGGGTCGAGGTGTCGGACTGGTTCGCCGAGAGGCTCGGCGTCGTGGTGCAGCCGCACGATGCGGACGCCCGCCTGCTGGCCGCCGCGTCGCACATCCTGCGCGCACGGGCGCTTGCGCCGACCGAGGCGGTCGCACTGCTCGCTTCCGCCTGATCACCCGACTTCGTCCGAAAACTCCTTGCATCTCTGCCCGGCGATCCGGCAAACTGGTTTGCAGTACAAACCAGTTTGGAAGACGAGGAGCTCATCGTGGCGAACGATCCGACGCGCCGTCCTGAGCCTGCCGAAGGGTCGGGCAGGCCCGCGGAACCCGGCGACGGCACAGGCCTCGACCCCGCCGAGACGCTGCGCCTGATCCGGGAGCAGCAGGAGGCAGCGCGCGACGCCACCGAGCCCGACGGCCGTCTGCTGTTCGGCGCGTGGGGTCTGGCCTGGGTGATCGGGTACCTGGCCATGTGGACGACGGCGCGCGAGACGGGCTCTCCGGAGCCGTGGACCGGCTGGGTGTTCGCCGGCTGCATCGTCGGCGCCACGACCTTCACGATCGTGCACAGCGTGACCCGGACCGCCGGCATGCGCGGCGACAGCGCCCGGATCGGCGCGCTGTACGGCTGGACCTGGTTCCTCGCCTTCACGGCCTTCGGCGTGCTGCTCGGCGCGATGGGCGCCGCGGGAGCGTCGCCGCAGGTCATGGCCATCGCCGCGAACGGTTTCGCATGCGTGGTCGTCGGCCTCATGTACATCGCGGGCGGGCTGCTCTTCGAGGAGGTCCGCATGGCCGCCGTCGGCGGCTGGATGCTGGTCGCCGCGGTACTCGCGGCCTTCGCCGGGATGCCGAACACCTACCTGGTGATGGCCGTGGCGGGTGGAGGCGGTTTCCTGGTCATGGCCGTGCTGGAGCAGGTGTTCCGGACCCGCCGCCGATCGCCCTGGTCGCCCGGCAGGACGGAGGGCGGTGGCCAGCGTGCCTGAGGACCTCGACCCGGTCATCCACGCCCCCGCCCGCCTGCGGGTCGTCGCCTCGCTCGCGGCCCTGGGCCGCGGCGACGAGGTCGCCTTCCCCAAGCTGCGCAAGCTGCTGGACATGACCGCCGGCAACCTGTCGACCCACCTGCGCAAGCTGGAGGACGCCGGGTACGTGCGGGTCACCAAGACCCACGAGGGCCGCACGCCCGCGACGTACCTCGCCCTCACCGACACCGGCCGCACCGCGTTCGCGGACTACCAGGCGGCACTGATGGATCTTCTGAAGGGAGCACGGTGATGAGTGCGGTAGAGGTCAGCGGGGTGACCCGGCGCTTCGGCACGGTCGTCGCCCTCGACGACGTGTCGCTGGAGGTGGGGCACGGCGAGCTGGTCGGCCTGCTCGGCCCCAACGGCGCCGGGAAGTCCACGCTGCTGTCGCTGGTCAGCGGCCAGCGCCGGCCCGACGCCGGGGTGGTGCGCCTGAACGGCCACGACCCGCGGGATGCCCGGTCGCGGACCGTCCTGGGCCTGACCCCGCAGGAGACCGGCCTGCCCGCCACGCTGCGGGTGCGCGAGGTGGTCGACTTCGTGGGCGGTCACTACCCCGACCCGGTACCCACGGGCGAGCTGCTGGAGCAGTTCGGTCTGGCGGAGCTGGGTAAGCGGCAGACCGGGTCCCTGTCGGGCGGGCAGAAGCGGCGGCTGGCCGTCGCGCTGTCGCTGGTCGGCAGGCCGCGCGTCGTGCTGCTCGACGAGCCCACGACCGGGCTCGACGTGTCCGGCCGCGGCGCGCTCTGGGACGCGATCCGGGAGTACCACGCGGGCGGCGGCACGGTGCTGCTCACCTCGCACTACCTGGAGGAGGTGCAGGCGCTCGCCGAGCGGGTGGTCGTCATCGACCGCGGGATCGTGCTCGCCGACGACTCCCTCGACGCGATCCTCGGCCGGGTGGGCGCGCGCCGCGTGCAGTTCACGGACGCCGAGGGCACACGCCAGGAGCACCTCGTGGCGGACTCCGACGCGTTCGTGCGCGACCTGGTCCGCACGGGCACGGAGTTCCGCGACCTGGAGATCCGGGGTGCCTCCCTGGAGGAGGCGTTCGGCCAGCTCGTCGACGCCACGAACGATGCCGACGCCACGAACGAAGGAGCGGTGCGATGAGCGCCACCACGAGCACGACCGGGGTTGGGGCACCGGGCCTTGACGCCCCCGCCGGGCAGACCCAGTCGATCTGGGTGCTGTCCTGGCTGCACCTCAAGTACCAGTTCCTGGAGACCGTCCGGATCCCCATCGCGGTGCTCGGGAACGTGCTGTTCCCGTCGCTGTCGATGTTCTTCTTCGTGGTGCCGCAGGAGTCGGTGGCGGGCAACCCCCTCTACGCCACGATCGCGGTCGCCGGCCTCGGCCTGTTCGCCGTCTGCTCCGCCAGCCTCTTCACCTACGGCCTGGGCGTGGCCGAGGACCGGCAGCTGCCCTTCTACCCGTTCCTGCGGACGCTGCCCGCCGGACCCGGGCCGCAGATGGTGGCGCGCGTGCTGAACGGCGGCATCTTCTCGCTGTTCGGCCTGCTGCCGCTGATCCTCATCGGCTGGCTGTTCACCGCGGCGACCCTGACCGCAGGCCAGCTCCTCGCGGGTGTCGGCACCATCCTCGCGGTCTCCGTGCCGTTCGTGCTGCTCGGCATGGCCATCGGCTACAAGCTGTCGGCCAAGGCCGCGCTGCCGGTCGTGCAGGTCATCCTGTTCCCGCTCGCCTTCGCGGGCGGCCTGTTCCTGCCGCCCCAGATGTTCCCCGCCTGGCTGGACGCCATCTCGAAGGCCACGCCCACCCGCGCCGGCCGCGACCTGCTGGTCCAGGCCACCACCGGCATGGACGCCTACGCGCTGGCGCTCCCGGTCCTGGCCGGGTGGACCCTCCTGTTCGCGGTGCTGGCGATCCTGGCCTACCGGAGCGACGAGGGCCGCCGCTTCCGCTGACGGCTCACGACGCGCGGCGCAGGCGGAGGGAGTTCGCGACCACCAGCACCGAGCTCGCCGCCATCGCCGCGCCTGCGACCATCGGGCTCAGCAGCCCGGCCGCCGCCAGCGGGAGCGCCGCGACGTTGTACGCGAACGCCCAGAACAGGTTCTGCCGGATGACCCGCAGGGTCTTCCGGGACAGGCGGACGGCGCTCGCGGCGGCCCGCAGGTCGCCGCGGACCAGCGTGATGTCGCCGGCCTCGATCGCCACGTCGGTGCCGGTGCCCATCGCGAGGCCCAGGTCGGCCGTGGCCAGGGCGGCGGCGTCGTTCACGCCGTCGCCCACCATCGCCACGGTGCGCCCCTCGGCCTGCAGCCGGGCCACCGCCGCGGCCTTCTCGGCGGGCAGCACGCGCGAGACCACGTCCGCGTCGGGGATGCCCACGGCGCGCGCGGCCACGAGCGCCGCGCCCGCCGAGTCGCCGGTCAGGAGGTAGGGCCGCAGGCCCAGCTCCCGCAGCTCCGCGACCGCCCGCGCCGACGTCGGCCGGGCCGGGTCGCGCAGGGCGATCACGCCGCCTGCGGCGCCGTTCCACGCCACCACCACGGCGGTCGCCCCGGCCTCCTCCTGCTGGCCGACGGCGGCACGCACCTCCGCGGAGACGGTCACCCCCTGCTCGGCGAGCCAGTCGGGGCGGCCCACCAGGACGCGCCGGGTGTTCAGCGCACCGTCCGGGGCGAGCCCCGCGTGCGCGCGCCGGACCAGGCCCTCGACGCCGCCGCCCGGGTGCGCGACGAAGCCCGTGACCTCCAGCGGGGTCTCGGGGTCCGGCTCCGCCGCGGCCCGGCCCGCCGCTGCGACGGCCCGCGCGATCGGGTGCTCGCTCAGCGCCTCGACGGCGGCGGCGTACCGCAGTGCCTCCGGGGCGTTGGTCAGGTGGTTCGCGTCGTCGGCGGCCTCGGCGTCGTCGGGCCGTGCGGGCTCCTCGACGTGGCGCGGGGCCGCGCGGCGGGCGCCGGCCATGGCCGGGCTCCGGTCGGGGCTCCACACGTCGACCACGCGCATGCGGCCCTCGGTGACCGTGCCCGTCTTGTCGAGCACCACGGTGTCCACGCGCCGGGTGCTCTCCAGGATCTCCGGGCCGCGGATCAGCACGCCGAGCTGCGCGCCGCGACCCGTGCCGACCAGGATCGCCGTGGGCGTGGCCAGCCCCAGGGCACAGGGGCACGCGATGATCAGCACCGCGACGGCGGCGGTGAAGGCAGCCTCGACGTCACCGGTCAGGACGAGCCAGGCCGCCAGGGTGAGCACGGCCAGCGCCAGCACGACCGGGACGAACACCGCGGAGATGCGGTCGGCGAGCCGGGCCACGGGGGCCTTGCCCGTCTGGGCCCGGGCCACGAGCCGCCCGATGCGGGCGAGCATCGTGTCCTCGCCCACGCGGGTCGCGCGCACCAGCAGGTGCCCCGACGTGCTCACCGTGCCGCCCACGACGTCGTCGCCCGGGGTCACGTCCACCGGCACCGGTTCCCCGGTGACCAGGGACGTGTCGAGCGCTGAGGCGCCCTCCACCACCGTGCCGTCCGTGGCGACGGTACCGCCGGGGCGCACCGCGAAAATGTCCCCGACCTGGAGCGCGGCGACGGGGACCGCGGTGGTGCGCCAGCCGCCGTCCGGCAGGCGGAGCGGGGTGCCGTCCGGGCCCAGCGCGATGCGCTCCGCGTCCTTGGCGCCCAGGTCGAGCAGGGCCCGCAGGGCGTCGCCCGCGCGCCGCCGCGACCGGTGCTCGGCGTACCGCCCGGCCAGCAGGAACGTCGTGACCACAGCGCCGACCTCGAAGTACAGCGCCGGACCCATGCCGTGCCCCGCGGGCCGGACGGTGTCGGCGACCAGCACCCAGACCGACCACAGGGTCGCCGCGACCACGCCGATCGACACCAGCGTGTCCATCGTGGAGCTCGCGTGCCGGGCCGCGCGCGCGGCGGCGGCGTGGAACGGCCAGGCGCCCCACCCGACGACGGGCAGCGCCAGGGCGGCGACCACCCACCCGGCGCCCGGGAAGGACAGCGCGGGGACCATCGACAGCAGGAGCACCGGGACGGTGAGCACGGCCGAGACGCGGAGCCGGCGCAGCAGGTCCTCGCCGCGGTACTCGGCACCGGGTGCGGGGGTCGCGCCGTCGGCGCCGGCTGCGTCGTCCGGGCCGGAGCCCGGCACGCGGTCCGCGGCGTCATCCGGGCCGACGGCGCCGTTCGCGCCCCGGCGCCGCGTGACGCGCGCCTCGTACCCGGCGGACTCCACGGCGTCGACCAGGTCCTGGTCGGTCACCTCGGACGACAGCACGACGTGCGCCGACTCCAGCGGCAGGTTCACGGTCGCGGCGACGCCGTCGAGCCGGTTGAGCTTGCGCTCGACCCGGGCGACGCACGAGGCGCAGGTCATCCCGGACACCGCGAGCTCGACCTCGCCGAGGGGGTGCAGGGCCTCAGCGGCAGGCACGGTTCTCCTTGAAGGGGCGGGGCGTCCGGGTCAGGACGGGACGATCGGCAGCATGCGGGTCGCCTGGCGGCCCGGGGCCTGCGCGGCGGACTCGGCGGCGACGGCGTTCTCGAGCACCTCGACGTCGGCCACGTCGTAGCCGGCCTCGTCCACGGCGTCGCGCAGCGCGGCCTCGGCGAGCGGCAGCTTGGAGATCACGTGCACCTGCGAGGTCTCACCGGCGTGCAGCTCGACGCTCACGTCCTGGACGTCCGGCACGTCGCGCAGCTCGTTGGTCACGGCGGACACGCAGTGCCCACAGGTCATGCCGGTCACGGCGAGCTTGGTCACGGTGGTCATGTCTCTCCTCGGTTCGTGGGCTGCTGGACGTGCGGGTGCTGCGGGCCGTGCAGGGGCTGCCCGGCGTTCACATACGGACGAGGCGGGCGATCGCCTCCGAGGCCTCCCGGACCTTGGCGGCGCCCTCGGCGTCGGACGCCTTGGCCGCGTCCACCACACAATGTCCCAGGTGGTCCTCGACGAGCGCCAGGCTCACCGCCTGCAGAGCCTTGGTCACGGCGCTGACCTGGGTGAGCACGTCGATGCAGTACTCGTCCTCGTCGATCATCCGTGCAATGCCGCGAACCTGCCCCTCGATGCGGCGCATCCGCTTGAGGTAGCCGGTCTTGTCGGATGCGTAACCGTGCGGCCCGTCGTGCGCGCCGGACCCGTCGTGGTGCAGGGTGTCGTCGTGCCGGGTGGCGGCCTCGGTCGCCTCAGTGGTCTCCGTCGCCTCGGTCATGTGTCCATGAGATACCCCATGGGGGTAGTGAGTCAAGTGTGCTGACCACGGGCGCGGTGGCGAGTACGTTGCTACGTTCGACCGATGGACCAGTCTGGGGGGCGGGGCGTGGCGGTCGTGGTCGAGGACGACGACCTCATCCGTGAGGTCGTCGAGGTCACGTTGCAGCAAGCCGGTTTCACCGTGCACCCTGCTGCCACCGGCGCGCAGGGCGTCGCACTGGTGAAGGCCCACCAGCCTGTCGTGACCACCGTGGACGTCTCCCTGCCGGACATCGACGGGTTCGAGGTGGTGCGCCGGCTGCGGACCTTCTCCGAGACGGTGGTCGTCATGCTCACGGCCCGGGTCGACGAGGTCGACACGCTGATGGGCCTCGAGTCCGGTGCCGACGAGTACGTCACCAAGCCGTTCCGGCCACGGGAGCTCCGCGCGCGCATCGACGCGCTCCTGCGCCGTTCCGGGCATCTCGTCCCGGCGACGCCGTCGGCGGAGGATCCCGCCCCCGGCCCGGACGGCGACGACGGGCTCGAGGTCGACACCGCGCGCCGCACGGTCCGCCTGGGGGGCGAGCCCGTCCACCTCACCCGCACCGAGTTCGTCCTCCTCGCGGCGCTCCACGCCGCGCGCGGCCGACCGGTACCGAAGGGCGACCTGGCCCGCCTGCTCTGGCCCGACGAGCACGGCTACGGCGGCGACGTCACCGAGGCGGACCGCCGCACGGTCGAGGTGCACGTGGCCAACGTGCGGCGCAAGCTCGGCGACAGCCCCACGAGCCCGCGCTTCATCCATACGGTCCGCGGGCTGGGGTACCGCTTCGAGAATGTCTGACCAGGGCCACCTCGGTGTCGTGCGCCAGGCGCATGAGCCGCTCCAGCGACTCGACCCGCGGGGCGGTGCGGGTCCGCGCCACGTCCTGCGCCGCGGTCCAGGCCGCCCGGGCCAGCGCGACGGCCCCCACCATGGCGCCCGAGACGGCCAGCTCGGCCGCTGTGTCGTAGACGGCGTACGCGCTGCGGTCGAGGGCGGCGACGGTGAGGAGCTCGAGGCGCCGCTTGAGACCGGCGGCGTACTGCTCGGCGAGCCGCCGGGCGGTCGGCTCGCCGAGGTCCTGGCCGAGATCGTGGAGCACCCCCTCGTCGAGGATGTCCGTCGCGAGGACGCGCGGCGTCCGGGCGAGCATGGGCCCGGTCTCGTCGCGGACCGAGCCGCCGGTCTCGGCCGCCAGCTCGTCCCCGCCGGTCCAGAAGTTGTATACCTCAGCCATGGCCGCGCCTCCCCGTGAGTGCCTGACTGGCTGCTCCCAGCGTGCGTCCCGGAACTCAACGCCCGGCCGAAGAACCTCAAGGGCTGCTCAGGATCGCCCTTGAGGTTCTTGAGGTTCTTGAGGTCGGCCGTCCTCAGGGGCCGGATCCGATACCTTTCGTCCTGAATACCCCAGATTCCCCGAGAGGTCCTCCCGTCGGCATGCCCGCTTCGATGTCTCGCCGCCTCCTGCTCGCCGCGCTCGCCGCGGCCGGACCGCTCGCCCTCACGGCGAGCGCGGCACCCACGAACACCCCCGTGCCGCCGCCCGCGGTGGTCCCCGCCGCGACGCGGAAGGCTCAGGCGCAGCGGGCGCCCCGGATCTACCTCGCCGGCGACTCCACCGCCTCGCAGAAGTACGCCGGGGTCTTTCCCGAGACCGGCTGGGGCATGGGCCTGCCCTGGTACGTCGCGCCGCGGATCGAGGTGCTCAACCACGCGATGAACGGGCGCAGCTCCAAGAGCTTCATCGCCGAGGGACGCCTCGACGCGATCCTGGACGCCGTCCGCCCCGACGACGTGCTGCTCGTGCAGTTCGGGCACAACGACCAGAAGGCCGACCCGGCGGTCGGTACGGACCCGTGGACCACCTACCCGGCCCACCTGCGCCGCTACGTCGACGGCGCCCGCGAGCGGGGCGCGCGCCCGGTGCTGCTGACCCCGGCGGAGCGCCGCCGCTTCGACGCCGCCGGGAACGCCGTCGCGACCCACGGGTTCTACCCGGACGCGATGCGGGCGCTGGCCGCCGCCGAGGGCGTGCCGCTGATCGACGTCACCGCGCAGACCCTGGCGCTGTGGCAGGAGCTCGGCCCGGCCGGCACCCAGGTGTACTTCCTGAACACCTACGAGGGGCGGCAGGACAACACGCACTTCAACACGCCCGGCGCCCGGCTGATCGCGCGGATGGTGGCGCGCGGCCTGCTCGCCGCGGGCGTCCTCGCCGAGAACCAGGTGCGTCGCCTCGACGAGAGCATCCCGGTCGAGTGGTTCACGTGGCCGGAGGAGCTGCCCGCGGCGACCTGAGCCGTCAGCCCATGGCGGCGTCGATGTTGGCGGCGACGATGGCGACGACCGCCACGGCGGCCCACAGGAGCAGGCCGAACCGCCACCAGAGGTTGAGGTTCAGCCGCTTCGGCGCGTCCAGCGCCATGGCCTCGGCGTCCGACAGCGGGCGCGTCGCCCACCCGGCCTCGGTGGCGGTCGCCAGACTGTACTGCAGGCCCCACGAGAACCGCAGCAGCCAGAACAGGTGGACGTACGAGTAGCGCAGCACCAGGGCTCGCCCCGCGTCGAGCGGCGCCGTCTTGCTCTTGCTGCCCCAGCCGAAGAAGACCATGTTCTTCTTTCCTTCGTCTCGAACCGCGCGCACCGTGCGCGCGGCGAGCGAAGCGTGGCAGAGCGTGTGCCGGCCGTCTGTGGGGAGAACTCCCCACCTCGCGCCGCAGCGGATGCCGCAGTGGATGAGGTTCGCGGCCGCGGATGAGAGTCGCCGGGGCCCGGCGTAGCGTGAAAAGGGACCGAAGCCAGTTCAAGGATGACCTGGAAGGGGTAACCCAACATGCCTGGAAACAAGGCGGTCGCGTACCGCGAACCCGGCGTGGTTGAGGTGGTCGACATCGACTACCCGACGTTCGAGCTCCGGGACGGACCCGGGGTCAACCCGGCCAACGTGGGCCGCAAGGTGCCGCACGGAGTGATCCTCCGGACCGTGGCCACCAACATCTGCGGCTCCGACCAGCACATGGTCCGCGGCCGCACCACCGCGCCCCCGGGACTGATCCTGGGGCACGAGATCACCGGCGAGATCGTCGAGAAGGGCCCGGACGTCGAGTTCCTCGACGTGGGTGACATCGTCTCCGTGCCGTTCAACATCGCGTGCGGGCGCTGTCGCAACTGCAAGGAGCGCAAGACCGGCATCTGTCTCAACGTGAACCCGGACCGGCCGGGATCGGCGTACGGGTACGTCGACATGGGTGGCTGGGTCGGCGGCCAGGCGGAGTACGTGCTGGTGCCGTACGCGGACTTCAACGCCCTCAAGTTCCCGGACAAGGACCAGGCCCTCGAGAAGATCATGGACCTGACGATGCTCAGCGACATCTTCCCGACGGGTTTCCACGGGTGCGTGAGCGCCGGGGTGGGCGTGGGGTCCACGGTGTACGTCGCCGGTGCCGGGCCCGTCGGTCTGGCCGCCGCGGCGTCCGCGCACCTGCTCGGTGCCGGCGTGGTGATCGTGGGCGACCTCAACAAGGAGCGGCTGGAGCAGGCGCGGTCGTTCGGCTGCGAGGCGATCGACGTGGCCGCCGGGCCGATCGGCGACCAGATCGCGGAGATCCTCGGCGAGCCCGAGGTGGACTGCGGCGTCGACGCCGTCGGCTTCGAGGCCCGCGGGCACGGTGCCGACTCGTCGAACGAGCAGCCGGCCGCTGTGCTCAACGCCCTCATGGAGGTCACGCGGGCGGGCGGCTCGCTCGGCATCCCCGGCCTGTACGTCACGGGCGACCCGGGTGCGGCGACCGAGGCGGCGAAGGTCGGCTCGCTGTCCCTGCGGCTGGGGCTCGGCTGGGCCAAGTCCCACGCGTTCACGACCGGCCAGTGCCCGGTGATGAAGTACCACCGCGGCCTGATGCAGGCGATCCTGCACGACAAGGTGCAGATCGCCAAGGCCGTCAACGCCCAGGCGATCCCGCTGCCGGAGGCGCCGACGGGCTACCACGCGTTCGACGAGGGTGCGGCGAAGAAGTTCGTGCTCAACCCGAACGACTACATCAAGGCCGCCTGACGGCGGTCCTCGCTGGTCGAGCCGACCCTGCGCTGGTCGAGCCGACCCACCGCTGGTCGAGCTTGTCGAGACCCGGGTCTCGACAAGCTCGACCAGCGGTGAGGGCTCGGGCTACCGCGGGGCTGCAGCGGCCGCGGCCTCGGCGGCGCCCGGGAGCGCGTCGAGGATCCGCTGCACGGCGGCGTCGTCGTGCGCCGCGGAGACGAACCAGGCCTCGAAGACCGACGGCGGCAGGTTGACCCCGGCCGCCAGCATCGCGTGGAACAGGGCCGTGTACCGGAAAGTCTCCTGCGCCTGGGCCTGCGCGTAGTCGCGCACGCCGGACGCCGCGGCCAGCGGCCCGAAGAACACCGAGAACAGCGAGCCCGCGCGCTGCACACGGTGCTCGACGCCGGCGGCGGTGAGCGCCTCGCCCACCGCGGCCGACAGCACGCGCGAGACCTCGTCGACCCGGGCGTACACGGCGTCGTCGGCCAGCCGCAGAGTGGTCAGACCCGAGGCGACCGCCACGGGGTTACCCGACAGCGTGCCCGCCTGGTACACGGGCCCCAGCGGGGCCAGGTGTTCCATGACCGACGCCGGTCCGCCCAGGGCCGCCACCGGCATGCCGCCGCCGACGACCTTGCCGAACGTGAACAGGTCGGGCGTGTAGCCCTCGCCCCCGGCGGCGCGGATCGTGTCGTTCTCGACGCCCCACCAGCCGGCCGGGCCCACGCGGAACCCGGTGAGCACCTCGTCCATGATGAACAGGGCCCCGTGCGCCGACGTGATGCGGCGCAGGCCCTCGTTGAAGCCCTCCGCGGGCGGCACCACGCCCATGTTCGCGGGCGACGCCTCGGTGATGACCGCCGCGATCTCGGAGCCGCGCTGCGCGAACGCCGCCTCGACGGCGGCCAGGTCGTTGTAGGGGAGCACCAGGGTCTCGGCGGCGGTCGCCTCGGTCACGCCCGCCGAGCCGGGGAGCGCGAGCGTCGCGACACCGGAGCCGGCCTCGGCCAGCAGCGCGTCCATGTGCCCGTGGTAGCAGCCGGCGAACTTGATGACGAGCGGCCGGCCCGTGACACCGCGCGCCAGGCGGATCGCCGTCATCGTCGCCTCGGTACCCGTGGAGACCAGGCGCACGCGCTCGGCCGCCGGGACCCGGCGCCGGACCTCCTCCGCGAGCTCGACCTCGGCCACGGTCGGGGCGCCGAACGACAGGCCGCGCGCGGCGGCGTCCTGCACGGCGGCGACGACGTCGGGGTGCGCGTGCCCGAGCAGCGCCGGACCCCACGAGCACACCAGGTCCACGTACTCGCGCCCCGCGACGTCGGTGACGTACGGGCCGCGGGCCGAGGCGAGGAAGCGCGGGTCCCCGCCCACGCTGCCGTAGGCGCGCACGGGCGAGTTCACGCCGCCCGGGATCGCGCCCTGCGCACGCAGGAACGCCGCGTGGTTGGCCTCGGGCGCCCGGCGCAGCGCCTGGGCCTCGACGGTGTCTCGGTTCTGCTCGGTCACTTGATCCACCCACTCTTGATCCACTCGGCGAGCTCGAGCGCCCAGTAGGTGAGGATGACGTCGGCGCCGGCCCGCTTGATGCTCGTCACCGACTCCAGGACGGCGCGGTCCCGGTCGATCCAGCCGTTCGCGCCGGCCGCCTCGATCATTGCGTACTCGCCCGAGACCTGGTACGCGGCCACGGGCACGTCGCTCCGGTCCGCGACGGCGCGCAGCACGTCCAGGTACGACCCGGCCGGCTTCACCATGACGAGGTCGGCGCCCTCGGCGAGGTCCAGGTCCGCCTCGCGCAGGCCCTCGCGGCCGTTCGCGGAGTCCATCTGGTAGGTCTTGCGGTCGCCCTTCAGCTCCGAGTCCACGGCCTCGCGGAACGGGCCGTAGTACGCGCTCGCGTACTTGGCGCTGTAGGCCAGGATGCTCGTGTCGGCGAAGCCGGCGTCGTCCAGCGCGTCCCGGATCATCGCGACCTGGCCGTCCATCATGCCGGACGGCGAGATCACGTCCGCCCCGGCCTTGGCCTGCGCCACCGCCATGGAGGCGTAGCGGATCAGGGTCGCGTCGTTGTCCACAGCCCCTGTGGACGTGAGCACGCCGCAGTGCCCGTGGTCCGTGAACTCGTCGAGGCAGGTGTCGGCCATGAGCACCGGGGTGGGCGCGCCGGGGGCGAGGCCCTCGTCCAGTGCCGCGCGCGAGGCCCGCAGGGCCCGCTGCAGGATCCCGTCCGGGGCGTCCGCCTGCGAGCCGTTCGCGTCCTTCACGGTGGGGATGCCGAACAGCATGACGCCGCCCAGGCCCGCGTCCCGCGCGGCGCGCACGGCCTCGACCAGGGACTCCTCGGTGTGCTGCACCTGCCCGGGCATGCTCGCCAGCGGCGCCGGCTCGGTCAGGCCCTCCTTGACGAAGAGCGGCAGCACCAGGTCTGCGGGGTGCAAGCGGGTCTCTGCGACCAGTCGGCGCATGCCCGGCGTGGCGCGCAGACGGCGCGGCCGGTACACGATCCCGGAGGAGCTCACGATGTCCTTCTCTCTCGTGGTGGTGTCGGACGCACAGGTCACCAGGGTGACCTGTGCGTCCGACAGGTGCATCAGGTTCTGACGAGGGCTTCGGTCACGGCGTCGGCCAGGGCCGCGTCCGTGGGTGTGACGGCCACGGCGAGCACCGTGTGCCCGACGGCTCGTGCCGTGCCGGCCGACGGCTCCCCGATCGCGACGACCCGCTGCGGGCCCAGCTGGGCCGCGACCTGGCGGGCCGCCGAGCCCGAGGTGACCACGACGACGTCGTACGGGCCGCGCAGCTGCGCGGGCAGCTCGCGCGCGACCGTGCGGTAGGCGGTCACCACGTCGGCGGCCCAGCCCTTGGCGACGAGGCCCGCGCGGAGGGTGTCGGACGCGAGGTCGCCGAGCGGCAGCAGGACGCGGCGTGCGGAATTCTGGGGCGCCTGGGGGAACGCGTCGGCGAGCCCGGCCCCGGTCGCGGTCCGCGGCACCAGGTCGACGGCGAGGCCGTGCGCGGCCAGCGCCCGCTCGGTCGCCGGTCCGACGGCGGCCCACCGCAGCGGCCGGGCGGGAAGCGTGTCGGGCGTGTCGCCCGGGGGAGAAGCCGGTACCGCGGGGTGTGTTGCACTGAGTAGACGTTGTCCACTCTCGGCAACCGACCCCGCGGACGTGGTGTCTTCCCCCGGCCAGGCGGCATCGTCAGCGTTCGCGCCGCGCACCGCCGGTCCGAGCAGGGCGTCCACGGCGTTCACGCTGGTGATCGCGACCCAGTCGTACGCGCCGTCGGCCAGGCGCCCGCGGGCTGCGTCGAGCTCCGCCGGGTCCTCGACGGGCGCCCGCTCGATGACGGGGGCCGCGACGGGGTCGAGCCCCTGCTCGCGGAGCAGAGCGAGGAGCCCGGCGGCGCGCTCCGGGGCGCGGGCGACCAGCACGGCGGGCTGCCCGGCCGGTCCCGAGGGAGCGACCGCAGGCGGGACCGGCTCGGTCACGCCTTCTCCGGGACGGTCGCGCTCAGCGGCGCGAGCCGCTCGGCGCCGTCGGCCAGCAGGTGCTCGGCGACGGCGATGCCCAGCGTGCGGGCGGCGGCGTCGAGCGCCTCGGGCGCGACGTCCTGGGACAGCGGCGCCTCGCCGCCGCGCGACATCTGCTCCGAGCCGTCGACGGCGGCCACCACGGACCGCAGGCGCAGCACCGAGCCGGTCACCGTCGCGTGCGCACCGACCGGCGCCGCGCAGCCGGCCTCCAGCCGGGCCAGCACGGAGCGCTCGGCGAGCACCGCGAGCCGGGTCGGCCGGTCGTCGAGCAGGTGGATCGCCTCGGCGAGATCGGGCGCGGGGGCCCGGCCCGTGCCGGGGTCGGACACGATGTCGGCGGTGCGCACCTCCACGGCGAGCGCGCCCTGTCCGGGGGCGGGGGCCACGATGTCGACGTCGAGCACCTCGCTGATCACGTCGGTGCGTCCCAGGCGGGACAGCCCGGCGTAGGCGAGCACGACGGCGTCGAGGTCGGCGTCGGGCCCGAGCGCGCGGTTGAGCCGCGTGCCCACGTTGCCGCGGATGTCGACGACGTCCAGGTCGGGCCGGGCCGCGCGGATCTGGGCCGCCCGCCGCGGCGAGCCGGTGCCGACGCGCCCCCCGTGCGGGAGCGTCGTGAGGGTGAGGCCGTCCCGCGCGCACAGGGCGTCGCGCGGGTCCTCGCGCTCGGGCGTCACGAAGGTGAGGCCGGGTGCGGGGGTGGTCGGCAGGTCCTTGAGGGAGTGGACGGCGACGTCGCAGCGGCCGTCCAGCAGCGCCTCGCGCAACGCGGTCACGAAGACGCCGGTGCCGCCGAGGCTCGCGAGGCTCCCCGTCCGCACGTCGCCCTCGGTCTTGATGTGCACCAGCTCGACAGGCCTGCCGGTCAGCTCCTCCAGGCGCCTGGCCACCAGACCGCTCTGGGTCGTGGCGAGGGCGCTCGCCCGGGTGCCGAGGCGGATCGGCGCGGCGTCGTCCGGGGTGCTTCCAGGGGTGCTGACGGACAGGGGGGTCGGGGTCACCAACCCAGTCTCCACCCGAACCCCCGCCGGGAGGAAACCAGAAGGTGCTCGATGGGCGGATTTCACAGGGTTGGTGGCGTGCTGTCAGAACGGACTCGGCGAACCCAGGGGAAGTGTGAGTAGCGGATCCTCCGCACCAACACTTGTCAAGAAACTGTTAGTAAGATGGGTGACGTGGTCACACTTTCCGAGCCCCTCGCCATCGCCCCGGTCGGCCGGGACGAGCACTACTGGGTCGCGGAGGACAACGGCCTGGTCAGCCGCGGCCAGCTCGCCGCAGCCTCCGGGGCGTACGAGTCGACGATCCCGACACGGATTGCGGAGTACGCGCCACACCTGCCGGCAGATCTCGGGGCGGACATCGAGGAGGCCGCGGCCGCACTCGCCGGGTTCGATGCCTACGCGCGAGGGCGTCTCGGGGCCGACAACCCGACGCTGGGCCCGATGAGCTCCATCCTGCTGCGGACCGAGTCGACGTCGTCGTCGCAGATCGAGAACCTCACGGTCGGTGCGCGACAGCTGGCCCTCGCCGAGCTCGACCAGTCGAGCAGCGACAACGCCAGGGTGGTGGTGGCCAACGTCCGGGCGATGGAGGCAGCGCTCGCCCTCGCGGACCGGCTCGACGAGGACGCGATGCTCGCGATGCACGCAGAGCTGCTGTCCCGGCAGCGTGGCTGGGAGGACCACGCAGGCAGATACCGTTCGGGGCTGGTCTGGGTGGGTTCGACGAGCGTCTCCCCGCGTGGTGCTCAGCACGTCGGACCGCAGGCAGAGCTCATCGCCGGCTCGATGGCGGACCTGGTCCGCTTCATGCACCGGGATGATCTCCCGGTGCTGGTCCAGGCGGCTGTCGCGCACGCTCAGTTCGAGACCATTCACCCGTTCAGCGATGGGAACGGTCGCACCGGCCGTGCCGTCGTGCACGCGATCCTGAAGGCGAAGGGGCTGGTCACACACACGACCGCGCCGGTATCGGCCGGCCTGCTCATCCAGACCGAGGAGTACTTCGACGCCCTGGGCGCGTTCCGGGAAGGAGACGCGCGACCGATCGTGGAGAGATTCGCCGCGGCGTGCCGGTTCGCGGCGGCGTCGGGCTCGGAGCTCGTCGACGAGCTCGCGAACCAGGTGGATGTGTCCCGCCGTGAGTTGACCGGTCTCCGGCGGCAGGCGTCCGCGTGGAAGGTGCTCCCCTGCCTGGTGGCGCAGCCCGTCGTCAACGCCCGTTTTCTCGTCGACCGGCTCGACATGAACGACACGACGGCCCAGCGCGCGCTGAGCCAGCTCACCGAGGCGGGGGTGCTGGAAGAACGTACTGGCTTGCGACGTAACCGGGTCTGGCAGCACGCGGGGATCCTGCGGGTGCTGGACGCCTACGCTCAGCGGCTCTCGCGGGGCTGAGCCCTCCGGAACCTCTCAGGCACCCTCGCCCAGGCGTTCGGCCGTTCGTCCGGCGTGCGCGACGATCGCCGCCAGGCCGGTCCCGGCGATCCAGCCGCCCGTGACGTCGAGGCCTGGCTCGGCCAGCACCGCTGCCTCGTACTCCCGGACGGCGGCTCGGTAGGCGGGGGTGGGCGGGGGCAGCGCGCCGTCCCAGCGCTGGTGCAGCACCTCGCGCACCCGGTCGGTCAGGTTCACGCCCAGCAGTGCCGACGCATCGCGGGCGGCCTCCTCGGCGGTGGGCTGCGGCGTCGGCTCGCCCATGCGGCCGTAGCTGAGGCGCACCACGTGCACGCCCGGCCCGGCGGCGGCGCGCACGCGGCGCGCGAGCCACGGCCACTTGGCCGTCGCGTGGGTCAGCGCCTTGGCCCGGACACCGCCCGCGGCCGTGTCGGGGGCCACGAGCATCCCCGAGCCACGCGGAGCCGTGTCCAGCTCGGGCGCGTCCACGAGCAGCGCCACCAGCCGGATGTCGGCCCCTCGCTCGGGCGCCAGAGGCGGCTCAAGCACCTCCCCCTGCCGACCGAGCTCGGCGGCGGTGGGCGTCGCCAGCACCACGCGGGGCGTGCGCAGCACCCGGCCGTCGGCCGTGCGCACCAGCCAGGCGGCGGGGTCGGCCGTCCGCTCCAGGCCCGTCACCCGCGTGCCGAACCGGACGTCCAGGCGGTCCACCAGCGCGTTCACCAGGGCGTGCACGCCGCCGTCGATCCCGCGCACCGCGGACCCGGGGGGCGCCGCGGCCCGGAGCGACGCCACGGCCCGCGACAGGGACCCGGTCCGCGCGTACGCGTCCAGCAGCCCGGGCGCGACGGCGGCGACGTCGAGCCGGTCGAGCGGCGCCGAGTGCACGCCGGCGGCGACCGGGGTGACGAGCCGGTCCGCCACCCGGGAGCCGAGCCGCGACCGGGCGAGGGTGCCGAGGTCGGTCGGGTCGACGAGCCGCGCGGGCAGCACCCGGTCCAGCGAGCCACGCAGCACGCCGGGCCAGCCGATCGCGCGCCGCACGTCGGCGGCCCACGGCCGCGAGGGGATGCCCAGCACACCCGCCGCCGGCAGCGGGAACGCCCTCCCGGCGGCATAACCCCAGGCGGAGAGCCCGGCGGGCACCTCGACGGTCAGCCCGAGCTCGGCCATGAGGCGTTCGACGGCCCCGCCCCGCACCGCGAACGACTCCGCCCCGAGGTCCAGCGGCACGTCCGGCAGCGACGCGAACGCCCCGCCGCGGATCGGCCCGCCGGCTCGCTCGCCGGCCTCCAGCACGACGACGCGCAGCCCCCGGGCCGCGAGCGTGTGCGCGGCGACGAGCCCGCCGATCCCGGCGCCGACGACGACGGCGTCGGCGCCCGCCGCACCGGACCGACCGGCCGAGGGCATCACGACGAGTGGACCAGCTCGACCACGCGGGTGAGCACCGTCGGGTCCGTCTCCGGGGGGACGCCGTGGCCCAGGTTGACCACGTGGCCGGGCGCCTTGAGGCCGCGGGAGACGACGTCACGCACGTGCGCCTCCAGCACCGGCCACGGCGCGGCCAGCAGCGCGGGGTCGATGTTCCCCTGCAGGGGCACGCCGGGCAGCAGCGCGGCGGCCTCGTCGAGCGGCGTCCGGTAGTCGACGCCGACGGCGTGGTCCGCCAGTCCGGCGTCGACCAGGACCGTGCGCAGGGCGGGCAGCAGGTGCCCGGTGCCGGTACCGAAGTGGATGGCCGGCACGCCGGCGTCCGCCACGTAGGAGAGCGCGCGGGTCGACGACGCGGCGACGTGGGCCGTGTAGTCCGCGAGCGAGAGCGACCCGGCCCAGGAGTCGAAGAGCTGGACGGCGCTGGCACCCGCCTCGACCTGGGCCCGCAGGAACGTCCCGGTGAGGTCGGCGGTCCACTGCACGAGCGCGTCCCACGTGGCGGGGTCGGCGTGCATCAGGGTGCGCGCGGCGAGGTGGTCGCGCGACGGCCGGCCCTCGACCAGGTAGGCCGCGAGCGTGAACGGCGCGCCGCCGAAGCCCAGGAGCGGCGTCGACCCGAGCTCGGCGACGGTCAGCGCGATGGCCTCCCGGATCGGCTCGAGGGCCGCGTCGTCGAGGCTGCGCGAGGTGAGCCGGGCGACGTCGTCGGACGTGCGGTACGGCTGGTCCATGACCGGCCCGACCCCGGCCTGGATGTCCACGCCGACGCCGGCCAGCTTGAGCGGCACCACGATGTCGGAGAAGAAGACGGCCGCGTCCACACCGTGCCGGCGCACCGGCTGGAGTGTGATCTCGGCCGCGAGGTCGGGTCGCAGGCAGGCCTCCAGCATGCCGGTGCCCTGGCGCACCTCGCGGTACTCGGGCAGGGAGCGGCCCGCCTGCCGCATGAACCAGACGGGCGTGCGACCAGGACGTTCACCCCGGAGCGCCCGGACAAGGGGAGCGGCGGTGGTCCGCCCGTCGGCGAGCGGGTGAGCAGGGCTGATCGTGGTGGACTTCACGCTTCACGATTCTGCCCTGCCCGGCCACGGTGCATAAAGTTGGAGCACTGTGGTTCTCCTCTCCCTCACCGCCAGCCACCGCGAGCTCGATCTCGACGCGCTGGAGCGCCTGTCCACGGGTTCGTCGTCAGTGGGTCGTGTCGTCGTGGGTACGTGCGGCCCCGTCGCGGGCGCCGTGGTGATCTCCACGTGCAACCGCTTCGAGCTCTATCTCGACGTCGACGCGCCGCTGAGCGGCGACAGCGTGCGGCACGCGACGCGTCACGTGGCCGAGCTCGTGGCCCACGCGTCGGGCGTGACCGGCGACGTCGCCGCCCGCAGCTTCACCGTCCGCACCGGGCCGGAGGTCACGGAGCACCTGTTCGCCGTGGCGTCGGGCCTGGACGCGATGGTCGTGGGCGAGCGCGAGATCGCCGGCCAGGTGAAGCGCTCGCTGGCGATCGCCCGCGAGCAGGAGACCACGTCCAAGACCCTGGAGCTCCTGTTCCAGACGGCGTCGCGCACCTCCAAGCGGGTCGGCACGGACACGGAGCTCGGCGCGGCGGGCCGGTCCGTCGTCGCGCTCGCCCTGGACCTCGCCGAGAGCGAGCTGCCGCCGTGGGACGGCGCGCGCGCCGTGCTCATCGGCACCGGCTCGTACGCGGGCGCCTCGGTCGCCGCCCTCCGGGCCCGCGGCTGCGAGGACATCTCCGTCTACTCGCAGTCCGGCCGTGCCGAGGCCTTCGCGGAGTCGCACGGCGTGCGGCCGGTGGACTCGCTCGTCGAGGCCCTCGCCGACGCCGACATCGTGGTGAGCTGCAGCGGGGCCCGGGGCCGGGCGCTCGCGGCGCGGGCCGACGAAGAACTGACCGGCACCGACGAGGCGGCGCTCGGCGCCATGGTCGCGGGGAACTTCGGCGGTCAGACCACGCTCCCGCACGGCCTGACCGGCGAGGCCGGCCCCGAGGCGAGCCTCGGGCACGTGCTCGACGCCGCCGCGGTGGTGCGCGCCCGGGAGCGCGCCGCGGACCGGGCCGGCGACGAGCCGGAGCCGCGCCCGCTGGTGATCCTGGACCTCGCCCTGCACCGCGACGTGGACCCGCTGGTGGCCGACGTCGAGGGCGTGCTGCTCTACGACCTCGCCACCCTGAAGGCGCACGCTCCCGCGGTCGCGCACGACGTCGTCGCGCAGGCGCAGGGGATCGTGGACACCGCCGCCCGGCGCTTCGAGGAGACGCGCCTGGGCCGGGAGGCCGACGCCGCGGTGGTCGCGCTGCTCGACGAGGCGGAGGTCCGGGTCGTGGCCGAGGTCGACGCCGCCGTCGCGCGGCTGACCGCCGAGCTCGCCCTGCGGGGCGAGCCCGCCCCCGAGGAGTCGGACGTCGACGTGATCGCCCGCGACGTGCGCAAGCGGGTGCACGCCGAGCTGCACGACAAGATCGTCGCCGTCCGCGCCCGGGCCACCGCCGAGGCGCGGGCCGCGGAGGCCGCGCTGGTCCAGGGCGCCGTGGCCCTGACGATGACGGCGTCCACCCAGCGGGACGCCGACCACCGCTCCAGCCGATAACTCGGCCGCGCGCCGATAACCAACCGGCGGCGATTGTCCGGATATGCCGGGCGGACTGGCATCCAGGGTCCAATTCGTCCATCGTTACCGAATCGTGATCAGGGTGATTTTATTCACCCGGGGGTGCGGGCTAAGTTCGGTGGCTCAAGGACCGAACGCGCATTTGCGCATCGAGATGCTGGAGCACCTTTTGAAGCACGCAGCACACAAGAAGAAGACCGCATCGGCGGGCGCGCGGACCATCGCGACCGTCGCCATCGCAACCGCGGCCACGAGCATGGCTGCGCCGGCCATGGCCGCCGAGGCCTCGCCGCTGGACTCCCTCGGGGACCTCGGCACCACCGCCGAGGGCCTCAAGTCGGCGGTCCCTGCCCTCTCGTCGACCTCGATCGACCTCAGCGAGCTCACCGGCTCGCTCCCCGCGACCGACGTGGTCACGGACGTGGTGAAGAAGGCTGAGCTCCCCGCCTCCATCGCCCCCACCACGGCCCTCGCGCCGAACTACGAGCCGGCGCAGTACGTCTCGGGCGCCCTCCAGGGTGCCGCGCCCCAGGTCGTCTCCGACGTCGTCGGTGGCGTGACCGGCGGCTCGGCCGTGTCCGGCGTGACCGGCACCGCCAAGGCCGCGCTGGCCAACGTGCTCGGCGGCGGTGCTCTGGGCACCGCGACCGGCGTCGTCTCCGGGGTGACCGGCGGCGTGCTGCAGGGTGACGTCGTCAACGGCGTGGCCGGTGGCGTGCTGCAGGGCGATGTCGTGAACGGCGCCGCGGGCACCGTGACGGGCGTCGCGACCGGCACCGTCGAGAACGTGCCGGCCACCGTGGCCGACGTGATCCGCAACGTGCCGAACGTCCTGGGCGGCGTGACCGCTCCGGTCGCCGGCCTCACGGCCAACCTGCCGGGCGTGCTCGGCGGCGTGGGCGGCGTCGTGAACAGCGTCGTCTCGAACGTTCCCGGCGTGGTCGCCAGCGTTCCGGGCCTCGTCGCCAAGGTCACCACCCCGGCCGCCGGTGCGGTCGAGACGGTCGTGGGCGACGTCGCCGTGGACGGCGTCGTCAAGCCGGTCGCCACCGGTGTGGTGCCGGGCGCCGTGGGCGCCGTGCAGGGCGGCGTCGTGCCGGGCGTCACCTCGACCGTGGGCAACGTGACCGGCTCGGTCGTCCCGGGTGCCGTCGGCACCGTGACCGGCGACGTCGTGCCGGGTGTCGTGAACGGCGTGGCCAAGCCCGTCGTCGGTGACGTGGTGCTCGGCGGGGTCGTCGGCGGCGTCGTCAAGGGCAACGTGGTCGAGGACGTCGTGACGCCGGTCGTCAAGGACACCGTCGTGGACGGCGTGGCCAAGCCGCTCGTCAAGGACGTCGTCGTGGACGGTGTCGCCAAGCCCGTCGTGAAGGACGTCGTCGTGGACGGCGTGGCCAAGCCCGTGGTGAAGACCGTGACCGGCACCGTCGAGGGCGTCGCCGGCGGCGCCGTCAAGGACACCGTCGGTGGCGTGACCGGTGCCGTGGACGGCCTCACCGGCGGTGCCGTGAGCGGCCTCACCGGCGGTCTGCTGGGAGGTCTTTCCTGAGCTGAATTCCCCGGGAGGACCCCAGCCTCTTCGGTCTTGACGTAGCGGGGTGGAGCGCCATTGGCGCTCCACCCCGTTTGCGTTCTCCGGCGCTTTCAGAAGGTTCCATTCTTGTGTCCGTTGTTATCGGATCGTTACCATCGCATCAGGTTTTTCCGGTCTACCCCTTTTTCCGGCTATTACCGATCAGGTAGCGTCGTGGCGTCCCGGGTTCCGGGCCGTCGTAGCCGACCATGCTGGAGCAGCTCTCATGAAGCACGCCGCCGTCAAGCCTTCGTCCGTCGCCAGGTCCGCGGCCACCCGCGTCGTGGCGACGATCGCGCTCGCCACCGCGGCGACCGCCGTCGCCAGCCCGGCGATGGCGCACGAGGGCCACGGGCACGACGGGCCGGACGGGCACTCCGCCGGCTACGACCGCGGGAACGACCGTGGCCACGACCGCGGGAACGACCGTGGGCACGACCGCGGCCGCGAGGCGCAGGCCCCGCGCTCGTACCAGCCCGCCAGCTACACGGAGCCCGACTACGACGTGCCGCAGTACGGCGGCTCGAAGGACGGCCGCTCCGAGGACGGCAACTGCGGTCGCGGCGCGACGCCCCAGGGCAACCACCGCGACTGGACCGACGAGGACCGGGAAAAGGTCCGCGAGGCCGTGTGGGAGTACGTGGAGGAGGCCAACGAGTCTGCCGCCGAGGCGCAGCCGCAGGTCGAGACCGAGGTCGAGCAGGCCACCACGCCCGCCGAGAAGCCGGCGGCCGCCGAGGCCGAGGCCGAGGCCCCCGCGAAGGCCGTCACCCCCGTGCAGGTCGAGGCGTCGGAGCCCCCGGTGGCCGTCCAGGCGCCGGGCCAGCAGTGGGAGGGCCCGACCGAGGCCGACACCGCCGGGGCCGAGCTCACCGCGTACGTGCCGAGCCAGGACACCGCGGCCACGACCGAGCGCGAGTCCGGCTCGCTGACCGAGGCCACGCTGGACGCTCCCGTCCGGCTCGCCACGACCGGCGCCGAGGCCACCGCCCTGACGTCGGCGGCCGGCGCCCTGGTCCTCGGCGGCGCCGCCTCGCTCCTGGTCGCCCGCCGCAGCCGCATCCGCGCCTGACCGGACGCCCGCGCCCGCCCCTAGCCGGGGACGGGCAGCCAGCCCGGCGCGTCCGTACCCCACGGGTGCGCGGGGTACGGGTAGTCGGCGTACCCCGGGAGCACCGGCCGCGCGGTCGTGACGCCCGCGTGCGTCACGGTCCCGTCGCGCTCCGTCCCCGTGCCCGACGCCGTTGCGGCGGCCGGGTGCACCGGGTCGCGTCCCGGCAGGTCCAGCAGCCAGGCGGCGGTGCGCGCGAGCGACACCGCGACGTCGCGGCCGAGGCCGTCGTCGCGCCGGAGCGTGAGGGCGTCCACGATCCCCGCCGCGAGCAGGTACCCCGAGGCGTGGTCGAGCGCCTGGGCGGGCAGTGCTCCGGGCGTCCCGTCGCCCCCCTCCAGCAGCGCGATCCCGCTGGCCGCCTGCACGATCGAGTCGAAGCCGCGGCGGCCGGCCCACGGGCCGGCGTCGCCCCAGGCGGACACCCGCCCGGTCACCGCGCCGGGCGGCACCCGGAGCCCGAACACCTCGATCGCGCCGGGCCGGTAGCCGGTCACGAGCACGTCGGCGGCGTCGAGCAGGTCCTGGGCCGTGCGGCGATCGCGGGCGTCCCGCAGGTCCAGGACGGCGCTGCGCTTGCCCTGCCCCGTGTCGAGGTGCTGCCACTCGATCTCAACGGGTTCCGGCGGGTCCACCCGCAGCACGTCCGCGCCCAGCAGGGCGAGCGTCCGCGTGGCGACCGGCCCGGCGATGACCCGGGTCAGGTCGAGCACCCGGATGCCGGCCGCCGGCGTCGCGCCCGCCCGGCGGGCGCGCGCTCCGGTCGCGGGTCCGCGCACCCCGGTCCGCACCAGCGGGCCCGCCGCGGCGGCGCGCCCCGGCGCGGACTCCCGCCACTCCTGCTCGGTCCGGACGCGCGCGACGATCGCGCCTGCCTCGGCGGCGCGGTCCTCCAGGTCCTGCGCCGAGAGCGCGGTGAGCCGCTCCGCGAACGCGGGGCGGCCGGCGTCGTCGGGCAGCCCGGCGAGCGCCGTCAGGCGGGCGCGGTGGTGCGGGTAGTTCGCGTGCGTGCGGACCCAGCCGTCGGCCGTGGCGAAGAAGCCGGAGAGCGGGGCGAAGCCCTGCACCGGCTGCCCGTCGAGCGCGAGGACGCGGTCGGACGCGAAGCCGACGGCGACCCGGGCGGGGTCGGCGCGGGCCGGGTCGAGGAGCACGGGGTCGGCCGCGCCCGCCCGGGCGGCCGCGCGCTGCACGGCGAGGACGGCGTCCAGCGCGAGGTCGAGCACGGGCAGGTGCGCAGCGAGCCAGGGTTCCACGGTTCCATCATCGTCCCGTCCGACGGGCTGCCCCGAAACATCACCGGGAGGACAGATCTGCGACCATGCGCGCGGATACACTCGCCGCATGGCCAAGAACCCCTCCTCCGACTTCGTGCTCCGGCCCTTCGAAGGTCTCCCCGGGGAGACCGACTGGGTGGCGATGCGCGAGATCGTCCCGTCGGCGACCGCGACCGCCCGCACCACCGCCGAGTACGGTTCCCGTGACGTCACGGTGGTGACGCTCCTGCCCGGCGCCTGGACCGCGCTGCACCGGGCCGACGGCACGCTGCTGCTCGCCGTGCAGGGCATCGTCGGCTCGGGTGACGTGAGCCGCGACCTCGCCGCCGCCCTGCTGGAGGCGATGGAGCTGGAGCCGGGTACGGCCGTGGAGTCGGGCGAGCTGCCGGGCGAGGGCCCGCGGCTGCAGGACGTGCTCGACCTGAGCGTGCCGTTCGAGGTCACCGTGCACGACACGTTCGACTACTGGCTCGACCCGAGCGCCGACGTGACGCCGGAGCTCAAGCAGAACCTGGAGGACGCGGCCGACGGCGCGATCCCCACCGTCAAGGTCACCTCGGTCGAGTCCGCCTACTGGTGCAGCATGTCGCGCGAGTTCCTCCGCTGGGCACGCCCCGAGCCGGAGGACGACGTCATCGACGCGATCTCCCGCCTGCACGCAAAGCGCGAGTCAGGGCTCGCGGGTGGAAGGTTCGTGGGAGCGTTTCGTGCGTCCGGCCTGGTCGTCCCGGTCTGGGAGCTGCCGAAGGGCACCGAGGCCGCCGACCTGGAGGGTCCCGTGGCCGAGCTCGGCGAGAAGCTCGCGAAAGCACTTTCCATCAGGGAGCCGCTTGATGCGAACGAGCGACGCGCAAGAGCAGGTATCGTCTCTCGCCAGGTCACCCTGCGCTAGACCGGACGCCCCGGCCGGTCGTGCGCGAGCGGCCCGGAACGCTACGGCTGTCACCGAGGATCGCCACGAGCGGCCCAGGTTTCGGCAACTAGCGGACCAAGGGAGTAGGATTCCAGGGGTAAACCTTTGCACTCACCAAGCAAAGGGCTATCCGAACACTCACCACGGCAAATCGACGCTTCAGGCAGGACAGGTGTGAACGCTCTCCCGGTCGCGAAGACCACGCGTCCCGGCAATGCACAGGCAGGCAAGAACGTCCAGCGGGTGGCGGCCATCATTCCCGCCAAGGACGAGGCCGAGCGCATTGCCGCCACCGTGCGCTCCGCGCGTGCGATCCCCCATGTCGACCTCGTGCTCGTGGTCGACGACGGCTCCGAGGACGACACGCAGCACGTGGCGCGCGCCGCGGGCGCCGTCGTCGTGCGCCACTCCCACAACCGCGGCAAGGCCGCCGCGATGGAGACGGGCGCGGCGGTGGTGGCGATGCGCGACGCCGACGGGCGGCCCCCGCGTCTCCTCATGTTCATCGACGGCGACCTCGGCGACACCGCCGTGAACACCGCCCCCCTCGTGCGCCCGGTCCGTGAGGGCGTCGCCGACCTCGCGATCGCGCTGCTGCCCAAGCAGGCCGGTGCCGGTGGCCGGGGCGTCGTCGTCGGCGCGTCCCGCCGGGCCATCGAGGCCATGACGGGCTGGAGCCCGTCGCAGCCGTTGTCCGGCATGCGGTGCCTCACCCGCGAGGCGTTCGAGGCGGCCACGCCGCTCGCCCGCGGCTGGGGCGTCGAGACCGGCATGACCATCGACCTGCTGCGCAAGGGGTACGTCGCCGTCGAGGTGCCGTGCGACCTCAAGCACCGGGCCTCCGCCAACGACCTCAAGGGGCAGATCCACCGGGCGGCCCAGTACCGCGACGTCCTGCTGGCCGTGAACGCGCGCAAGATGCGCGGCGCGGTGGACGCCGTGCGGCACGCGGGGTCGAACGTCCGCAGCTGATCGACCCTCAGGCCGGCCCCGTACCCTGACCTCATGGAGTGGCAGGTCTGGCTTGGCATCATCGCGATCGTCATCGGGGTACTGGCACTCGCCGTCGCCGCCGGCGCGTGGTCGCAGCAGGCCTGGATGCGTCGCCGGGAGGGCCGGCGCGCCGTGCCGCAGAGCGCGCCGGCGGCCCGGCAGATCGCGGTGGTCGTGAACCCGTCCAAGCTGCACGCGAGCGGGCTGCCCGCCCAGGTGCGGGCGCACTGCGCGGCGAACGGGCTCCCGGAGCCGCTCTGGTACGAGACCACGATCGACGACCCCGGCAAGGGGCAGGCCCGGCAGGCGCTGGACGACGGCGCGGACATCGTGATCGCGGCCGGGGGCGACGGCACGGTGCGCGCCGTCGCCGAGACGATGGTCGGCTCGGGCACGCCGATGGGCGTGCTGCCGGTGGGCACGGGCAACCTCCTGGCGCGCAACCTCGAGCTGCCGCTGACCAGCATGGACGAGGCCCTCGACGTGATCCTGGCCGGCCGCACGCGGGCCATCGACGTCGGCTGGCTGCGGGTCGTGGAGTTCGCGGACACCCCGCGCAACGACGAGCACCCGAACCAGCCCGACCACGAGCCCGACACGGACCGCGAGCACATCTTCCTCGTCATCGCGGGCCTGGGCTTCGACGCCGCGATGGTCGCCACGGCCGACTCCGGCCTGAAGAAGAGGGTGGGCTGGGTGGCCTACTTCGTGGCGGGCCTCTCGCACATGCAGGCCCGGCGCATGCGCGCCAGCCTGCAGCTCGACGACCAACCGCCGGTGGAGGCCCGGGCCCGGTCGATCATGGTGGGCAACGTGGGCATGCTTCCCGGCGGCGTCACCCTGCTGCCCGACGCCGTGCTCGACGACGGGGTGCTCGACGTGGCCGCCGTCGACGTGCGCGGCGGGGTGCTCGGCTGGGCCCAGCTGACCCTGGAGATCGCCATGCAGGGGGTGGGGGTGCGGAACGAGCTGCCAGAGAAGCTCGGCCGCATCGACCACACCAAGGCCCGCCGGGCGCGCATCCGCGTGCCCGCGGGCGAGGAGGCCCAGGTCGACGGAGATCCCCTCGGCCGGGCCGTCGAGGTCGACGTGCGCGTCCAGCCGGGTGCGCTCCTGGTCCGGGCCCCGTGACGGCCGCGGCCATCTACCCTGGGCGGGTGAATCCCCGCTCCACCCGGACACTGACCGTGCCCGCCGCCCTCGTCATGCTCGTCGCGGCCCTGCTGGGCCTGATCGGCCCGACGACCGCGTCGGCGGCCCCGCGATCCGCGTCCTCGGCCGTGGAGCTCGCGCCGGCCGCTCCCGTCGTGGTGGTCGGCGTGGCCGGGCTGCGGTGGACGGACGTCTCCCGGAGCACCACCCCGACCCTGTGGCACATGATCGGCGGCGGCTCGGTCGCGTCGATCAACGTGCGGACCGCGGCGCCCGCCACGTGCCCGCTGGACGCGTGGCTCACGCTCTCGGCGGGCAGCCGGACGGTCTCGGCCGGCACCGCCGAGCGCGCCGACCAGCCGGACCCCGAGAGCCCGGACGGCGAGAAGCGTGAGGCGCGCGGGGCGACGTCGTGCACGCCGGTGCCCGAGCCCGCGACGGGTGCCGGGCAGGGCTCCGGCGACGCGGAGCCGGCGCGCGCCACGATCGACGGCTGGGCGCAGCTCCCGGAGAAGGACGAGGACGAGGAGGAGGCCGCCGAGCCGGCCGAGCCCGCCGAGCGCGAGGAGGCGCCCGCCCCCGGCCTCCTCGGCGAGATGCTGGACGAGGCGGACGCGTGCTCGACCGCGGTCGGGCCGGGCGCCGCCGTCATGCTCGCCCGCGCGGACGGGACCGTGGGCCGGTACGTCCCCTCGCTGGACGCCCTGACCTCGGACGGCGCAGAGGGCTCGGCGAGCACCTTCGGCGCACGGGGCCCGGCCTGGGACGACGCCCTCACGGAGTGCCCAGTCACCGTCGTCGACGCCGGCAGCCTGCCCGAGGGGCCCGAGCGGGCCCAGGCGCTGGAGACCCTGGACGGCACGCTCAGCAGCCTGACCCGGAGCCTGCCCGCCGGCACGCGGGTGCTCGTGGCGGGCGTCGCGGACACGCCGCTCACGCAGCAGGGCCTCCAGGTCGTCGTGGACTGGGTGGTGGACGTCCCCCGGGTGCGCTGGCTGACGTCGGACGCGTCGCGGAGCACCGGGTTCGTGCAGCTCACCGACCTCACGGCTACCGCAGCCGAGGCCGCCGGCGCCCTCCCGGACCCCGAGGCCGAGGAACAGCCCGGGCCGGACCCGGCGCTCGAGGAGCCCTCGATCGACGGCTCGCCGATCGAGGTGGGCGAGCCGCGGCGGACCACGGTCGCCCGCACGGTCGAGAACCGGCAGTACATCAACGTCCTGGCCGACACGATCCCCGCGCAGGTGCCCGCCTTCGCCGGGGTGATCGTCCTGTTCCTGCTGATCGCCGTGCTCGTCCTGGTGCTGCCGCGGCGCGCCGCCCGTCCCCGGCGGGAGCCCGGGCCGTACCGGCAGCGGCTGGCCCTGAGCGCCGTGCTGCTCGCGGTGTCGGCGCCGGCAGCGGCGAGCCTGGCGACGCTCTCCCGGTGGTGGGTGTGGCCCGCGCCGGAGTTCGGCCTGGCCCTGTCGCTGACGGTGGCCGCGGTCGCCGTCGCGCTCGGCATCCGGGGCGTCTCGCGGCTGCTCCCTCCGGCCCCGTGGCGCAACGCCGTCGCGGCGGCGGGCCTGACCTGGCTGGTCTTCACGATCGACGGGGTCACGGGGTTCACGCTGCTGCAGGCCTCGCTCCTGGGCCCGTCGCTCGCCACCGCGGACCGCTTCTACGGGTTCTCGGACGTGGCCTTCGTGATCTACGCGGTGTCCGGCCTGGTCCTCGCGGGCGGGCTCGCGGCCTACGCGGCGCGTCGGCGCACGGCGACGAGCGCCGGCTCGGTGCTCGGCGACGGCGCCCGCGCCCGCGAGACCCAGCGACCCACCCGGCCGGTGTGGCTCGGGGTGGCGGCCGTGAGCGCCGTCGCGCTCGTGACCGTCGCCGTGGACGCCGCGCCGTACTTCGGGGACCGCCTGCGCGGGCTCACACTGTTCGTGCCGTTCGCCCTGGTCGCGCTGCTCGCGGCGCGTCCGGACCTGGTGACCCGGTTCCTCGGCGCCCGCGGCTGGCTCCCCTCCGGCCGGCAGACTGAGCCGGTCCGCCGCGTGCCGTCGGCCGTGCTGGGCCTGTCCGGCGCGCTGCTGCTCAGCCTGCTCTTCGCGGCGGCAGTGCTGCCCGTGCCCGGCGCCGAGGCCGCCGGCGAGGAGTCGGGCTCCCTGAGCAGCGCCGAGCCCGTGGTGCCGCCCGGCGAGAACGTGGTCGTGATCGGCACGCAGGGTCTGCGCTGGACCGACGTCCAGCCGTCCCTCGACACCGGGACCGCCCCCGCGCCCACCCTCTACGGCATGCTCACCGACGGCGCGGACGCCGCGGGCCTGACCCTCCCCAACGGGCGCGCCGCGCGGTGCCCGGACAGCGGGTGGCTCAGCCTGTCGGCCGGGCGCCTGGCCGAGGTCGCCGACGAGCGCGACGCCGACCGGCACTGGATCTGCGACGAGATCACCGTGACGCCGCTGGCGGAGGACACGGCGGACGGCGGAGCGGGCAAGGACGCCGCGGACGCCGGGGACGCGGACGCCGGCTCGGCCGGTGCCGGGACCGCGGAGGGCGACCGGCCCGCCGTCGTCGACCAGTGGGACCGGCTGACCGCGCTGCAGCGCGGCTCCGGCTACGCCGCCCACCCCGGCACGTTCGGGGACGCCCTCGCCGACGAGTGCACGACGGCCGTCGGGCCGGGCGCGGCCGTCGCGCTCGCCGAGGGGGACGGCAGCGTCGGCCGGTACTTCGACCTCGACGCGGCGCTGGCCGCGGACTCGGGCGCCTGGGACTGCCCCGTCACGTTCGTGGACGCGGGCTCCGCGCTGCTGGACGTCGCCGAGCGGGCGGACCTGGAGAAGCAGCCCGACGGCGCCGACCAGGTCGAGGCCATCCGCGCCGACCTCGTCGCCGCCGTCGACCTCACGGTGTGGCGCGTGCTGGCCGCCGCCCCCGCGGACGCGACAGTGCTCGTGATCGACGTGGCCACCACGCCGGAGCACGCGCTGGAGCTGGGGCCCGCCCTGGTGCGCCCCTCGGCGAACTACGACGGGCTGCCGCGCTACCTGGCCAGCACGGCGACCCGCACGGAGGGCGTCGCGCGCCTGATGGACGTCCCGGCGGCGGTGCTCGACGCCGTCGGCGTGGACCTGCCCGCCGACATCGACCCGACGCCGCTGCTGCGGGCCGGGGAGCGCCCCGCCTCGGCCTGGCTCACCGCCGACGAGCTCGCGGACATGACGGCGCGCGACCACGTGCGCCGGGACGCGTACATCTGGCTCGTCGACGTGCCGTTCTGGCTGGGCCTCGCCCTGGCGGCGGCCTGCTGGTGGGTGCCGCGACGGGTCGCGTTCGTGCCGGGCGGGCTGCGGCGCGCCGCCGTCGTCGCCGCCACGGCGCTGACGGCGCTCCCGGCGGGCGGGTTCCTCGTCTCCCTCACCGGCTGGTGGCGGTTCGACCTGCCCGTGCTCGCGATCGTGGGCGCCACCCTGCTCGTGACGGCCGCCGTGACCGGGCTGAGCCTGCTCGCCCCACGACGGCCCCTGTGGGCGGCCCCTGCCGTCGTCGCGGGCATCACGTTCGTCGCGCTCACGGTGGACGCCCTGTTCGGCACGCCGCTGAACCGGGCGGCGCCGCTCGGCTCCGCCCCGACGTTCGGCGCGCGGTTCTACGGCTTCGGCAACCCGACGTTCTCGGTCTACGCGGTGGCGGCGATCGTGCTCGCGGCCGCGCTGGCGCAGCTCCTCGTGTCGCGCGGCAGACGGGTCCTGGCCACCCTGGCCGTCAGCGTCGTGGGCGTGATCGCGATGGCGGTCGACGTCTGGCCCACCCTCGGGGCGGACCTCGGTGGCGGCCTGGTGCTCGTCCCGGCGTTCGTGGTGGTCGCCACCGCCGCGTCCGGGCTGCGCCTCACTCTCTGGCGGTTCACCTGGGTCGCCGCGGCCGGTGTCGGCCTGGTGGCCGTCGTGGGCGTCCTGGACTGGCTGCGCCCGCCCGAGTCGCGCTCGCACCTCGGCCGGTTCGTGGCCCAGGTGGTCGACGGCGAGGCGGTCTCCACCGTGCTGCGCAAGGCGCTGTACGCGCTGAACTCGATCACGGGCGGGCCGGCGGTCTGGGCCACCGTGGTGGTCCTCGTGCTGGTCGGCCTCGCCCTCTTCGGGCCGGCGACGTGGCGGCGACGCCTGACGCCCGCCTGGTTCACGCGCGCGGAGCGGAGCTGGGAGTTCCTGCGCCCCGCGCTGGTCGCGATGTGGGTGATGGCGGTCCTGGGCTCGCTGGTCAACGACTTCGGGCTGCGGATCGCGATGATCGCGCTCATCCCCGCCGTGCCACTGCTCACGATGGTCGCGCTGCGGACGAATTCAGAGCGACAGCCCCGTTAGGCTCGTCCCCGTGATCGATCTCCGACTTCTGCGCGACAACCCTGACGTCGTCCGCGCGAGCCAGGTGGCCCGCGGCGACGACCCCGACCTCGTCGACGTGGCGCTCGACGCCGACGCGCGCCGCCGCTCCTCCCTGACCGAGTTCGAGAACCTGCGCGCGGAGCAGAAGTCCCTGGGCAAGCAGGTGGCGCAGGCGCAGGGCGACGAGAAGCAGGCGCTGCTGGCCCGCACCAAGCAGCTCGCGCAGGAGGTGAAGCAGCACCAGGCCACCGCGGCCGAGGCCGAGCAGGAGCTCGACCGGGTGCTGTACTCGATCGCCAACGTGATCGAGGGCGCGCCCGCGGGCGGCGAGGAGGACTTCATCGAGGTCAAGCAGGTCGGGACCCGCCGCGACTTCGCGGCCGAGGGCTTCGAGCCCAAGGACCACCTGGAGCTCGGCGAGGGCCTGCGCGCGATCGACACCAAGCGCGGCGCCAAGGTGTCCGGGGCGCGGTTCTACTTCCTCACCGGCATCGGCGCGCGGCTGGAGCTGGCGCTGCTCAACATGGCGATGGACCAGGCCGTGGAGCAGGGCTTCACGCCCATGATCACGCCCACCCTCGTCAAGCCCGAGACCATGCAGGGCACGGGCTTCCTGGGCGCGCACGCCGACGAGATCTACCGCCTGGAGAAGGACGACCTGTACCTGGTCGGCACCTCGGAGGTGGCGCTCGCGGGCTACCACAGCGACGAGATCGTGGACCTGTCCGACGGCCCCCTGCGGTACGCCGGCTGGAGCGCCTGCTACCGCCGCGAGGCCGGCTCGGCGGGCCGCGACACCCGCGGCATCATCCGCGTGCACCAGTTCCACAAGGTCGAGATGTTCAGCTACTGCGCCCCCGAGGACGCGGCGGCCGAGCACCAGCGTCTGCTGGGCTGGGAAGAGGCCATGATGGCCAAGGTCGAGCTGCCCTACCGCGTCATCGACACGGCGGCGGGCGACCTGGGCTCCTCGGCGGCCCGGAAGTTCGACTGCGAGGCGTGGCTGCCCACGCAGGAGCGCTGGCTGGAGCTCACCTCGACGTCGAACTGCACCACGTTCCAGGCCCGCCGCCTGGGCGTCCGTGAGCGGACCGAGGACGGCTCGACCCGGAACGTCGCGACCCTGAACGGCACGCTGGGCACCACCCGCTGGATCGTCGCGATCCTGGAGAACCACCAGCAGCCGGACGGCTCGGTGCACGTCCCGGAGGGCCTGCGCCCGTACCTGGGCGGCCTGGAGGTTCTGGAGCCGGTGAAGTAGGCGGTCGATCACCTTGCCGTCGGCCGGCGTTCACCGTCCGGTCGGTAGGCTGCGAGCGTGGCCCGTGACATCGAACGCAAGCTCATCGCCCTCGACATCGACGGGACGCTCGTCACGTACGACGAGGTGCTGTCCGACGCGGCGCGGGAGGCGGTCGCCGCCGTCCGCGCCGCCGGACACCACGTGGTGCTGGCGTCGGGTCGCTCGCTCATCGCGATGACGCCCGTCGCGGCGGACCTCAAGATCGAGGACGAGTGGATCGTCGCCTCGAACGGTGCCGTCACGGCGCGCATCGACGTCACCGCCCCGATGGGCTACACCCTGGAGCGCGTCGAGACGTTCGACCCCGAGCCGGTGCTGCGCATGCTCAAGGTCGAGCTGCCGCACGCGCGCTACGCGGTCGAGGATGTCGGCGTAGGCTTCCGCATGACCGAGCTCTTTCCCGAGGGCGAGCTCAACGGGGAGCACCGTGTGGTGGACTTCGAGGAGCTCTGGGCCGGCGACGTCACGCGCGTCGTGGTCCGCAGCCCGGGGGAGACGAGCGCGGAGTTCCACGAGATCGCAGCGCGGCTCGGCTTCGACGACGTCACGTACGCCGTCGGCTGGTCCGCGTGGATGGACATCGCACCGCAGGGCGTGACCAAGGCGTCGGCCCTCGAGGTGGTTCGCAAGGAGCTCGGCGTGGCGGCCGAGAACACCGTCGCCGTGGGTGACGGCAGCAACGACATCGACATGCTGCGGTGGGCCGGACGGGGCGTGGCGATGGGGCACGCGACCGAGCCGGTGCAGGCGGCGGCCGATGCCGTGACCGGTTCGATCGACGACGACGGCGTGGTGGACGTCCTCCGCTCGCTGCTCTGAGTCGGGCAAGATCTGGCGACTGTCGACACGGGTGAAAGTTATCCGTGCAAAGGTATGGATCACAGGGCGAATGCCTGTACATTTGGGCGCGATCCGTCGAAGGGTGACGGCGCTCACGGTGCCATGGGGGTACGTGATGATCCTGGACGACCAATCGGTGTCCATGCGGGTGCGCAACGACGCGCCTCACCTGGTCGCCCTCGACATCGACGGGACCCTGTTGGTCACCGGGCAGCCCGTGCCCGGGCCGACGGTTCTGGCCGTGCAGCTCGTGCGTGGCCGGAAGCATCACGTGGTCCTGGCGTCGGGAAGGTCGTTGACGGGGATTCTGCCCGTGGCCAAGGAGCTCGGCATCACCGACGGCTGGGTGGTCGCCTCCAACGGCGCGGTGACGGCGCGGCTGTGCGCCACGTGCACCAACGGCTACATGCTCGAGGACGTCCTGACGTTCGACGTCGGCCCGGTGGTCCGGATGGCGCTGAGCCGGTTCCCCGACGTGCAGATCGGCGTCGAGGAGATCGGCATCGGCTACCGCGTGAACCGGCTGTTCGAACCGCACGAGGTCAACGGCGCCCAGCGCGTGGTCGGCGTCGACGAGCTGGGCATGATGCCTGCCTCGCGCGCGATCCTGCGGGGGCCGAACGTGCTGGACCTGCTGGAGCCGCTCCGCCGGCACGGCGTGACCGCCACGGAGGCCGGACCCGACTGGATCGACGTGACCCCGCGGCACCTGAGCAAGGCGACGTCGCTGGAGAACATCCGCTCCACGCTCGGCGTCCCGCGGCACAACACGCTCGCCGTGGGCGACGGCCTGAACGACATCGAGATGCTGAGCTGGGCCGCCCGCGCCGTCGCGATGGGCCACGCCCCCGCCGCCGTGAAGGCGATCGCGAACGAGACCGTGGGCGACATCTCGCAGCACGGCGTGATCCAGGCGCTGAAGACCCTGATCTGACCCAGGGCTGGTCGCGCCCCGTTCGCTGGTCGAGCTCCTTCGCTGGTCGAGCTCCTTCGCTGGTCGAGCTTGTCGAGACCCGGGTCTCGACAGCCCGACCAGCGGGAGCCGCTCCGTCAGCGCGCGGTGAGGATCAGCGGACCGTCCGGCGTGATCGCGATCGTGTGCTCCGAGTGGGCGCCGCGCGAGCCGTCCGCCGAGCGGAGCGTCCAGCCGTCGGGGTCGGTGAAGATCTCGTCCGTGGTCTCCAGGAACCACGGCTCCACCGCGATCACCAGGCCCGGCTTGAGCGGGAAGCCACGGCCCGCCCGGCCGTTGTTCGGCACGTGCGGGTCACCGTGCATGGTGCGGCCCACGCCGTGCCCGCCGAAGTCGGTGTTGACCGAGTAGCCGGCGGCGTGCGCCACCTCGGCGATCGCCGACGAGATGTCGCCGATCTTCTTGCCCGGCTGCGCGGCGGCGATGCCGGCCTCCAGCGCCACCTCGGTGGTGCGGATCAGCTTCACGTCCTGCGCGGCGCGGGCCGGGTCGGGCTCGCCCACGACGACGGACAGCGCGGAGTCGGAGACCCAGCCGTTCACGGACGCCGCGAAGTCGATCGACAGCAGGTCGCCGTCCTTGAGCGCGTAGTCGTAGGGCAGGCCGTGGAGCACGGCGTCGTTCACGGAGGTGCAGATGACCTTGCCGAAGGGCATCGCGCCGAACGAGGGGTGGTAGTCGATGTAGCACGACTCGGCGCCCTGGTCGCGGATCATCTTGTGCGCGATCTCGTCGAGCTCGAGGAGGTTCACCCCGACGCCCGCGGCCTCGCGGACGGCGAGCAGCACGTCGGCGACGAAGCGTCCCGCCGGGCGCATCTCCTCGATCTCGCGCGGCGTCCTCAGCTCGATCATGTCCGTCCTTCCGTAGGGGCACCAGAGATCTGGCGGCACAAGCCTACGTCGCGCCGTCCACCCGCCGTGCGGGCGTGCGCGGGCGCCTTGCGCGTGGCGTACCCGGCTTTTCGCCACTCTTGGGCGACCGGTGGGATTGCAACGATTTCGTAATGCAAGGTGATGCTGTATGGGCTTGCATTGGATCGAGAACCACGGTTGCGTTGAGGTCGGGCAACCCGGCAGTCTGCCGGTCCGTACCCGCAAGTCAGAGGGTTCTGAGCCCACGAAGCAGTGGAGGAGCACGAGATGACTATCCGGATGGCTTCCAAGCGCCGAGCGATCGCCCTGGCGGCGACCGGCGCGAGCCTGGCCCTGGTCCTGACGGCCTGTGCCGACACCGGCGACGACGGCGGCGGCAGCGACGGCGGCGAGGCCACCGAGGCCGCGATCGACTGTGCCGCCTACGACGAGTTCGGTGACCTCGACGGCAAGGAGGTCAGCGTCTACACCACCATCGTGGAGCCCGAGGCCGAGACCCAGACCAAGTCGTACGAGCCGTTCGAGAAGTGCACCGGCGTCACCATCAACTACGAGGGCTCGCGCGAGATGGAGGCGCAGCTTCCCGTGCGCGTCCAGGCCGGCAACCCGCCGGACATCGCGATCCTGCCGCAGCCCGGTCTGCTCCAGACGCTGGTCAACGACTACGACGCGGTCCTCCCCGCGCCGGAGCAGGTCGAGGCCAACGTGGACGAGGGCTGGGCCCCGGAGTGGAAGGAGTACGGCACGGTCGACGGCACGTTCTACGCCGCGCCGCTGGGCTCCAACGTCAAGTCGTACGTCTGGTACTCGCCGTCGATGTTCGCCGACGCCGGGTACGAGGTGCCGACCACCTGGGACGAGCTGATGGACCTCACGGCCACCATCGCCGAGGGCAACGAGGGCGCCACCCGCCCCTGGTGCGCGGGTGTGGAGTCCGGTGACGCCACCGGCTGGCCGGGCACCGACTGGATCGAGGACGTCGTGCTCCGCACGGCGGGCCCGGACGTCTACGACCAGTGGTACACCCACGAGATCCCGTTCAACGACCCGCAGATCGTCGACGCGTTCGACACCGCGGGCGAGATCCTCAAGAACCCGGACTACGTGAACGGCGGCCTGGGCGGCGTCGACTCGATCGCCACCGCGACCTGGACGGACGCGGGCTACCCGATCCTGGACGGCAACTGCTGGATGCACCGCGCCGCGAACTTCTACCAGACGCAGTGGCCCGAGGGCACCGAGGTGGGCCCGGACGGCGACGTCTACGCGTTCTACCTGCCGGCCATGACCGCCGACGAGAAGCCGACGCTGGTCGCCGGCGAGTTCATCGGCGCGTTCACCGACCGTCCCGAGGTGCAGGCCTTCCAGACCTACCTGTCGAGCGCTGACTGGGCCAACGCCAAGGCCGCTGCCACGCCCGCCGGTGGCTGGGTGAGCGCCAACAACGGCCTGGACCCGGAGCTGCTCGCGACGGACTTCGACCGGCTCTCCGCCGAGATCCTCGCCGACCCGGCCACCGTGGCCCGGTTCGACGCCTCGGACCTCATGCCGGCCGCGGTCGGCACCGACTCGTTCTGGAACGGCATCACCGAGTGGTTCGCCAGCGACGAGAGCAGCCAGCAGGTCACCGACACGATCGAGGACTCCTGGCCGTCGAACTGACGCCCGGCCCTCGACCATGACGCGCGGAGGCGTGGGACTTCGAGTCCCACGCCTCCGCCGTCCTAGGCTGAGGGGCGGGACGAGTCAAGGACGACCGGACCAGGACGCGACAGGGAGATAGCCATGGACTGGCTGCTGTATGCCGGGGACGACCCCGTGCACAAACTTTTGCTGATGCTCATCGCGATCGTGTTGTTCGTCGTGCTGATGGGCATCATCCTCTTCGTGGTCGACCGGCCACGTAACCCCACGCGGTGGTTCGTCGGCTTCGGGTTCACGGGCGCGGCGCTGCTGCTGCTCCTGATCGGCCTGGTGTACCCGGCGATCCGTACGGTCATCAACTCGTTCATGAACCGCAACAGCACGGAGTTCGTCGGTCTCGACAACTACGTGGTGGCCTTCACCGAGCCGAAGTTCCTCATCGTGCTCGGCAACACGGCGCTGTGGGTGCTGGTCGCCCCGCTCGTGGCCACGTTCCTCGGCCTGCTGTACGCCTACCTGGTCGACAAGAGCCGCTTCGAGGCGGTGGCCAAGGGGCTCGTGTTCCTGCCGATGGCCATCTCGATGGTGGGCGCGTCGATCATCTGGAAGTTCGTCTACGAGTTCAAGCCGGCGGGCGTGAACCAGACCGGCCTGCTCAACCAGTTCATCGTCTGGCTGGGCGGCGAGCCGCAGCAGTTCCTCATCAGCCGGCCCCTGAACACGTTCCTCATCATGGTGGTGTTCATCTGGATCCAGGCGGGCTTCGCGATGACGCTGCTGTCGGCGTCGATCAAGGCGATCCCCGACGACATCATCGAGGCCGCCCGGCTCGACGGCGTCTCCGGCGTCGGCATGTTCTGGCGCATCACCATCCCGAGCATCCGGCCTGCGCTGGTGGTCGTGCTCACCACGATCGCGATGACGACGCTGAAAACCTTCGACATCGTCCGAACGATGACCGCGGGCCAGTTCAACACCTCGATCGTGGCCCTGGAGTTCTACGACCAGCGGTTCCGGCAGAACGAGGCGGGCCTCAGCGCGGCGCTGGCCGTGCTGCTGTTCGTCATCGTGATCCCGGTGATCATCTACAACGTGCGCCAGCAGCGCCTCTCGGAGGATGTCCGATGAGCACCGTCAAGACAGCCGACGCGGCACCCGAGGTGCCCCGGGCGAAGTCCGATATCAGCGGCCGGGCCCGCAAGGCGCGCAAGGCACTCTCCAACCCGTGGGCGAGCACCCTCGCCGTGGTCATCGCCATCCTGTGGACCATCCCGACGGTCGGCCTGCTGATCACGTCGTTCCGCCCGGAGCTGGACATCCGGCAGAGCGGCTGGTGGACCGTGTTCGGTTCGGCCTTCGCCGGCGAGGGCGTGTTCTCGCTGCGCAACTACGAGGCCGCGCTGTTCGACGGGTCGACCAACCTGGCCGTGTTCTTCATCAACTCGTTCGTGGTCACGCTGCCCGCGGTGTTCATCCCGATCACCCTCGCGCTGCTGGCCGCGTACGGGTTCGCCTGGGTCGACTTCAAGGGCGCCGACTTCCTGTTCATCGCGGTGTTCGCCCTGCAGATCGTGCCGATCCAGATCACGCTGGTGCCGCTGCTGTCGGCCTACGTGGACCTGGGCATCAACGGCACGTTCTGGACCATCTGGTTGTCGCACTCGATCTTCGCGCTGCCGCTCGCGATCTTCCTGCTGCACAACTTCATGAAGGAGATCCCGAGGTCCCTGGTCGAGGCGGCGCGGATGGACGGCGCCGGCCACGTGCAGGTCTTCTTCCGGGTGGTGCTGCCGCTGCTCACCCCGGCGCTGGCCGCGTTCGCGATCTTCCAGTTCCTGTGGGTGTGGAACGACCTGCTGGTCGCCCTGGTCATGGGTGACCTCAACACGTTCCCGCTCACGGTCCGGGTCGCCGAGCTCGCGGGCTCGCGCGGTGGCGACTGGCACCTGCTGTCGGCCGGTGCGTTCATCTCGATGATCGTGCCGCTGATCGTCTTCCTGTCGCTGCAGCGGTACTTCGTGCGCGGCCTGCTGGCGGGTTCGGTCAAGGGCTGACGCCGCCATAGTCGCCTCGAACGTTACGCCGCAGGGGCCTCGCGGGCCAGCAGGCTCTCCTTGATGGGCAGCCCGTAGCGGAACCCGCCGAGCGTGCCGTCCGTGCGCAGGATGCGGTGGCACGGCACGAACAGTGCGGCCGCGTTCATGGCGCACGCCCCGGCCGCCGCGCGGACGGCGGCCGGGCGGCCGGTCCGGACCGCGTACTCGCTGTACGTCAGCCGCTCGCCGGCCTTCACCTCGCGTAGCACGTCCCACGCGTGGGTCCGGTACGGCCCGCTCGCCTGGAGCACGGGGACACGCCCGGGCGCCCCGTGGTCGCCGTCGTAGTAGGCGCGGACGGCGTCCGCGGCCTCGGCGAGCAGCCCCGTCGGGTTCGTGTCCCGGACGTCGCCGGACGGGCGCAGCGTGGGGTGGACCAGGGCGAGCAGCGCGTCGACGTCGTCCGTCCAGCCGGCGGCCAGCACCTGCTCCTGCGTCTCGCGGGTTGCCGGGCCGCCGTCGCGGGCGGGGACCGCCGCGACGACGACGCTGAAGGGGCCGTCCGGGGTGATCAGGGTCGTGGTCCTCATGTTCTTCCTTCCGAGAGTTCGAGCTGTCAGGTGCACAGGTCACTCGGGTGACCTGTGGGTCTGACACGTCAGGCGGAGCGCCAGAGGTGCATCGCGGCGTACGAGCGCCAGGGCGCCCAGGCCGCGCCGCGGAGGGCGAGCTCCTTGAACTGGTGGGGCCGGGAGTCCTCGGCGGAGACCAGCCCGAGGTTGCGGGCCCCGGCGAGCAGGGCGACGTCGCCGTCCATGAGCACGTCCGGGTCGCCGAGCACGCGCAGCGCCACGTAACCGGCCGTCCACGGGCCGATCCCCGGCCGCGCCACGAGCCGGCGCCGGAGGTCGTCGGGGTCGTCGCCGACGCTCAGGGTGAGGGCGCCGTCCGCGAGGTCCCGGGCCGCGCCGAGCACGGTCGCGAGCGTCCGGGCGGGCAGCCGGAGGTAGGGGGCGCCGCCCTGGGCGGCCGGGACGCCTGCCGGGACGCCGTTGCCCGCCGCGCCGTCCGCCCGACCGTGCGGGTCGTCCGGCGGGGCCGGGGGACCGGCGATCTGCCGCGGCGTCGGGAACAGCATGCTGAGTCCCTCGAACGCCGAGACGTACGGGGTGCCCACGCCCTTCGCCAGGCGCGACAGGTGCGTGCGCGCCGCGGCGACGCTGATCTGCTGGCCCACGATCGCGCGGACCAGCAGCTCGGCCGGGTCCAGCGTGCCGGGCACCCGGATCCCGGGCACGGCCTCGACCGACGGCGCGAGCACGGGGTCGGCCGCGAGCGAGGAGTCGACGGCGACCGGGTCGGCGTCGAGGTCCAGCAGCCGCCGCACGCGCGCGACGGCGACCGGGGCGTCCGCGAGATCGGCGAGCTCGAGGTCCAGGTCGACGCGGCCGCTGCCCGGCCGGGGCACCCGCACCTCGAACGCCGCCGGGCCGTGCGGCAGGACGACGGTGCGGGCGTACCGGAGCACGTGCGCCGCGCCGTCGGCCGACCGGGCCGGCCCGTCCGCACCGGCCGGGACCGCCGGGCCCAGGTCGGCTGACTCCACCCCTTCGACCGCGCGGACGGCCAGGAACTCCAGCACGCCGCGCGCGTCGAACGGCTCGCGCACAGGCAGCGTGAGGGAGATCCGCACGGGCTCGCCCGCCGCTGCCGCGACTTCGGTCTGATGCCCTGAGCTCGGTCCGTCAACCGACCGAGCTCGCGGCGACCGACCGATCTCACGGGTCGTGCCTGACCCCGCCGGGCGCCGGGCGCGGGCGCGCAGCTCCGACGGCGTCGCGCCGAAGACCTCGGCCACGGTGTCGTTGAACTGCCGGATCGAGCCGAACCCGGCGGCGAACGCGACGTCGGCCAGGCGCAGCGAGGTGCCGACCAGGAGGGCGCGCGCCGTCTGCGCGCGCTGTGCCCGGGCGAGGGCCAGCGGCCCGGCGCCCAGCTCGCCGACCAGCAGCCGGTGGAGCTGCCGCTCGGAGTAGCCCAGGCGCTGCGCCAGGCCGGACACGCCCTCGCGGTCGACCACGCCGTCGGCGACCAGGCGCATGGCGCGGCCCGTGAGGTCGCGGCGCAGGTCCCATGCGGGCGTGCCCGGGGCGGCCTCGGGGAGGCAGCGCTTGCAGGCCCGGAAGCCGGCCTCGTGCGCGGCGGCGGACGTCAGGTAGAACGAGACGTTCTCGGCCTTCGGCGTGCGCGCCGGGCACGAGGGCCGGCAGTAGATCCCGGTGGTACGGACCGCGGTGTAGAACTGCCCGTCGAAGCGGGAGTCACGCGCGGCGATGGCGCGGTAGCGCTCGGTGAACGCGGGATCGCGGAGCTCGACGTCGGTCATGCCCACCATCCTGCGCCCCGTCCGGGCGCGGCGGCTAGCGGGATTCGGACACGGCAGTGCGGGCCGTCAGCCGCGCCTCGAGGCCGTCGCGGACGCCGGGCCACTCGTCCGACAGGATCGAGAAGTACAGGGTGTCGCCCTCGGAACCGTCGGGGGCCACGCGGTGCGCGCGCAGCCGGCCTTCCTCCTGTGCGCCGAGCTTGAGGATCGCCGCACGGGACCGCGTGTTGCGCGCGTCGCAGCGCAGAGCCACGCGGCGCAGCCCCAGCTCCTCGAACGCGTGCCGCAGCAGCATCAGCTTGCACGCCGGGTTGGTCTCGCCGGCCCACCAGTCGCGCCCGTAGAACGTCGAGCCGATCTCGACGCGGCGCTGCCCGGCGTTGAGCTCGTAGAGCCGGGTCGAGCCGCGCACCGCGCCGTCGGCCCCGAGCACCGCGAACGCGAGGTGGTCCGGGGCCGCGAAGGCGGCGTCCACGTACGCCTCCATCGCCGGGACCGTGTCGGGGAGGGCACTGGTCATGCCCGCCCAGAGCTGGGTGTCGACCAGCGCGGCCAGGGCCGGCGCGTGGTCGCGCGTCAGCGGTTCGAGGCGGACGCCGTGGGCGGCGAGGTGGAGATCGTGCTGCATGGCGTCATCCCACCACGCCCCCGGCGTCCCGGACTGTCCTGTCCGGTGCCCGGGACGCCGCGTCCAGGAACCGGTCAGCGCAGGTCCCGGAGGTACGCCGCCGCACCCCCGTAGCCCTCGGTCCGCCGCTCGTCCAGGGTGGCGATGATGAGCAGGACCCCGCCGGCCGCCGCGAGCGTGAGCATCCACGGCACCGCGGAGATCTCGGTCCCGAGCTGGCTGACGAACACGATCAGCACCTCGATCGGCAGCACCCAGACCCCGAGCAGGAACGGCGCCGCGAGCCCGCGGCGGGACCCCACCAGCACCCCGGTCAGGGCCACGGCGACGACGAGCACGGCCCGCCACGTCTGCGGGTCGGTGAAGGTCGCGAGCACCGAGGGCCCGAGCAGCGCGAGGATCCCGGGCCCCAGCAGGGCCCACGAGCCCGTCCAGCCCACGGGCCAGCCCACCAGGGTGCGCTCCGGGGCGCGGGCGGAGTCGGGTCCGCCCACCTTGGTGCGCGCCTCCCACTCGCCGAGCGCGAAGCAGCCGGCCACGACGAGGCCCACACCGAGCGGCACGGAGAACACCTCGACCCGCAGCTCCCGCGGCACCCACGCGGCGATGCCCGCCGCCAGGGCGGCCATCCAGACGGCCCAGGACGGGACACCCGTGGTGTGGCCGCGCAACAGCCGTCGCGCGACGACCACGAGGAGCACGAGCAGCGCGACCTCCAGCGCCCAGAGCGTGATGATCGCGCCCCAGTGCGGCTCGACGTTCGCCACCGCTCCCACGGTGAGGAACAGCAGCGCGGGGACACGGCCCGCGGTGTCGGTCACACGCCGCAGGCGGGCGGACGGCGCATCCGTCCGGGCACCGCCGACGGCCACGAGGGCGAGCGCACCCGCCGCGAGAGCCCAGCCCAGACCCGTCGCGAACCGGACGCCCGTGTCACCGACCGTGGACCCCGCCACCTGCAAGGACTCGACGGTCAGGCCCGCACCCGCGAGCAGCACCGCGCCCGCCAGCAGGGTCCGGCCCCGTGCGGCCCACCCGGCGGACACGAGGGGCCACCTCCGGAGCGCGAGGATCGCGAGCGTCAGGACCAGGCCGGTCACCAGCAGGACCCAGGCGCGCGGGTCCCCCGGGCTCGTGGCGAGGGCCAGCGTCAGGTCGCTCGGCACCAGCGCGAGCACGAGGCCCGCGGCGACGAGCCGCCACCCGTGCGTCCCGACCCGCCGGGCCAGCAGCGCCCCGACGAGCACCGCGCCGACGGCGGGCGGGAGGGTGTAGGCCTCGACGAGCCGCACGCCGCCGTCGGCCAGCGCGGTCCACGCCGCCGCCGTCGCGAGGGCGCCGGCGGCCCACCAGATACGGGTGCGGTCGGGCTCGCGCGCCACGACCCCGGCGCCGACGGCGAGGAGCAGCAGCACGGCCACCGCGACGTCGGGCCCGGCGGCCGGGCGGCCGTAGGCCAGGCCGACCGTGATCGCGCCGGTGACCACCACGCTCAGCTCGAGCATGCCGCGCACCAGTGCGCCGATGCCGCCGCCGTCCGGCACCCGGCGGGCGAGGAAGCCGGCCACGCGCGGCGCCCCGCCCGCGACGACGGCGACCGCCGCCGCGATCACGGGCAGCAGGACGGGCGAGCCGCTGAGCGGGAGCAGCATGGCGCCCGCGCTCACGATCGCCACCGCGGTGGTGGGCAGCACCAGGCCCGCGGCCAGCACCCGGACGGCGGGCGCGAGCCCGGTCCGCCGGGTGAGCAGCAGCACGAGCTCCAGGAGCAGCATCGCGGCGGCCGCCCCGGCGGACCACCACGTGCGGTCGAGCACCACCGTGTACACCCCGAGCGCGAACGGTACGGCCGTCACGCCGAGCACCGCGACCCACTCGGCGCGGGCCACGCGCGTGCCGACGGTCACCGCGACCGCCGTCAGCGAGGCCGCGGCCGAAACGGTGCACACGGCGGCGACCCAGCCGAACCCGAGCCAGCCCAGCCATACGCCGCCCACGACCAGCGCGTACGCGTACGCGCCGCCGACGAGGGCGGGGTGCGCGACGCGCGGCAGTGCCGCGCGCGCGGCCAGCGTCAGCGGTACGACGACGGCGGCCGCGAGCAGCACCGTGGGCCGGCTCTGCCACGAGCCGACCGTCAGCAGCACGAGGGCGGCGCAGGCCGCGGTCAGCGCGGCCGGATGCCAGGTCGCGCCCTCCTGCGGGCTCGTCGCGGAGCCGCCGAGCCGCACGGTGTGCCGCGTCACCCGGCGCAGGCCGTCGGCCCCGGCCCGCACGGCGGTCACGACGGCGCGCAGCCCGCGCCAGGAGCGCGCCGGCTCGGCCGTCGCCGCCAGCAGCGCGGCGGCGAGGACCGCCAGCAGAGCGAGTGACGTCGTCGCGGCCAGCCGGGCGTGCAGCGTGGCGGCGACGCCGAGGCCCACCGTCGCCCACGGCGCGAGGCCACGCGCGATCAGTACCAGGGGTGCGGCCGGACGTCCCGCCGGACCCGCCGCGACGCCCAGCCGGGACGCCGCCAGCACCAGGGCGGTCAGCACGAGCATGCCGAGCACGCTCAGTCCGCGGACGTCCGCCGGCAGGAACGGTCCGCCGAGCGGGGCGTCGTCGGGCGTCCGCGCCGGGGCGACGCCGAGGGGACCCGTCAGCACCTCCAGCACGCGCAGGGCGGACAGCCACACGGCCGGGACGGCCGAGAGCACCGCGACGAGCCACGCCGCGAGCAGCAGGTCGGCACGCGTTCGGGCGGCGGGCACGAGCCCCCGCGCCCGGACGGCGACCAGCGCGGTCAGCGTCACGGCGAGCACCGCCCACGCGAGGCCCGCCGCCGCGGGCAGCACCCACAGGAACTCGATGTCGTCCCACTGGGTGAGGAACAGCGCGGCGACCGCGCCGAGCGCCCCGGCGGCAAAGGTCCACCAGCGGCGGTGCGTGCCGCGTCGCAGCACGGCGGCGACGACGGCGGTGACCGCCAGCACGGCCGCTGTCCCGGCGTCCCCGGGGAGGCCGGCGAGCAACCCGGCCGGCGGCACCAGGAACGCGGTGCAGACGGCCAGCCCCACCCCCAGCGCCTGGGCCACCTCCAGCAGCCGGAGCTCCACCCGCAGCTCCGAGCCGACGCGCGGGCCCGTGACGCGGGCGACCGGTGGCCCCGCCAGCGTGGCCAGCGCGACGAGCAGCGCGCCCGCGCCGACGGCCCACGGCAGCGTGCCGTCGTCGTCCGAGAGGGCGAGCGCCGCCGGGAAGGCCGCGAAGGGCGCCGCGACCAGGCCGGTCGTGACCCAGGCCCGCACCCGCAGGGCGTGCCCGACGGCGCCGGCGCCGACCGCGACGGCCGCCCACCAGACGGCGAAGGGCAGCGGGTCGACGTCGGGCAGCGTGAACGTCGTGAGGAGGGCCGCGGGCAGTGCGGCGGTGCGGACCACGCCCAGCACGCGCGACTCCCACCGGAGGGTGCCGCCGAGCCGTTCGCCGGCCCGGAGCAGGACGCCGGTCGCGGCGTGCGCCACGAGGCCCGCCGCGGCCAGGGCGAGGATCCAGACCCACCGGGGCAGGCCGACGTCGGAGAGGCCCGCCGCGAGCAGCGGCGGGACGAGTGGTGCCGCGACGGCCCCGGCGGCGACCCAGGACCGCACCCGCAGCCGGCTGCCGAGCAGCACGAGCGCCGGGGCGAGCAGCGCCAGCAGGGACGCGCGCGCGAGGAACGGCGCGACGCCGCCGAGCAGCCCGGCCTCCAGCCCGAGCTCCGCGCACACCCAGCCGAGCGCGACGGCCAGGGTCGCCACGGCCTCCGCCGACGACCGCAGCCCGGCCCGGCGCATCAGCGCCGCCGCCACCACGGAGGCGACCGTGACCGCGAGCGTCGCGACGGTGCGCAGCACGAGCTGGTCGGCGAGCGTGAAGAACACGAAGACCACCGCGGAGACGGCGACCAGCGCGGCGCCGACCCCGGCGAGGATCGGCTGGAGCGCCACCGTGCTGCGCGGGGCGGCGGGTTTCCTCGCGCCGGACGCCGGGGCGGTGCCGGCCGGCTTCCCGGCGGACGTCACGGCCGGGCCGGCGGGCACGGAACCGGGCGTGGGCGCCGTCGTCGTCCGGTGCTTGCGCACCGGGGGAGCGTCACCGCTCCGGGCGACCGCCCGGTCCTGCCCCGCCCGGCCGGGCGTCAGGGTGCCGACCGCGGGCCCAGCGGCCCCGGCCTTCCGGGCGTACGCGGCCGCCGCGGGCTGCTCGGCGCGCATCTCGTCGAGGATCCGCTGTCGTTCCCGGATGGCCCGCTCGACGGTGAGCGAGGCCTCGTGCACCTCGATCCCGCGCCGGCCGCCGAGGTCGAGCGCGCAGGTCCCGCAGACGCTGCCACGGAGGGCCGCGCCGCAGGCCGGGCAGGACACGGTGTCGGGCAGACGCCGCAGCGCATGACGTACCCACGTCTCTTCCATGGGCGGAAGCCTGGCGGAGCCGGACCCTACGGGGACAGCCCGGCACGCCAGGGAACGGTCACAGTTTCATGCCGAATGTGCGTTTCGCGCGTCTGGACGCGGTGTTCAGCGATGTCAGACCTTGGCGTCCAGCCAGTCCAGCACCGTGGTCAGGTACTTCTCCCGGGCCGGCTTGGGGGACAGCGCGAGGTCGTGGGCGCCGCCCTCGATCACCGCGATCTCCACGGCCGTACCCAGCCGCGGCGCACGCGCGTGCATGTGCGCGACGTCGAGCACCACGTCCGTGCCGAGCTGCTCCGCGATGTCCCCGACGTCGGAACCCGTCCGGCCGCTGGTGCACACGAGCACCGGGCACCGCACGGACAGCCCGCGCCCGACCGCGCGGTGCCCGCGGCGGATCGCCGCCAGCCACCCGGCCCGCACCGGGAACCCCGCGTACGGCTTCCACCGCAGGTCGTACTCCCACTCGCCGCCGTTGGTGACGTGCAGGGCCCGGCCGTAGCCCTCGCCCAGCCGGGACACGACGAGCCGGGGCGAGACCCGGCCGAGCACGTAGACGGCCTGGGTCACCAGGGTGCGGTCGGACCAGCTCCCCTTGAGGTCGAACCAGGGGCTGTTCAGCACGAGCGCCGTCACCCGGTCCGGGCGCGCGTTCGCGTACATCGAGGTGATGAGCCCGCCCGTCGAGTGCCCCAGGAGCACCAGCCCGGTGTGGCCGTCGGCGGCGATCACGTCGGCGGCCGCGTCGAGGTCCTGCGCGTAGAGCTCCAGGCGGTTGACCATGTTGGCGTCGCGGCCTGCCGCCGTCCACGCGTCCATGGATCGGCCGTGGCCGCGCAGGTCGACGGCGTAGAACGGGTAGCCGCGCCCCGCGACGGCCTCAGCCAGGTGCCGCTGGAAGAAGTAGTCGGTGAACCCGTGGACGTACAGCACCGGCGGGCGTCCGACCACCGGCCCGCCCTCGGGCGTGTAGCGGATCAGGGTGGCCTCGGCGCCGCCCGGGAGGTGGAGCGTCCGCGCGTCGAAGCCCGCGCCCAGCACGTCCTCGGTCCAGTCGTTCACCCGGCCAGTGTGCCCGACATGCGCGGCGTGCGGCCAGACAACATGCGCTCGCGGCGCAGGGCGGGCAGGAAGCACAGGGCGCCCAGCGTGCTGAACACCCCGCCGATGATCATGGCCGCCTGGGTGGACAGCAGGCCCGCCGTCCAGCCGAGGGCGGGGGCGCCCAGCGAGTAGGCCGCGAACCCGACCATCGACGCCATCGACAGCACCGTGGTGCGGTTCCGGGACTCGGCCTCGCGGTGCAGCAGCGCCTGGTAGGCGGGCCCGCACGCGCCGTGCAGCCCGTAGGTCACGAGGTACGCCGCGATCAGCCCGACCGGACCGAGTGCGAGCCCCATCCACACCGCCCCCAGCCCGTTGAGCAACCGCGCGATGATCGCCGTCCGGGCCACGCCGAGCCGGGGCGTGGCCAGGCCCGTCAGGGCCGCCCCGCCCGCGAAGACCGCCCAGCCGGCGGCCGCGGCCGGCCCGGAGACCGCGGCTCCGGCCTGGGTGCCGCCCAGGAGCTCCGAGAGCCGGATCGGCTGGAACGTCTCGAAGATCACCATCCCCACGCTCCAGAACACCTCGACGATGAGCAGCCAGCGCAGCACCCGGTTGTCCCGCGCCAGGCGCAGACCGTCGCGGATCACCCCGGGTGCCTGCCGCGCGGAGTCGAGCACGCGTCCGGCCACGCCCTGGCTGCCCTTCGCGTCCGACGACGGCGCCGGCGGCAGGGCCGGTGTCGCCCCGGGTCCGGCCGCCCCGGCGTCGGCCGCGGTGTCCACCTCGGCCCGGTGCGCCGCGCCGCGCGGCGTCTCCCGGACCAGGACGATCACGGCGACCAGGTGCACGATCGCGAGCACCCCGTAGACCGCGTAGGGCAGCGCGAGCGCGGACCAGGCGTCCAGCGGGTGCCACCAGACGAGCCCGCCCGAGATCAGGGCGCCGACGGCGATCGAGACGCCCAGCGCGGTGCTCTGCGCGGCGAGCGGGCGGTCGACGTCGGCCCCCGGCTCGGTGGCGTGCACCGTGTCGACGAACCAGGCCTCCAGCGGTCCGGAGTCGAGCGCCCGGAACATGCCGGTGACCACGGCGGCGAGGGCGAAGGCCCAGAAGGACTGCGCGGTGAGGAACAGGGCGGCGGACGCCACCTGCAGCACGGCGGCGGCGACCAGCATCGGGCGCCGGCCGAGCGAGTCGGCGAGGCCGCTGGTGGGCAGCTCCAGCGCGAACACGACGAAGCCGGCGACGGACAGCGCCGTCAGCGCCTGCGGTACCGACAGCCCGCGCTCGATCGGCAGCAGCGTGGTGACCGTGACGACCAGCCCGACAGGGAACCAGCGGGTCAGGGTCAGCAGCAGGAAGACCTGCCGGGCGCGGTGCGGGGTCAGGGGGGTCATGACCGGTCCGTCCGGGCGTCGTCGTCGGCCTCGGCGTCGGTGCCGGCATCGTCCAGGCCGGGGATGTCGTCCGGCTCCAGCGGGAAGGCGGACTGCCAGATCGTCACGCGGCGGGCGCCGGGGCCACCCCCGGCCTCCCGGTACCGCTCGAAGAGCCGGTCCACGTCCGCGCGGAGTGCCGTGAGCTGCTCGGCGTTCAGGTCGAGGCCGGTGTCGCCCTGGCCCGCGGCGTCCTGCCACTCGCTGGGCCAGGCCTCGGCGACGTCGAGCCAGTGACCGAACTCGGTGCTGAAGAGCCGCAGGTAGTCGCGCTGCAGCCAGCTCAGGGCCGTGGCGGCGTCCTCGTCGACGGAGAGCTCCGAGGGCGCCCAGCTGTGGGAGCTCGTGGTGGCCCGCCACAGGCGCTGCTTGCCGGCGCCGTCGCCCGTGTCCGCGACCAGGCCGACGGACTCCAGCTTGCGCAGGTGATAGCTGGTGGCGCCGGTGTTGGTGCTGAGCGCCGTGGCGAGCGTGGTGGCCGTCGCGGGCCCGCCGCGCCGCAGGGCGCCGAGCAGGCGCGAGCGCAGTGGGTGGGCGAGCACCTTGACGGCCTCGGGGGTGAGGCGGAAGTCGTCCTGGGGAGCGGTCATGCGTGCACAGTACGCATGCACAATCACTGTGCACAAGAGTCCTGCACAAAAAGTGTGCACGATTCGGAGGGATCGGCCCGGAGGTCCGGCGAGAGGGACGGACGTCAGAAGAGCATGACGACGGCGGTCACCACGCCGGCGACCACCACGAGCACGCGGAACACGCTCGGCGGCATCTTGCGCCCGATGCGCGCGCCCACGTACCCGCCCACCAGGGACCCGGCGCCCAGCAGCCCGATCGCCAGCCAGTCCAGGTCGGCCACGACCATGAAGATGACGGTCGCGATCAGGTTCGCGGCGAGCAGCGCCACCGTGCGCAGCGCGTTGATGTTCCGCACCGCCAGGTCGGTCCCGAGCCCCAGCACCGCCGCCATCATGACGCCGGCGCCCGCGCCGAAGTAGCCGCCGTACGCGCCGGTCAGCACGGAGAACACGACCGTCGCGGGCGACATGCCGTGCCGCAGGCGGGTCGGCTCGTCGCGGGTGCGCCGCAGCCACCGGCTGATCCAGGGCTGCACCCCGACCAGCAGGCAGGAGGTCAGGATGAGCCAGGGCACGATCGCCTCGAACACGCCCGGCGGGAGTGCGAGCAGCAGCACGGCTCCGCCGATGGAGCCGACGGCGCAGGTCGCGACCACGATCGCCGCGACGCGCGGGTGCTCACGCAGCTCCTCGCGGTAGCCGAACGACCCGCTCAGCCCGGCCGGCACCAGCCCCACGGTGTTGGACGCGTTCGCGACGACGGGCGGCAGGCCCACGGCCAGCAGCACGGGGAAGCTCAGCAGTGAGGCGACGCCGACGGTCGAGGACAGCACGCCCGCCCCGAAGCCGGCACCGAGCACGGCGAGGTGCTCCCAGCCGGTCACCGCTCCTCCTCCCGCAGCAGGGCCACGTCGCTGACCATCTCGACGTGCGCGTGCATGGCCGCGGCGGCGGTCTCCGGGTCCTGCGCGCGGATGGCATCCGCGATGGCGCGGTGCCCGGCCAGGGAGTTGCGGGGCCGGCCCGGCTGCGAGAGCGACTCGATCCGGCTCTCCCGGATCAGGCTCGCGATCTCGCGCATGGTCTGCGCCAGGAGGTCCGAGTGTGCCGCCGCCGTCACCGCCGCGTGGAACTGCTCGTCGGCGTCCACCCCGCGGTCCCCGTGCTCGATGGACTCCTCCATCGCGTCCAGGGCGGCGTCGATCGCCGCCAGGTCGCCCTCGGTGCGGCGCTGTGCGGCCAGGGCCGCGATCTTGGTCTCCAGCGCGTCCCGGATGTCGATGATCTCGGGCATGCGGTCGGCGTGCGCCCGGATGGCCTCGACGATGCGGCTCTCGCTGTGCCTGCCGGTCAGCACGGTGCCGTCGCCGTGCCGCACCACCACGACGCCCACCACCTCGAGCGCCACGAGCGCCTGGCTGAGGGTGGCGCGGCTGACGCCGAGCCGGGCGGCGAGCTCCCGCTCCGGGGGCAGCCGGTCGCCGGCTTTCAGCCCGTTCTGGCTGATCCACGTGGTGATCTGCTCCGCGACCTGCTCGTAGAGGCGGGTGCGGGCCAGTGGGGTCGGCAGTTCGGCGGAAGCCTTCGGGGTCACAACCCTGAGGATACTTGACAGAAAGGACACTGGCCTATTGGCTAGGCCACTGATCCATCGTGCCTCGTCGGTCAACGGTGACCGCCGCGATGGAGACGGAGGAGTTCTCATGGGTCCTGAGTGGATCGCGATCATCGCGCTCGTCGCGTTGTTCGTCGCCGGGACAGTCCTGCCGATCAACATGGGCGCGCTCGCCTATGTCGCGGCGTGGTTTGTCGGCGTCTTCGCCCTGAACATGGACGAGAAGGAGGTGCTGGGCGGGATCAGCGCCGATCTCGTCCTGACGCTCGTCGGCGTCACGTACCTGTTCTCGATCGCCAAGAACAACGGGACCGTCGATCTCATCGTGTCCCAGGCCGTCCGCGCCGTCGGCGGCCGGGTGGCGCTCATCCCCTGGGTCATGTTCGCCGTGACCGCGCTGCTCACCGCGATCGGCGCCGCCAGCCCCGCGGCCTGCGCCATCATCGGCCCGGTCGCGCTCGGGTTCGCCCGCCGCTACAAGATCAACCCGCTCATGATGGGCATGTTCGTGGTGCACGGCGCCCAGGGCGGCGGGTTCTCCCCGATCAGCATCTACGGCACCATCACCAACTCCGTCATGGCCGGCGTCGGCTACGAGGGCACCGAGATGGGCGTCTTCATCGCGTCGCTCGCGATCAACACCGCGATGGCCGTCGTCCTCTTCCTCGTGCTGGGCGGCCGCCAGCTCATGAACGAGCGGGTCGACCCCGCCGATGCCTCCGGGCACCTCGTCGACGACCTGCACGCGGGCGGCGCCTCCGTCACCGTCAGCGGCCAGGGCGCCGGCGTCTCGACCACCACGCGCGGGCTCGGCGTGCGCCGCGACCACGTGCTGACCCTCGTCGCCTTCGCCGCGGTCGCCACGACGGCGCTCGCGTTCGACCAGAACATCGGCTTCGTCTCCATCACCGCCGCCGTCGCGCTGGCCATGCTCTCCCCGCACCAGCACAAGGACGCCGTCAAGCAGATCGCCTGGCCGACGGTGCTGCTGGTCGCGGGCGTGAGCACCTACGCCGCGATCCTCACGGAGGCGGGCGCGCCCGAGTACATCGGCACCTGGGCCGCCGGACTGGGCGTCGCCGCCATCGGCGCGCTCGTCCTGTGCTACGTGGGCGGCATCGCATCGGCCTTCGCGTCGTCGACGGCGCTGCTGCCGGTGATCATCCCGATCGCCGTCCCGCTCATCGCGGGCGGGGGCGTGAGCCCCTGGGCGATGGCCGCCGCCCTGGCCGTCTCGTCGACCATCGTCGACGTCAGCCCCTTCTCCACGAACGGAGCCCTGATGCTCGCCAACCGCCCGGACACGATCTCCGAGCAGGCCTACTACAAGCAGATCCTCAACTACGCCATCATCGTCACCCTCGCGGGGCCGCTGCTGGTCTGGGCCATCCTCGTCCTGCCGGGCTGGTGAGCACGGTGAGCACCATGACCGGACCGCTGACCGACGTCGTCGTCGTCGACCTCTCCCGCGCCCTGGCCGGGCCGCACGCCACCATGATGCTCGGCGACCTGGGCGCGCGGGTCGTCAAGGTGGAGGTGCCCGAGCGGGGCGACGACACGCGCGGCTGGGGCCCGCCGTTCGTCGGTGCGGAGGACGCCCGCGAGTCGACGTACTTCCTCTCCGCGAACCGCAACAAGGAGTCGATCGCGCTCGACCTCAAGGCCGACGCCGACAGGGAGACGCTCCTCGACCTCGTGGACCGCGCCGACGTGCTCGTGGAGAACTTCCGGCCCGGGGTGCTGGACCGCCTCGGCCTGGGTGTCGACTCCCTGCTGGAGCGCAACCCGCGCCTCGTGGTGCTCTCGATCACCGGGTTCGGGCACGACGGTCCGGAGGGCGGACGTGCCGGCTACGACCAGATCGCCCAGGGCGAAGCCGGCCTGATGTCCCTGACCGGCTCCGGTCCGGACGACCCGCAGCGCGTGGGCGTGCCGATCGGCGACCTGCTCGCCGGGATCTACGGCGCGTACGGCGTGCTGGCGGCGCTGCACGAGCGGCACCGCACCGGCGCCGGCCAGGTGGTGCGCACGTCGCTGCTGGCCGCCGTCACGGGGGTGCACGCCTTCCAGGGCACGCGGTGGACGGTCGCCGGGGAGGTGGGGCGCGCGCAGGGCAACCACCACCCTTCCATCGCGCCGTACGGCCTGTTCCGCTGCCGTGACGGCGCCGTCCAGATAGCCGTCGGGTCCGAGGCGCTGTGGCAGCGGTTCTGCCTCGCGTTCGGGCTCGACGCGGACGCCGAGGGTCTGCGGGACAACTCCGGGCGGGTGGCCCGCCGCGACCAGGTGATCAAGGTGGTCGAGGAAGCCTTCGAGGCCTACGACGCCGACGCGCTGCTGACCAAGCTGGCCGACGCCGGGATCCCGGCGGGCCGGGTGCGTACGCTCGACGAGGTGTACGCATGGGAGCAGACGGCGAGCCAGGGGCTGCTCGTGGACGTGGAGCACACGAGCCTCGGCCGGCTCACCCTGCCGGGGCCGCCGCTGCGGTTCTTCGACGCCGACGGCACCGAGGTCACGCGCCGCGAGCACCGCGCGCCGCCGGTGCTGGACGAGCACGCGGCCCGGATCCGGGCCTGGCTCGACGCGTCGGGGACGCCGTGACCCGCCGCTGGACGGCGCGCGAGCTGCTCGACCTGGTGCTCGACGCCGGCAGCTTCGAGTCCTGGGACGAGCCGGTCGACACCTCCGGGCACCCGGCGGAGTACCGCGCGGTGCTGGCCGCCGCGGCCGAGAAGGCCGGCACCGACGAGTCCGTGCTCACCGGCCGCGGGCGCGTCCGCGGGCGGCCCGTCGTGGTCGTCGTCAACGAGTTCCGGTTCCTCGGGGGCTCGATCGGCCGGGCCGCCGCGCGACGGATCACCGCCGCCGTCCGGCGCGCGACTGCGGAGCGCCTGCCCGTCCTGGCCACGACGGCGTCGGGCGGCACGCGCATGCAGGAGGGCACGCCCGCGTTCCTCCGGATGGTCGAGATCTCGCGCGCCGTCATGGCGCACCGCGACGCCGGCCTGCCCTACCTCGTCTACCTGCGGCACCCCACGACCGGCGGCGTCTACGCGTCCTGGGGCTCGCTCGCCCACCTCACCGTCGCCGAACCGGGTGCCCTCATCGGGTTCCTGGGCCCGCGCGTGGTCGAGGCCCTGACCGGCAAGGCGCTGCCCGACGGCGTGCAGTCCGCCGAGAACCTCGCCGCCAAGGGCGTGCTCGACGGCGTCGTCACGCCCGAGAGCCTGCCCGCGCTGGTCGAGCGGGCGCTCGCGGTGCTGGTCGACCCGCCGTCGTCGGCCACGCTGCCGCGCCGGACGGGCGAGCCCTCCGGGACGACGTCGGCCTGGGACTCCGTGCTGCGCACCCGCGCCGCGGGCCGGGTCGGCGTGCGCGACCTGCTGCGCCACGGGGCCTCGGGGACCGTGCGGCTGTCCGGCACGGACGAGGGCGAGCGGGACGAGTCGATGCTGGTCGCGCTCACGCGGCTCGACGGCCGGCCGTGCCTGGTCGTCGGCCAGGACCGCAGTCGGCAGACCGAGGCCACCCCGATGGGTCCGGCCGCGCTGCGCGTGGCCCGGCGCGCGATGGGGCTGGCCGAGGAGCTGCGACTGCCCCTGGTCGCCGTGATCGACACGCCCGGGGCCGAGCTCTCGCAGGCCGCCGAGGAGGGCGCGCTCGCCGGTGAGATCGCCCGCTGCATGGCGGCGCTGACCCGGATGACCGTGCCGACGCTGTCCGTGATCCTCGGCCAGGGCTGCGGCGGCGGGGCGCTCGCGCTGCTGCCCGCGCAGGCGGTGATCGCGGCGGAGCACGCCTGGCTGTCGCCGCTGCCGCCCGAGGGTGCGAGCGTCATCGTGCACGGGGACACCACGCACGCGGCCGAGCTGGCCGAGGCCCAGCACGTGCGCGCCGTCGACCTGCTCGCCGAGGGCGCGGTCCAGCGCGTGGTCCCGGAGCACGACGGCGACACGGTCCGCGACGTCGCGGTGGCAGTGGCGGCGGAGTGCGCGGCGGTGCTGGCTGGTCGGTAGTTCGGGTGGTCGGCAGTTTCGGGTGATCGGCAGAATGTCAGGTGGTCGGTATTCCGAGCTGCCGACCACCTGACATTCTGCCGACCACCCGAATTGCCGACTGAACAGCTAGCGCTTCTCCAGGGCCTTGCGGACCTGCTGGACCAGCGCGAACACCAGGAGCGCAGCGAACAGGATCGATGCCACGTTGTCGGGCAGCACGACCGACAGGCTCGCGCCGCCGAACGAGAACACCGAAGCGACCAGGCCGATGATCGCCGCCGTCCTGAGGTGCACCAGGCCGTTGCGCGCGTTGACCCAGGTGCCCGAGACGGCGGTGGGGATCATCGCGACCAGCGAGGTGCCCTTGGCGAGCGCGGGGGCGAAGTCGAACAGCGCGGAGAGCCCCGGCACGGCGATCTGGCCGCCGCCGATGCCGAGCAGGCCCGAGGCGATGCCCATGACCAGGCCGAGCCCGACCATGCCGGCGCCGTCGAGCAGGCTGGGAACCCCCTGCGCGGTGTCGACGGACGGCGGGTCGACGAACGAGTCGAGCAGGGAGCGCACGATGCCCGCGACGAGCACCCCGACGAACAGCCAGCGCAGCAGGGTCTCGGGCACGCGCGCGAGCAGTCGCGCGCCGTAGGCCGCGCCGACCACGGAGCCGACGACGAGCAGCCCGGCGGAGATCAGGTCGACCGCCTGGTGCGTCAGGTACGGGATGGACCCGACGATCGCGGCCGGGAGGATCGCCGCCAGCGAGTAGGCGCTCGCGCGGCGCTGCGTCAGCCCGCCGAGCGAGGTCAGGAGAGGGACCATCACGATGCCGCCGCCGAGGCCGAACAGACCGGAGAACGCTCCGCCGACGATCCCGACGAGGACGGCGCGGGGTGGGGTCAGGGAGTCGTCAGTCTGCTCGGTCACCCCGTGATGATCTCAGGTGTGCGGCGATGGTCTGTGCGCAGTCCAGCGAGGCGGTGCGCGTGGTGTCCACCTCCAGGTCGTAGCGGACGCCCTGGTGGACGACGTCGGCCTGCTGCGCGGCCATGCCGGCCACCCGGTCGCCGCGGGCCGCCTCGCGCTGCCCGGCCACGTCGGGGTCGCACCGCACGCCCACCCAGAGCGTCGGCACGTCACCCAGTGCGTCGAGCCAGCGGCGCTGCGACCCGCCGCCGCCCAGGAACACGTCGTCGACCACGAGGTGCGCGCCGGCGCGCACCATGGCGACCAGCCCGGCGATCCAGGCGTCCTGCAGGGCCATGAAGTCCTGCCCGACGGCGACGCCGCCGTCGTCGGCGAACCCGATCCCGTCGCCGCCGGCCGTCAGCCGGGCGGGCATCGCGTCGACGAGCGTGTCGATGCTGAGCGAGAGCCAGGGCTCGGGCAGCACGGCCTGGAGCTCGCGGGCGATCGCCGACTTGCCCGAGCTGGATCCGCCGTTGAGGACGATGACCTGGGTGTGCACGCCGCCACCGTACGAGTGTCGGTGACGCGCGCTACAGTGATTATCAAGTTGAGCGGAATAGACTCAACTTTGCGCAGGTTTCAACCAGTAGACCTCTGTCCCACCTGAACCAGCCCCGGGAGGCTTCATGGACACCAAGTTCACGACCATGTCGCAGCAGGCGATCGGCGACGCCATCCAGTCGGCGTCGGCCGCCGGCAACCCGCAGCTCGAGCCGGTCCACCTGCTCGCCTCGCTGCTCCAGCAGGAGCGCGGCGTGGCCGTCGGCCTGCTCGACGCGGTCGGGGCGAACGCGCAGGCCATCGGCCAGCAGGTGCGCGCCGCTCTCGTCGCGCTGCCCCAGGCCAGCGGCAGCAGCACCGCCCAGCCGAGCGCGAGCCGCGCCCTGGCGACGGTCCTCGACCTGGCGGGCAAGGAGGCCCAGGGGCTGGGCGACGAGTACGTCTCCACCGAGCACCTGCTCATCGCGCTGGCCGCCGGGCAGTCGTCCGCGGCGCAGATCCTGTCCGACGCCGGGGCGACCGCCGACGCGCTGCGCGCCGCCCTGCCCGCCGTCCGCGGTTCCGGCCGCGTCACGAGCCCCAACCCGGAGGGCACCTACAAGGCGCTGGAGCAGTACGGCACCGACCTGACGCAGCAAGCGCGTGACGGCAAGCTGGACCCGGTGATCGGCCGCGACTCGGAGATCCGCCGCGTGATCCAGGTGCTCAGCCGCCGCACGAAGAACAACCCCGTGCTCATCGGCGAGCCCGGCGTCGGCAAGACCGCCGTCGTCGAGGGGCTCGCCCAGCGCGTGGTGGCCGGCGACGTCCCCGAGTCCCTCAAGGGCAAGCGCCTGATCGCGCTCGACCTGGCCTCGATGGTGGCCGGCGCCAAGTACCGCGGCGAGTTCGAGGAGCGCCTCAAGGCGGTCCTGGAGGAGATCACGGCGTCGGACGGCGAGGTGGTCACCTTCATCGACGAGCTGCACACCGTGGTCGGCGCGGGCGCCGGCGGTGACGGCGCCATGGACGCCGGCAACATGCTCAAGCCCATGCTGGCCCGCGGCGAGCTCCGCATGGTCGGTGCCACCACGCTCGACGAGTACCGCGAGCACATCGAGAAGGACCCCGCGCTGGAGCGCCGGTTCCAGCAGGTCTTCGTGGGCGAGCCCTCGGTCGAGGACACCGTGGCGATCCTGCGCGGGCTCAAGGAGCGGTACGAGGCGCACCACAAGGTGACGATCGCCGACTCGGCGCTCGTGGCTGCCGCGTCGCTCTCCGACCGGTACATCTCCGGCCGCCAGCTTCCCGACAAGGCGATCGACCTGGTCGACGAGGCCGCGTCCCGCCTGCGCATGGAGCTCGACTCCTCCCCGATCGAGATCGACGAGCTGCAGCGCGCCGTGACTCGCCTGGAGATGGAGGAGGTCGTGCTCTCCGAGTCGGCCGACGCCGCCTCCAAGGACCGGCTCGAACGGCTCCGTGCCGACCTCGCCGACCGTCGCGAGGCCCTCGCCGCGCTCACCGCGCGCTGGGAGTCCGAGAAGGCAGGGCACAACCGCGTGGGCGACCTGCGCGCACGCCTGGACGAGCTGCGCACCGACGCCGAGCGCAAGCTCCGCGAGGGCGACCTGGAGGGCGCGGCCCGCATCCGGTACGGCGAGATCCCTGTCGTCGAGAAGGAGCTCGCGGCCGCCGAGGAGGCCGAGGCCGGCGCGGAGGACGTGCCGGACGGCCTCGGCCCGGAGACCGCCGAGCCCCCGATGATCGCCGACAAGGTCGGCGCCGACGAGATCGCCGAGGTGGTCGCCGCCTGGACCGGCATCCCCGCCGGGCGGCTGCTCCAGGGCGAGTCCGAGAAGCTCCTGCACATGGAGGACGTGCTCGGCGAACGCCTGATCGGCCAGCGGGCCGCGGTCGCCGCCGTGTCCGACGCCGTGCGGCGCACCCGCGCCGGCGTCTCCGACCCCGACCGGCCCACCGGGTCGTTCCTCTTCCTCGGGCCCACCGGTGTGGGCAAGACGGAGCTCGCCAAGGCGCTCGCGGACTTCCTGTTCGACGACGAGCGCGCCATGGTGCGCATCGACATGTCCGAGTACGGGGAGAAGCACTCCGTCGCCCGGCTCGTCGGCGCCCCTCCGGGCTACGTCGGGTACGAGGAGGGCGGTCAGCTCACCGAGGCCGTGCGGCGCAGGCCGTACTCGGTGGTGCTGCTGGACGAGGTGGAGAAGGCGCACCCCGAGGTCTTCGACATCCTGCTCCAGGTGCTCGACGACGGCCGCCTCACCGACGGCCAGGGCCGCACCGTGGACTTCCGCAACACCATCCTCGTGCTGACCTCGAACCTCGGCTCGCAGTTCCTCGTGGAACCGATGCTGTCGGACGAGGAGCGGCGGGAGTCCGTGATGACCGCCGTCCGCGCCGCGTTCAAGCCGGAGTTCCTCAACCGGCTAGACGACGTGGTGATCTTCGACGCGCTGTCGCTCGACGAGCTCGGCCGCATCGTCGACCTGCAGGTCAGGGCCTTCGCGAAGCGGCTCGGTGACCGGCGCATCACGCTGGAGGTGACCACGGCGGCCCGCGAGTGGCTTGCCCTGGAGGGCTTCGACCCGGCCTACGGTGCCCGGCCGCTGCGTCGCCTCGTGCAGCGCGAGATCGGCGACCGCCTGGCGCGGCTGCTGCTCGCGGGCGAGGTGTCCGACGGCGACACGGTGATCGTGGACCGCGCCGACGGCGAGGGCCTGGCCCTCGAACGGCGGGTGCTCACCGCGTAGCCGGAGCGGTGGCTGCTCACCGCCGGCCGGTACCACCGGATGTGACGGTGTTGTGAAGGTGGCCCCCCGTTCGCCCAGAACCGGAAATCCCGCACGTCCCTCTGTATGTGCGGGGTGAATCCGTGCGCGGCCGGCCGCGCACGGCCCGGCACGGTCCAGGGCGCGCGGGGGGCGAGCCGGCGGGAGCCATCACGAGAGGCAGACGGTCGAGGAGGCCCGGTGCTGCGGTTCCACTTCACTTCGGACGACCTGGCCCGGGTCCGGATCGCCCCGGGCCCGGACCCCCTGTGGGAGACGCTGCTCAGCGCCCACGTGGTGAACCAGCGCGGGGGGACGACGCTGTTCGACCCCTGGCGCGAGCGCGTGCTGTCCGGCCTGCCGCCCGCGGCGCGGATGCTGCTGCGCCTGGCGCCGCCGCGCGGGTACTCGCCGGACTTCCTCACGCCGGTCACCGGCGCCGACCTGCTCCTGCCCGGCGTCGACGCGTTCGAGACCGGGCTCGACGCGGTGCTGTCCACGCCACGGGACCAGCTCCGGCGGGACATCTCCCGGCTCGCGCACGGGCGCAGGCCACACCTGTGGATGCGGGACCTCGCCGACGGGTCCGCGCCCGCCGTGCGCGGCCTCGGCGTCGCGATGCGCTCGTACCACGAGCAGGCGGTCGGGCCGTACTGGAGCGGCATCCTCGCCGCCGTCGACGTCGACCGCGCGGCGCGCACCCGGGCTTGGGTGGAGGGCGGTACCGAGCACGCGCTGCGCACGCTGCACCCCGCGATCCGGTGGGAGCACCCCGTGCTCTCCGTGACGACCGCCGCCGAGCGGGACGTGCACCTGGCGGGCCGGGGCCTGCTCATCGTCCCGTCGTACTTCTGCCACCGGGCCCCGATCTCGCTGGCCGACCCCGAGCTCCCGCCCCTGCTGATCTACCCCATCACCCACGAGCAGGTCTGGACCGGCACCCGGCCCGTGGCGCAGGCCGACGGCGGCCGGCAGCTCACCGCGCTGCTCGGGCGCACCCGGGCCGCGGTGCTCCGCGCGCTCGGCACCGGCGCGACCACGAGCGAGCTCGCGCAGCGCCTGGCGATCTCCCCGGCGTCGGCGTCGGAGCACGCCACCGTGCTGCGCAACGCCGGGCTCGTCTCCAGCGGGCGCGAGCGCAACACCGTGCTCCACGCGCTGACCCCGCTGGGCCGCACCCTGCTGGACGGCGGCGACGGCCACGTGCCGACGGGGTCGACCGCTACTGCAGCAGATCCTGCGTGATCGGCTCCGCGGTGGTCGCCAGGCACAGGCCGACCCGGTCGCCGTCGGCCCACGAGTCCTCGCTGGGGCCCCACACGACGTAGCTCACCGAGTCCGCGACCGGGCTCGTGCGCGCGTTCGGGCCGAGCTGCTTGGTGCCGCAGACCTGCGCGATTCGCGTGTCGACGGCGTCCCGGCCCGGCCAGACGGCGGCGTCGGCGAAGTCGGTGCGGCCCACCACCTGGGCGGTGTGCGAGGCGTCGCACGGGACCGCGAGCACCTCCGAGATCTCGCCGTCCGGCGGGACGCTCTCCACGCAGGAGCCGAGCACGAGCTGCAGCGGGTGCACCTCCTGGGGCTCCGCGATCATCGCCTCGATGGGCTCCCACTGCTGCCGGCCGACCACGTTCACGATCAGGACGATCACCGCGACGACCGCCACCACGGCCAGCGTCGCCCCGGCGATCAGGGCGTACCGGCGCCGCTTTGCGGACTCGTCGGCCTCGGTGGGCGGGCGCCAGCCCGCGTAGGAGGCCTCGGGCGCGTAGTCGTGGACGGCCGGGAACGAGTGCGGTGAACCCCCGGGCGTCACCGGGAACGGCGACGGCGGCTGCTGCGGTGCCGACGGCGCCTGCGGCGACCCGCCCTGCGGGTGCTGCTGCGGTGCCGCGGGCGTCGGGAACGGGCTCGGCGGCGTGCTGGCCGGCGGGGTGCGGGTCGCGGGGGAGGCGAAGAGCTCCGAGGCGGCGGCGAAGTCGTCATCCGACGCCGGGGTGCTCGTCCCGGGCTCCTCGGTGTCCTGGTCGTCCTCCGCCGCGGCGGGCTCGGCCGGGGTGTCCCCCGCCGCCCGCTCGGCCGCCTGGGCCGCGGGGGCGGGTGCGTCCGGCGCGTCCGCGGGGGAGCCGTCGGACGGTGCGTCCGGGCTCTGCGCGTCCGGGCTCGAGGCCGAGGCGTCGTCGCCCGCCGCCTCGTCCTCGGCCGCGACGGTGCGGGGGCCGAGCGCCTTCTTGTGCGCGGCGGCGATCGCCGCGAAGGAGAGGGCCTTGAAGTCGAACGTCTCGTCGACGACCGGCGCGGCTGTCGATGCCGGCTTGGTGTCGGCGGCCTTGTCGTCCGACGTGTCGTCGGCTTCGTCGCCGGCCCGGTCGGCGGACGCCGCGGCCTCGTCGGCAGTGGTCTTGGCGTCGGCGGTCGCCTCGGGCGCCGTTTCCTCGGGCTCCGGTGTCGGTTCGGGTGCGGACGCCGCCGGGGTCGCGGCCTGCGCGGCCGGTCGCGCGGCGGCCGGGACGACGCGGATCTCCTCGGTGGGCGCCTCGTACCGTCGCGTCCGGTCCGCCGCCGCCTGGGACGGCTCGGGCGCGGGCTCCGCGGGCTGCACGTCCTCGGGCTCCGGCACGGTGGCCGACACGGCGGCGGGCTCCGGTGCGGACGGCGACTCGGGCGCGGACGCCGGCTCGGGCGCGGAGGCCGGCTCGGTGATCGCCTCCGGCTCGGCCGGGCTCGCGGCGGACGACTCGTCGTCCGCGACCGCGGCGTCACTGCCGTCGTCGCTCGTCTCGTCCGCGGCCGAACCCGTCGGGTCGGCGGCGTCCGAGGCGGCGGCGTCCGCGGCCGGAGCCGTCTCGGCGACCTCGTCGGTCGTGCCGCCCACGCCCTCCGCGGGCGCGGGCTCGGCGTCCTCGGGCTCTGCGGCCTCAGGAGCCCGGCCGGACGGTTCCGCGGCCTCCGCGTCGCCCTCGCCGTCGTCCTTGCCGCCGAGGCTGCCGGGCGTGCGATCCGGCTCCGACTCGACCGGGGACGCCTTCGCCACAGGATCCGAGACGGGGATCTCGGCGACTTCAGTGGCGGCCGGGGACTGGTCGGGCGTCGACGTCATGCAGGTTAACTTACCGACATTCTGTAACGACCCCGCTACCGGAACGGCAACCGTTTCGACCGCACTCGATCTGTGGACAAATTCACCCGAGGATTTCCCCATCGGGAGTGGAACCTGCCCACATCACAGCCGTCGCAGGACGGATCAATCGGTCAGGTCGACAATCACCGGGACGTGGTCCGACGCGCCCTTCCCCTTGCGCTCGTCGCGGTCGATCACGGCGCCGGCCGCCCGTCCCGCGAGCGCGGGCGAGGCCCAGCAGAAGTCGATCCGCAGCCCCTTGTTCCGCGGGAACGCGAGCTGCTGGTAGTCCCAGTAGGTGTAGGTGTGCTCCTCCGGGAGGAACTTGCGGGTCAGCTCCGTGTACCCGGCGTCGCCGAAGGCCTCGAACGCGGCCCGCTCCGGCGGGGACACGTGGGTCTTCCCGGCGAAGTCGGCGGCGTCGTACACGTCGGTGTCCAGGGGGATCACGTTCCAGTCCCCCGTGAGCGCGACGGCGTCGCCGGCGTCCGCCCAGGTCTTCGCCGCGGCCCGGAGCGACTCCAGCCAGGCCAGCTTGTACGCGTAGTGCGGGTCGTCGAGCGCCCGGCCGTGCGGTACGTACAGGCTCCACACGCGGACGCCGCCGCAGGTCGCGCCGATCGCCCGCGCCTCGACCGGCGGGACGACGTCGAGCAGGGCGTCCGGGCCGTCGTCGGCGACCGCCTTCGCGAAGCCGGGCTGCCCCGGGAACTGGGTGGCGACGTCGTCCAGGCCGACGCGCGACACGATGGCCACGCCGTTCCACTGCGACAGCCCGAAGTGCGCCACCTCGTACCCGGCGGCCTCGAACGCCGCGGTGGGGAACTGGTCGTCCCGGCACTTGGTCTCCTGGATCGCCAGGACGTCGGTCTGCGACCGGTCGAGAAAGGCGAGCACACGGTCGACCCGCGTGCGGATCGAGTTGACGTTCCAGGTAGCGAGGCGCACGCCGACAGCCTACGTGCGCGGCTGTGCCGACCGTCGTACGACCCGTGCGCGTGCGGTGGAGCAGGTGATGCGCATATGGTGTAGTAGATAGTGCGCGCGCGGTGTAGTAGATGGTGCGCAAATCGTGTAGTAGCAGCTGCGAGCCCGCCAGTGCTCCGTTGCCCGAGATGGAGGAGATGTACGTGGCCGTCTATGAGCGTCGCGTGATAGACGACCTGCTCGATGAGGTACAGCCCCACCTGGAAGCCACCTCGATCTACGGGCCAAAGGGCGTAGGAAAGACGGAGACGGCTCGCCGTAGAGCGAAGTCCGTCCTGGAACTCGATCAGGAGAGCGGCAGGCAGCGGCTCCTGTCCGATCCTGGCCTGCTGCGCACGCTTCCCGGTCCGGTGCTGGTCGATGAGTGGCAGCGCTGGCCGGAGTCCTGGGATCGAGTGCGCCGAGCGGTAGATGACGGCGCTGAGCTCGGCCGTTTCCTGCTCACCGGGAGCTCGGCTCCACGCGGGGCCGGTGTGCACTCGGGTGCCGGGCGGATCATCGGCCTCCGAATGCGTCCGATGAGCCTCCTCGAGCGTGGTGTGGCCAGTCCCGCAGTGAGCCTCGCCGACATGCTTCGCGGGGAGGCGGAGATCGGCGGGGAGACAGATGTCGTGCTCGGCGACTACGTCGAGGAGATCGTTGCGTCGGGCCTGCCTGGTGTCCGCTCCGCTCCCACGCCGCAGCTCCGTCGTCTCAGACTCAATACCTACCTCGACAACATCGCCCAGCGGGAGTTCGTGGAGCAGGGGTACCCGGTCCGCCGTCCCGAGGCCCTTCGCGCGTGGCTCGCTGCGTACGCAGCCGCACTGTCCACCACGGCCAAGTACGTCGAGATCCTCGATGCGGCGACACCCAACGAAGGCGACAAGCCCTCGAAGAAGACGACGATCGGATACAGAGATGCGCTCTCCGGACTGTGGCTGCTCGACCCGACCCCCGCGTGGATGCCGACGTCGAATCACCTGGCCAGGCTGGGACAGGCCAGCAAGCACCAGCTCGCTGATCCTGCGCTTGCGGCCCGGCTGCTGAACCTGACCGCGGACGGGCTGATGGCAGGTCGCGGTGACATGGCAGCCATCGACCACGGAGGCATACTCGGTGCGCTCTTCGAGTCATTGGTCACCCTCGACACGCAGGTCTATGCCCAGAACGTGGAAGCCCGCGTCTATCACCTCCGGGACCGGGACGGCCGTCACGAGGTGGATCTCGTCGTCGAAGGCGTCGGAAATCGTGTCGTCGCCCTGGAGGTCAAGCTCACAGCGACGCCGGACGACCACGATGTTCGGCAGCTCTTGTGGCTCCGCGAGCAGATCGGTGACAACCTCGCAGACATGGCCGTCATCACCACGGGTAAGCACGCTTACCGCCGGCGAGACGGCGTCGCTGTGATTCCCGCCGCACTTCTCGGACCCTGATTATCGAGCCGTTTCACCCCGACTACCCTGGTCGTGTGCAGATCCTCACCGGGCGTCGTGCCGTCGGCGCCGTCGTCGTCCTCACGTCAGCGGCCCTGGTCACGGCCTGCAGCGCCGGGAGCTCGTCCGGCGAGGCCTCGGGAGAGGGGCGGACCGACGTCGTCGTCGGGCTGACCGGGGAGCCGACCAACCTCGACTTCACGACGACGTCCGGCTCGGCGATCCCCCAGCTGCTGATGAACAACGTGTACGAGGGCCTGGTGACCATCGACCAGGAGGGCGAGGTGCAGCCGCAGCTCGCCGAGTCCTGGGAGATCAACGGCGACCGCACGGTCTACACCTTCACGCTGCACGACGGCGTGACGTTCTCCGACGGCTCCGCCTTCACCGCGGACGACGTGGTGTCGTCGATCGGGCGGGTCCAGGACGACTGGACGCTGAGCCTCAAGTCGAAGATGGACGTGGTCGAGAGCGTCGAGGCGGTCAGCGACACCGTGGTCGCGGTGACCCTGGCGCACCCCAGCAACGCGTGGCTGTTCGACATGGGCACGTCCGTCGGCGCCATGTTCCCCGACGACCTGTCCGTCGACCTCGCGACCGAGGCGGTCGGCACCGGTCCCTACACGGTCGAGGAGGTCGCGACCGGCGAGCACGTCACGCTCGCCGCCCGCGACGACTACTGGGGCGAGGCGCCCGCGCTCACCGAGGTCACGGTGCGGTACTTCGCCGACGCGAACGCGCAGGCCAACGCGGTCCGCGCCGGCGACGTCGACATGGCGTACAACATGCAGGCCCCGGACCTGATCTCCGGGCTGGAGCAGGACGAGGACCTCCAGGTGATCGACGGCACCTCGACGGGCGAGGTGCTGCTCTCGCTGAACAACGCCCGGCCGCCCTTCGACGACCTGAACGTGCGCCGCGCGGTCATGTACGCGATCGACCGGCAGGCCGTCCTGGACACGGCGTGGGCCGGGCACGGCCAGCTCATCGGCTCGATGGTGCCGCCGACCGACCCCTACTACCAGGACCTCACGGGCTCCTACCCGTACGACCCGGACCGCGCGCGCGAGCTGCTGGCCGAGGCCGGCGCCGAGGACCTGAGCATCACCTTCGACGTCCCGACCCGCCCCTACGCGGAGGCCGTCGCCCAGGTGGTCGTCTCGCAGCTCAAGGACGTCGGTATCGACGCGAAGATCGTCCCGGCCGAGTTCCCCGCCGTCTGGCTCGACAAGGTGTTCACCGAGCACGACTACGAGATGTCCGTGATCCTCCACACCGAGGCCCGGGACATGCTCACGATCTTCGGCGACCCCGACTACTACATCGGCTACGACAACCCGGAGCTCGCGCAGGTGGCCGAGCAGGCCGACGAGGGCAGCCCCGACCAGTACGTCGCCGGCATGCAGGAGGTCGCCCGGATGATCGTGGACGACGCCGCGAGCGACCCCCTGTTCCTCTTCCCCAACACGGTCGTGGCCGACGCCGCCCTCACGGGCATCGCTGCGAACGCCACCACGGAGTCCATGGACCTGACCGGCCTGCGCTGGTCGGACAGCTGATCCGGCCCGCCGCCGGACACCGCCGTGGCCAGACACCTCGCGTCCCACGTCGCCCAGCTCGCCGCCACGCTGCTCGTGGCGACGGCGGCGATCTTCGTGCTGCTGCGGGTGCTGCCCGGCGACCCCGCCGTCGTCGCCCTCGGGATCGAGGCGTCCCCGGAGGCGCTCGCGGCCTGGCGCGCCGAGCACGGCACGGACGGCCCCCTGGTCGTCCAGTACCTGAGCTGGGTGGGTGGGCTGCTCACCGGTGACCTCGGCACGAGCTACGTCACGTCGCAGGACCTGACGCCGCTCGTCGCGGACCGGGTGCAGGTCACGGGCATCCTGGTGCTGCTCGGCATGCTGATCGCCCTGGTGGTTGCGGTGCCGCTGGGGACGCTGGCCGCCGTCTGGCACCGGAACGCGGGCGGCGTGACGCTCTCCGCGGTGAGCCAGGTCGGGGTGGCCGTGCCGAACTTCCTGGTGGGTGTGCTGCTGGTGTCCGTGTTCGCGGTGCGCCTGGGCTGGCTGCCCTCGGGCGGGTGGACGGCGCCTGTCGACGGGCTCGGCGAGTTCTGGCGGCACGTGCTGCTGCCTGCTGTCGCCCTGGGCTCCGTGCAGGCCGCGATCATCACGCGGTACGTGCGCAGCGCCGTGCTGGAGATCATGCGCGAGGACTTCCTGCGTACCGCCCGCGCCAAGGGGCTCACCTTCACCGGCGCGCTGGTGCGGCACGGGCTGCGGAACGCGGGCGTGCCGATCGTGACGGTCGTCGGGGTGCAGATCGCGTCCATGCTGATCGGCGCCGTGGTGATCGAACGGGTCTTCGCCGTGCCCGGTCTCGGCAGTCTCCTGCTGGACTCCGTGGGCAACCGCGACCTGCTGGCCGTGCAGTCGATCGTGGCGGTGCTCGTGGTGCTGGTGGTGCTGCTGAACTTCCTGGTCGACCTGGCCTACACGCTGCTGGACCCCCGGCTGCGGAGGGCGGCATGAGCGGCCCGGGCGGGCCCTGGACCCCGGTGGTCGAGCCTGTCGAGACCTCGCGCCGTCGCCCCGGCCTGCACCCGCAGCTCGTCATCGGTGCGGTGCTGGTGGGGCTCGTGGTGGTCACGGCGCTCGTGTCCCTGGTCTGGACCCCGTACGACCCCGAGCACACCGGCGCGGAGCGGCTGCTGCCGCCGGGCGCCGAGCACTGGTTCGGCACCGACCGGTTCGGTCGCGACGTGTTCTCGCAGGTCATGGTCGGCGCGCAGATCACGCTGCTGGTCGGGCTCGTCGCGGTCGGGATCGCCGCCGTGGTCGGCGTGCCGGTCGGCGTGCTCGCGGGGATGCTCCAGGGGTCGGGCCGCGGGCGACCCGCCGCGGTGCTCATGCGGGGCAGCGACATCCTGCTCGCGTTCCCGGGCCTGCTGCTCGCGATCGTGCTGGGCGCGGTCTACGGCGCGGGCACGGTGACGGCGATGGTCGCGCTCGGCATCGGCTCGATCCCCGCCTTCGCGCGCGTGGCCCGCAGCGGCACCCTGCAGGTGATGCGCTCCGACTACGTGCTCGCCGCCCGCGCGGCGAACCGGGGGAACCTCGCGATCGCGGCGCGGCACGTGCTGCCCAACATCGCCGGCACGGTGCTGGTGCAGTGCTCCGTGAACTTCGCGATCGCCGTGCTCGCCGAGGCCGGGCTGTCGTTCCTGGGCCTGGGCACGCCCCCGCCCACGCCGTCGTGGGGCCGCATGCTGCAGGAGTCGCAGCAGTTCCTGGGCGTGGCCGACCACCTCGCGATCGTGCCGGGCGTGGCCGTCGCCGTGGCGGTGCTGGGCTTCAACCTGCTGGGCGACGGCCTCCGCGACGTCCTGGACCCGCGGCTGGCGGCCGACCCCGCCAGACCCCCGCTGGTCGAGCCCGTCCAGGCCCCCGCCGCACCAGCGCAGGTCGAGCTCGTCGAGCCTCCCGCGGCGCCACCCGCCCTGGACCTGCGCCGGCTGACCGTCCGCACCCCGAGCGGACGGGCGCTCCTGTCCGACGTCTCGCTGCGCGTCGCCGCGGGCGAGCGCGTCGGGCTGATCGGCGAGTCCGGGTCGGGCAAGACGATGACGGCGCTCGCGGCGCTGGGCCTGCTGCCCGACGGCGTCTCGGCATCCGGGCACGTCGGCCTCGCCGGGGTGGACGGGAACTTCCTGGACCGGGGCGAACGCGCGCTGGCGCGGCTGCGCGGGCGGGAGATCTCGATGGTCTTCCAGGAGCCGATGACGGCCCTCAACCCGCTGATGCGCGTGGGCCGCCAGGTCGCGGAGGCGATGACGGTGCACGGCGTCGCGGCTGGGACAGCCTCCCTGAGGGCGGCGGACCTGCTGGCCGAGGTGGGCCTGCCCGACGGCGCCGCGCGGCGGTACCCGCACGAGCTGTCCGGCGGGCAGCGGCAGCGGGTGGTGCTGGCGATGGCGCTGGCGAACGACCCGGCGGTGCTCGTGGCCGACGAGCCGACCACGGCCCTCGACGTCACCGTGCAGCGGCAGGTGCTGGACCTCATGGTCCGGCTGGTCCGTGAGCGGGGCGCCGGGCTGCTGTTCATCACGCACGACCTGGCCGTGGTGTCCCAGGTGTGCGAGCGCGTGGTGGTGCTGCTCGACGGCGTCGTGGTGGAGGAGGGACCGGTCGCCGACGTGTTCGCGCACCCCCGGCACGAGTACACGCGGCGGCTGCTCGCGGCATCGACCCTGGAACCTCGCCCGTCACAGGCCGAGCCCGCAGCGCTGGCCGAGCCCGCAGCGCTGGTCGAGCCCGCAGCGCTGGTCGAGCCTGTCGAGACCCCGCCCGCCGTCGTCCCGGAGCCCGCCCTGATCCGCGTCGCGGACGTGACCCGTACCTACGCGAGCCGCGGCGAGACCGTGCACGCCCTGCGGGGAGTCTCCCTGGAGGTCCGCGAGGGGCAGCGGTTCGGCATCGTGGGCGAGTCGGGGTCGGGCAAGTCGACGCTGCTGCGCATCGTCTCCGGACTGGACCGGGCGACGTCGGGCCGCGTGACCAGCGCGGGTGTCGACCTGAGCCCCGCGGAGGCCGCGTCGTCAGCAGGCGCGCGCGGCGGCGGGCCGGCGGCGGCGCACGACCTCGGCGACCTCCGCGCCGCCCTCCAGCTCGTGTTCCAGGATCCCTACGGCTCGCTGGACCCCCGGATGACCGTGGGCGACATCGTGGCGGAGCCGCTGCTCAACCCGGCGAACGTCCGGGACGGCGGCCCTCGGACCGCGGCTGCCCGGCGCGACGTCGTCCGCGAGATGCTGGACGCCGTCGGCCTGCCGCTCGATGCGACGGACCGGTACCCGCACCAGTTCTCCGGCGGGCAGCGGCAGCGCATCGCGATCGCGCGAGCCCTGGTGTGCCGGCCGCGCATCCTCGTGGCGGACGAGCCGGTCAGCGCGCTCGACGTCTCCGTGCGCCGGCAGGTGCTCGACCTGCTCGCGCGGCTCGCCGACGAGTACGCGCTGACGCTGCTGCTCGTGTCGCACGACCTCGGCGTCGTGCGGCACGTCTGCGACACCGTCGCGGTGATGCACGACGGGCTGATCGTGGAGCAGGGGCCGACGGCCCAGGTCTACGACGACCCGCGGCACGAGTACACGCGGCGCCTGCGCGCGGCGACGCCGCAGCTCACCCGCTGACCTGTCAGACCCCCACGCACGTGTCAGACGTACGGATCCCCGGGTGACCTGTGGGTCTGACACGTGCGGGGACGTCTGACACATCGGCGCAGCCGCGGCCCGTTCGCCGGTGTAGCCTCCTGCGCGAGATGAGCGACCACGTGACCAGCGGTGACGGTGACCTTTCCGCGCCCGACGACGCCACCCCGGCCGCCCGGACAACGCACGCCGGCAAGCCGCCCATCCGCCTGATCTACGTCCCCGGGCTCGGCGACCGGATGCCGCCGCTCGTGCATCTCCAGCGTGAGGCGCTGCGCACCTGGCGCGCGCTGGGCGTGCGCACCACGATGTTCCGCGTCCGCTGGTCGTCCGACGCGACGTTCGAGGAACGGCTGGACCGGCTCGACGCCCTGGTCGACCAGTTCGAGCAGCGGGGCGAGCGCGTGGCCCTCATGGGCGCGTCCGCCGGCGCGGGCGCGGTGCTCGCGGAGTACGCCCGACGCCGCTCGATCGTCGCCGTCGTGATCATCGCCGGGAAGTTCCTCGAACCCGAGGACATCATCAAGCCCGTGCTCGAACGCAACGCGCCGTTCGCCCAGTCGCTGTCCGCCGTGCCGAAGCTCCTGGAGGACCTCGGCCCCGACGACCGGGCCAGGATCCTGAGCCTGCGCTCGGCGCGGGACGGCGTGGTCGACGACGAGGACACCCTGCTCGAGGGTGCCGTGAACGAGACGATGCGCGTGGTGGGCCACGTGATCGCGATCGGGTACGCGCTGATGTTCCGCGCGCGGCGAGTCGTCCGGTTCCTGCGCGAGGTCGCGACGGACTGAGCCGGATCCCTGCCGTTCCGCGGGTCCGGGTGCTACCGTGTCTCACATCGTGAGCACCTTCCTCTGTACCTGCTGTCGCCGCTGAGCGGTCGCCCTCCGGGCGACCCCCTGGCGCGATTCCTCGCGCCGCCGACAGCAGCTCCTGCTCACATCGCATCCCTGTGCACGCGCACCGGGCTCCCGCATTCCTCCGTCCGGAGGCGTCGGAGCACCCGGGCGAGGTCTCGGCGATGCCGGGGCGGCCGCCGTCGGCGCACCCCCGGCACCCTCGAAAGGACCCTCACCATGCCCGGCATCCCCGTACTGGACCTCTCGCTGCTCGACGGCGACCCCGGCGACCAGGCCCGTTTCCGCGACGAGCTGCGGCGCGCGACCCATGAGGTCGGCTTCTTCTCCCTGGTCGGCCACGGCGTCCCCCGCGACCTGATCGACCGCGCGTACGCCACCGCCCGCGAGTTCTTCGCGCTCCCCGAGGAGCAGAAGCGCGCGATCGAGAACGTCCACAGCCCCCACTTCCGCGGCTGGACGCGGATGGGCGGCGAACGCACGCTCGGCCGCGTGGACCGGCGCGAGCAGATCGACATCGGCGCCGAGCGGCCGGCGGTGCCCGCCGGACCCGGCGTCCCCGACTACTGGGTCCTGGAGGGCCCGAACCTGTGGCCCGAGTCCCTGCCGGCCCTGCGCGAGGTCGCCGAGGAGTGGCTCAGCAGGCTCGACGGCGTCGCGACCCGGCTGCTGCGAGCCTGGGCCGAGTCGCTCGGCGCGCCGTCGGACACGTTCGACGCCGTCTTCGAGCGGCCCTCGCCCCACCTGAAGATCGCGCGCTACCCGGGGGTCGAGGGGGCCGCGCCCGCGCAGGGCGTCGGCGCGCACAAGGACCTCGGCGTGCTCACGCTGCTCTCGGTCGAGGACGGCAAGGCGGGCCTCCAGGTCGAGAAGGACGGCGCGTGGCTCGACGTCGTCCCGCCCGCCGGGGCGTTCGTCGTGAACATCGGCGAGCTGCTGGAGATCGCGACGGACGGTTACCTCAAGGCGACGCTGCACCGTGTCGTGTCCCCGCCGGCGGGCACCGAGCGCATCTCGATCCCGTACTTCCACGGGCCCGCGCTCGACGCGACCATCCCGGACGTCGAGCTGCCGGAGCCGCTCCGCGCCGCCGCGCCCGGTGTCACGCTGGACCCGGCGAACCCGCTGCACGCGGTGTTCGGCGACAACTGGCTCAAGAGCCGGGTGCGGGCGCACCCCAACGTGGTGGAGGCCCAGCACCCGGGCTTGCTGCAGCAGGCGTGAGCACCCCCCGCCCTCGCGCGTGTCAGACTCACCGATCCCTCGGGCGACCTGTGGGTCTGACACGTGGCACGGAGTAGCCAGCCTTACGGACGCTTCAGAAACAGTGCGTATCCGGACTCTTGTCCCCGGTATCCCGGCGTCCGCAGACTCTGGCCATGACGATCTCCCAGGACACCTCCGCCGCCGTCGCCCACTTCGCGGGGCGCCTCGCCTTCGAGACCGACGTCAGCGACGTCCACGCGGCGCTGACCGCGAACAGCCCGTTCACGCTGGTCGACGTCCGCTCCCCGACCTGCTGGGACCAGGGCCACATCCCGGGCGCCGTGCACCTGCCCGGCGGCAAGGTGCGCCTGCGGGCCGAGCAGACCGTCGACCGGGAGAAGCCCGTGGTCGTGTACTGCTGGGGGCCGGCCTGCAACGGCGCGACCAAGGCGGCCCTGGAGTTCGCGAAGCTCGGCTACGAGGTCAAGGAGATGATCGGCGGGTTCGAGTACTGGGTCCGGGAGGGCTTCGCCTACGAGACGGCGACCGGCCCCGTCCAGCCGGAGCCGGACCCGCTGACGGCCCCGGTCTGACACCCGGCTGTCGAGGCCACTTCGGACGGCGGACGGCGGACGGCGGCGGGTCACGCCGGGCGGTAGCGGTTCTCCGGGCGGCCCGTCGCGCCGTAGCGGGGCGCCACCTGGGCGTACCCCTCCGTGACCAGGTGCTCCAGGTAGCGGCGGGCGCTGACGCGCGACATCCCGACCGCCTCGGCGACCTCGGCCGCCGAGGCGTCGGCACCCGCAGCCCCGCCCCCGCCGTCCCCCGCGCACAGCCGCGCCAGCGCCGCCCGGACCAGGTCGCGGCTGCGGCCCGAGAGTCCCTTGGGCAGCCGGTCGGCGGAGCGCGGGCCGGCCAGGAGCTGGTCCACCTCGTCCTGGTCGAGGGTGTCCTGGGCCCGGCGCACGTCCTCGCGCCGCTGCCACACCTCGTCGAGCCGCTCCCGCAGCGCCGCGGACGTGAAGGGTTTGACCAGGTAGGCCACCACCCCGCCGGCCATCGCCTGGCGCACGCTGTCGAGCTCGCGGACGGCCGTGGTGGCGACGACGTCGACCGGCGGCCCCGGCAGCATCCGCAGCCGCTGCAGCACGTCGAGCCCGCCGATGTCCGGCAGGTGCAGGTCCAGCAGCACCAGGTCGGGGCGCAGCGCGGACACGAGGCGCAGCGCGTCCGCCCCGGTCCGCGCCTCGCCCACGACGACGAACCGGGGATGGCTCTCCACGAAACCCCGGTGCACGGTCGCGACCACGGGGTCGTCCTCGACGACGAGCGTCCGCGCCTGCTCGGTCACGACCGGGCCTCCGCAGTCCCGGCGCCCGCCCGAGCGCCTGAGCCCGCACCAGCCCCCACGCCCGCCCGCGCCCGCCCACCGGCAACCGCCGCGACCGGCACCGGCAGCTCGACCCGCACGCATGCCCCGCCGAGGTCGCCGGTCCCGAGCACCACCTCGCCGTGGCGCCGGTCCACCACGCGCCGGACCAGGGCCAGGCCGATGCCCCGGCTGTGCTCCCGGTCGCCGGGCACCTTCGTGGAGAACCCCGCCTTGAACACCTGGTGGTGCAGCGGCGTGGGGATGCCGGGGCCGTCGTCGTCCACCTGGAGCCGTAGCCGCGCCCCGTCAGCACGCAGCAGCACGCGGACCCGGCCGTCCGGCCCCGCGGCGTCCACCGCGTTGTCGATCAGGTTGCCCAGCACGATGAGGACGTCGGTGTGCAGCGCCGAACCGTCCGGCGTCGTCGGCGCGTCGAGCGCGGACTCGTCCGCGACGTCGAGCGTGACGCCGCGCTCCCGCGCGGTGATCGCCTTGACCAGCAGCAGTGCGGCGACCTCGGGGGACCGGACGCCCGGCGCGACGGCGGACGCGGTGAGCAGCCCGCCGTGGCCGGAGCGCTCGATGAACGCGACCGCCTCCTCCGTGCGGCCCAGCTCCAGCAGCCCCGAGATGACGTGCACGGTGTTGGCGAACTCGTGCGACTGCGAGCGCAGGGCGTCCGTGAGCCCGCGGGTCTCCAGCAGCGTCGCGATGTCCTCGGGTTCGAGCAGGTAGATGCGGCGGCGCACCAGGCGCGTCACCCAGGCCGCGCACAGCACCCCGACGACGGCGGCCGCGGCCAGCGCGGCGAGCAGCCAGCCCCGGTCGTCGGTCAGGTCGGCGCGCAGCTCGGACTCCAGGATGCCCACGCTGGCGGTGCCGATCACCGGGGCGGGCGTGGAGTCGTCGGCCGCGTCGCCGAAGACGGGCACCTTGACGCGCCACGACGTGCCCAGGGTGCCGGTCTGGGTGCCCGTCCACACCTTGCCGGACAGCGGCACGGACGGGTCCGTCGAGACCCGCTGCCCGATCTGCTCGGGGTCGGGGTGGGAGTAGCGCACGCCGTGCTCGTCGGTGACGACGACGTAGGTGACGTCGGAGGCCTCGCGGATCACCTCGGCGATCGGCTGGATGGTCGCGGCCGGGTCCTCGTCGTCGAACGCGTCGTGGATCGCGGGCAGGCGCGCGACCGACTGGGCCACGCCGGACATGCGGTCGACGTAGGCCTCGCGGAGCTGTCGTTCCTGCAGGGTGGAGGCCACGAGCCCGGTCGTGCACACGAGCACGAGCACGATGACGACCTGCAGCGCCAGGAGCTGCACCCGGAGCGTCATCGCTCTTCTCACGGGGGCCAGTGTGCACCGCTTGCCGGTCGAGGCGGTAGCCGCACGGCGTGACCGAAACGACCACAACCTTCGTTGCGACCAGAACCGGGCCGCTACGGCCGCCGCTCCCTACGCTCTCGCCCGGACGGACAGAGGACCGGCGGCGTAGCCGGCCCCGACCGTCCGCACACGCATCCGCTCGAGGAGGAGACATGCGCATCATCCGGTCCGGGGCTGCCCCCGTCGGAATCGTCCTGGCACTGGCGCTCGCCGGCTGCTCGGTCCTGGAGTCGAACGGTGGTGGCGGTGACGCCGCGATCGACGAGCTCAGCATCGTCGTGCCCGCCGGGCCCGGCGGCGGCTGGGACCAGACCGGCCGCGCCATGCAGGCCGACCTGCAGGGGGAGGGCCTGGTCGGCTCGGCCACGGTCACCAACGTGGACGGCGCCGGCGGCACGGTGGGTCTGGCGAACATCGCCAACGCCACCGACCCGAACACCCTGCTCGTGATGGGCCTGGTCATGGTGGGGGCTGTCGAGACCAACCAGTCACAGGCCCGGATCGAGCACACCACCCCGATCGCGCGCCTCACCGAGGAGCAGGAGGTCATCGTGGTGCCGAAGGAGTCGCCGTACCAGAACGTCGACGACCTCGTCGCCGACATCAAGGAGAACGGCAAGAAGGTCTCGATCACCGGCGGCTCGGCGGGCGGTACCGACCACATCCTCGCGGGGATGCTCATGCAGGCCGGCGGCATCCCGTCGGAGAACATCGGCACCAAGCTCAACTACATCGCCTACTCCGGCGGCGGCGAGTCGCTGGCGGCGCTGCTGGGCAACAACGTGAGCGCGGGCATCTCGGGGGTCAGCGAGTACGCGGAGCAGGTGGCCGCGGGCGAGCTGCGGGCCCTCGCGGTCTCCGGCGAGGAGCGGGTCGAGGCCCTGCCCGACACGCCGACCCTCACCGAGGCCGGGTACGACGTCGTCCTCACCAACTGGCGCGGCGTGGTCGCCCCGGGCACGATCGACGACGCCCAGCGCGAGGCGCTGACCACCACGGTCACCGAGCTCGCCCAGTCCGAGTCGTGGCAGGCCACGCTCGAGGAGAAGGGCTGGGACGACGCCTTCCTCGCCGGCGACGAGTTCGACACGTACCTCGAGGGCAACATCGCGGAGTCCCTGGCCGTGCTCAAGGACATCGGGCTCGTCCGGTGACGTCGGACGGCACGGCGCCCGGGGCGCCCGACGTGGCCGAGGCGGCCGAACGGCCGCCCCGCAGGTGGGGCGAGCTCGTGCTCGCCCTGGCCACGACCGCCCTCGGGGCCTACGTGCTGGTGGCCGCCGGGAGCATCACGGTCCCCGGCTCGACCAACACGCTCGGCCCGCGGGCCTTCCCGTACCTGGTGGGCGGCATGCTCGTCGCCGCGGGCGTCGTGCTGACCGTCCTGATCCTGAGCGGCCGGGCCGGCGAGGAGGAGGGCGGCGAGGACGTCGACCCCACCGTCCGGACCGACTGGCTCACGGTGGTGCTGCTCGTGGTGGTCCTGGTGGTCCACGTGTTCGCGATCAACGTCGTGGGCTGGCCGTTCGCCGCCGCGCTCCTGTTCGCGGGCGCGGCGGTCATCCTGGGCGCCCGCCCGTGGTGGCGCGCCGCACTGGTCGGGCTCGTGCTGGGCCTGGTCATCCAAGTGATCTTCGGCGGGCTGCTGGGGCTGTCGCTCCCGGCCGGACCGCTGCTGGAAGGGGTGCCGTTCCTCCGTGGATAACTTCTCGGCCCTGATCGACGGGTTCGCCACCGTGCTGCACCCGATGTACCTGCTGTACGCGCTGTTCGGCGTGTTCATCGGGACGGCGGTGGGCGTGCTGCCGGGCATCGGCCCGGCCATGGCCATCGCCCTGCTCCTGCCCCTGACGTACACGCTGGAGCCGACGGCGGCGATCATCCTCTTCGCCGGCATCTACTACGGCGGCATGTACGGCGGGTCGACCACGTCGATCCTGCTCAACACCCCCGGCGAGTCCGCCTCGATCGTCACGGCGATCGAGGGCAACAAGATGGCGCGCGCCGGGCGCGGTGCCGCCGCGCTCGCCACCGCCGCCCTCGGCTCGTTCGTGGCGGGCTCGCTCGCCACCGTGGCGCTGACGTTCCTGGCGCCCGTGATCGCCCGCTGGGCGGTGCAGCTCGGCGAGCCGGACTACTTCGCCCTCATGGTGGTCGCGTTCGTCACCGTGGGCGCGCTGCTCGGGTCCTCGGTGCCCCGCGGCCTCGCCGCGCTCGCCCTCGGCCTGTTCCTCGGCCTGGTCGGCACCGACACGCTGACCGGCCAGCAGCGCTTCACGTTCGGCGTGCTCAACCTGGCCGACGGGATCGACGTCGTGATCGTCGCCGTCGGGCTGTTCGCCGTGGGCGAGGCCCTGTACGTGGGCTCCCGGATGCGGCACGGCCCGGTCCGGATCATCCCGGTCGAGAAGGGCTGGCGCACCTGGATGAAGCGCGACGACTGGCGCCGGTCCTGGAAGCCGTGGTTGCGCGGCGCCGCGATCGGCTTCCCCGTCGGCACCATCCCCGCGGGCGGGGCCGACGTCGCGACCTTCCTCTCCTACGCCGCCGAACGCCGGCTCGCCGGCCCGCGGCGCAAGCAGTTCGGCAAGGGCGCGATCGAGGGCGTGGCCGGGCCCGAGGCCGCGAACAACGCGGCGGCGTCAGGCGTGCTCGTGCCGCTGCTCACCCTGGGCCTGCCCACCACGGCGACGGCGGCGATCATCATCGTCGCGTTCCAGTCCTACGGCATCCAGCCCGGGCCACTGCTGCTGCAGAGCGAGTCCGCCCTGGTGTGGGCGCTGATCGCCAGCCTCTACATCGGCAACCTCATGCTGGTGGTGCTGAACCTGCCGCTGGTGGGCATGTGGGTCAAGGTGCTGCGCATCCCGCGGCACTACCTGTACGCGGGCATCCTCCTGTTCGGCGCGCTGGGCTCGTACGCGCTGAACTTCTCGCCCGTGGACGTGCTGCTCCTGGTGCTCATCGGGCTGGCCGGGTTCTTCATGCGCCGGTACGGGTACCCCGTGGCGCCCCTGGTGGTCGGCATGATCCTCGGCCCGATGGCGGAGGACCGGCTGCGCCGCTCCCTCGCGATCAGCCAGGGCGACCTGACCTACCTCGTGACCAGCCCGTTCGCCGCGACCGCGTACATCGCGATCGTGGTGCTCCTCGTCGTCGGCCTGTGGCTCAAGCGCCGGGAGCGGGCCGAGGAGGCCTAGGGTGCCCCCCATGGGTACAGCACTGATCACGGGCGGGTCCGCCGGCCTGGGCCTCGAGTTCGCACGGCAGCTCGCGGGGAGCGGGCACGACCTGGTGCTGGTGGCGCGCGACGACCGGCGGCTGGCCGACGTCGCCGCCCAGCTCCGCGCCGCCACCGGCGTGGCCGTCGAGGTCCTGCCGGCCGACCTCTCGGTGCCCGACGACGTCGCGCGGGTCGCGCGGCGGCTCGCCGTCGTCGGCAGCCGGCCCGAGGACGGCGACCTGCGGCCCGTCGGGCTGCTCGTCAACAACGCCGGGTTCGCCACGAGCTCGCCGTTCGCGACGGGCCGGATCACCACCGAGCGCCGGGGCATCGACGTCATGGTCAAGGCCGTCGTCGAGCTCAGCCACGCCGCCGTCGGGCAGATGCTCGAACGGCGGCGCGGCGCGATCCTGAACGTCGGTTCCGTCGCCGCCCTCACCGCGGGCGGCTCCTACGCCGCCGCGAAGGCGTACGTGCGCACGTTCACCGAGTCGCTGGCCGCCGAGCTCCGCGGCACCGGCGTCACCGCGACACTGCTGTCCCCGGGGTTCACGCACACCGAGTTCCACGCGCGCGCGGGCATCGGTGAGTCCGCCGTCATCCCGGAGTGGGGCTGGCTGGAGGCCGAGGACGTGGTCCGGACGGCGCTCGCGGACGTGCGCCGCGGCGTCGTCCTCTCCACGCCCTCGGTGCGCTACAAGGTCGCCTCCGCGGCCCTGCGGATCATGCCGCGCTGGGCCGTGCGCGCGGTCGGCAGCTACCGCTGAGGCGGCCCGGCCCGCCGCCCGGCGCGCGCCTCCACCGTCAGAGCCAGCCGACCCGCTTGAAGATCCAGTAGAAGATCCCGCCCAGGCCGATCATCCCGAGGATCGCGAGCGGGTACCCGAAGGTCCAGTGCAGCTCGGGCATGTGCGTGAAGTTCATGCCGTAGATCGTGCCGATCAGCGTGGGCGCGAAGAGGATGGCCGCCCACGCGGAGATCTTCTTCATCTGCTCGTCCTGCTTGAGGCTGATCTCCGTCATGCGCCGCGACTCCTCGTTCTGCTCCTGCGTCACCAGCGTCGAGTGCACGTTGAGGGCGTTGGTCAGCAGCGACCGGAACGTGTCCGAGGTCTCCGAGTGCTTGATCGCGTGGTCGAGCACGTTGCGCAGGCTCCGCAGCAGCTCGACCCAGCGGTGGTCCTGCGCGTCGCCGTCGGGGTGCGGGCCGTCGTCCGGGTGCGCGGCGGCGGACTGCTCGTCCGCGTACTCCCGCTTGGCGTCGTAGAGGTCCTGGAGCATCTCGACCAGCGGGCCGGTGGCACGCTGCAGGCCGATCACCTCGCGGGTCGCCTCGTAGATCCGGAACGACACCTCCGGGTCGCGGGAGAAGAGCTGGTCCTCGATCTGGTCGATGTCGCCGCGCAGCCGCGTCACCACGGGCCGGTAGGTGTCCACGACCTCGTCCAGCAGCGCCGCCAGGATCGCGACCGGCCCCAGGCGCAGCAGGTCCGGGTCCTGCTCCAGCCGGCCGCGCATCGCGCCGAGGTCGGGCGTGACGGACCGCCGGACCGTGACGACGAAGTCCGGGCCCACCCACGCGTGCACCTCGCCGAACTCGACGCGGTCGACGTGCCCGTCACCGTCGTCGTCCACGCTGCGCGCGGGGTGCAGCACCACGAACAGCACGTCGTCGTAGTGCTCGACCTTGGGGCGCTGGTGCGCGTGGATCGCGTCCTCGACCGCTAGCGGGTGCAGGTCGAACTCCGCGGCGACGGCCTCGATCTCCTTCGGCGCCGGCCAGGCCAGGTCCACCCAGGCGATCCCGCCGCGCTCGCGGGTCGTCTCGCAGGTCTCCTCGATGCTGGCCGGGTTGGCCGTGCGCCTGCCGTCCACGTACACCGCGTTGTCCATGATGCTCACAGCAGAACCTTCCCAGAGTCGGACGGCAACCCGGGCCGCGGTCCGCATCCGGCATCCGGGGCCCGGCGGCGCGAGGCTGCGGTCGGGGCGCGCGACGTACCCTTGCACCGTGAACGCTGACTTCTCCCCGACCCCGCGCGAGCAGCTCGCCGAGCTCATCAAGGAGCTCGCCGTGGTGCACGGCAAGGTGACCCTGTCCTCCGGCAAGGAGGCCGACTACTACGTCGACCTGCGCCGTATCACGCTGCACCACCGGGCCGCCCCGCTCGTGGGGCACGTGCTCCTGGACCACCTCGAGGAGGTCGGGCTCGGGACGGCCGAGATCGACGCCGTCGGCGGCCTCACCCTGGGCGCCGACCCGATCGCGGACGCGCTGCTCCACGCGGCGGCCTCGCGCGGGCAGGATCTCGACGCGTTCGTGGTGCGCAAGGCGGCGAAGGCGCACGGCATGCAGCGCCAGATCGAGGGCCCGGACATCGCGGGCCGCAAGGTGGTCGTCGTCGAGGACACGACCACGACGGGCGGGTCGCCGATCGCGGCGATCGAGGCCGCCCGGGCCGCCGGCGCCGAGGTGCTGGGCGTGGCCACGATCGTCGACCGGGCCACCGGCGCGGGCGAGAAGATCGAGGCGCTCGGGGTGCCGTACCACTACCTCTACGGCCTCGAGGACCTCGGCCTCGCCTGAGGCCCTTTCTGGCGCGAACAGGCCGTCCCCATATCACTCCCTCGTGGAGACTTTTGCCTAGCCCTACTGTATCTTTAAGTTCATGGGGCCATTTGTCGCATTAGTCCTGCTCGTGGTCGGCGTCGTCGTCTTCACCATCGCTGCGGTGCGCGTCATGGGGCGCGGACGCGCGCAGGACGTCGAGCGGTGGGCCGAGGCGAACGGCTGGGAGTACGTCGGCACCGACCCGGTGCTCGCCCAGCGGTGGAGCGGACGGCCGTTCGGCGTCGGCCTGGACCGGACGGCGCGCGACGTGGTCCGCGGGAACGTCGACGGCTTCGACATGGTCTCGTTCACCTACACGTGGCGGTCCGGCACGGAGGGTGACACGCGCCGCCTCGGGCTGCGCCGCACGGCGCACGTGGTGGCGCTCGACGCGCTCCCGGGGGAGCCCGTGGTCGACCTGTCGCCCGAGGGCCTCCGCGAGAAGTGGCAGAAGCTCTTCGGTGCGCAGGACGTCCAGATCGACAACCCCGCGTTCGACGGCCAGTGGCTCGTGCGCACCTCCGACGAGTTCTTCGCGCGCCGCGCCCTGGACGCCCGCCTCGCGAACATCGTGATGCTGCCGGACTTCCACGGCTCCCGGCTGCGCATCGAGGGGCCGTCGGTGCTGCTGTGGCGCCCGGGCCGCACGGACGCGACGTCGCTGACCGAGCGGGCCAAGCGGGTCGCCGACGTCGCGCGCATCGTGCTGCCCATGGAGAAGGGCGGCCCGCGCTTCGAGTCGGGCGGGACGATCGACGGGTTCGGGATCCCCGGCCTGACCTGACGACTCCTGCCGGGTCGGGCCGGGCCCGGCCGGGTCATGCCTGGCTGGGTCAGACCAGATCGACGATGTCCGCGATCGAGTTCACCACGTGGCTCGGCCGGAACGGGTACTTCTCGACCTCCTCGATCGACGTCGACCCGGTGAGCACCAGGAACGTCTGCAGGCCGGCCTCCATGCCGCCCAGGATGTCGGTGTCCATGCGGTCGCCGACCATGGTGGTCGACTCCGAGTGAGCGCCGATCAGGTTGAGCGCGGACCGAAACAGTACCGGGTTGGGCTTGCCCACGTAGTAGGGCTGCCGGCCCGTCGCGGCCGTGATCATGGCGGCCACCGAGCCCGCGGCGGGCAGGAGCCCCTCCTGCGACGGTCCGGTGACGTCCGGGTTGGTGCAGATGAACCGGGCGCCGTCGACGATCAGGCGGATCGCCTTGGTGATCGCCTCGAACGAGTAGGTGCGGGTCTCGCCGAGCACCACGTAGTCGGGGTCCGACTCGGTGAGCGTGTAGCCCGCCTGGTGCAGCGCCGTCGTCAGGCCGGCCTCGCCGATGGCGTACGCGCTGCCGTTCGGGATCTGGTCCGCGACGAACTGTGCCGTGGCCAGCGCCGACGTCCAGATGTTCTCCTCCGGCACGTCGATCCCGCTGTACGAGAGCCGGGCACGCAGGTCGCGCGGCGTGAAGATCGAGTTGTTGGTCAGGACCAGGAACGGCAGCTCCTTGTCCCGCAGCGCCTTGATGAACTCGGGGCCGCCGGGCAGGGCCGTGCCCTCGTGCACCAGCACGCCGTCCATGTCCGTGAGCCAGGCTTCGGTGGTCCGCTCGATCATGGGCGCCAGCCTAGTGTCTCGGACACGAAAGGCCCGCGCCGCCGCCGGAGCCTGTTTGAAGGCGGGTCACCATCCCCGGTAGACGTCTCTGCGGTTCCCGATCTTGACCACTGTGACGGTCACCTGTGAGTCGCTGATCTCATAGATCACCCGGTGGTCGTTGACGGCGATCCGGTACTCGGCGTGCCCGGAGAGTTTGGTCGAACCCCATGGGCGAGGGTCGTCGGCGAGCTTGTCGATGGCTGCCCTGACCTTGTCGGCCGCGCGCTGGTCGTTCTTGCGAAGCTTGTCCAGGTCGCGTAGGGCCGAGTTCCGGTACGTGATGCTGTATCGCTTGCTCACGGACTCTCCCCGGGTATCGGGTCGCCGTCCGCCGTGTATCGCTTGCCGTCGTCGGGCTCGTGCTCCTTGACGCGCGTGAGCCATCCCTCCTCTGCGCGGAGTTCGAGCGTCTCGAAGATCTTCGCGTCGTCGTGGTCGATCAGGACGGCGACGACCTTGCCGTCACGCACGATCCCGATCCGTTGCGCGTCTGAGGCGACTCGATCGACGAGCGCGGCAGTGGCCTCTCCCAGCTCCCGCAGGTCCACCAGCTCAGGCACGTAGAGGTCGGTGGAGATATGTTTCGCCAGATCGTCACTCATGCCAACGAAGGTACATCGCTGGTGTGTCCGCGGCACATCACCCCGGCGCGGCAACGGTTGCAGCTCCGGGAGGGTTACGGAGAGCGAGCACTGCTACCTCTCCGTACCCCTCACCGAGCAGCAGCGCCTGCCCGGCGCGGTCCCCCTGGTTACGACCGCGGGTCGCGCTGCGCGCCCGTCAGGGCGGCGTCGTCCGACGGCGCGGCCGCCTCGGGGGCGGCCGCCGCGGCCGCCTTCTCCGCGCGCCTCGCCCGCCAGATCTCGACCATCATCGGGATCACCGAGACGAGCACGATGAGGACGAGCAGCGCCTCGATGTTCTCCTTGACGAACGTGAAGTTGCCGAGCACGAAGCCCAGCAGGGTCACGCCGACCGCCCACAGCAGCGCGCCGATCGCGTTGTACGTGACGAAGTGCCGGTACGACATCTTGCCGACGCCGGCCGCGACCGGGGCGTAGGTGCGCACGATCGGCACGAACCGCGCGACGATGATGGTGCGGCCGCCGTACTTGTCGAAGTAGGCGTTGGTCTGGTCGATGTAGGACCGCTTGAAGAGCTTCGAGTCCGGCTTGTCGAAGATCTTGGGGCCCGCCTTGCGGCCGATCAGGTAGCCGGTCTGGTCGCCGAGGAACGCGGCGGCGAACAGCATGAGGCAGAGCACCGCGATGTTGATCTGCAGCGTGCCCTGCGCCACGAGCGCACCCGCCGTGAACAGCAGCGAGTCGCCGGGCAGGATCGGGAACAGCAGCCCGGTCTCGATGAAGATGACGAGCGCGATGCCCACCAGCGCGGCGTCCCCGAACCGCTCGATGAGGTAGTTCGGGTCCATCCAGTCGATGCCCAGGAGCTGCGGCACGGGCGCTGTGTGGACAGAGGCGGCGGCCAGTCCGGACACGACTTCCGGGAGTGCGGTCGTCAGCATGCACCGAGCGTAGCGGGGCACAATGACCGGCATGACCAGCGAGCCTGCCGAGACCTCGCCCGGAGCGGAGCCGCAGGTCGGCGTCGGGCCCTGGCCCGGCATCCGGCCCGACGACCCCCGCTACGACCCCGAGCTGCTCGCCGAGGGCGACCGCCGCAACGTGGCCGACCAGTACCGCTACTGGACCGTGGAGGCGATCGTCGCGGACCTGGACACGCGCCGGCACCCGTTCCACGTGGCGATCGAGAACTGGGCGCACGACCTCAACATCGGCTCCGTGGTCCGCACGGCCAACGCGTTCAACGCGGCCGGCGTGCACATCGTGGGCCGACGCCGCTGGAACCGCCGCGGCGCGATGGTCACCGACCGCTACCTGCACGTGACCCACCACCCGGACGCCGCCGCGCTGGCCGAGTGGGCCGGCGGCCTCCCGATCGTCGGCATCGACAACGTGCCCGGCTCGGTGCCCATCGAGGGGCGCGCGCTGCCCCGCGAGTGCGTGCTGCTGTTCGGCCAGGAGTCGACGGGCCTGACGGCGGAGGCGCAGGCCGCGTGCGACGTCGTGCTGCACATCACCCAGTACGGCTCGACCCGCTCGATCAACGCGGGCGCGGCGGCGGCGATCGCCATGCACACCTGGATGGAACAGCACGCCTGAGGCGTGTCGGGCCGGTTCCGCCGACCGCTAGCCTCCTGCCTGCGTGGCCGTAGAGCCGCGGCGAGCGCAAGGAGAGCCGAATGGTCACGGAATATCCGGTCGGGCGGGCGAAGTGGGCCGGAAGCGCCCACGACGGTGGCAGCCGGGCGCAGAACGGCCCCAACTACACCTGGCCCTCCCGGTTCTCCGTATGGGGCTTGAGGGTGGTGCTGCTGCCGATCTTCGTGGGCATACCGTTCGTGTTCGCCCACTACCCCGTCGACAGGTGGTTCCTGCACACCGAGGGCCGGGTGGTCGACGGGTGGGTCGCCGCCGCTGTCACCGTCGCGTTGTGTTTCGTCATGCTGGTCGGCGACGGGAACTCCGTCCGGGCGGACGGCGTGCGCCTGTCGATCCGTTCCGGGGCGAAGCAGCACGACTACTCGTGGGGCGACGTGGCGACGGTCGGGCATGACGACACCGCTCTGGTCGTGACGGACCACCAGGGCGAGGCCGCGACGATCAAGCTCGTCGAGCGGCCCTGGCAGGCGAGGCTCGTCAGGCGCAAGAGCCCCATGGTCGAGCTCGCGGCGCGTCTGGAACGTATCCGCGTCCAGGTGCGCGCCCCCAGGAACCTCACCCCGCAGGTGCGGGTGGGCGCCGTCCGCCTGACCGTGCCCGAATGGGTGTTCGCGATCCTCGTTGCGCTCGGCTCCATTGCCGTCGCGATGCTGCGCACGCTTGGTCACTGACCGGTAATCCGTTGCCCGCCGCAAGCGGCTCGGACAGGATCGACGGGTGAACCGGCGACCCCTCACGCGTGACCGGAACTTCCTCGTCTTCTGGGGTACCCAGACGTTCTCGGTGCTGGGCGACTCGTTCTCGGTGATCGCGTTCCCGCTGCTCATGCTGGAGGCCACCGGCTCGCTGGTGCAGATGGGCCTGCTGACCGGCGTCATGGCCGCCGGGTCGCTCCTGATGGGGCTCGTCGGCGGGGCGATCGTCGACCGGTTCGACCGCCGCCGACTCCTCGTCGCGTGCGACGTGGCGCGCCTGCTCCTGTTCGCGGCCGTCCCCGTGGTCTGGGCGATCGAGCCGCAGGTGTGGCTGCTCTTCGCCGTCGCGGCCGTGGCGGCCGTGTTCGGGCAGCTCTTCCAGATCACGTACATCACGGCCGTGCCGACCATCGTGGGCCGGGACCGGGTCGCCGAGGCCAACAGCAAGCTCCAGGCCACGGCTTCGCTCGCCAGCATCGGCGGGCCGGCGCTCGCCGGGCTGGTCGCGGCGGCGGTCGGCGTCACGGCCGCCATCGCCATCGACGCGGCGACCTTCGGCATCTCGGCGCTCGGGCTCCTCGCCGTCCGGCTCTCGCGGGTGGCGCCCGCCGCGACCCCGGCGGACCGGCCGGGCCTCGGCCGGGACCTGCGGACCGGGTTCGTGACCGGTGCCCGGTTCCTGTGGAGCCATCCTGTGCTGCGGGTACTGACCGTCTTCCTGACGATCACCACGTTCTTCACCTACGGCATGACCGACGTGATCATCTACCAGGTGCGACACGGCCTGGGACAGGGTGAGGCCGTGGTCGGGTACGTGATGGCCGCGGCGGGCGTCGGCACGTGCGTGGCGGCGGCCCTGTCCGCCTGGCTGCGCCGGACGCTCGGGTTCGGCGCCCTGTGGCTCGGCGCCATGACGCTGTGCGGGGTGGCCGCGGCGGTCCTGGCCCTGAGCCAGGACGTGCTGGTCCTGGGCGCCGCCGTGCTCGGCTTCTGGTTCGGGCTGATGCTCGCGGCCGTCTCCTCGATGTCGCTGCGCCAGCTGGTCACGCCCGACGCGCTGCTCGGGCGCGTCACCGCGGCCTTCTGGACCATCCACTACAGCCTCGCGCCCCTGGGCGCCGCCGCGCTCACCGCCGCGGCGGACCGGTTCGGCGCCTCGGGTCCGCTGCTCGCCGTCGCGGTCGTCTACCTCGGTGTGGTCGGCGTCGGCTTCTTCACCCCGATCCGCAGCCGCAACCCCGAGGACCAGCCCGCCGACCAGGTGTCGGGCTGACCTCGTCCGGAGCACGCTCACGGCCCGTCCGGAGCACTTCGAAAGTCGGAAACCACAGTGTTTCGGCCGTTCGACTGTCGAACGACCGCACACGACTGCCTGTGGATCATGGCAAGATCGAAGGTGCATCCCCGGGCGGCCCTGGACACGCTCGCGACCGCCCATCTCATCATTCGTTTGGAGTTTCGCAGATGCCCATCGCAACCCCTGAGGTCTACGCCGAGATGATCGACCGGGCGAAGGCCGGCAAGTTCGCCTACCCCGCGGTCAACATCACCTCGTCGCAGACCGTTACTGCCGCACTTCAGGGCTTTGCCGAGGCGGAGTCGGACGGCATCATCCAGGTTTCCGTGGGCGGCGCCGAGTACGCGTCGGGCTCGACGGTGAAGGACCGGGTCTCGGGTTCCCTCGCGCTGGCGGCGTACGCCACCGAGGTCGCCAAGGGCTACGGCGTCAACATCGCCATCCACACGGACCACTGCACGGCCGACAAGCTCGACTCCTGGGTCAAGCCGCTGCTGGCCATCGAGGCGGAGCAGGTCAAGAACGGCGGCCTGCCGACGTTCCAGTCGCACATGTTCGACGGCTCCACCGTGCCGATCGAGGAGAACCTCGTGATCGCCGCCGAGCTGCTCGAGCTGTCGCAGGCCGCGCGCACGATCCTCGAGATCGAGATCGGCGTCGTGGGTGGCGAGGAGGACGGCCACACCGCCGAGATCAACGACAAGCTGTACACGACCCCCGAGGACGGCCTGGCCACGATCAAGGCCCTCGGCGCCGGCGAGAAGGGCCGCTACCTCACGGCCCTCACCTTCGGCAACGTGCACGGCGTGTACAAGCCGGGCGCCGTGAAGCTCCGCCCGGAGATCCTGCTCGACATCCAGAAGGCCGTCGGCGCCGAGATCGGCAAGGAGATGCCGTTCGACCTGGTGTTCCACGGTGGTTCGGGCTCGACGGCGGAGGAGATCGCCGCCGCCGTCGACAACGGCGTCATCAAGATGAACATCGACACCGACACCCAGTACGCGTTCTCGCGTCCGGTGGCCGACCACTTCTTCAAGAACTACGACGGCGTGCTCAAGGTGGACGGCGAGGTCGGCAACAAGAAGGCCTACGACCCGCGCGCCTGGGGCAAGACGGCGGAGGCCGGCATGGCCGCCCGCATCGTCGAGGCCTGCCAGCAGCTCCGCTCGGCCGGCCACAAGATGTGAGCATCCTGCTCGCTTGATCGGCAAAAGGTCAGGTGGTCGGCAGCTCGAGCTGCCGACCACCTGACCTTTTGCCGATCATTCAGTTCACTACGGCACCCAGGGGTACCCGCGTTCAGGACTGGGGCGGGCCGCCTACGTTGGCCGGGGCCGGGGTGGTGCCCGAGGGCGGGCCCGACGGGCCGTCGTCGTCGAGCTCGAAGCCCGGGTCCTCGTCCACGATGTCGAGGAGGTCGCCGATCCGCGTCACCTCCAGCAGGAAGCGAACCGTCGGCGGAGCCCGCAGCACGCGCACGCGGTGCGGGCTGCGGCTCGCGAGGCGGGCGAGGAACGCGACGCCCGACGAGTCCATGAAGGTCACGTGGTGCGCGTCGATCTCGACGGGAAGACGAGACTCCTCGGCCGCCGCCGTCGCCTCGTGCAGGTCGCCGCCGATGTCGGCGTCGATCTCTCCGGAGAGGACGATCCGTGCGCGCGAGCGGCCCACGATGACGTGGATGCTCGCAGGATCGCCGATCTCGGGGGTCTGATGTCCGGGGTCCTGGGGGCTCCCGCCCTGCGGACCGCGCGGCGGGTCATAGGTTCCGTCCTGCACGGTTCTCCTTCCGGGAGCGGTGGTCGTGACGCTGTATCGGTCCGATGATAGAGGTTGAGGTTCAGATCTCGGACTGTCCCAATCTACGGTTGAATGTCCTGCTGGAACAGCACCTCGAGCATGAGATACCGTAGGGAGGGCATTTTGACCGATTCATCCGGTCTGACACCGTCCTCTCCGCCGCCGCGCCATCCCGGTCTTTCCGTTTTCGGCCTCGGTCCGACCCAGGACGGAATGTCGAACGGCATCACCGGCGGAACATCCGGCGACACGCCGAGCGCAACCCCGAACGCATCATCGAACGCACGATCTGACGCACCCGTGAATGCGTCCTCGGACGACCCGGGGTACCGGAACGGGGGGAGCGGGCACGCCCACGGCCGTGGGGTGCCGCCGGCCGCCAGCGTGCCGCCGAGCATCCCGTCCGGCACGCCGGCGGGCGGCACCCACAGGGCGCCGGGTACCGACCCGCGCTCCCGGCTCTCGGGCACGGGCATCCCGCGCACCCTTCCGCCGTCGGTCGGCGACGTGGTGCTGCGCGCCGCCGTAACTGTCGGGCTCCCCGTGTTCCTGACCGGTCCCACCGAGGACGGCATGCCCATGCTCTGGGCCAACCAGGCGTTCGAGCGCTACGCCGGCGTGCGTTTCAGCGACTTCGCCGGGTACACCGTGCGCCGGCTCGGCGAGATGCTCGTCGAGCCGCAGGACCTGGAGCGGATGACCGAGCTGGTGAACGCGGGCCAGGAGGTGCACGCGACGGTGCGGTCGCACCTGCGGGGCGGCACGCACGGCTGGGCCCAGCTCACGCTCACCCCGGCACGGGCCGGGCACGACGACCGCATCACGCACTGGGTCGGGTTCAGCGTGGACGTCTCCGAGCACATGGAGCGGCACGCCGCCCAGCTCGCGAGCCTGGAGATCGAGCGGCAGCAGCGCGAGGACCTCGACCTCATCGCGCAGACCACCGAGATCCTGACCGACCTCGAGTACCCCTACGCCCTGCGCGACATCGCGGAGCTGCTCCAGTCGATGGTGCGCTGGGCGGGCTTCTACGTGAACGACGACGGCCTCAAGCACGCCGCCGGCGTCGACGTCGCCGCGCCGCCGAGCGGCCGGGGACGCCGGCACGCCCGGTACATCGAGGGCGACAACATCGCGGACAAGACGCAGCGCCGCCGGCCGCAGACCGACGCCCTCGGCGACTCCGTGACGACGGGCCCCATGCCGATCCTCGAGGTCGTGGACTCGGTCCAGGACGTGCTCGACGGCGTGCTGGACGGTCCCGTCACGCTGCACCTCGACATCCCGCACGCACCGCACTCGGCGTCGGGCTGGCTGCAGCGCGACCTGACGCTCCGGCTCGCGGACGAGCTGGGCAAGGCGCCGGACTCCGTGGTGGTGCACCCCGTCGCCGGCCGGCGGGACGTGCTCGGCCTCGTGGTCATCGTGCCGGACGAGGACGAGCCGGGCGACTACGTCGAGGCCGACGAGCCCGACACCCTGCGCACCGTGATCGAGGTCGTGGCGCGCCGCGCGGGCAGCGCCATCGACAACGCGCGGATGTACGCGCGCGAGCACCGCCTCGCCGAGACCCTCCAGCGCGCCATGCTCCCCGAGCAGGCCGACGTCGCGGGCCTCGACGTGTGGACCTACTACGCCCCGAACGCCGAGCACGCCCAGGTGGGCGGCGACTGGTACGACGTGCTGCAGATCTCGCCGGAGCTGGTCGGGCTGGTGATCGGCGACGTCGTCGGGCACGACGTCGAGGCCGCCGCGACCATGGGCCAGCTGCGCTCGGTGGTGCGCTCCTACGCGTTCGAGCTGTCCACGCCGAGCCGGGTGCTCGAACGCGTGGACCAGCTCGTGGCCGGCATGGGCATCCCGCGCTCGGCGAGCATGGTGTACGCCTCCCTGCAGCGCGAGGAGGAGCCGGACACCTGGACGGTCGGCTACTCGCGCGCGGGCCACCTGCCGCCGCTCCTGCTGCGCGCCGGCGAGGTGATCAAGCTGGACGACGGCGGCGGCGCGCTCGTCGGCTTCGGCTCCCGGGAACGGACCACGGGCGAGGCCAAGCTGCACCCCGGCGACACGCTCCTCTTCTACACCGACGGCCTCATCGAGCGCCGCGACCGGTCCCTGCGGCTGGGCCTGGAGGCCCTGCTGGAGACCGCGTCGGCGATCACGGCCCGCGACGCGGCGGGCGTGGGCGAGGAGCTGCTCTCGCGGCTGGCGGACGCGCCGGAGGACGACGTGGCGATCGTCGTCGTCCGGATCCCCGACCCGGCGGGCGACGCCGCGGAGACGGCCCTGTCGCCGCGCTGGCGGCGCTGGATGCTGCCGAGCGAGCCGTCCTCGATCGGCCGGGCCCGGCACGCCGTGCTGCGCACCTGCCAGGCGTGGGGCATCGAGGAGTCCGCGCAGGCCGAGCTGGTGGTCTCCGAGCTGGTGGCGAACGGCGTGCTGCACGGCTGGGGGCACATCGCGCTGCGCCTGTACGACACGGGTGACGGGCTGCGCATCGAGGTCGAGGACAACAACCCGGCGCCGCCGGTCGCGACCGACGGGCACCCGAACCGCCTGGGCGGGTTCGGCATGCAGATCGTCGACCGGCTGGCCGAGTGGGGCTGGCGTCCGTCGGGCTCGGGCAAGCTGGTCTGGGCCAAGCTGCGCCGTCAGCCGACACCGCCGAAGTAGCGGACCGGCGGGGGGGACCTTTGGTCATCCCGCCAAGGACTCCCGAGACGTTCGGGCACCGCGCGCCGCGTCGGCGAGACGCTTGGGAAACGTTTTACGCGGTCGACGCGTCGCGGTGGGATAACGGCGACGTGTCGTCGTCCCGCGACGTCATCACGGCGAACCCCGAGTCGGGGGCCGCCGGCTCGCACGAGTGCTCGTCGTCCACGCGGAAGAGCTCCATGGCCCCGCACACCTCGAGCACGAACAGGTCCCGCTCGTCGGCCCCGCGGATCACGGTGGCGCCGCCGCGCTTGCGGCCGGCGTCGGCCAGCGAGATCAGGAACGCGGCCCCGGTGGAGTCCATGAAGGTCACCCGGCACATGTCGATGACGAGCAGCTGTCGGCGCAGGCCGACCACGCGCGCTGCGATCTCCGGGAACTGGTCTCGTTCGGCGAGGTCGAGGTCGCCGGCGATCACGAGCGTCGTCGTCGTGGGAGACGTCGCGATCTCGATCATGTGTCGAGCGTAACGACTGTTGCTCGATCGCACCGGATGAAAGGCAAAATTCACCGTTGTGGTTGGCGTCAAGGGCAATCCTGTGCGACCTCTTTGTCCTGTGTTGTCCCTAGTGCGCGCCGGGTCGGCCCGAGGGGTCGCCGGGGTGTGACAATGCGAGCATGAGCTCCCACGAGAACCTGCTCCAGGGTCCTGCCCCCACCCTGCTGTCCGACGACCACCCGGCCGCGCGCGAGCAGCTGGCCGACGGCGGCGACCCGGTCGCGGTGGCGGCCCAGGCCCCGGCGTCGTCGCTCGTGTGGGCAGTCCTGGCCGAGCGTGCGCTGACGGCGGGCACCGCTGCGGGCGACGTGGAGGCGTACGCCTACGCGCGCACCGGCTACCACCGCGGGCTCGACGCGCTGCGCCGGTCGGGCTGGCGCGGGCAGGGCCCGATCCCGGCCGCCCACGTCCCCAACCAGGGTTTCCTCCGCGCGCTGCTGGCCCTCTCGGAGGCCGCGCACCGCATCGGTGAGGAGGCCGAGGCCGAGCGCTGCGCCACGTTCCTGGTGGACTCCGGCACCTCGGTGGACGAGGTTCGCGCCCTGGTGCCCACCACGAAGTAGACTCGGGCGCGGCCCGCGGGCGCCAACGGAGCGCACTCGGCGGGGCAACCCTAGGAATTCGAGAAGGTGGAGATCCATGCCAGGCGTCGTGCTCGTCGGGGCCCAGTGGGGCGATGAGGGCAAGGGAAAGGCGACGGACCTCCTGGGCTCCCGCGTCGACTACGTGGTCAAGTTCAACGGTGGTAACAACGCGGGGCACACGGTCGTCATCGACGACGAGAAGTACGCCCTGCACCTGCTGCCGTCGGGCATCCTGTCGCCCGGCGTGGTGCCGGTCATCGCCAACGGCGTGGTGGTCGACATCGAGGTCCTGTTCGAGGAGCTGGACGCGCTGATCGCGCGCGGCGTGGACGTGTCCCGCCTGCTCGTCTCGGGCAGCGCCCACATCATCGCCCCGTACCACCGCACCATCGACAAGGTGACGGAGCGGTTCCTCGGCAAGCGCCGGATCGGCACCACGGGCCGCGGGATCGGCCCGTCGTACGCCGACAAGATCAACCGCGTCGGCATCCGCATGTGGGACCTGTTCGACGAGAAGATCCTGCGCGCCAAGATCGAGGGCTCGCTGGACCAGAAGAACCACCTGCTCGTGAAGGTCTACAACCGGCGGGCCATCACGGTCGAGGAGACGCTCGACGAGCTGCTCCAGCACGCCGACCGCCTGCGGCCCATGGTCACGGACACCGCGGTCGAGCTGAACAAGGCGCTCGACGCGGGCAAGAACGTGCTGTTCGAGGCCGGCCAGGCGACGATGCTCGACATCGACCACGGCACCTACCCGTTCGTCACGTCGTCCAGCGCGACGGCGGGCGGCGCGGTCACCGGGTCCGGCGTCGGGCCCACCCGGATCGACTCCGTGATCGGCGTCATCAAGGCGTACACGACACGCGTCGGCGAGGGGCCGTTCCCCACGGAGCTGTTCGACGACAAGGGCGAGTTCCTCCGCAAGACGGGCGGCGAGTACGGCGTCACCACGGGCCGCGCGCGGCGCACCGGGTGGTACGACGCCGTGATCGCGCGCTACGCGACGCGCATCAACGGCCTCACCGACATCGTGCTCACCAAGCTCGACGTGCTCACCGGCATGGAGAAGGTCCCGGTCTGCGTGGCCTACGACGTCGACGGCGTCCGCTACGACGAGATGCCCACCGACCAGACGGCGTTCCACCACGCGAAGCCGATCTACGAGGAGCTCGACGGGTGGTGGGAGGACATCTCCCAGGCGCGGTCCTTCGACGACCTGCCGAAGAACGCCCAGGCCTACGTGAAGGCGCTCGAGGAGATGTCGGGCACCCGGATCTCCGCCATCGGCGTGGGGCCCAAGCGCGACGAGATCATCCCCGTCCACGACCTCATCCACCAGCGCTGAGAAGGACCTCTGCCACCGTGAAGATCCTCGTCATCGGGACAGGTGCCCGCGAGCACGCCATCGTCCACTCGCTCGACCGGGAGAACGTCTCCGGCACCGCCTCCCACGAGCTGCACGCCGCGCCGGGCAACCCGGGCATCGCCGGGGCTGCCACGCTGCACGAGGTCGACCCCCTCGACGGGGCCGCCGTGGCGGCCCTCGCCGAGCGGCTCGGCGCGGAGCTGGTCGTCGTCGGCCCCGAGGCGCCGTTGGTCGCGGGTGTCGCGGACGCCGTCCGCGCGGCCGGCATCCCGGTCTTCGGCCCGTCCGGCGAGGCGGCCCGGCTGGAGGGCTCCAAGTCGTTCGCCAAGGAGGTCATGGCCGCCGCCGGCGTGCCGACCGCGATGGCGCACGTGTGCACCGACGTCACCGAGCTGGAAGCCGCGCTCGACGCCTTCGGCGCCCCGTACGTGGTCAAGGACGACGGCCTCGCGGCCGGCAAGGGCGTGGTCGTCACCGACGACCGCGCGGCGGCGCTCGCCCACGGCACGGCCTGCCTGTCCCACGAGAACGGCCGGGTGGTGGTCGAGGAGTACCTCGACGGCCCCGAGGTCTCCTTGTTCTGCGTGTGCGACGGCACCACGGTGGTCCCCCTGGTCCCCGCGCAGGACTTCAAGCGCGTCGGGAACGACGACGAGGGCCCCAACACGGGCGGCATGGGCGCGTACACGCCGCTCGACTGGGCGCCGTCCGGCCTCGTGGACGAGGTGCTGAGCCGTGTCGCGCAGCCCACGGTCGACGAGATGGCCCGCCGCGGCACGCCGTTCTCCGGCGTGCTCTACGTCGGGCTCGCGCTCACCAGCCGCGGTACTCGCGTGGTCGAGTTCAACGCGCGCTTCGGCGACCCGGAGACCCAGTCCGTGCTGGCCCGGCTCGCGACACCGCTGTCCGAGGTGCTGCTCGCGGCGGCCCGCGGCGGGCTCGCGGACCTGGAGCCCCTCCGCTGGCGCCCCGAGGCGTCCGTCACCGTGGTCGTCGCGTCCGAGGGCTACCCGGCGTCGGCCCGGTCGGGCGACCCGATCACGGGCATCGAGGACGCACAGGCCCTCCCGGGCGTGCACGTCCTGCACGCCGGCACCGGGCTCTCCGAGACCGGCGAGCTGGTCAGCGCGGGCGGCCGTGTGCTGTCCGTGGTGGCGCTCGGCGCCGACCTGGCGGACGCCCGCCGTCGGGCCTACGAGGGCGTGGCGCGCATCGAGCTCAAGGGGTCGCACCACCGCACGGACATCGCGCTGAAGGCGGAGCGCGGCGAGGTCACCGTCCCGTAGGACGGCGCCCGTGCCGGACGGCGGCGCACCGGGCACCGCGCCTCACCGCGCCACGCCCCGCCGCTCCCGCGCCGGCATGCCGGTGACGTCGATCAGCACGCCGATCATCCGGGCGCGCACGCCGGCGTCGTCGGTCACGGTGGTGGCGCGGCAGCGCACCCACATCTCGCGGCCGTCCGCGGCGAGCAGGCGGTGCTCCAGGTCGAGCGGCTCCGCCGCGCCCGCGAGCTGCCGGGCGATCGCGATCTGCACGGTCCGCACGTCCTCGGGATGCACGCGCCCGGTCCACTCCTCGATGCCGGTGCACGCGGCGTCGTCGGGCAGGCCCACCAGCGCGCGCCAGGTGCGCGAGTAGAAGACCTGCCCGGTCGCGATGTCCCAGTCCCAGGTGCCCTCCAGGGCGACGTCCTGGACCAGCGCGTTGCGCTCCACCTCGGTGCGCAGGTCGAGCACGAGCGCCCGCTCCCGGTCCGCGGCCTCGGCGAGCGCGGCCCGCTGCCGCTGCAGCGACGTCAGCCGGTCCTCCCGGTCCAGCGCGACGGCGACCATGGCCGCCCAGTGGTCGTACTTGTCGCGCGAGCTCGTGGCGCGCGTGTCCACGCCGCCGCCGATCGCCAGCATGCCCCAGTCGCTCTGCCCGAACGTCACCGGCACCACGAACACGACCCCCTCGCCCGAGAGCGCGGGCGGTGGGAACGTGCCCACGGGCATGCGCCTGCCCACCAGCGCCGTCGCCTGGCGGGACGTGGCGGTGGTGCCCACGATCTCCAGGGTCCGCGCCGCGTCCACCGGACCGGACGGCGGGCCGGACGCCGCGGCCGACCCGGGCGCGCCCTCGCCGTCCGTCCACAGGGCGAGCGTGGCCGGGCTGCGGTGCCCCCTCGGGAGCCAGGTCAGCGCCCGGATGGCGCGCCCGTCGGCGTGCAGCAGGTCGAGGTCGAGCTCGTACTGGTCGGTGATCGTCCGTTCGAGCTGTCCCGACCGGGCCAGGAGGGTCTGGGTGCACCCGGCGCTGAGGGCGACCAGCACGTCGGTCGCGGTCCGGGTGACGGCGCGGGCGCGCGCGGCCCGGCTCGGGGCGCGGGCCGGCCCCGCCGGGCCGGCCGTCGTCCTGGCCGACGGCGCCGGCTCCCCGCCGGGGCCGGCCGCCACCTGGCCGGTGCGCACCTCCTCCCGGAACTCCTCCTCGACCGACCGCAGCGCGGGGATGAGCTGCTCCAGCGCCTCGGGGTGGGGACGCAGCACACGTGTGCTCTCGGCGAGGCTCGTGAGCGTCGCCTGCGTGGGTGGCTGGCCCAGCGCCGCCGCGCCGCGGAACAGCCGCTGCACGCCGCGCATCCACGAGTCCAGGTCGGCGCCCGGTCCGAGGCGCGCCTCGGCGCCGTCGAACGTCGCACGCGCCACCTCGCCGAACCGGCGCCACGCCGTCGAGCCCTCCTGCGAGGGCAGGCCCTCGAGGAGGGTGCCTGCCCGGGCGTCGAGGCAGCCGCAGGACTCGCGGGTCACCAGCGTGGAGCGCGACAGGTGCTGGCCCGCCACGCGTTCGCCGCGGATCCGGGCGAGGAGCAGGGAGACGGCCAGCTCGCCCACCTGGTCGTGGTGCGGGTCCACGGACGCGAGCCGGGGGCGTACGCGGGCGCCCGCCTCGGAGTGGTCGAAGCCGACGATCGCCTGGTCTCCGGGCAGGGACAGGCCCTGGGCCCGGAGCACGCGAGAGAACCCGATCGCGTTGCGGTCGGTGGCGGCGACGGTCGCCGTCGTCGGCAGGCCCGGGCCACCCACCACGGCCTGCGCCACGGTCGCCGCGCTCGCCTCCTGGTTGTCGGCCGTGCGGTAGAGCCACTCGGGCCGGGGCGTGATGCCGTGGGCGGCCAGCGTCGCGACGTACGCCGCATGCCGTTCGACGATGTCGGCCTGGCGCAGGCTGCCGAGGAACCCGATCTCCCGGTGCCCGTGCGCGATGAGGTGCTCCACCGCGGCCCGGGTGCCGCCCTCGTTGTCGGGCGTCACCACCGGGGCGTCGATGCTGGTGGTGCGCTCGCTGACCAGCACCACCGGCGTGCCGTCCGCCTCGATCCGCAGCAGCGTGGCCTCGTTGACGGCCGACGTGATGACGATGACGCCGTCGAGCTGGCCGAGGCTTACGGCAGCGGTGCCGGGCGGACGGTCCGGGAACTGCTCGCGCTCCAGGTCCGCCGGATAGGTCTGCACCGCGACCACGCGATGCCCCTCCGGGCGGACGGTGCGCGCGATCCCGGCGAGCACCCGTCCGAAGTAGTAGCCACCGACGACCGGGGACAGCACCCCGATCACATACCTGCGCTTTCCGTTAAGCATGCTTATACACCCGTCTTCGTTGACGCTGTGCAAAATTCACCCAAGGGTGCATGCTACGTGGTTATGGTCCCAACGTCGCGACCGAACCGTCCTGAACTGTCCGATTACTCGACCCCTGCGCGACGGCCGACCATCGTCGACGTCGCCCGGGCCGCCGGCGTCTCGACCGCCGTCGTGTCGTACACGCTCAACGGCCGCCGCGGGGTCTCCGCCGCGACCCGCGAGCGCGTGCTCCGCGCGGCGGACGAGCTCGGCTGGCGGCCCGCTACCGCGGCCCGCTCGCTGCGCAGCGGTCCGGCCGCCGCGGCCCTGGTCGTGGTGCACGACCAGCCGTTCGGCACCCGGGCCGCGTTCCCGCTCGACCTCGTGACCGGCGCGCTCCAGACCATCGGACCGGACACCCTCACGCTCGCCGTGCACGTGGCCGGCTCCACGGCCGAGGCCGCGCAGCTCATGGACCGCTGGTGGACCGAGCGGCGCTACGCCGCGTTCGTGGTCACGGGTGTCCGGGCGGACGACGAGCGCCTCGCCGCCCTGCGCTCCCTGCCCGCGCCGGCCGTCGTGGTGGGCACCGCTCCGGACGGCGCGCCCGCCACCTGGCAGCACGTGGTGCTCGACGACGGCGACGCGTTCGAGCAGGTGGGCGGCTTCCTGGCTGAGCTGGGGCACCGTCGGGTCGCGATGGTCGCGGGTTCGGAGCGCCTCGTCTCGCCCGCCCGCCGGGCCGCCGCCCTGGAGGTGGCGCTGGCCCGGCGCGGGATCGACCTGCGCACCGTCGCGGGCGACGGACCCGAGCGCGCGGCGGCGGCGCTGCGCCCGCTGCTCGCCACCGCGGAGCGCCCCACGGCGGTCGTGACCGACGACGACGCCACGGCCGGGCTCGTGCTCGACGTCGCCCGGCGGCTGGGTCTCGGCGTGCCGTGGGACCTGTCGGTGGTCGCCGGGACCGACTCGCCGGCGTGCTACCTCACCACGCCGTCGCTCACCGCCGTGCCCTACCCCGTGGAGGAGCTGGGCCGGGCCACCGGCCGGGCGCTGCGCACCGCGCTCGGCACCGGTCCGGGCCGCCGCGGCGCGGGGTCCGGGCCGGGTGCGGACCAGGTCGCGGGCGCGGAGCCGCCGTCGGGCACCGTGGCGGTGGGGCGGCTCGTGGTGCGCGGTTCGACGGCGCCGCCGCCCGGCGGCTAATCGTTTAAGACGGTTCTGCCGCAGCCAAACGGTAGGCAAAGTTGCGCCATGCCGCGGCGGAACGAGCCGCCGTGGTGCGCGGACGGTCGTCCGGCCCCGGGGCCGGCGCGGCGCGCGCTCGGTCCGGCCAACGGAGGTCACCGTGTCATCAGCACCTCGCCGCACCCGCGGCACGTCCCCACGCAGGTCCCGCACCGTGGCGGCAGCAGCAGCGGGCGTCCTGCTCGCGGTTCCCGCGCTCGTCGCCGTCTCGACCGCTCCAGCCGTCGCGCTCGAGGACAACCCGTTCGTCGGCGCCGCGCAGTACGTCAACCCGGACTGGTCGGCCCTCGTCGAGACGGCCGCCGACGAGGTCGGCGACGCCGGCCTCGCGGCGGACATGCGGGCGATCGCCGACGAGCCGACGTCGGTCTGGATGGACCGCATCGCCGCGATCGAGGGCACCGAGCGCCAGCACGGCCTCGAATGGCACCTCGACCAGGCGGTGGCGCAGTCCGGCGGCTCGCCCCTGGTGTTCAACGTGGTCATCTACGACCTGCCCGGCCGCGACTGCCATGCCCTCGCCTCGAACGGCGAGCTGCCCGCCACCGCGGCAGGGATGACCCGGTACAAGACCGAGTACATCGACCCGATCGTCGCGCTGCTGGACCGGCCCGAGTACGCGAACCTGCGGATCGTCGCGACGATCGAGCCGGACTCGCTGCCCAACCTCGTGACCAACCAGTCCGACGCCGACTGCGTCGCGGCGGCCCCGTACTACCGCGAGGGCGTGCAGTACGCGATCTCCGAGCTGTACGAGGTCGGCAACGTGTACTCCTACATCGACGCGGCCCACTCGGGTTGGCTCGGCTGGCCGAACAACTCCAGCGGCGCGGCGCAGGAGTTCGCCAACGTCATCGAGGGCAGCACCTACGGCTGGAGCGCCGTGTCCGGGTTCGTCACCAACACGGCGAACACCACGCCGCTGGAGGAGACGTACCTGACCAACCCCGACCTCCAGGTCGGCGGCGGCCAGGTGAAGTCCGCCGGCTGGTTCGAGTGGAACCCCGACTTCGACGAGATCGACTGGACCGCGAACCTCTACGACCTGATGGTCGCGCAGGGCGCGCCGGCGAGCATCGGCATGCTCGTCGACACCGGCCGCAACGGCTGGGGCGGGTCCGCCCGTCCCACGGCGGTCAGCACCTCCACCGATCTCAACACCTACGTGAACGAGTCCAAGGTGGACCGCCGCAACCACCGCGGGGCCTGGTGCAACCCGTCGGGCGCCGGCATCGGTGAGCGGCCGACGGTCGCGCCGTCCGGCCACGCCGAGTCGCACCTCGACGCCTACGTGTGGGTCAAGCCCCCGGGCGAGTCGGACGGCTCGTCCACGGAGATCCCGAACGACGAGGGCAAGCGCCTGGACCGGATGTGCGACCCGACGTACCAGTCCAGCGAGCTGGGCGGGCGGTTCACGGGCGCGCTCGCGGACGCCCCGCTGTCGGGCCACTGGTTCCAGGCCCAGTTCGAGATGCTGGTCGCCAACGCCTACCCGGCGATCAGCTAGGCGTCGTCGTGGTCCACCCGGCTGACTCGCCGCGATCGCAGCGCCGAGTCAGCCGGCTGGTCCGACCACGCCCCTGACTCGGCGCAAGTACCGCGCCGGGTCAGGGGTGTGGTCCGCCCGTCTCGGTGCGCGGCGGCGTCATCTCGGCGAAACTCGGGTCGCGTTAACATCGCGGCTTCGTCGAGAAGGGTCGAGAAGGGGAGTGTCCGTGGCTGAGCGCGTCACGTTCGAGAGCACCACGGGGCCGCGCCTCGCGGGCATCATCGACCGGCCGGACGGCGAGGTGCGGGGCTGGGGAGTCTTCTCCCACGGGTTCACGCTGGGCAAGGACTCGCCGGCCGCGGCGCGGATCTGCAAGCAGCTCGCGAGCGAGGGCATCGGGATGCTGCGCTTCGACAACCTGGGCCTGGGCGACTCCGAGGGCGACTGGGGCGACGGCTCGTTCACGCACAAGGTGGCCGACACCGTGCGGGCCGCCGAGTTCATGGCCGACCACGACATGCCCGTGCACCTCCTGGTCGGGCACTCGTTCGGCGGCGCCGCGGTGATCGCGGCCGGTGCCGACGTCCCGGGCGTGCAGGCGGTCGCGACCATCGGCGCCCCCGTGCAGCCGCGGCACGCGGAGCACAACTACGACGCCGTCCTGGGCCGGGTGTTCGACGACGGCCACGCCCAGTGGATGGTGGGCGGTCGTGCGCTCACGCTGAAGCGCCACTTCGTCGAGGACGTCCGGCGGGCCGAGCTGCGTTCGAAGATCCGCGAGCTGGGCTCGCCGCTGCTGGTGATGCACTCGCCGACGGACAGCACGGTGGACATCTCGAACGCGGGGGAGATCTTCCGCGAGGCCCGGCACCCCCGGTCGTTCGTCTCCCTGGAGGGCGCCGACCACCTGCTGACCGCACCCGGTCAGGCGAAGCGCGCGGCCCGCATCATCAGCGCCTGGGCGGACCAGTACCTGACGGTCTGACGAGCTATTGGCCGCCGGCGGGCAGTCCGGCCAAGAGGTTCGTCGTGAACCTGGTGATGTCGTCAGCGAGATGCGCATGAGCGCGTCGATCCGGTGCCTCATCCTTCGCCGTCTCCAGCACGGTCGTCAGCGTCTGCTCGACCACGGCGTCGCTCTCCCGCAGCCCCCACGCCGTGAACTCTGCCGCAAGGTGAGCTCGAGTGACCGCGGCGTGGCGGTAGACGCGGTCGACGGCCAGTGCGAGCTCCCCGTCATTGGGCAGGTGCGCCTGTGGGACGACGTCGTAGGCCGGGGCCAGCTCGACGGAGCCGTCGGGTGCGTGCAGCAGTGACACGTTCTTGGCGTGCATATCGAGGTTTCCGACTGCTGTGGCGAGAGTTGTCATCCGAGCAAGTCGGAGGACGGACTCGCGACCACCCGTCAGAATGAGTTCGCGTGCGATGCGGGCCAACGACGCCTTCCCGCCGATGCGCTGGTACTTCTGATCCCCGCGCAGGCCGAGCGCCTGGTTGAAGTCCTCCTGGTGAACACGGCTCGGAGGCTCGCCGCCTATGCGGTCGTATCTCTCGATGACCAGCGCCGGGACACCGTCGAACTCCTCGATGCGCGTATCGAACTCCGCGAGGCCAAGTGCGCGTGCGAAACGGGAGCCGTACTCCTCGTCGTAGATGATCGTGGGATAGTCGCGCGACTCGGGCTTGAGGATGTGTGTTGACGGATAGCCGTCCATGACGTGGGCCCAGCCCTGTGCGGAATGCGCGAGGACGACCTTGTCCTGCACTCCGGCGAGTGAGGTCTTGCCGCTCATCGGCTTGTTGGCCAGCGGGAACGTCGCCACGTTGCGCAACAGGTCAGCGACACCCGGAGAGGCCAGCGGCTCGGTTGCCGGGATCTTCGGCTCTCCCGGTGCTTCTGGATCCCAGATCTGGAGCGCGCCCGCGATATCGCGGCCGTACTGGCGGAGCATGCCGACGACGTCATGCTCCGCGACGCCCGCGTTCTGGGCGAGGCGGCTGAGCATGCGCCCCTCCGGTAGCAGCTCGCGGAAGAAGTTCTGCCGCCGTTCCCGCCGGGCGCGGGCCGGGATGACGGCCAGTGGTACGGCGAGGGACAGCACCGTGCTGTCCAGGCCGAACGTCTCGATCGCCGTGGGGGTGGCGACGAAGTCGAAGCTCGCACCCGTTCCCACGAGCGCGCCGATCTCGACGCCGTAGAGCTCGACGGCGAGGTCACCCATCAGAGCTCCTGGGATCGATCGTGGCGGTGAGCTCGGTGCCGGTCTCTCGCATGAGGGCGAAGAGCCGGTCGACGAAGATTGACGGCTTGCCTGCCTCGATCTCCCAGATGTACCTCTGTGTGGTGCCGATGCGTGCCGCCAGGTCGCGCTGGCTCCACCCGTTGAGGAGCCGGGCCTGCTGCAGGATTCGCCCGAGCGACTCGGGGCTCGTGACCTTGCCGGAGTACGGCATCGTGCACCTCCATATGGCGACTACGTTTTGGTAGTCGATTGCGCCGACTACGAAATCGTAGTCGTAAATGATGACTACCTTAAGCGCGTCAGTTGAGTCGGACAACTGGTCGAGGTCGCGCGGCTCGCGGCCGCAGCGGTGCCCGGCGCCGGGTCAGCGTGTCCGGCGTCGACCGGTGGCCGCAGAACGCGAGCGCGTAGAGGAACGTGACCACGACGGCGAGCAGGAGCACCTCGCCGCCGTCCTCCAGCGAGCTGAGGAGCACGTGCCAGACGCCGCGGTTCGTCGTGAACCCGTGCACGGCGTCGATTCCCACCCCGCACACCACCAGCAGCGCGAGGAGCACGGTGAGCACGCGCGACGACGCGCGCCACCCGGGCGCCGCCCAGCGGTAGGTGACGGCGACGACGGTCAGCAGCACGCCGCCGACGAACGCGAGCCAGACGATCTCGCCGACCGGCTGCCCGTACGGGTACGGCACGGTGACGTTCGCCGAGACCACCTTGGCCATCCGCTCGTGCAGCATGAGGTAGTCGTCGGCGAGGAGCACGGCGAACACCGCGGCCCACGCGGCGAGCACCGCCTGCCGGTGCGCCACGGCGAGATACAGGGCGAGCCCGGCCGCCCAGGCGATGAAGACGTACCCGACCACCTCGGGCACGCTGCGCTCCATCGCGAACCGGAAGCCGGGCCACTCGGGGACACCCAGGAACGAGTGCGACAGGAAGATCACGTTGAGGCCGAGGGCCACCGTGACCAGCATGCCGAACAGGCCGGCGACAGGACGGTGCTCCAGCCCGAGGGCGGCGGCGGCTCGCGTACGCACTGTGCAGTTCTCCTCGACCGTGGTGATGCGGACGCGCACACGCTCTCCCGGCCGGATGAGGCGGTGAGGAGATCGCGATGAGAGTTCTCTCATCAGGGGTTCTCCGGTCCGGACGCGGGGCCCCGGGGCCGCGCGGCGCAGGTCACTGTCCACGGACGGCGAGGCACCCCGCCGCGCAAGTAGACTCTTCCCGGAATTCCCTCACCTTCAAGGAGCCTTCGTGGGACGCGTCGTCGTCGAGGTCATGCCCAAGCCCGAGATCCTGGACCCCCAGGGCAAGGCTGTCGTCGGAGCGCTGCCGCGCCTCGGCTTCACCCAGTTCTCCGGTGTGCGTCAGGGCAAGCGGTTCGAGCTCGAGGTGGACGGTGAGGTCACGCCCGAGATCCTCGCCGCCGCTCGGGAGGCCGCGGCCACCCTGCTGTCCAACCCGGTGATCGAGGACGTGGTCTCGGTCTCCGACGCCGCCGCGGTCCCGGGTGAGGCGACCGGCACCCCGGTGAGCGCCTGATGTCGGCCACCGAGCCGACTCCGGTCGCCGTGGCCGCGCCCGGGATCGCCGGCGCCCGCATCGGTGTCATCACGTTCCCCGGGACGCTCGACGACCGTGACGCGGTGCGCGCGGTGCGCCTGGCCGGTGCCGAGGCGGTCTCGCTCTGGCACGCCGACGAGTCGCTCCAGGACGTCGACGCCGTGGTGCTGCCCGGCGGGTTCTCCTACGGCGACTACCTGCGCGCGGGCGCGATCAGCCGGTTCGCGCCGGCGATGTCCGCCGTGGTCGACGCCGCCAAGGGCGGGATGCCGGTGCTCGGCATCTGCAACGGCTTCCAGGTCCTCACCGAGGCGCACCTGCTGCCGGGCTCGATGGTCAAGAACGATCACCTGCACTTCGTGTGCCGGGAGCAGTCGCTGATCGTCGAGAACGCGCGCACCGCCTGGACCAACGAGTTCCGCCGCGGGCAGCAGATCACGATCCCGCTGAAGAACCAGGACGGCCAGTTCGTCGCCGACGAGCGCACCCTCGACGAGCTCGAGGGCGAGGGCCGCGTCGTCTTCCGCTATGACGGCTGGAACCCGAACGGGTCGCGCCGCGACATCGCGGGCATCACCAACGACCGCGGCAACGTCGTGGGGCTCATGCCGCACCCGGAGCACGCCGTCGAGGCGGGCTTCGGTCCGGCGTCGGCCGAGGGGCCGCGTGCCGGTGTGGACGGGCTGACGTTCTTCACGTCGGTGCTGTCCTCCCTGGTCCACGCGTGACCACCGGACAGGTCCGGGCGGGCCGGCATGGTCGCTGAGGTTCTCGCGGGTCTCACGATCGAGACGGTCGGCTGGGACCACGCGGACGCCGTCCGCCTGCGCGCCGAGCAGCAGCACGAGATCGACCTGCGGTACACGCAGCCCGGGCGGCCGTCGACGACGGACGCCGACGGCGCCCCCGTGCCCGACGCGCGCGACCAGGTGGATCCGTCGAACGTGTTCGCGACGCTGCTGCTGCGGGTCGACGGCGCGCCGGCCGGCCACGCCGCGCTGCGCGACCTGTCGGGCCGCGACGACTACCAGGGCGGCCTGCACCCGGACGGCACGGCCGAGGTCAAGCGCGTGTACGTGGCGCCGGGCTTCCGCGGGCGCGGGCTCTCCCGCACGCTGATGACCGCCGCGGAGGACGTCGCCCGCGACGCCGGCGTGCGGCACCTGGTCCTGGAGACCGGGCTCATGCAGCCCGAGTCGCTCGGGCTGTACCTGCGGCTGGGGTACGACCCCGTCGAGTCGTTCGGCGTGTTCTCGGACGAGCCGGGTTCGCGGTGCTTCGGCAAGCGGCTGGTGGCGGACGCCGGTCCGCAGGCCGCGGTCCCGGTGGGCACGGCACCGCTGGTCGAGCCTGTCGTGACCCCCGCGCCGGCCCCGGCGCCTGCCCTGGTGCTGCGCGAGGTGCCCTGGGACGACCCTGACGCCGCCGCCATGCGGCGCGCCATGTGGGACTTCCTCGAGCCGCTCTACCCGCGGCTCGCGCGGATCGTCGAGGCGCGCGGCGGCCACGACCTCGTCGACGCCGAGCGGGGGCACACCGCGCTGGTGACGGTCCTGGCCACGCTGGACGGCCGGCCCGTCGGCTGTGCCACCCTCGCGCCGTCGCCGGTGGGTCCGGAGCACCTCACGGCCGACCCGCTGCGTGGCGTCGGCGGCCTCACGGCCGCCGCGGAGGCGGGCGAGTCGCGCGGGTTCGAGCTGCAGAGCGTGTTCGTGGACCCGTCGGTGCGCCGCGCGGGTGTCGCCTCGGCCCTGGTCGGGCACATCGAGGAGGCGGCCCGACGGCGCGGCGGCCTGGCGGTGTACCTCAACACCGGCATCCGGCAGCCCTCGGCGTTGCGCCTGTACGTGAAGCTCGGCTACCGGCCGGTGCTGCCGTACCCGCCCTACGACTCGGACGACGCCCAGCTCCTGTTCCTGGGCAAGGCGCTCTGACCGCCGGGTCCCCGCGCTACGACCGCCCGCGCAGGTACTCCAGCTGCGCCCGCACCGACGAGCGAGCCGCGGGCAGCACCGACGCGTCGACGTCGGCGTACACCGCGCCGGTCACGGCATCCAGGAGCGGGTCCGGGAGCTGGGCGGCGGCGTCCGGCAGCCGCACCCCGAGGGCGGTGAGCGCGGCGCGCACCTGGTCGAGCCGCTCCGCGCGGTGCTCGCGGTACGCGTGGACCGCGGCGCCCAGGTCCGGGATCACCGGTCCGTGCCCGGGCAGTCCCGGCACCGGGCCGGGCAGGTCCAGCGCGCTCAGCCGGTCCAGCGACGCCAGGTAGTCCCGCAGCGAACCGTCCGGCTCGGCGAGCACGGTGGTGCCGTGGCCCAGCACCGTGTCCCCGGTGAGCACCACGGTGGACGTGCCGTCCGAGACCACGAGACACACAGAGTCCGCCGTGTGGCCCGGCGTCGCCAGCACCTCGATGCGCAGGCCGGCCACGTCCAGGACCTCGCCGTCGGCCAGCGGACCTCCTGGTCCCGCGCAGAACTCCGCCAGCACACCGCGTGACGGGGCGCCCGTGAGCTCCCGGAACCGTGCCAGCCCGCCGGTGTGGTCAGCGTGCCGGTGGGTCACCAGCACCAGGTCGACGGGCCCGGCGTCGGCCAGCGCGGTGAGGTGCGGCGTCTGGTCCGGCCCGGGGTCGACCACCACGCTGCCGGGCGACCCGGGGGCACGCAGCACGTACGACCGCGTGCCGTCGAGCGTCATCGGCCCGGGGTTGTCGGCCCGGAGCATCCTCGCAAAGGGGGTAATGAGGTCCACCGAATCACCCTATCCAGCGGTCAGCAGCGCTTGTGCCTCGCCGGAGGGCGGTGTGTGATCGGTAAATCACCTCCCAATGAAGAGAGGAATACCTTAGATGTCCGCCATCTCAGGCGCGGCGCAGCACTACCGCGTCCGCAGAACACCGGCACTCATCTCCGTGGCGGCTCTCGCCACCACGACACTGTTCGTACCCCCTCTGGCCACCCGCGCCGCCCCGACCGCCGAGGCCGTGGTGAGCGCCGACTCCGTCACCTTCGTGGACGACGGCGCCACCGCGACGGTCACCGTCACGGTCGAGGCCGCCGACGGCGCCGTGCTCGGCTCCCCCGTCACCGTCGGCTGGCGCACCGGCTCCGGCACGGCCACCGCCGACGCCGACTACGCCGCCGGCTCCGGCACGCTCGAGTTCCCCGCCGGCACGCCGTCGGGCACCGAGCGGACCGTCCGGATCACCACCCGCGCCTCGGACTCCGGCGAGACCGCGGAGACCGTGCCCGTGACCCTGGAGTCCCGGGACGCACAGGTCTCCCGCCAGCCCGCCGTCGTCGTGCGGGCGCACGGCCTGCCCTACCTGGACCCGCGCCTGTCCACCAAGAAGCGTGTCGCCGACCTCCTGAAGCGCATGACGCTCGCGGAGAAGGTCGGGCAGATGACGCAGGCGGAACGCGCGAACGTCACCAGCGACCCGGCAGCCATCACGGAGCTCGGCCTCGGCTCGGTGCTCAGCGGCGGCGGTTCGACGCCCGCCGAGAACACGCCCGAGGCCTGGGCGGACGCGATCGACGGCTTCCAGACGCAGGCCCTCGCGACGCGGCTGCAGATCCCGCTGATCTACGGCGTGGACTCCGTGCACGGGCACGGCAACCTGAACGGCGCGACGATCCTGCCGCACAACATCGGGCTCGGCGCCACGCGCGACCCCCTGCTCGTCGCGCGGGCAGAACGCATGGTCGCTTCCGAGACGCGGGCGACCGGCATCCCGTGGACGTTCGCGCCGTGCGTGTGCGTGGTGCGCGACGACCGCTGGGGCCGCACCTACGAGTCCTTCGGGGAGCACCCCGCGCTCGCGAGCGTGCTCGGCGCGGCCGCCGTGACCGGCTTCCAGGGCAGGGACCTGGACAGCAGCACGTCCGTGCTCGCGACCGCCAAGCACTTCGTGGGCGACGGCGACACCACCTTCGGCACCGGCGAGGGCGACTACACGATCGACCAGGGCATCACCGAGCAGAGCCGGCGCCACGTCGAACAGGTGGACCTGCCGCCGTACGTGGCGGCGCTCAAGGCCGGCGTCGGCTCCGTCATGCCGAGCTTCTCCAGCATCGACTGGACCGACGACGGCCTCGGCAACCCCGTGAAGATGCACGCGAACCGCGAGCTGGTCACCGGGTGGCTCAAGCAGAAGCAGGGGTTCGACGGCTTCGTGATCAGCGACTGGCAGGGGATCCACCAGATCCCGCCGCTCGCCGACGACTCCCCGACCACCGACCAGATCGTCACCGGCGTGAACGCGGGCATCGACATGTTCATGGAGCCGTCGCAGTTCGAGCGCTTCCACACGCGGCTGCTCGCGGCGGTCCAGGACGGGCGCGTCAGCGAGCAGCGCGTCAACGACGCCGTGTCCCGGATCCTCACCGCCAAGTTCGAGCTGGGGCTGTTCGAGGAGCCGTTCGCGGACCGGTCGAACGCCGACGACATCGGCTCGGCGGAGCACCGGGCGATCGCCCGCAAGGCCGTCGCCGAGTCGCAGGTGCTGCTCAAGAACAGCCACCGCGCCCTGCCCCTGGACGACGACGAGAGCATCTACGTCGCGGGCCGCAACGCCGACGACCTGGGCAACCAGGCCGGCGGCTGGACCGGCACGTGGCAGGGCTTCTCTGGCGACGTCACGCCGGGCACCACGATCCTCCAGGGCATCGAGGCCGCGGCCGACGACGTCACGTTCAGCGAGGACGCCTCCGCGCCGACCGACGGCGCCGACGTCGGCATCGTCGTCGTCGGCGAGACGCCGTACGCCGAGGGCTTCGGCGACGTCGGCGGGCCCGAGTGGGCCTGGGACCCGGCCGACGGCGGGGTGCCTCGCGAGGAGAAGTCGATGTCGCTGCAGCCCGGCGACGCCGCGGTCGTGGAGAAGGTCTGCGCCGAGATCAGGACCTGCGTGGTCCTGGTGGTCTCGGGCCGGCCGCAGGTGCTCACCGACCAGCTCCGGTCGATCGACGCGCTGGTCGCGTCGTGGCTGCCGGGCACGGAGGGCGCCGGCGTCGCGGACGTGCTGTTCGGCGAACGGCGGTTCACGGGCAAGCTGCCGGTCTCGTGGCCGCGGTCGGCCGACGACCCGGTGGTGAACGTCGGGGACAAGCACTACGACCCGCTGTTCCCGTTCGGCTGGGGCCTGTCGACGGGCGGCCGCACGTCGCACCACGACGAGCAGCGGCTCGCGCTGCAGGACGACGTGCTCGACCCGGCCACCGGCGTCCCGCCGGCGGCGTCCAGAGCGATCGCGACGTCGGACGTGGCGCTCCTGGAGGGCCACGAGACCCAGGCGACCAGGATCCTCACCCGGGCCGGTCGTTGACGACGGGCTGAGATCCGGTGGTCGCGCCGAGATCTGGCGGCGCGCCACCGGATCTCGGCGCGACCGCCAGGTCTCGACGGCCTAGCTCGCCGTGGACAGGGCCTGGGTCACGTCCTCGATGATGTCCTGGACGTCCTCCAGGCCCACCGAGAGGCGGACCGTCGTCTCCGCGATGCCGACGGCGGCCCGGCCCGGCGCGCCCAGCTTGCGGTGCGTGGTCGTCGCGGGGTGGGTGATCAGGGACTTCGCGTCGCCGAGGTTGTTCGAGATGTCGACCAGCCGCAGGGCGTCGAGGAACGCGAACGTGTGCCGCTTCGCGGCGTCGTCGTCCGTGCCCTCGGGGACCGCCAGGTCGAACGTCACGACGGTGCCGCCGCCGCTCATCTGCGACCGCGCCAGGTCGGCCTGCGGGTGGGAGTCGAGGAACGGGTAGCGCACCGTACCCACGGCGGGCAGGTCCTCCAAGGCCTGCGCGACGGCGAGGGCGCTGGCGCTCTGGGCCGCGACGCGCACCGGCAGCGTCTCCAGGCCCTTGAGCAGGGTCCATGCGTTGAACGGCGCCAGCGACGGCCCGGTGTTGCGGATGAACGTCTGCACGGGCCCGGTGATGTACTCCGTGGAACCGAGGATCGCGCCGCCCAGCACGCGCCCCTGCCCGTCGATGTGCTTGGTCGCCGAGTAGACGACCACGTCGGCGCCCAGCTCCAGCGGCTTCTGCAGCAGCGGGGTGGCGAACACGTTGTCGAGCACCACCGTCGCCCCGGCGGCGTGCGCCAGGTCCACGACGGCGCGGACGTCCACGATGTCCTGCATCGGGTTCGAGGGTGTCTCGAAGAACACCACGTCCGCAGGCGTCGAGAGTGCTTCCTCCCACTGGGACAGCACGTGCCCGTCCACGTAGTCGGTGCGCACGCCCCACTTCTTGAAGATCTCCTCGAAGATCACCACGCTGGAGCCGAACAGCGCCCGGGCGGCCACGATCCGGGAGCCGGAGCTCACGAGCGCGGCCAGCGACGTGAACACCGCGGACATGCCGGTCGCGGTCGCGTAGCAGGCGTCGGCGCCCTCGAGCTGGCGCAGGCGCTCCTCGAAGGTGTGCACCGTCGGGTTGCCGTAGCGCGAGTAGACGAACCGGTCGACGTCGCCCTTGAACGCCGCCTCGGCCTCCGCGGCGTTGTCGTAGACGTAGCCCTGCGTGAGGAACAGCGCCTCGCTCGTCTCCTGGAACTCGCTGCGCTGGTGGCCGCCGCGCACGGCGAGCGTCGCCGGGCGGACGCCGTCGGGCAGCGGCTTGCGGCCGGAACCGCCGGGGTTCGCGCCGGGCGGGTACGCGCCGGTGACGGTCACGCCGGACCCGCCGTCCACGGCAGCCCGGCGACCTTCCAGCCCTGCTGGTCCCGGACGCCGTCGGCCCCGGGTGCGCCCTCGAAGCCCTCCAGCACGTTGTACGACGGCGCGATGCCGGACGACGTGGCGAGCCGCGCCGCGGCGATCGAGCGCTGGCCGGAGCGGCACAGGAAGACGACGGGCCCGTTCGTGACCCCGGCCGCCTTCAGCTCTTCCAGGAACCGGGGGTTGGGGCGGCCCCCGGCCTGCACCCACTCGGAGAACACGGGCTGCTTCTCCAGCGGCGCCGTGTCCGGGATGCCGATCGTGCGCCACTCGCCCTCGGTGCGGACGTCCACGAGCGTGGCGTCCGGGTCGCCGGCGAGCAGGTCCCAGGCCTGCTGGGGCGTGATGTCGCCGGCGTAGCCGTCGGCCGGTCGTGCTTCGACGCGCGCGGGGTCGCTCATGATGCTCCTCCATCGGTCGTGGCGGTAGCACCCTCGTCCGTCCTCCGCTGCTGCGGGGAACGCTGGGTTGCTGCGGCGTCGTCGTGCCACGTCACTCGGCCGCTCGGGATGGTCGTTGCCCACCCTACGACATGGTGTCCGGTGGGTGGAACAGCGTCTCGACAGGTAACCCGAGCAAAATGATAGGGAAGGTCGAGCCTCGGTAGGGTGGCGCCGATGTCCGCTGACGAAGAGCCCCTGACCGGCGGGAACATGTCCGAGGTCGTGCGCGCGGGCGACACGGTGCGCCGGACCGCCGGACCGCCGGACCGTGGACGGCCACGATCCACGCGTACCTGCGCCACGTTCGGGACCGCGGCGTCACGGAGGTGCCGGAACCGTTCGGGCTCGACGAGCGAGGGCGCGAGGTCGTCTCGTTCCTCCCGGGCGACGTCCCGGGCTGGCCGGCCCCGGAGTGGCTGTGGTCCGAGCAGAACCTGCGCGACGCCGGGCGCCTCCTGCGCCGGCTCCACGACGCGTCCCTCGACCTCGACCTGCCGGACGCCGTCTGGCAGCTGCCCGCCCGCGAGCCGGCCGAGGTGATCTGCCACAACGACGCCGCGCCCTACAACATGGTGTTCCGCGCGGGGCGGCTCGTCGGCCTCATCGACGTGGACACGGCGTCCCCGGGGCCGCGCCTGTGGGACCTGGCGTACACCGCCTACCGCCTGGCCCCGTTCGCGGGCGACGCGTTCGCCGGGGTGACCTACGACGTCGGGCACCTGGACCCGTCGGTCCGGCTGGACACGCTGGTCGCCGCGTACGGGGCCGGGTGGTCGCGCGCCGACGTGCTCGGCGCGATGGCGGAGCGCCTCACGGAGCTCGCCGCGTTCAGCGAGGCCAGGGCCGACGACGGCGGGCACGCCGAGCTGCGCGACCACGCCGCCATGTACCGCTCGGACGCCGCCCGCGTCGCCGCCCTCGCGGTCCGCGCAGCCCGACCGGATCGTGGGACCAGCATCTGAGACATGCGTTGACAGGTGTTTTGCCCGCAGCACAGGATGGCCGCAGGTCATGAGCGCCAGCGTCAAGCCCCGGCTCGCTGGCCGGCAACCCTCCCTCCGCGGTGGGGTGCCCCGGGTGACGACCAGGCCGCGCGCAGCCCGCGTGCGGCAAGCGCGGGGGAACCTCCCCCAGGACTGTGCTGGAGGACGCCATGTCTGCTCCCACTCTCAGCCGTGCCACCGCGGTGACCGAGCTCGCCCCGCTGCGCCCCGTCGTCGGCGGCGGCACGCTCGTCCCCCTCGTGGACGGCACGCAGGTCTCGTACGCCAACCTCGACGTCGCGGCGTCGGCCCCGGCCCTCCAGGCCGTCGCCGACCGCGTCACCCAGGTGCTGCCGCTGTACGCCAGCGTGCACCGCGGCGCGGGTTACCTCTCCCAGGTGAGCACGGCGCTCTACGAGACCGCGCGCCGCACCATCGGCGCGTTCGTCGGCGCCCGCGAGGACGACCTGACGATCATCACCCGGAACACCACCGACTCCCTCAACCTCCTCGCCGGCTGCGTCCCCGCGCAGGCCGACGGCGAGCCCGGCCGCGTGCTCGTGCTCGACGTGGAGCACCACGCGAACCTGCTGCCCTGGCAGCGCACCACCGGCGCGACCGTGCTGACCGGCGGCGCCACCGTGGCCGAGACCGTCGCCCAGATCCGGGAGGAGCTGGCCGACGCCGCCGCGGACCGCCCGTACGCCCTCCTGGCCCTGACCGGCGCCTCGAACGTGACCGGCGAGTCCCTCCCGATCGCCGAGATCGTCGCCGTCGCCCACGAGCTCGGCGCGCGTGTGGTGCTCGACGGCGCCCAGCTCGTGCCGCACCGGCGCATCTCGCTGGAGTCCACCGGCGTGGACTACCTCGCCTTCTCCGGGCACAAGACCTACGCCCCGTTCGGCGCCGGCGTGCTGGTCGGCCGCCGCGACTGGCTCGACCAGGGCACGCCGTACCTCGCGGGCGGCGGTGCCGTCCGGCGCGTGCGCGTCAGCGGCACCGACTGGCACGAGGGGCCCGCCCGCCACGAGGCCGGCTCGCCCAACGTGATCGGCGCGGTGGCGCTCGCGGCCGCCTGCGAGGAGCTGGCGGCGCTCGACCCGGCCGAGGTCGTGGCGCACGAGACCGCCCTGCGCCGCCGGCTCGTGTCGGGGCTCGAGGCGATCGCCCGCGTCGAGGTCGTGCGGGTGTGGGCCGACGCTGTCGACCCCGTCGGCGTCGTCACCTTCACCGTCACCGGGTACGACCCGGGCCTCGTCGCCGCGTACCTGTCGGCGGAGCACGGCATCGGGGTCCGGGACGGCCGCTTCTGCGCGCACCCGCTGCTCGGCCGGCTCGGGTTCGACGCCGGCGCGGTGCGTGCCTCGGTCGGCGTCGGCACCGCGGGCGAGGAGATCGAACGGCTGATCGCAGCCGTCGGCCGCCTGGTCGAGGAGGGCCCGCAGGCCGGGTACGACGTGGTCGACGGGCTGTGGGTCGTGACCGACGACCCGCGCCCCGTGCCCGAGGGTTCCGGCCTCGCGGGCCTGCTGGCGACGGCCGCCCTGGGCTTCGACGAGGCCTTCGGCTGCCTCCCGGACGAGGACTGACGGCTACAGCGCCAGCGCCACGCAGATGCCGCCCATCGTGAGGTCCAGGCCGATGCACCACAGCGCGAGCGAGCGGTTCACCACCACGTCGCGGCGGTAGTGCACCACGTCCCACCCGGCGTGCGCGGCGAGGGCGAGGCCCGCGAGGGCCAGTCCGAGCCGTGGCTCCAGGAACAGGGCCGCCGTCGCGACCCCGAAGAAGCCGGCCATCGCGGCGGCCTGCGGCCACGTCGCGCGGCGTCCGCGGGCCAGCCCGATGCCGGCGAGGACCAGCCCCACCAGGACGAACGCGATCCAGCGCGGCGTGTCCAGCAGCTCGGACGCGACGGGGATCACGGACGCCAGGAGCGCGACGAGCCAGGCCGTCCAGCGGACGCCGGTCACGGCGGCGGCCAGGTAGCACAGCGTCGCGACGCCGATCGCGGTGGTCGGGTCCTCGGCGACGGCGTCCTGCCAGGTGCCGCCGACGATCGCCGTCCCACCCACCAGCAGGCCGAATCCCGTCAGCACGCCCAGCACGATCCAGGCGGTGTTGGTGGGCCAGGTCCCGGTCCACCGGCTCGGCCGCGGGGGGGCGGTCGTCTCGAACGTCTCGGCCATGGTCCCGTTCTCCCTGTCCCGGCGCTGCGGCGCCGTCGCGTCCAGATACCCGCTAGGGGTACCCAAGCACGCGCCGCCGGGCCGGCGGAACCACATTCGGCCACGGCCGAACCCGTGTCAGCCGTACAGATCCCTCTGGTGACCTGTACGTCTGACACGTCAGAGCGGGAAGGCGCGTGGGCGGGGGAGTGCCGCCTCGATCTGCGCCGCCAGCGCCAGCAGCGTGAGCTCGCCGCCCGGCCGGCCGACGATCTGCACCCCCATCGGCAGTCCGGCCGGCGCCTCGGCGGTGGGCGCGGTCCAGTGGGTCGGCACGGTGATCGCGGGGAGCCCGGCGACGTTGAGCATCGACGTGAAGGGCGTGTACTGGCACTGCTGCTCGAAGTTCCGCTCCGGGTCCTCGGCGTCGTACCACCCGATCGGCCGCGGGGTGAGCGCCAGCGCGGGGGTCACGACGGCGTCGTAGGCGCTGACCTGCGCCACGAGCGAGCGCTCGTAGCCGGTGAGCGTGCGCACCGCCTCGGCGAGCTGCCGCGCCGGGACCGTGCGGCCCGTGCGGATGAGCCACTGCGTCAGCGGTTCCAGCTTGTCCAGGGTCGCCGGGTCGTCGATCGGTACCGCCGACGCGCCGCCCATCCACAAGGTCCGGAACGCCGGTGCGTACTCGGGCGCCTCGGCCAGCACCGTCTGCTCGACCTCATGCCCGGCCCCGGCCAGCGCGCGCACCCCGGCGTCCAGCGCGGTTTGCGCCTCGGGGGACACGACGATGTCGTAGAACCCGTCCCAGGCCGACGAGGTGGTCACGCCGATGCGTGCTACCTCCGGACCGGCCAGGCCGGCGCCCTCCGGCAGGCGGGCGCGCTGCGCGGCCGCGAGGTAGGCCCCCGCGGCGTACGACGGCGCCCGCAGCGTGTACGGGTGCGCGACGCCGCCCCCGGCGCGGCGCGGGAGCATCGCCTCCAGCAGCAGCGCGGTGTCGGCGACGGTGCGCGCGATCGGCCCGTTCACGACCAGCCCACCCAGCGAGTCGACGCCGCTGCCCGCGGGCAGCAGCCCGCGCGTGGGCTTGAGGCCGACGACGCCGCAGGCCGCCGCAGGGATGCGGATCGACCCGCCGCCGTCGGACCCGGGCGCGAAGGGCAGCATGCCCGCCGCGACCGCGGCCGCCGCCCCGCCGCTGGAGCCGCCCGCCCCGCGGCCGAGGTCCCAGGGGGTGCGCGCCGGGGCGGCGCCGACCGGCTCGGTGTAGGCGGGGAAGCCGAGCTCCGGCGCGGCGGTCTTGCCGAGGCTGACGATCCCGGCGTCGTCGAGCACCTGCACGATCTCGTCGCTCTCCTCGGCCGGCGGCAGCCCTGCGAAGGCGCGCGACCCGAAGCCGGTCGGCACGCCGGCCCGGTTCCACAGGTCCTTGTCCCCCGTGGGCAGGCCCCACAGGCTGCCCGACGGCGGGGGCGTGCCCTCGTCCGGCCCCGCACCGTCGGGCCTCGAACCGCGCGACTCCTGGAGCTCGGCCGCCCGTTTCCGGGCCTGCTCGGGGGTGACCGTGGCGAAGGCGCCGACCGTGGGGTTCAGCCGCTCGATCCGGTCGAGGAAGTGCTCGGTGACCTCGGTGGGGGTGAGCTCTCCGGCGGCGAGAAGGTCGCGGAGCTCGACGGCGGTCCGCTCGTGCAGGGCATCCATCCCGCCAGGCTAGACGGTGTCTGACGAATCGCATTCAACGATGTGACCTGCACCGATGTCCAACGGTGCGGACAAATGGCGCTCCACGTATTTCCATTCTGCCGCGCAGAATGCGCTTCTCCGGCATATGTTCGTCCGGAGCTGTCACTTTGGTGCCGCGCCGTCACGGTGCGCCCGAGGTGCACAGAAATATCTCGAAGGGGGAGAGCACTATGACATTCTTCAATACGGCGCTCGTCGTGCCGAACGCGGTCGACTGGCTGGCGCCGCTCACGGACGCGCTCGGTGCGGTCGCGAGCTTCATCCCGAAGCTCCTCGTGTTCCTGGTGATATTCCTCATCGGGTACTTCATCGCCAAGGCGATCGCCCGGTTCGTGGGCATGATCCTCACGCGGGTCGGCTTCAACAAGGTGCTCGAGCGCGCGGGGGCGAACCGCCTCCTCGCCGGGTCGGGCATCGAGCCGATCGCGCTGCTCACGAAGATCATCTACTACTTCATCCTGCTCATCACGCTCCAGCTCGCGCTGAGCGCGTTCGGGCCCACCAACCCGGTGAGCGCGATCGTCAACCAGATCGTGGCGTGGCTCCCGAGCCTGGTCGTCGCGATCATCATCGTGGTTGTCGCGGGCGCCATCGCGAATGCGGTGAAGGACCTTCTCATGAACACCATGAGCCGCGTTTCCTACGGCCCGCTGGTGGCGAAGACGGTGTCCTTCTTCATCATCGCGCTGGGTGTTATCGCCGCCGTGAACCAGATCGGCATCGGCACGACCGTGACAATGCCCGTTCTCGTGGCATTCCTGGCCACGGTCGCCGGAATTCTCATCGTCGGTGTCGGCGGCGCGCTGATCGGCCCCATGCGGTCGCGCGTCGAGGGTTTCCTGGGCAATCTCTCGGACGGCGCCGCTGCCGCCGCGCCCGTCGCGGAACCGAACAACACGCCCGCCGTCGCACCCGGCACCGGGGGGTCGTTCGCCCCGCCGCGCGACATCTGATCGCCTGACCCGCACGACGCCGGGGTCGCACCGCCACGTGACGGTGCGACCCCGGCGTCGTGCCGTGCGGACTCAGTACTCGCGGTCGGCGGGGGCGCTGTCGTTCCAGTCGTGCCCGGTCGGGACCGACGTCACGCGCGTCCCGTCCGTCCCGGCCGACCAGTCCTTGTTGTCGGACGTCACCCGGGTGCCGTCCGTGCCGTACTCCCGGTCGGCGGCCGCGGCCGCCCCGGCGCCGAGCACCCCGGCGGCCGTCGTGAGCAGGGCCGCGGTACCAGCGGCGGTCACCCGTACGAGCTTGTTCATCGTGAACCTCCTTCGTGGCCGGAGGGACCGTCCCACCGGCCCGGTCCACGCTGCGTCAGGGGCGGACGCGGCTCAACGTCCTTTGGGTGAGGCCGAATGTCCGGCCCCCGGGCTCGCGTCCTCAGTCCCGGCTCAACAGCTCCCGCGCCTCGCCCAGCACCTCGGCGAGCCGCTCCAGGTCCGGGTCGTCCTCGGTCGGCTGGATCGCCACGGTGTCGGCGCCGGCCGCGCCGAACCGGCGCACGCCGTCGGCCAGCGCCAGGGCGTCGCCCCAGACGGCGTAGCCCGCGAGCCGTTCGTCGTCCCCCACGTCCTGGCCCCAGGTGGTGAGCTCGGCGCGCAGCCGCTCGGCGGCGCCGGGGCCCGTGCCGCCGGAGACGAACTGGACCACCGAGAAGTCCTCGGCCTGACGCCCGGCCGCTGCCCGGCCCTCGGCCACCCGCTCCAGCGCGGCCGGGAGCCCGACCAGGCCCACGGAACCCTCCAGCACCACACCGTCGCCCACCTCGCCCGCGAGGCGCAGCGACTTGGGCCCCGTCGCGGCGACCGGCACCCGCACGGGCCGGGCGGGCGGCCAGTCGAGCTTCACGTCGTCCAGGGTCACGTACCGGCCCGACGTCGTCACCCGCTCCCCCGCGAGCAGGGCGCGCAGCGTCGTCGCGTACTCGCTCATCAGGGTCAGGGGCGATGCCGCCTTCGCTCCCACCTGCGCCATCCAGGACTGCACGCCGTGCCCGATCCCGGGGACGAGCCGGCCCGGGAACATCCCGTCGACCGTGGCGACCTCCATCGCCGTGAGGGCGACGTTCCGCAGGGGCGTCGGCATCACGCCGATCCCGACGCGGACGTGGTCGGTCGCGGCCAGGATCGCGCTCGCGGCGGAGATCCCGCCGGTCTGGAAGCAGTCTTCCCAGAGCCAGATCTCCTCGATTCCCGCTGCCTCGACGACGCGGGCGAGCGGGATGACGCGGGACGGCGGGGTCGAGGGGCGGATGATGCACGCCAGTGTGGTCATGGCCACACGCTGTCACGGGGGTGCCGTCAGATCCAGCCCTTGCGCGCGGCGTGCCAGCCGAGCTGGATGCGCGTCGAGACGCCGGCGATGTCCATGAGCACCTTGACGCGGCGCTGCACCGTCCGCAGCGAGAGGCCGAGCTGGTTGGCCACCGACTGGTCCGTGAGGCCCACGAGCATGAGCCCGAGGATCCGGGCGTCCTGGTACTCGAGCTCGCCGCCGCCGTCCGGCTCGCCGGGCCGCGCGAACGGGGTGGCGTCCCGCCACACGGCCTCGAACAGGGCGATGAGGGCGTCGAGCAGCCCGGAGGGATGGATGATCAGTGCGCCCACCAGGTCAGGCGTGAGGTCGGAGTCCTCGGCGTCGACCACGGTCTGGATCGGCACGAACGCGAGCCGGCGGTCGATGATGAACAGCTTGATCGGCACCCGCTCGGAGAACCGCACCTCCTCGCCGTTGTCGATCGCGGCGGCGACGTCGTCCACGCGCATCATGCCGGTGTCCAGGAACACGCGGTCCACCACCACCCGGTACCGGACGCCGCGGGCGACGGCCTGGTCCTCGGCCGTGTTGTCCTCGGCGGACAGCACGAAGACGGGCGGCTTGGTGAACGACTCGACCGTCTCGCGCGCGCCGAGCTGGAGCTGCATGATGCGGTGCTTCACGGCCTCCGCCCCGCGCACCACGTCGACCACGTCGGTCGCCGGCCGCAGCGCCGACGAGCGCCGGAAGTCCTCCTCCAGCTCGATCAGCTCGACCTGCGCCGCGCGGATCTCGTCCTTGCGCCGGGCGAGCAGCGCGCCCAGCGCGATCTCGGGGGGAGCGGCCTGGAACCGGGAGTCGTCCGCGCTCTGCCGGGCCGCGAGGCCGTGGCTCTCCAGCGTGCGGAGCACGTCCAGGGCGTCGCCCGGGTCGCACCCGAGCCGGTGCGCCAGCTCCGCGGAGTCGAGCGAGGGTGAGGCCACGAGCTCGCGATACGCGAGCGACTGCGACTTGGTCAGGCCGAGCACGTCACTGAGCATGTCATCCTCCCGCCGGATGAATTTCACCGTGCCGTGGCGAGGATACGCCAGGGGTGCACTTCGATGCTTTTGTCCCGTCTGCGCTAGTGCGCGGGCCGGGTGGGCCGGGCCGGTTGGTAGCCTCCCGAACGTGAGCACCGAAGACGTGAGCTTCCTCGCCGACGGCGGCGAGCGGGTCGCGGGCCGCTGGTTCCTGCCGGACGGCGCCCCGGTCGGCGTCGTGGCCGTCGCGCCGGCCATGGCCATGCCGATGCGGTTCTACCGGCACACCGCCGCATGGCTCGCCGAGCGCGGGTTCGCGGTGCTCACGTTCTCCTACCGTGGCTCGGAGCCGGAGCTCTACGGCCCCCTGCGGGACTCCACGGTCACCGCCCTGGACTGGTACCACGACGCCGAGGCCGCCGCGCTGCACGCGCGCGCCCGGGCCGACGCCGACGGCGTCCCGCTCACCTGGGTCGGCCACTCGTTCGGCGGCCAGAGCCTCGGCTTCCTGGCCGACGTCGGCGTCGACCGCTGCGTCATGGTGACCTCGGGAACCGGCTGGCGGGGCAAGGCCGCGCCGCCCATCCGGACCTGGTCGCCTCTGCTCTGGCGCGTCATCGCGCCGACCGCGACGGCGCTGGTGGGCTACTACCCGGGCCGGCGGCTGCGGATCCTGGACGATCTGCCCGGCGGCGTCATGCGGCAATGGGGGCGCTGGTGCCTGCACCCGGACTACCTGTTCAGCGAGCTCCCCGAGCTGCGCGACCGGTTCGCCAAGGTCGAGACCCCGGTCGCCGCCCTGTGGACCGCCGACGACGAGCTGATCTCCCCGGAGTCGATCCGGTACTGGAGCCGCGAGTTCCCCGGCACCGAGGTGGAGCTCGTCGAGATGCGCGCCGCCGACCACGGCCTGACCCGCATCGGGCACTCGGGCTTCTTCCGCCCGAAGCGCGCGGTTCTCTGGGAGCAGATCCTGCTCCCGCGCCTGGCGCTCCGCGCCCCGGCGTGACTGCTCCGGTCGCCGCCTGACGTTTGGGCGGTTGCGAGTCGAACCGGGTTCGCGCCCTCCCCTTTGAGGCCCGGGTTTCTTCGCTTTGGCTGGCTCCAAAGCGAAGAAACCCGGGCCTCAAAGGGGAGTCCGTCGAGCCGCGCGACGTCGGACCGTCGCGCGAGAGCGCCCGTCAGAGGGGCCGGATCGTGCCCCGGAAGTGTCGCGTGCCCTTGCCGGACCGCCAGCCGTCGTACACGAAGCCGCTGGCCGGCTCGTTCCCGCTCGCCGAGCTCACCGAGCTCGCCGGGACGACGTCGGCCGCGTTCCGGATCGCGACGTCGACCGTGCTCGGCAGCAGGACCGGCCGGAAGAACTCGACCGTCCACTCGTACGCCTCGCCGCGCCGGGCCGGCCCGACCTCGGCCAGCGCCCGGGCTGCGGAGTACATCCCGTGCGCGATCGCCCGCGGGAACCCGAACGCCTTGGCGCCCAGGCTCGACGTGTGGATCGGGTTCTGGTCGCCCGACACCGCGCCGTAGGCCCGTCCGGTCCCGGAGCCGAGCTTCCAGCGCGCCGTCGGCAGGGGCGCCGTCCACTCCTCGCGCGGCGACTCCTCGGCCGGGGCCGCGCCGTCGGGCGCCGTGAAGCCCTTGGCGAGATAGGTCGAGACGCCCTGGTAGGCGAGGTCGCCGTCCACGAGCACCTCCGCGACCAGGTCCACCTGGACGCCGCGGCGGTGCGCCCGGGCGTCCTGCGCCCACGCCCGCACCTCGACGGTCTCGCCCAGCCGCACCGGGCGCAGCACCCGGGCCACGTTCTTCAGGTGCACCATGCCGAGCAGCGGCAGCGGGAAGTCGCCGCGCACCATCACGGCCGTGGCCAGCGGGAACGCCAGCACGTGCAGGAACCCGGCGGGCAGCACGTCCGACGACGGCTCCCCCAGCAGCTCCTGGTACGCGGTCAGGTGCGCCGCCTCGCCCGAGGTGTCCACCCGCGCGACGCGGTAGACCACCTCGGGCAGCCGCACCTCGCCCTTCGGGCGCTTGCCGGCGGACCCGGCGACGCCCTTCGTGAAGAGCCCGCCCAGCTTCGGCAGCGCGGGCAGCTCGGTCACGCCGTACGACGGCGGCGCCGTCGGCGCGCTCTCGCGACGTCCCGTCACTTGCCCACCATGTGCTGACCGCACACCCGCAGGGTCTGCCCGTTGATGCCGGACGCCGGCTCGGACGCGAGGAAGGAGATCGCCTCGGCGATGTCGACCGGCAGGCCGCCCTGGCCCAGCGACGGCATCCGGCGCGCCACGGTGCGGGTGAGCGCGGGGACCTTCGCGGTCATCTCGGTCTCGATCCACCCGGGCGCCACGGCGTTCGTGGTGCCACCGGTGGCCGCGAGCACCGGAGCGCCCGCGGCGGCGTTCGCGATGACGCCGGCCTTCGTGTAGCCGTAGTTGGTCTGCCCGCGGTTGCCGGCCAGGCCGGTGGTCGAGGCCAGCGAGACGATCCGCAGGCCCTCGACGCCGGCTGCGAGCAGGCGCTCGTTGATCTGGAGCTGAGCCGTGAGGTTCACGGCGATGACCGGGTCCCACTTGTCCGCCGTCATGTTGGCGAGCAGCTTGTCGCGGGTGATGCCGGCGTTGTGCACCAGGATGTCCAGGCCGCCGAGCGGCTTGGTGGCCGCCAGGATCTTGTCGGCCGCGTCGTCGGCGGTGATGTCGAGCTGGAGCGCGACACCACCGATCTCGTTCGCCACGGCCGCGAGCGACTCCCCGGCGGGCGGGACGTCGATCACGACCACCTTGGCGCCGTCCCGGGCCATGGTCCGGGCGATCGCCGCGCCGATGCCGCGCGCGGCGCCGGTGACGACGGCCACCTTGCCGGCCAGCGGGACCTCCCAGTCCACCGGGCCGGCGGCGTCGGACGGGCCGACGGGCAGCAGCTGGCCGTCCACGTACGCCGACTTGGCCGACAGGAAGAAGCGCAGCGTGGCCACGGCCGACGCGGAGTCGACGCCCGCTCCGTCCGTGAGCTGGATGCCGTTGGCCGTGGAACCGCCGCGCAGCTCCTTGCCGAGCGACCGGACCAGGCCCTCGACGCCGCCGCGGGTCGCGGCCAGGACCGGCGCGTCACCCTCGGCCACGGCGCGGGAGACGGTCACGACCCGGCCGTTGCCCGCCAGGCGCCGCAGCGTGCCGGCGACGGTGAGCACGGGGGCCGACACGGCCGCCGGCGTCTCGGCACCGGTCAGCACCAGCACGACGCCGCCGAACCGCTCGCCGTCGGCGGTCTCCGGGCTGCGGCGCACGTCGACGTCCCAGCCGGACAGGACCTTGGCCACGGCGTCGGCGTCGGCGGCCGAGGCGTCGTCGGACACCACCAGGACCGGGCCGACGGTGAGCGGGCTGCCGGGCCGGTAGCGCCGGAGGATGGCCGGCTGGGGCAGGCCCAGCTTCTTGAAGACGGGCTTGAGCGTCCCGTTGGCCAGGTTGAGATAGCTGTCGGTCACGATGTCCTCTTCGTTGCGGGGCGGTACGGGCGGGCTCAGACGGACTCGACCAGGGCGACCGCGCCCAGGCCGCCGGCTGCGCAGACCGAGATCAGCGCCCGTGCGGGCTGACCGGTCTCCTTGGCCTTCGCGGCGACCAGCTTGGCGGCGGTCGCGATGATGCGCCCACCGGTCGCGGCGAACGGGTGGCCCGCCGCGAGCGAGGAGCCGTTCACGTTGAGCCTGCTGCGGTCCACCTTGCCGAACGCGCCGTCGAGCCCGAGCTCCGTACGGCAGTATTCCTCGTCCTCCCACGCGGCCAGCGTGGTCAGCACCGTGGACGCGAACGCCTCGTGGATCTCGAAGAAGTCGATGTCGTCCAGGGTGAGGCCGTTGCGGGCCAGCAGGCGCGGGACCGCCGCGACCGGGGCCATGAGCAGGCCCTCGTGGCCGTGCACGAAGTCGACGGCCGCCGTCTCGGCGTCCACGAACTTGGCGAGGATCGGCAGCTCGCGCTCCTCCGCCCAGGTGCGGGACGCGAAGAGGACGGCGGAGGCGCCGTCGGTCAGCGGCGTCGAGTTGCCCGCGGTCATGGTGGCCGCGTCCTCGAGCTTGGCGCCGAACACCGGCTTGAGCTTGGCGAGCTTCTCGAGCGACGTGTCGGGGCGCAGGTTGTCGTCCCGGGTCAGACCCTTGAACGGCGTGACCAGGTCGTCGAAGAAGCCGGCCTCCCAGGCGCGGGCGAGGTTCTGGTGCGAGTTGTACGCGATCTCGTCCTGCGCCTCGCGGCTGATGCCCCACTTCGCCGTCGTGATCGCCTGGTGCTCGCCCATCGAGAGGTGGGTGCGCGGCTCGCCGGTGCTCGGGGTGGCGGGGGCCAGGTCCTTGGGCCGGATCTGGAGCAGCGCCTTGATCTTGGCCCCGGTGGTCTTGGCGTGGTTCGCGTCCAGGAGCGCGGCGCGCAGGCGGTCGCTGACCACGATCGGCGCGTCCGAGACGGTGTCGGTGCCGCCGGCGATCGCGGACTCGATCTGGCCGAGCTTGATCTTGTTCGTCACCGCGATGGCGGCCTCGAGGCCGGTGGCGCACGCCTGCTGCACGTCGTAGGCAGGGGTGGTCGGCGACAGGGAGGAGCCCAGCACGCTCTCCCGGATGAGGTTGAAGTTCTTGCTGTGCTTCAGCACGGCGCCGCCGACGACCTCGCCCAGGCGCTCGCCCTGCAGGCCGAAGCGGGCGACGAGCCCCTCCAGCGCCGCGGTGAACATGTCCTGGTTGCTGGTCCGCACGTACTTCTTGCCGGCGCGGGAGAACGGGATGCGGTTGCCGCCGATGATCACGGCTTCGCGCGTGGACGGGACGGGGGCGGGGGTAGTGGACACGTCGCTGTTCCTTCTCACTTCATCGTCGGGCAGAGGGCTTCGTTGGGACGAGCCTTGTCGAGACCAGGCCGGGCCGCGACCCGGTTCGCCCCGGGTGGTGCCCAGGACTCACAGTACCTGATACTCTCAGTCTCGTGAGACGAATCACAAGACCTCTAGCGAGTCAAGGTGGGGAGGCGGACCGATGAGCATCGGAGTCGACGGTCGTTCGACCCGCTGGGACGACCACCGCACGGCCCGTCGGGCAGAGCTCGTCCGCGCCGCGCGCAAGGCCGTGCACCGCCTGGGGCCTGCGGTCTCGATGGACGAGATCGCCGCCGCCGCAGGTACGTCCAAGTCGATCGTCTACCGGTACTTCGACGACAAGGCGGGCCTGCGGCTCGCCGTCGCGGAGACGGTCGTCATGCAGATGCACGACGCGCTGCGCGCCGCCGCGCAGCAGGCCGACAACCCGGAGATGGCGCTGCGCGAGATGGTGCGCGTCTACCTCGAGATGATCGAGAGCTCTCCGAACGTCTACTGGTTCGTCACCCGGACCGCGATCGGCGGCAACGAGCCCGCGCCCGTCGAGAGCGGCCGTCGCGGCCGCCGCGCGCCGGCACCCGCCGACGACGCCGGCGTGCCGAGCACCCCCGCCGACCTGCACCCGCTCGGTGCCTACCTCGACTCGGTGATCGAGCTCGTCGCGGAGCCGTTCGCGCGGGCCACCGACGTCCCCCCGGCGGACGCAGCGGCCTGGGCCGCGGGCGCCGTCGGCTTCGTGCGCGGCTCCGGTGAGTGGTGGCTCGGCCACCGCACCGTCGAGTCGACGCCGCTGACGCGGGAGCAGCTCACCGAACGCGTGACCCTCTGGCTCTGGACCGGGCCTGTGGGCGTGCTGCACAACCGCCCGGGCGCCACACCGGCGACCGCCTGATCCCGACCCACCCTCCCGACATCCAGAACCTGGCCCCCTGGCCGAACACCGAGGAGAACCGATGACGACCACCTCCGAGCCCGTGACCACCACCGCGGCGGCGCCACAGGCCGTGGCGCCCCAGCCCGAGGCGACCCGTCCGGCGTCGGGCACCCGTGTGGACGTGCCCGCCCTGGAGCAGATGCTGCTGGGCCGCTGGCCCGAGGAACGGTCCGAGGCCCGGCGGATGGTGGCCGCGCACCCCGAGCTCTGGAAGCAGGAGGGGATCACCAAGGAGGAGCACCGGGAGATCACGCTCGCCCAGATGAAGCAGATGGTGCCGTACGGCCAGGTGCTGCGGGCCTTCCCGAAGCGCCTCGGCGGCCGGGAGCAGGCCGGCGGCAACCTCGTCGGCTTCGAGGAGCTCGTCGCGGCCGACCCGTCGCTGCAGATCAAGGCGGGCGTGCAGTGGGGCCTCTTCGCCTCCGCGATCAACCACCTCGGCACCGAGGAGCAGAAGGACCGCCTGCTCCCCGGGGCGATGGACCTCAGCGTCCCGGGCGCGTTCGCGATGACCGAGACGGGTCACGGTTCCGACGTCGCCGCCATCGGCACCACCGCGACGTACGACCCGGAGACCGAGGAGTTCGTGATCAACACCCCGTTCCGCGGGGCGTGGAAGCAGTACCTCGGCAACGCGGCGAAGCACGGCGTGGCCGCGACGGTGTTCGCACAGCTGATCACCAACGGCGTGGACCACGGCGTGCACTGCTTCTACGTGCCGATCCGGGACCCGCAGACGCTGGAGTTCCTGCCCGGCGTGGGCGGCGAGGACGACGGCCAGAAGGGTGGCCTCAACGGCATCGACAACGGCAAGCTGCACTTCACGGACGTGCGGGTGCCGCGCCGCGACCTCCTGGCCCGGTACGGCCAGGTCGCCGCGGACGGCACCTACACCTCGTCGATCGACAGCCCCGGCCGCCGCTTCTTCACGATGCTCGGCGCACTCGTGCAGGGTCGCGTCTCGCTCGACGGCGCGGCGATCACAGCGGCGAAGATCGGCCTCGCGATCGCCACGAAGTACGCCGAGCAGCGTCGCCAGTTCTCGCCCGCGACCGGCGCCGACGAGCTGACGCTGCTGGACTACGCGACGCACCGGCGCCGGCTCTTCCCCCGCATCGCCGAGGCGTACGCGATGCACTTCGCGCACGACGAGCTGCTGGACCTGTTCGACGACGTGTTCTCGGGCCGCGAGGACACCCCGGCCAAGCGCGAGGACCTGGAGACGACGGCGGCGGCGCTCAAGGCGACGTCCACCTGGTACTCCCTCGACACGCTGCAGGAGTGCCGCGAGGCCTGCGGCGGCGCCGGCTTCCTCTCCGAGAACCGGTTCACCGGGCTGCGCGCGGACCTCGACATCTACGCCACGTTCGAGGGCGACAACCACGTGCTCCTCCAGCTCGCGGCCAAGCGCCTGGTGGGGGACTACGGCAAGAAGATGGCGCGGGCCGCGAAGTCCCCGGCGGGCATGGCGGGCATCGTAGCCGGGCAGGCCCGCGACGCGGTGCTGCACAAGACCCCGCTGCGCCGGCTCGGCCAGTCGGTGGCCGACGGCGGCGGCGCGCGCTCCGCGGGTCGTCTGCTCGACGCCGAGGTGCAGCGCGGCCTGATCGCCGGCCGCTACGAGGGCATGGTCGCGGCCACCGCGATGGGCATGCGCCCGGCGCTCAAGGCCGACCCGGTCAAGGCGCAGGAGATCTTCGACGACAACCAGGTCAGCCTCATCGGGTCCGCCGCCGCGTGGGCCGAGCTCGTGCGCTGGGACGCGTTCACGAAGGCCATCGGCACGGTGTCCGACCCTGGCAACCGCAAGGTGCTGACGCTGCTGCGCGACATCTACGGGCTCACAACGATCGAGCGGCACCTCGACTGGCACCTGACCAACGGCCGCATCTCGACGGGGCGCGCCAAGGCCGTCACGGCGACGATCGACCGCCTGCTCAAGGCGCTGCGCCCGCACGTGCTCGACGTCATCGACGCCTGGGGCTTCTCGCAGGAGCACCTCCGCGCGCCGATCGCCGACGGCTCCGAGAAGGTGCGTCAGGACGAGGCGCGCGCGTACTACCGCGAGCTGCGCGCGAGCGGCACGGCGCCGGTCAGCGAGAAGGAGCTGCGCAAGCAGCAGGCCAAGCAGACGCGCTAGGGCCGGGACCACCTCGCCGCACTACGCCGGCGAGGCGGTCACGACCAGCGGGTCACGCGGCGTCCGGCACCGCGGCCACGACCGGCACCGGGAGCTGCTGCACCGGGACCGGCTCGGCCTCGGCGTCGGGCTCCTCGTTGTCGGCGGGGCGCGCGAGCGGACCGCTGAGGGTGATCGGGGCGTCCGGGGCGGGCGCCGGTTCGGGTATCGCGCGGACCACGACGAAAGTGCCCGCCAGCCCCAGGAGGGCGGCGAGCACTGCGAGCGGTACGAGCTGATAGGCGAGCGTCATTCCGAGCAGCGTGCCGACGCCTACCGCGACGGACGATCCGAGAACGAGTACGCGGGTCATCTGGAGCCTCCCTGCCAAGGTGTCTCCGAGGAGAAATTGCCTGACCCCAGGGGGGAACTCTGTGGTGCCGCACTCCGGAGGACGCCCCTCGGGCGTCTGGGGGCGCACGAAGAGCATGTACTGGGGCCCGGCCGAGCTGGGGCTCATCAGATTGTTCGTGGCGAGCCTGCCTCGCCGCTTTTCCAGGAAACCCCAACCTGCGCGGCTCCGCACCCCGAACAGCACAGGTCCTGGTCACGACTGGGTCACGGCTCCGTACGGGCCGCTCCGCTCACACCGGGTTGCAGTGCGCGGTGGCGGTGAGGATCAGGCCGACGTCGGGCCGCCAGGGCTCCAGGTTCCACGTCTCCTTGTCCATGGCGCCCACGGCGTGGCACACGAGCTGGTGCTCCATCGTGTCGCTGTCCGCCTCCGGCTCGGCGGCCACGAGCTGGGTGCGGATCAGGTCCAGGCCGGCCTCTCCGGCGCGCCGGGCCCAGTCCGCCGGGTCGACGGCGAGGGACCGTCCACCCTCGTTCTCGCCCCAGGTGGTGCTCTCGATCGCCTCGGTGCCGACCACGAACGTCACGGTCACCGGTTCGGTGCGCGCCGTCTGCCCGCCGGTCCCGGAGGTCGCCGTGCGGTCGTCGATCCTCAGCCTGGCCTGGGTCGCGTCGATGTCGGTCACCTCGATGCGCGGCGCGTCCTCGGCGTCGGACGGCGGTTCCGGCGGGGCGATCGCCGCGACGGGCGTGCCGTTGCCGTCGAGCACGGAGATGCTCCCGTCGGTGTCGACGTCGAGCGCGCCGGGCGAGGTCAGGGAGAGCCGGGCGGAGCCCTCGGGGCCGAGGGAGAGCGTGACCGTCCGGGTGCCCGGCCCGAGCTCGTCCTCCCGCACGTCGGCAGCCTTCCGCGAGCTGACGTCCAGGACGACGTCGCCGACGGTGACGGTGCTGGTCCGTGCCTTCGGCCCGGTGCCGCCCTGCTCGGACGGCGGCGCCGACGTCGATGTCGGTGACGGCTGCGATGCTGTCGCCGTCGGGTCACCGGCCCCGTCCGAACCCTGGGCGCGCTCGATCAGGCTGCACCCGCCCACGGCGAGGACGGCCGCGAGCGCGGCGCACGCGGCAAGGGGAGAGGCGACGGCCCGGCGGATCTGCACGTGCCCATTGTGCGGGGTGGCGGCCGTGTGGAGGTGGGCCCGGGTCGGCGTGCCGGGTGGCGCGCCTCGACCTCACCCCCTACAGTTAGAACATGCGTTCGAACAATGTGCTGGTGACTCGCGGTCCGGCCGACGTGCCGGACCAGTCTCCGCGTGGTGCGTCCGTGCCGCGCGAGTCGGGGTTCGCGAGCGGTTTCGCGAACCTTTCCGAGGCGGTCGACGCCGTGGCGGCGATCGACTCCCTGCTCTCCTCGCTCGCGGCCTCGCGCGCCGTGCTGATGGAGTCGGTCCGGGAGTGGGTGGCCGACCAGCCCGACCTGTTCGACGCCCCCGAGGTCGAGGCGGACGACCTCGCGGGCCTGGCGCCCGAGCTCGTCGAGCGGCTGGCCACGGCGCTCCGGGTGCCGGAGAGCTCGGCGGTCGCGCTCATCGAGGAGTCCCGGGCGCTGGTGCACGAGCACCCGCGCACGCTCGCCGCGCTGCGCGGAGGGCACATCACGCACGCGCACGCGCAGACGATCCTCGGATACACGGACGGGCTGCGGCGGGGCAACCGGGTGGCCCTGGAGACCCGCCTCCTCAAGCATGCGCGCACCACGACGCCCGGTGGGCTGAGCCTGGTGGCGCGGGCCGAGCGGGAGCGGCGGCTGCGTCCCGTGCGGAGGGCTGAGCCGCAGGTCGCGACGCCCGCCGAGCGTCGGTCCCGGCGTCAGCGGGTCAGCGCCTTCCCCACAGGTCGTCCCACGCCGTGAAGGCCTCGTCGGTGTGCCGGTTCGGCTGCTGGCCACCGGCGGGTGCCTGGCCGCCCCAGGCCGGGGCGTCCCACACCGGCGCGGACGGGGGCGGCTGCTCCTGACCGCCGCCCTGAGGAGCGCCCTGTGCGGTGTCGTACGGGGCCCAGTGCTGCTCGCCGTACGGCGAGCCCGGCTGCTCGCCGGACGCGCCGGCGCCGTACCCGGGGGTGGCCGGGTAGTCCTGGTCGTACGGGGCGTCGTAGCCCCCGGGCGGCGTTGCCGGCTGCGTGGGCTGGTGCGGTTCCAGCCAGGGCTGCGCCGACTCCGTCTGTCCGGTCCAGAGGGGTGCGGCCGGGTACTCCTGCGACCACGGCCGGTCCAGGGCGCTGGGCGTCTGGTACGACTGGGCGCCGTCGTCCCGGGTGTCACCGTGCCGGCCGCCGTAGGCAGGTTCGGCACGGTTCGGGGAGTCGTAGGCCTGTTCGCCGAAGTGGCTCTGCGCGACATAGGGGGTCTGGCCGAACGCGTCCTCCCGCCCGGGCGTCGGCGGGAGCGACGGGTAGCCGTCGTCGTTCCGCCGCGGCGCCGAGACCGCCGCGAACGTGGTCGTGGCCAGGTACTGCTCGAACGGGACGTCGAAGGTCTCGTCGTGCGACCAGGACGAGTCCCACGGTTCGGCGGCCGGGACCGGGGCGGCCCGCCGGCCGTCGTCGGGCATCGGGGGCAGGCGGATCTCGCCCGAGCTGTGCCGTACGCGGTCGTGCATCTGCCCCACCCAGTTCAGGGCGAGCTCGAAGCGCATGGTGCCGAGGCCGTCCACACCCAGCTCACCGCCGAGCGCGGGGTGCGGGTTGAACGTGTACACGTCCTCCTCGCCCAGCCGGATGCCGCGGCTCCGGGCGTCACGGACCAGGTCGTCCATGAGGTACGTGGCGCGCCCTTCGGCGGACTCGAGCTCCGCGTACATGGTCACGGCGGAGTTCCAGCGCAGCTCGAGCGTGCCTTCGACCGTGTCCAGGAACCACCATCCGTCCAGTGACTCCAGGAAGATGTCGCCGAAGCAGGTGGCGAAGCGCGGGGTCTGTTCGCGGATCCCCATCCAGTGCCACGAGGCCAGCCCGAACTCGAAGGAAACCTTCGGGAAAGTCCGGAGCAGCTTCATGTCCGAATGAAACCACTTTCGGGTAAACGTCGGGAACCCCTACGTGACATCTTTGTTTCACCCTTAACGGGACGGGTCCCGGCCGGTCACGCCAGACCCGACTGGTAGGCGAACACCACGAGCTGGGCCCGGTCGCGCGCCGAGAGCTTGATCATCGCGCGCGACACGTGCGTGCGGGCTGTGGCCGGGCTGAGCACCAGCTCCTCGGCGATCTCGTGGTTGCTCATCCCCTGCGCGACGAGGCCCACCACCTCGCGTTCACGTTCCGTGAGGTCGCCGATCCGCGGGTGCGGTTCCAAGGCACGCGGCGACGCCGCGGTGAACTCCCGGATGAGGGTCCGGGTGGCCGACGGCGCGAGCAGCGCCCCGCCGTCGTGCACGGTGCGGATCGCGGTGACGAGCTCAGCAGGCGGGGTGTTCTTGAGCAGGAATCCGCTCGCCCCGGCGCGCAGCCCGTCGACGACGTACTGGTCGTGCTCGAACGTCGTCAGCACCACGACGCGCGTCGCGGCGAGGCCGGGGTCCTCGGCGATGCGCCGCGTCGCCTCGATGCCGTCGATGCCGGGCATCCGGATGTCCATCAGCACCACGTCCGGCCGCAGGCGCCTGGCCTCGGCCACGGCGGCGATGCCGTCGGCGGCCTCGCCCGCGACCGTCGTGTCCGCCTCGCCCGCGATGAGCGCGCGCAGGCCCATGCGGACCAGGTCCTGGTCGTCGACCAGCAGCACCGAGATCATGCGACACCTCCCGCGGGCAGCGCCGCCCGCACCTCGAACGACTCGTCGACGGGACCGGCGTCGAGCCGCCCGCCCAGGGACTCGACCCGGTGCCGCATCCCGGTGATGCCGAACCCGGCGACGAACGCGGCACCGGACGGGCGCGGGTTGCACACCGCGAGCCGGACTCCGTCCGGCTCGTACGCCACCTCGACCCGCGCGGCCGATCCGACCCCGTGCTTGACCACGTTGGTCAGCGACTCCTGGAGCACCCGGTAGGCGGCGAGGTCGACGGCGTCCGGCAGCGGCCGGGGCGTGCCGGTGACCGCGAGGTCCACCGCGATCCCCGCGGACCGGACACGCTGCGCGAGCACCTCCAGGTTGGCGAGCCCCGCGGTCGGCGCCCGCTCGGGGCCGGCCCCGGAGCCGGGCCGGATGTCCGCCAGCGTGGTGCGCAACTCCGTCAGCGCCTCGTTCGCGGCCCGGGAGATGGCCTCCAGGGCGGCGGTCGCGTCGTCGGGCCGGCCCAGGTGGAGGGCGATGTCGGCCTGCATCTGGATGGCGGCCAGCCCGTGCCCCACCACGTCGTGCACCTCGTGTGCGAGCCGCAGCCGCTCGTCGTCGCGGGCCTGCTGCTCCGCGGCGGCGTGCTGCGCCGACCGGGCCTCGTCCCACGTGCGCCGCGCGACGCCGATGCTGAACGGCACCGCGACGAAGGCGCTCGCGGGCACGAGGCCGGCGGGGGCGCCCAGCCCGGCCGGGTGCGTGAAGACGGGGATCACGAGGAGCGCGAGCGTCGCCGCCGCCCAGACCAGGGCGGGGCGGAGCGGGCGCCGTCGGGCCAGGGAGTAGACCGCCACCGCCAGGCACAGCATCACCGGGCCGTACGGGAAGGCGAGCAGCAGGTAGCCGACCGTGGCGGCCGTGACCACGCCCAGCGTGGGCACGGGCCGGCGCGTCCGGAACAGCGTCCCGGCTGCCGCGACCACCGCCAGGGTGTAGCCGAGCGCGTCGACGGGCCGGTCCACCGCCGACGAGCCGTCCAGGAACGGCAGGCTCACGAGCACCAGCGCCGTCAGCACCGCGCTCACACCGACGTCGACCAGACGCAGCCTTCCCATGTCTCACCTCCGGCCCCACTGTGCCCGACAGGCCCACTGTGTCCGACGCCGGACGCCGCGTCACCCCCTACGGGTCGTAGCCGGGCGTACGTCGCGGGGCGTAGGCCGGGCCGTCCGGCGCCGCCGGCGAGCGCAGCACGGTTGCCGCCCCACGGCCGATCCGGGACCGGGCCGGGGCCGGGACGCTGGGCAGGTGGGCGCCGGTCGGGCACCCGGGGGAAGGGACAGGATCATGAGTCGCAGGGGATCGGCCGCCATGACGCTGCCGCCGCGCGTCCGGAAGGCCGTGCTCACCGTGCACATCGTGTCCGCGGGCGCGTGGATCGGCATCGACGTGCTCGTCGCGGTGCTCGCCGGGATCGGGCTCGGCGGCGGCTCGGACGCCGTCCGCGGGCTGGCCCTGCGCGCCCTCGCCGAGTTCGTGGTGACGCCCATGCTGGTCTCGGCGCTGGTCTGCCTCGGCTCCGGCGTGCTCCTCGGCCTCGCGACCAGGTGGGGCCTGGTGCGCTACTGGTGGGTGGCGGTCAAGCTCGTGACGAACCTGGTGCTGTGCACCCTGATCCTGGTGGCCCTGCGGCCCGGCCTGCCCGACGTCGGCGCGGCCGGCGGCGCGATCGAGGCCGGCCAGGTCCCGGCCACCGACCTCTCGTTCCTCGTCTTCCCGCCCACGGTGTCGCTCACGGCCCTCGCGGTGGCCACCGTGCTGTCCGTCTACAAGCCCTGGGGCCGGGTGCGGGGGCAGACACCGCGCCGAGCGGGCGGGCCGGTGGGGCGCCGGGCGGGCGGCCGCGCGCGGCGCGTACCCGCGGGAGTGTCAGGGGCACGGCCTACCGTTTCGGCATGAGCATCGACGTACGGGACGCCGTCCCCGCGGAGTACGAGGCGATCGGCGGGATCGTCGTCGCGGCGTTCTTCGCCGACGGTCAGCTCGACGCGCCCGACTCCGCCTTCTACGCCGACGTCCTGCGGGACGTGGGCGCTCGCGCGGACGCGGCGGAGATCGTCGTCGCGCTGGACGACGGCGCGGTGGTGGGCGGCGTGACGTTCGTGCCCCGCGGCGGCCCCATGGCCGACATCGCGCGGGACGGCGAGGCGGAGATCCGCATGCTCGGCGTCGCGCCGGACGCGCAGGGGCGCGGCGCCGGGACCGCGCTGATGCGGGAGTGCCTGGCGCGGGCGGCGCGCAACCGGGACTCCGGCACGCGCCGGGTCGTGCTCTCGACGCAGACGGTCGCGCACGGCTCGCACCGGCTCTACGAGCGCCTCGGCTTCGTGCGCGAGCCCGGGCGCGACTGGTCGCCCGTGCCCGGCGTGGACCTGCTCTGCTACACGCTCGACCTGTAGGGGCTAGGCGCTCGCGCCGGACCGCGGCCTGCCCGGCCACCGCAGCAGCCCCGACGTGATCGCGACCCCGAGCAGGAGCAGCACCCCGCCGCCCACCTCGGCCGTGTTCGGCACCTCGCCCTGCGCCAGCCAGGCCGCCGTCATGCCGAACACCGGCACGAGCATGGTGAACGGCACCACCGCGCTCGCCCGGTGCCGTGCCAGCAGCGTGTTCCAGACGCCGTAGCCGACCAGGCTCGCGAGCCACGCGGTGTACAGGGTGGACAGCACGGCGGCCCAGGTCGGGTGCGTCAGCGAGTACCCGACGGCGGCGGGCCCGTCCAGCACGAGCGCGAGCGCGAACATCGGCACGGGGACCACCAGTGCCGACCACACCGTCATGGACAGGCCGGCCAGCGGCGTCGGCCGGGCGCCGGTCGCCTGCGTCACGGACCCCAGCCGCCGGACGATCACGTTGCCCGTGGCCCACGACGCCGCGGCCCCGAGCGTGAGCAGGAATGCCAGCCCCGGCGTCGCGGCCGACCGGCCGAGCCCCACGATCACGAGCCCCACCGCGCCGAGCAGCACGCCCACGAGCTGCGGCGGCGTCGGGCGCTCGCGGAGGGCGACGCTCGCGAACAGGACCGTGAGGACCACCTGCGCCTGGAGCACGAGCGAGGCGAGGCCGGGCGGCATGCCGAGCCAGATCGCGGTGTACATGAGCGCGAACTGGCCGAGGCTGAGGAACAGCCCGACCACCAGCACGTCCTTCAGGGGCACCGCGGGGCGCGGGACCAGGAAGATCGCGGGGACCAGCACCACCACGAAGCGGATCGCGAGGAAGAGCACGGGCGGCACGTCGTCGACGCCGATGTCGATCGCGAGGAAGTTGGTGCCCCAGATGATCATGACGAGCACGGCGAGGAGCGAGTGGCGCAGGGGCATGGCGTCATCGTCGGCCGCCCCGACCCGGTGCGTCCATCGCGTATCACTGGCCGATTGTTCAGCGGTGCTGAACGGTGACCGGGCCATGACTACGTACTTTCACGATCTTGTTCCACCGAGCGGGTGAAAAGTAGCGTCGCGGGCAACGGGAGACACATGTTCGCGAAGGAGCGACCGATGCGTACCACCAGACACCGCACCATCCGCAGCACGGTCACGGCGACCGCCGCCCTGACCCTGGTCCTGTCCGCCTCGCTCGTCGCCTCCGCGGCGACGCAGAAGGTGCCCGACGGCGGTTCCGCGCCGGCCGCGCAGAACGCCGCGCCCGCCGCCGTCGGCGCCCTGACCTGGTCGGACGAGTTCGACGGCGCCGCGGGCAGCGCCCCCAACCCGGCGAACTGGAACCAGGAGACGGGCGCGGGCGGCTGGGGCAACAACGAGCTGCAGAACTACACCAGCTCGCGCGACAACTCGGCCCTGGACGGGAACGGCAACCTCGTCATCACCGCCCGCCAGGACGGGAACGGCGGCTACACGTCGGCGCGCCTGACCACCGCGGGCAAGGTGGAGCCCACCTACGGCCGCGTCGAGGCCCGGATCAAGATCCCCCGCGGCCAGGGCATCTGGCCCGCGTTCTGGATGCTCGGCGGGCAGATCGACTCCGGCGTCCCGTGGCCCGACTCCGGCGAGATCGACATCATGGAGAACGTGGGCTTCGAGCCGCACATGGTGCACGGCACCCTCCACGGCCCCGGCTACTCCGGCGGCGCCGGGATCGGCGCGGCGTACACGCACCCGCAGGGCTGGTCCTTCGCCGACGACTTCCACACGTTCGCGGTGGACCGCGCGCCCGGCCGCATCACCTGGTCGGTCGACGGGAACGTCTACCAGACCCGCACCACGGCGGACACCGGCGGCAACCCCTGGGTCTTCGACCAGCCGTTCTTCATGCTGCTGAACGTCGCGGTGGGCGGCAACTGGCCCGGCTACCCCGACGGCACCACCCAGTTCCCCCAGCAGATGGTCGTCGACTACGTGCGCGTCTACGACCAGGGCTGACCCGCCCTTCACGTGTCAGACGCACAGGTCACAGGAGGGACCTGGGCGTCTGACACGTGGTGGCGGGCCCACGTCGTAGACTGGCGGGGCGCTCCGGCGCCCAGAAACCTACCCCGCACGCGAGGAACTACATGACCGCGCCCGCGTCCCAGGCACCCTCCCGCCCGACTCCCGCCGTTCCGTCACTGGACACGGTCGAGGCCGCCGCAGCCACCCCTGACGAGGTGCAGCCGTACGGCGAGCTCGGACTCAAGGAGGACGAGTACCAGCGCATCAAGGACATCCTGGGCCGCCGCCCCACCGCGGCCGAGCTCGCGATGTACTCCGTGATGTGGAGCGAGCACTGCTCGTACAAGTCGTCGAAGGTGCACCTGAGCAAGTTCGGCGAGAAGGTGACCGACGAGATGAAGGAGCACCTCCTCGTCGGCATCGGTGAGAACGCCGGCGTCGTCGACATCGGCGACGGCTGGGCCGTCACCTTCAAGGTCGAGTCGCACAACCACCCGTCGTTCGTCGAGCCCTACCAGGGCGCCGCGACCGGCGTGGGCGGCATCGTCCGCGACATCATCTCGATGGGCGCGCGCCCCGTGGCGGTCATGGACCAGCTCCGCTTCGGCGCCGTCGACCACCCCGACACCGCGCGCGTCGTGCACGGCGTCGTCTCGGGCGTGGGCGGCTACGGCAACTCCCTCGGCCTGCCGAACATCGGCGGCGAGCTCGTCTTCGACGGCTCCTACCAGGGCAACCCGCTGGTCAACGCGCTCTGCCTCGGTGTGCTGCGGCACGAGGACATCCACCTCGCCAACGCCACCGGCCTCGGCAACAAGGTCGTGCTGTTCGGCGCCCGCACGGGCGGCGACGGCATTGGCGGCGCCTCGATCCTCGCGTCCGAGACGTTCGAGGACGGCGTGCCCGCCAAGCGCCCGTCCGTCCAGGTGGGCGACCCCTTCATGGAGAAGGTCCTCATCGAGTGCTGCCTCGAGCTGTTCTCGGCGAAGGTCGTCGAGGGCATCCAGGACCTCGGCGCCGCGGGCATCTCCTGCGCCACCTCGGAGCTCGCCTCCAACGGTGACGGCGGCATGCACGTGGACCTCGACGACGTGCTGCTGCGCGACCCCACGCTGAACGCCGGCGAGATCCTCATGTCGGAGTCGCAGGAGCGCATGATGGCCGTCGTGCGGCCCGACCAGCTCGACGCGTTCCTCGCGATCACCGGCAAGTGGGAGGTCGAGACCGCCGTCATCGGCGAGGTCAACGACTCCGGCCGCCTCACGATCGACCACCACGGCCAGCGGATCGTGGACGTCGACCCGAAGACCGTGGCGCACGAGGGCCCCGTGTACGAGCGGCCTTACGCGCGTCCCGGGTGGCAGGACGGCCTGCAGGCCGACACGACGACGGCCGCGGGCCTCGCCCGCCCCGCGTCCGGCGAGGAGCTGCGGGAGACGGCGCTGCGGCTGCTGGCCTCGCCCAACCTCGCCTCGAAGGAGTGGGTCACCAACCAGTACGACCGCTTCGTCCAGGGCAACACGGCGCTCGCCCAGCCCGACGACGGCGGCGTCGTGCGCGTCGACGAGACCACGGGCCTCGGTGTCGCTCTCGCGACCGACGCGAACGGCCGCTACGGCAAGCTCGACCCGCGCGCGGGTGCGGCCCTGGCCCTCGCCGAGGCCTACCGGAACGTCGCCACGACCGGTGCCGCTCCGCTGGCCGTGACGGACTGCCTGAACTTCGGCTCGCCGGAGCACCCGGACTCGATGTGGCAGCTCGTCGAGGCGATCGAGGGCCTCGCGGACGCCTGCCAGGAGCTCGGCGTCCCGGTCACCGGCGGCAACGTCTCCCTCTACAACGGCACGGGCGAGCCGGGCCAGATCGACTCGTCGATCCACCCGACCCCCGTGGTCGGCGTGCTCGGCGTGCTCGACGACGTGAGCACCGCGCTCTCGTCCGGCTGGCAGACCGAGGGGCTGTCGCTCCTCCTGCTCGGTACCACGCGGGACGAGCTCGACGGTTCGGCCTGGGCCGACGTCGTGCACTCGCACCTCGGCGGCGTGCCCCCGCGCGTGGACCTGGCCGCCGAGAAGGCCCTGGCCTCGGTGCTCGTGGAGGCCCGCCGGTCGGGTCTCGCGGCCGCCGCGCACGACCTGTCCGAGGGCGGCCTCGTCCAGACGCTGATCGAGGCCTCGCTGCGGTTCGGCGTCGGCGCCTCGGTGGCGCTGGAGGGCGTGACGGGCCGCGACAAGGTGGACCCGTTCGTCGCGCTGTTCGCGGAGTCGACGGGCCGCGTGGTCGTCGCGGTCGACCCGGAGCACGAGGGCGAGCTGACCCACCTGGCCGAGGACGCCGGCGTGCCGGTGCTCCGCCTGGGCACCACCGGCGGCGACGCCGTGGTGGTCGAGGGCCACTTCGAGCTCCCGCTCGACGAGGCCCGCACGGCCCACGAGGGAACCCTCCCGCGCATCTTCGGCTGATCCGAGGAGCCTTGACCGGCCGGTGGACCTGCCGGCTGGTCAAGGCGCTTCCGGGCAGCCGATAGGGTCCGGGGGTGCGATTTGTCCGTGGCCTCATCTCCCTCGTGCTCTGGATCATCGCGATCCCCCTGCTCCTCGTGGCGGTCGCCCGGGTGCTCCCGTTCGACAACGTGGTGCCCCTGCCCCAGCTCGTCGCGTTCACGCCGTGGGCCACGCTCGCGACGCTGCCGCTGCTGATCGTCGCGCTGTTCTCGCGCCGCTGGGTGCTGACCTCGCTGCTCGGGCTCTCGTTCGCGGGCTTCCTGTTCTGGATGGTGCCCTTCTTCATGCCGCCGGAGTCGTCCACGGCGGCCGACCCGGACGACGCGGGCACGCTGCGGGTCATGACGGTGAACGCCCTGTACGGGCGGGCCGACGCCGAGACCGTGGTCGGGCTCGTGGAGTCCCAGAACGTCGAGGTGCTCTCGGTCCAGGAGCTCACGCCCGACTTCGAGCAGGCCCTCGCGGACGCCGGCCTCGACGAGCTGCTGGCGCACAGCTTCACCGTCCCCGCCGAGGACACCCCTGCGGGCAGCGGGCTCTGGTCGACCACAGAGCTGACCGACGTGGAGCAGATGAGCGGCACCACCTTCGCGATGCCGTCGGCCCTGGTCGACGTGGGCGGCACCGACGTCCGTGTCACCGTGGTGCACCCGTACCCGCCCATGCCGGAGGACGTCACCACCTGGCGCACCGAGCTCGTCGAGCTCACGGAGACGGTCCACGAGGACGCGACGCCGCAGATCCTGGCCGGCGACTTCAACGCCGGCTACGACCACGCGACCTTCCGCGACCTGCTCGGGTCGCGCTTCCTGGACGCGACGCGCGAGTGGGGTGCGGGTCCGACCGTGACCTGGCCGGAGGGCAGCCGGATCCCGGCGCTCTTCGCGCTGGACCACGTGGTGGTGGAGAAGGACATGCCCGTCTCCGACGTGGTGTCCATGCAGGTACCCGGGACCGACCACCGGGCGCTGGTGGCGACCGTCGTCGTCGAATAGCACAGCGACACCGCGCGGGGAGCGCGGAACCGGCTTATGTTCGCAGTTGTGCCCACCCGTCAGATGCGCCTCGCGCCCGCCGCCACCGACGACGTGAGCGGTGCCCTCGCGGCTCTTCGCGCCGAGGTCGGCCTGCCCGCGATGTTCCCGCAGGATGTGCTCGAGGAGGCCCTCGCGGCCGCCGGGCACGACGTCTCCGCCGGCCGGACCGACCGCCGCGACATCGCGTTCGTCACGATCGACCCGCCCGGTTCCAAGGACCTGGACCAGGCGGTCCATGTGGAGCAGTCGGGCGAGGGCTACGTGGTCCACTACGCCATCGCGGACCTGGGGGCGTTCGTGGTCCCGGGCGGCGCGATCGACGCGGAGGTGCACCGGCGCGGCATGACCGTCTACGGGCCGGACGCCCGCACGCCGCTCCACCCGAAGGTCCTGTCCGAGGGCGCGGCGAGCCTGCTGCCCGAGGAGGACCGCCCGGCCGTGCTGTGGACGGTGACCCTCGACGCGCGCGGCATCATCAAGGGTGCCGCCCTGGAGCGCGCGTACGTGCGCAGCCGGGAACGGCTCACGTATGCCGAGGTGCAGTCGACCCTCGACGCGGGCACGGCGAGCGAGTCGCTGCAGCTCCTGGCCGACGTCGGCCGCCTGCGCCAGTCGCTGGAGCTCGCGCGCGGCGGCGTCTCGCTGTCGGTTCCCGAGCAGGAGGTGGAGCGGCGCGAGGACGGTACGTACACGCTGTCGTTCCGGCGCAACCTCCCGGTCGAGGAGTGGAACGCGCAGATCTCGCTGCTCACGGGCATCGCCGCCGCGCACCTCATGCGCGAGGCGGGCGTGGGCATCCTGCGGACGCTGCCCGAGGCCGACCCGCGCGACCTGGCCCGGCTGCACCGCACCGCCCGCGCGCTCGGCATCGACTGGCCGGACGACCTCCCGTACGCGCGGCTCGTCCCCACGCTCGTCTCGCGCATCCCTGAGCACGCGGCCTTCCTCAACGAGGCGACCACGCTCTTCCGCGGCGCGGGGTACGTCGCCTTCGGCATGCCGGGGCCCGACGGCGCCGTCGTGCCGACGCCCGAGAACACCCGCCACGCCGCGATCGCCGCCGACTACGCGCACGTCACGGCGCCGCTGCGCCGCCTCGTGGACCGGTACGCGACCGAGGTCTGCCTCGCCGTCTCTGCCGGCGTCCCCGTGCCCTCGTGGGTGCTGGAGGCGCTGCCGACCCTGCCCGCCGTCATGGCCGACACCGGCCGCCGCGCCTCCTCGTTCGAGCGCGAGTGCGTGGACATCGTCGAGGCGTCGCTCCTCGCGGACCGCCTGGGCGAGGAGTTCGACGGCGTGGTGGTCGACGTCGACGAGCAGGACAAGGAGCTGCAGCGGGGCGAGGTCGTGCTGCGCGACCCGGCGGTGCGGGCGCGCGTGGTGGGTCCCGCGCTGCCCCTGGGCGACGAGGTACGGGTCCAGCTCGCCGAGGCCGACGTGGCCGAGCGGCGCGTGACGTTCACGCTCGGCGGCCCGCCGGCGGGGGGAGCGGCGGACACCGCCGGTCGGGGGGAGCACCGCGCCGGAGGAGCGGCCGGTGCGCCTCGTGCACCCGGCACGCCCGGCACGCCCGGCGCACCTGAGCGGGGCGGACGGCGCGCGGCCCGGCGCGCCTCGGCGGGCCCGAGCGGCCCGGCTGCCGCCCCGACGCCGTTCGCGGCGCCAGGCGACGGAGCGGCTCCCGGGCCCGAGGTGGCCGTGGAGGCCCGGCAGGCGCCGCGCGCACAGACGGAGCTGCGACCGGACCGCCCGCTCCCGCCCGAGCCCCTGCACTCGCCCGACTCACTGCTGTCGCCGCGGCCGCTGCTCGAACCGCGGTCGCTGGCGGAACCGCAGTCGCTGGCGGAACCACAGTCGCTGGGCGAGCCGCGACCCCGCCCCGTGCCCCAGCTCCGGTCGCGCGCGGAGCGCCGGCGCTGGTCCGAGCCGGTCGTGGCCACCGAGCCGTGGCAGCGGCCGGAGCCGAGCCCCAGCCCGCAGCCCCGTCCGGTCCCGCGGCCGCGTCCGACACCGCAGCCCCGCCCCGAGCCCGCACCACCGCAGCCGCAGCCGCCCGCATTCCGGCCGACGGTGTCCGAGGTCCCCCGTCGCGTGCGGCGTGCGGACTACCCGCCGATCAGCCGGCCGGTACGGCCCCAGGTCCGGGACGAGATGCCGCTGTCGGAACCCTGGCCGCGGCACGCGCCGGCCGCCGGGCCGCTGTCGCAGCCCGTGCCGGCGGTGCGGACGGGCGGCCTGCCGCGCGTCGTGCAGGTCGCGAGGTTCCCGTCCGTGTCCTCGCGCGAGCTGCCGATGGTGGTGGCGGCGGACCTGCTCGCGGTCGAGGGCCCGACGCCCGACGTGTACCGGTACTGAGGCGACGGTCGGCCATACTGACCCCATGACCAACGCTGTTCCTGGTGCCGCCCGGCGCGCGGGCGCTGTCGCCGTGCTCGGCGCGGCCCTGCTGACCGGCTGCACGTCGTCGGACGGGGTGCAGGAGCTGGAGGCGCTGTTCGACGAGGAGCAGCACGCCGAGGACGTCCTCCCCGACACGGTGCTCGACGACGTCGCCGTGGACGGCGGCACCACCCGCCGCCTGGGCGCGGACGACGACGCCACCTTCTACGCCGCACGGTCGAACGAGGGTGCCTCCACCTGCCTCGTCCTGGTCGACGACGCCGCGGGGGAGGGCGTGTCGAGCTGCACCATGACGCCCAACCCGACGGGTACCGAGGTGTCGAACGGCACGAGCAAGGCGATGTTCGTCGTGCCCGGCACCGACTTCACGAGCCTCGAGCAGACCGGCTGGACGCGGCTCGGCGACTTCCTGGCGGTGCGGTAGTGCCCCCGCGGCGCCGGACTGACCCGGCGGCCGGGCGCGCCGCCGTCGCCGTCTGGGCCCGGGGCGAGGCGGAGCGCCGGGACGTCACCACGGCCGTGCGGTTCACGCTGGAGGAGCTCGCCTCGGTCGCGCCGGGGAACTCCGTCGAGGTGCGCGTGCCGCCCGCGGGCGCGGTGCAGGCCGTGCCCGGGCCGCGACACACGCGCGGCACCCCGCCGAACGTGGTCGAGACCGACCCGGAGACCTGGCTCGGCCTGGCCACGGGCACCGTCACCTGGGCGGACGTCGTCGCGGACGGGCGGGTGCGCGCCTCGGGCGACCGGTCCGACATCTCGCACCTGCTGCCCCTGACCGCCGGACGCCGGGCGGCGTCCGGGTCGGGCGGCGAGCCGGGGTCTCCTGCCGTACCCGGGTGAACCCTGCGCGGGCGGCGTGTACCGGGCAGCGATGTCGGTGACAGCCGCTAGCCTCGGCGTCGATCTCGTGGTTCGGCCGCGGGCGGGTTCACCCGGTGCCAGGACCTCAGTTTTCCCGGCGGGTGCCCGACCGTAACCGCCGGTTCACGAGGCAGTGATTGGTTGGTGCCGCTCGTGCCGGACCGCCTGCGCAACTGATGCGCGCCCGGCCGCGGCGATGCCGCCGAGCACGTCGTCCAGCAGCAGTGCACTCCAGCCCGGCCCTCGGTCGGCTATTGCAGAAGGAGTCAGCGTGAGACCCAGCACGCTCCGGTCCCCGCGACCGCACCCCCGACCCCGTGGGACAGCCGCCGTCGCCGTGGCGCTGTCCGCGGCGCTCACCGTGCCCGCGACGGCGGCCGTCGCCGCGCCCGCGGCCACCTCCGACGGCCCGGACTCCGGGCACGTCGTCATCAGCGAGGCCTACCTCGTGGGCGGCAGCTCAGGCCAGCCGTACCGCAACAAGTTCGTGGAGCTGTACAACCCGACGGACGAGCCGGTCAGCGTCGACGGCTGGTCGGTCCAGTACAAGTCCGCGACGGGCGCGGCGTTCTCCGGGATCACCGCGCTGAGCGGCACCATCGCCGCCGGCGGTCACTACCTGGTGCAGGGCGCCTCGAACGCGGCCAACGGAGAGTCCCTCCCCACGCCCGACGCCGTCGGCACCCTCAACCTGAGCGGCACGGCGGGCGTCATCGCGCTCGCGTCGCAGGCCAACGCGGTCACGCCCGCCAAGGGCGCCGTACCGGCCGCGGGCGCAGCGGGCGTCGTCGACCTGCTCGGCTACGGCACCGCCGACACGTTCGAGACCGCACAGGGCCCGGCCGGCCAGGGCACCGGCGTGGTCGGGTCGCTGGAGCGCACGGGCGACGCGGGCGACAACTCGGCGGACTTCGTGTTCAGCGCCGAGGTGACCCCCACCAACGGCGAGGGCTCCGAGCCCGAGCCCAGCCCCAGCCCGTCCGTGCCGACCGAGCCCGGCGAGGTTACCCCGATCGCCGAGATCCAGGGCACCGGCGACACCAGCCCGCTGGTGGGCGACACGGTCACGACGCAGGGCGTCGTCACCGCCGTCTACCCGACCGGCGGCTTCAACGGCCTCTACCTGCAGACCGCGGGCACGGGCGGCGGCGCGGACCCGACGCCCGGCGCGTCGGACGCCGTCTTCGTCTTCTCGGCGGCGGCTGCCGCCGACCTCTCCGCGGGTGACCACGTGGAGGTCACCGGCGTCGTGTCGGAGTTCAACGGCCTCACGGAGCTCACGCCGTCGTCGGGCGGCTGGACCGTCCTGGACGAGCCCGCGACGGTCGAGCCGACCGTGACCGCCTGGCCCGCCACCGCGGCCGGCCGCGAGGCGCTCGAGGGCATGCTGCTCGCGCCGCAGGGCGCGTTCACGGTGACGGACAACTACGACACCAACTACTACGGCACGGTCGGGCTGGCGGCGGGCGACAGCCCGCTGGTGCAGCCCACCACGGCGGGGCGCCCCGGCTCGGCGGAGTACGACGCGCAGGTCGCGGACAACGCGGCGCGCGCGGTGCAGCTCGACGACGGCTCGTCCACGAACTACAACTCGACCGCGAACAAGTCGAAGCCGCTGCCCTGGCTGACCGGCGGCGCGCCGCTGCGGGTGGGCGCGGCCGTCACGTTCACGCGTCCGGTCGTCCTGGACTACCGGTTCGACGCCTGGGGCTTCCAGCCGACGTCGCACCTGACGCCGGACGTCGCCGACGCCGTGCAGCCCGCGACCTTCGAGAACACCCGCGAGGACGCGCCCGCCGAGGTGGGTGGCGACCTGGAGGTCGCGACGTTCAACGTGCTGAACTACTTCACCACCACGGGCGACGAGCTCACGGGCTGCACGTACTACACCGACCGCGCGGGTGACCCGGTCACCGTCTCGGGCGGCTGCGACGCCCGCGGCGCGGCCGAGGAGGAGGACCTGCAGCGGCAGCAGACCAAGATCGTCGCGGCGATCTCGGCGCTCGGCGCGGACGTCGTCGCGCTGCTGGAGATCGAGAACACCGCCTCCCTGGGCGGTCCCCGTGACCAGGCCCTGGGCGACCTGGTGGACGCGCTGAACGCGGCAGAGGGCGCCGGCACGTGGGCCTACGTGGCCTCCCCGGCCGAGGTGCCGGACGCCGAGGACGTCATCCGCAACGCCTTCATCTACCGGACCGCCACGGCGGAGCCGGTCGGTGGCTCGACGATCCTCGTCGGCGACGAGGCGTTCCAGAACGCCCGTCAGCCGCTGGCCCAGACGTTCCAGCCCGCGGACGGCGCCGCCGGCGCCGGCGACGACGTCGTGGTGATCGCCAACCACTTCAAGTCGAAGGGTTCGGCCGGACCGTGGCCCGGCGACGCCGACCAGGGCGACGGCCAGGGCGCCTCGAACGAGTCCCGCACCCGCCAGGCGACGTCCCTCGTGTCGTTCGCGGAGGACCGGGCGGCCGCGGCCGGGACCGACAAGGTCCTGCTGGTCGGTGACTTCAACTCGTACGAGCAGGAGGACCCGATCGAGGTCCTTGCCGACGCCGGGTACACCGACCTCGGCCCCACCACGGGCGAGTACTCGTACAACTTCGACGGCATGGTCGGTTCGCTCGACCACGTGCTGGCCTCCCCGGCCGCGGCCGAGGTCGTGTCCGGCACGGACATCTGGAACATCAACGCGTACGAGCCGGTGGCGAACGAGTACAGCCGCTACAACTACAACGCGACGATCCTCTACGACGAGACGCCCTTCCGGTCGTCCGACCACGACCCGGTCCTGGTGGGCCTGGACCTGGGCGACACCACGACCGAGCCCGGCTCGGTGGACCTGGACCTCGTGGCCATCAACGACTTCCACGGCCGCATCGACGCCAACACGGTGAACTTCGCGGGCACCGTGGAGGAGCTGCGGGCGCAGAACCCCGCGGGCACCGCGTTCGTCTCGGCGGGTGACAACATCGGCGCCTCGCTGTTCGCCTCGGCGCTGCAGCAGGACCAGCCGACGATCGACGTGCTGAACGCGCTGGGCCTGAAGACCTCCGCGGTCGGCAACCACGAGTTCGACCAGGGCATGTCCGACCTCACCGGCCGCGTCACCGACGCCGCCGACTGGGACTACCTCGGCGCCAACGTCTACGACGAGGCGACGGGGGAGCCCGCCCTGCCCGAGTACCAGGTGGTGCCGGTCAACGGCGTCGACGTCGGCTTCGTCGGCGTGGTCACCGAGGAGACCCCCACGCTGGTCACGCCCTCGGGAATCGAGGGCCTGGAGTTCGGCGACCCGGTCGAGGCGCTGAACCGCGTCACCGACGAGCTGCTCGACGGCGACGCCGCGAACGGCGAGGCGGACGTGGTCGTGGCTCTCGCGCACGACGGCGCGAGCGCGGGCACGCCCGACGGCGCCACGCTGGAGGAGGAGATCGCCGCCGGCGGTCCGTTCGCCGACCTGGTGCAGCAGACCGACCCGCGCGTCGCGGCCATCTTCACCGGCCACACGCACAAGCAGTACGCGTGGGACGCCCCGGTCCCGGGTGCGGCGGGGGAGACCCGGCCGATCATCCAGACCGGCAACTACGGCGAGTTCCTCGGGCATGTCTCCCTCACCGTGGACACGGAGACGTTCGACGTCACCGACTACACGGTCGAGAACGTGGCGCGCACGACCACCCCGGCCGCGGAGCTGATCGCGACGTACCCGGCGGTCGCCGAGGTCGACTCGATCGTGGACGCCGCGCTGGCCGAGGCCGAGGAGATCGGTGCCCAGCCGGTCGGCAAGGTCACGGCCGACGTGACCACGGCGTTCGCGGGCGGCTCGTACACCGACGGCGGCTACGCCGGCGGCAACCGGGACGACCGCGCGTCGGAGTCGGCGCTCGGCAACCTGGTGGCGAACTCGCTGCGCGACTCGCTCTCCGCGGACGAGCGGGGCGGCGCCGACATCGGCGTCGTGAACCCCGGCGGCCTGCGCAACGAGCTGTACTTCGGCGCGGACGGGATCATCACCTACGCCGAGGCCAACGCGGTGCTGCCGTTCGTCAACAACCTGTGGACGATCACGCTCACGGGTGCGCAGCTCGACACCCTGCTCGAGGAGCAGTGGCAGACGGACGCGAACGGCAACCGGCCGTCGCGCCCGTACCTGGCGCTGGGGCTGTCCGACAACGTGTCGTACACCACGACGACGGCCGACCCGAACGCGACGCCGGGCGACAACGTCTCGTCGATCACGATCGACGGCGTGCCGGTGGACCCCGCCGCGGAGTACCGCATCGCGACGTTCTCGTTCCTGATCTCGGGCGGGGACAACTTCCGGGCCTTCACCGAGGGCACGGACGGTCGCGACTCGGGTCTGGTGGACCGGGACGCCTGGATCACGTACCTCAAGGACTCGTCCCCGGTCACGCCGAGCTTCGCCCGCACCCGCACGGTGGCCTCGGCCCTGCCGGGCACGGTCCAGGCCGGCACGGCGACGACGGTCGGCCTGTCCGGCCTGAACCTGACCTCGCTCGGCGCGCCCCAGAACACGGGCGTCGAGACGTTCCTGGTCCCGTCGGGCGGTGCGCCGGAGGACGGCGTCCCGCTCGGCACCGGCACGGTGACGAACGGCGCGACGTCGACGTCCGTCACCATTCCGGCGAACACCGCCGCGGGCCAGTACCAGCTCGTGGTGCAGGCGTCGCCGTCGGGCACCACGGCCCGGCTGCCGATCACCGTCGAGGCCGCGGAGCCCGAGGAGCCCGAGGCTCCCGCATGGGTGCCGTGGAAGCTCTACTGGTGGGGCGACCAGGTGTCCTACAAGGGCAAGGTCTACGAGGCGACCCGGCCGACGATCCTCCAGATCCCGGGCTTCAAGAAGCACGGTCCCTGGAAGCTGATCGGCTGATCCGAGAACGGCCGCACCGCCGGCCGGGTGTGCCGGGACCCAGGTCCCGGCACACCCGGCCGGCGGTCTGTCGTCCCGCCCCGACCGGGCTTTTCGGCCGCCGGGGCCGGGACGCGTACCCTGGGTGGCGTGAGTGAGACCCAGGCAGCCAGCGACTCCGCCGACGACGTGGAGGTGCGCGACGTCGTCGACCCGGCGACCGTGCGCCGTGCCCCGCGGTACAGGGCGTTCTTCCTGACCGGCGCGCTGGTCGGCGTCGTGCTCGGCCTGCTCCTGTCGTTCTACCTGGTCAGCTCGCCCTCGGGCACCGGGCTCATGAAGCCCGGCGTCTACGTCACGGTGCTGACCGCCTTCGTCACGATGGTGACCACCCTGCTGGCCGGCCTGTTCGCGGTGATCGCGGACCGCCGGAGCCTGCGCGGCCGCTGACGCGGAGGTCACATGCGAGGCCGGTCACGGAGATCCGGCCGCATGGGATACTCGGAACATGCCTCTGCGCGGAGATGGCCGACTCAACCACGACCTCATGCCCGGCGAGAAGGGCCCCCAGGACGCATGCGGCGTCTTCGGGGTCTGGGCACCCGGTGAGGAGGTCGCCAAGCTCGCGTACTTCGGTCTGTACGCCCTCCAGCACCGCGGACAGGAGTCCGCGGGCATCGCCACCAGCAACGGTGAGCAGATCCTCGTCTACAAGGACATGGGACTCGTCTCCCAGGTCTTCGACGAGACAGCCCTGAACGCCCTGACCGGACACATCGCCGTCGGGCACTGCCGGTACTCCACCACCGGTGGCGTGACCTGGGAGAACGCCCAGCCGACGCTCGGCGCCACGGCGTCGGGCACGGTGGCCCTCGGCCACAACGGCAACCTGACCAACTCGGCCGAGCTCGTCAACCTCGTGGCCGAGCGCTACGGCGCCCAGCGCCGCGGTGAGCTCGCCCGGGGCAACACCACGGACACGGCCCTGATCACCGCGCTCTTCGCGGGTGATGCCGACCACACGCTGGAGGCCACGGCCCTCGAGGTGCTGCCGCGCCTCCGCGGGGCCTTCTCCCTGGTCTTCATGGACGAGAACACCCTGTACGCGGCACGCGACCCGCAGGGCGTGCGCCCGCTGGTGCTCGGCCGCCTCGACCGCGGCTGGGTGGTCGCCAGCGAGACGCCGGCCCTCGACATCGTGGGCGCCTCCTATGTGCGCGACGTCGAACCCGGCGAGCTCATCTGCATCGACGCGGACGGCATGCGCTCCGTTCGCTTCGCCCAGGCCGAGCGTGCGGCCTGCGTCTTCGAGTACGTGTACCTGGCCCGCCCGGACAACACGATCAACGGGCGCTCGGTGCACGCCGCGCGCGTCGAGATGGGCCGCACCCTGGCGCGCGAGCACCCGGTCGACGCCGACCTCGTGATCCCGACACCGGAGTCCGGCACACCGGCGGCCGTCGGCTACGCCGCGGAGTCCGGCATCCCGTTCGGGCAGGGCCTCACCAAGAACGCGTACGTCGGCCGCACGTTCATCCAGCCGTCCGACACGCTGCGGCAGCTCGGCATCCGCCTGAAGCTCAACCCGCTGCGCGAGGTCATCAAGGGCAAGCGCCTCGTGGTCGTGGACGACTCGATCGTGCGCGGCAACACCCAGCGCGCCCTGATCCGCATGCTGCGGGAGGCGGGTGCGGCCGAGGTGCACGTGCGCATCTCGTCGCCGCCGGTCAAGTGGCCCTGCTTCTACGGCATCGACTTCGCGTCGCGCGCGGAGCTCATCGCGAACGGTCTGGCGGTCGAGGAGATCGGCCAGTCGCTCGGCGCCGACAGCCTCGGTTACATCACCACCGAGGGCATGATCGCCGCGACCGAGCAGCCGAGCTCGCAGCTCTGCGCCGCCTGCTTCACGGGCAAGTACCCGATCGAGCTGCCCCCGGACGACCAGCTCGGCAAGCACCTCCTGGAGCAGGCGGAGCTGCCGCTGGGCCAGCCCGAGGACGGGCTCAAGCAGCTCACCGTGAGCACCGGCGGCTCGACCGCGCTCGACCACCCGTGACCCACGAACACCACCCGAACGACGCAGGAGCACCCGTGACTTCCGAAGGCCTGACGTACGCCGCCGCAGGCGTGGACACCGAGGCGGGCGACAAGGCCGTCGAGCTCATGAAGGACGCCGTCCGGCGCACGCAGGGCCCGGCCGTGCTCGGAGGGGTGGGCGGCTTCGCCGGCCTGTACGACCTGTCGGCCTTCAAGAGCTACCGCGCGCCGCTGCTGGCGACGTCCACGGACGGCGTCGGTACCAAGGTCGCGATCGCGCAGGCCATGGACAAGCACGACACCATCGGGTTCGACCTGGTGGGCATGGTCGTGGACGACATCGTCGTGATGGGGGCCAAGCCGCTCTTCATGACGGACTACATCGCCACGGGCAAGGTCGTGCCGGAGCGCATCGCGGACATCGTGCGCGGCATCGCCCAGGCGTGCGAGGTGGCCGACACGGCCCTGGTGGGCGGCGAGACGGCCGAGCACCCGGGCCTCCTGGACCCGGACGAGTACGACGTCGCCGGCGCCGCCACGGGCATCGTGGAGGCCGACAAGGTGCTGGGCCCGGACCGGGTGCAGCCCGGCGACGTCCTGATCGCCCTCGCCTCCAGCGGCCTGCACTCCAACGGGTACTCCCTGGTGCGCGCCGTGATCAAGCACGCGGGCTGGACGCTGGACCGGCACGTGGACGACCTGGGACGTGCCCTGGGCGAGGAGCTGCTGGAGCCCACGCGCGTCTACGCCTCGGACTGCCTGGCGCTGGCCGCCGACGAGGCGGCGCAGGTGCACGCGTTCACGCACGTGACGGGCGGGGGGCTCGCGGCCAACCTGGCGCGCGTGCTGCCCGCCGGGCTCGTGGCGACCGTCGACCGCGCGTCCTGGGACGTGCCTGCCGTGTTCCAGATGGTGCGCAGCCTCGGCGGCGTGCCACGGCGCGACCTGGAGAACACGCTCAACCTGGGTGTCGGCATGGTGGCCGTGGTCGGCGCCGACGGCGCTGACGCGGCGCTCGCACGACTGTCGGCGCTGGGCGTGCCGGCATGGACGCTGGGCACCGTGGAGACCCTGGACGCCTCGACGACACAGGAAGACCTGGTCGCGGGGACGAAGGGCGTGTCCGGCGGCGCGGTCAGACTGGTGAACGACTACCGCTGAGGCGGTGGCAGACCGGTCCGAGGACCAGGCCTGGGGGCCGGCGCGAGAGCGCCGGCACCTCAGCGCGTGTTGCCGTCCTGGTCTGCCCAGTCGGAGTACCTGTTGTCGTACTCCTCGTCCTCCGAGGAGTCCCACCGCGACTGTGTCGCAACATCCGTGCGGGACTCTCCGCTGAGCTCCTGCTCGAGGGCGTGATAATTGGTGTCCGGGCTGTAGTACTTCAGCTCGCGAGCAACCTTGGTCTGCTTAGCCTTCTGACGGCCGCGGCCCATGGCTCCGACCCCCCTCAACGTAGGAGCGGGGCGGCACCGTGCATGGACGTGCGGCCCCGTAGCGTTTCGTCTGTCCAGGTTCCAACGTTACATGCTGGTACGGCGTTTCTTCCAGTCCGTGGACGTGATTCGTCCCATCCGCCGATGTGACATTGGAGTCGTTCCGACCCCCTTGCCGACTCGCTCCGGCTGGCCGCTCGACCATTTCTTGACCTTTGCATGGTCTTCTTGAGGCCGACGGCGCTCCGGATGCGGCTCCGGACCTCCCCTTGCCAGGAGATGCCGGCGGGGCGCTCCACAGGCTCGCTCCGGCACTTTGCCGAGTCCTGGCGGGCGTCCGGGCCTCGTCCGAACCTGCCCTCGGGGCGGCCCGCGTGCCGCCCGGAGGAGCGGCGAAATGTCGGCGTCGGCGTGTCGCACGTGTCCGAGACTCGCCCGAAACGGGCGCGCGTGGCGAGTGAGGGAGAAAGTGAGGGAATAAACCCCGTCCCCAAGTCGCCTAAATCCCGTTTGCTGCTAACAATGGTGCAAGAGCGGGTGTCGTCAACCGCCTGGTACGGCCAGGCCGGCACCGTTCCGGAGGAGGTGCGGGGATGTCCATCCACGGAGAATCCGAGGTCCTGCTCACGCCTGCCGAGGTAGCGAGCTTGTTCCGTGTTGACCCCAAGACAGTAACGCGTTGGGCAAAAGCGGGAAAGCTCTCGTCGATCCGGACACTTGGCGGTCACCGCCGCTACAAGGAGTCCGAGGTTCGGGCGCTGCTCGGTGCGGCAGCGGACAGCTCGGGCGACACCGACAACTAGTCGGGCGTCGTTGACGGATTGGTCGGCAGGTAGGACGAAGGCGCGCCGGGTGCTGCCCCCCAGCTCAGCCCCGCGCGCGCCTGAGCACAGCGGTCACGACCACAGCGGTGCCGATGGCCACGAGCCCGATCGCGGCACCGATCACAACCTTGGCGTTGCGGGCCCGGCGCGGATCTTGCGCCGGGCCGTTCTTGTACCCGCCGTTCTTGCTCCCGAAGGCCCCGGCGGCCATGGCGCCGGCGTCGCTCGCGGCCTGCTTGGCGTCGTGCGCGAGGCGTGAAGCCTGGTATCCCGGGCTGAGGCGGGTGGTGAGCTCGTCGATGGACGCGGCGAGGTCGGCGCGGGTGCGGAGCACCTCGGCCTCAAGCTCGCGGCTGCTGGGCGGCGGTGTCGGAGTGCTCATCGCTGCATCCCTTCCTTGATCGACGTGATGTCGTCCTTGACGCGCTGGACGCTCTCGGGCGGGTTCGTGGCCTTCTTCAGGAGCTGGGCGCCCACGAGCGCCAGGATGATCACGACGAGCACCATGAAGCCACCGATGGCGAGTGCCGACAGCCAGAGCGGCCACACCGTGCCCAGCCCGTACACGGCCGCCAGGAGCAGCACGCCGGCGGCGTACGCGAGGATCAGGAGCGCCACGACGAGCAGCCCGATGCCGATGCCGGACTTCTTGGCCTTCTCGGCGAGCTCTGCCTTGGCCAACTCGATCTCGGCGCGGACGAGGCGTGAGGCCTGCTCGGAGACCTGCTCGACCAGCTTCCCCAGGGACAGCGGCTTGTCGGGTCCTGTCGTGCTCTCCGGGCCGCTCCCTGCTGGTCCCGCCTGGCCGTCGATCTTCACGTCGTCGATCATCTGCCCTCCCGTGCCGCCGGATTCGGCCTGCGCCGCTGAAGACAACTCAACAGGCCAAGAGCTCATGGGGCAATTCCTGGCGCGGCGTGGCTTCCAGTAAAAGGCATGAAGGGGATCACTCGCCAATGCGCATTTGCTGGAAGGAATTATCTCGGGGCCGCCAGCGAGCGATGTTTGTGGCGGGAAGGGACGAGGCGGTTACCGGGAACCCGTACACGAGTCCCCGGAAACGCCGGTGGGCCCCACTCCTGAAGAAGTCCGGCCCACCGGATCGTCCCCGGGTGATCAGAGACTTGCTGCAAAGATGCCCGCGGTCACCAGCCAGAGCGCGTAGGCGGCGGCGGCCACGGCGATCATGACTCCGCTCTTCGCACCCGTCGAGAGGCCGCTCCCGGCGACCCTGAAGTTGACGATGATCGCGAGCACCGCGACCAGGGCACCCAGGAGCCCGCCGAACGCGACGAGAATGATCGGCAGCATGCCGATGACGCGCACGACGACGGGAGCCGGTTCGACGGCGAGGTAGGTCTCGCCGTTCACCTCGACGGGCGGCACCGCAGCGAACAGGGCGGTGCGGCCAAGTGTCGCGATCATCGGGCTGCCGTCCGCGCCCTGCAGGGTGAAGGCCCGCTTGCCGGCGCTCGGCGCCTTGTTGCCGTCGACGGTCAGGTAACTGCGTCCCCACCACATGTCGGGAACGAGTTCGACGTGTCCGGCAGTGCCGGGAATGTCGAGAGTGTGCGAAGCCATGAGCGGGAAACTACCAGGTCCTCGGACTCGAACTATGCGGGGCGCCGCGGCCCCCCGATCCTCCTGATTCAGGACTCGAGGGTGTACCCGACCAAGACGGCGGCGGTGACCTCGACGGCACCCGGAGCGAGGTCGTCGGTCGAGATCCCACCGCCACCACCGTGGCCGCGGGACACCTCGCCCATCTCGGGGTTCAGGTCCTGGATGTGGACCACGCTGCCGAGCCTCACCCCGGCGGCGTCGGCGTACACCTCGGCCTTGCGCCGGGCCGCCGTGACCGCCTCGCGGCGGGCCTGGTCACGCATCGTGGGTTTGTCCAGCACGTCGAAGGTGACGCTGTCGACATGCTCGGCGCCGGCCGCCACCATTGCGGTGACGAGTCGTTGGACGGACTCGATGTCCCGGGTCTGGATCGCGTACTCGACCCGGCACCGGAAGCCGAGGGGCTTTCGGGACTCGCCGTACCCGTCGTACGCCGACCTGATGGAGAGCCGCGATGACGAGACGGCACTGTCCGGGACGCCGTGCGCCCGGATCGCCTCACGGACGCGGGTGACGGCAGTGCTCGCATCGGCGAGTGCGGCGTCGGCCTCAGGCTGGACGATGTCGACCGCGACGGCGATCTGCGCGATCTCGGGCTCGGCACGGACCACACCCGTGCCGTGAACGCTCAAGCCCCAGGGTTGATCGATCTTCTGATGCATCCGCACATTCAAGCGCAGGTCACAGTGGCACGACGCCTGGGATCTGGGATGCGAGCCCGAAGGGTTAACCGGCGTCGATCCGGTGACTTTTCGATCTTCAGCAGCCTCCGGCTGGTTGCGACCGAGCGTGGACGCTGTGGATCTAGCGGCGCGCTGTCCACTGCTGTCTACGGCCAACCACAGGCCATGAGGGATGTTGTCATGCAATTTGTCATGCTGGACCAGCCCTGCGGCGGACGCCGTGCGGGTATCGGTCATGGTGCTCCCGCTGGAAGCGCAGGCTGTGCGAGTCCGGCGGCCGCGGGGCGGTCGACGGCTCCGCCGGAAGTGCGCGGGTGACATCGGTGCGGTGGACCGACAAGCCGGTCTCGGTGCGACGGTCGCCCTCATCGGGGGTAACCATCGCGAGCACGAACGACGAGTTCCAGCGGTTCGCGTGTCCAGGTACCCACAGCATGGTCCCGTCCCGCCATGCCAGGTGTACCAGTACCGCCGGCGGATCCCACACGTAGTTCGGCTTGACCGGCACACCACCGGTGCCGGAGGCCGGCCCCGGCCACACGTTCACTATGCCGCAGTTCGTACATGTGTTCGATAGTATGGCCTGGGCGGGCAGGCTCCCACGCTGACCGGTCAGAGTCCGTTCTGGATGAGGCGGTTGAGCGCATCAAGCACTTGTCCTGAGTCATCCGCGGTGTCGATGACGTCGGAAAAAGAAACTGTGAGGGCGTAGTGGCGTCCATCGACGCACTTAATTGCAGTGACGGACGGTCCAGCGATCGAAGGATCAAAGCCTGTCGTGGTCCGCGCTGCAGGGTCCCGCTCCACAGTCGAGTCGGTGCTGGTCGGAGGGATGTGCAGTCCTAGGGCGAAGACGTCACACGCGCTCTCTGGCGTGACCGCTTCGCCGGACTCATGGCGCTCGATGATCTCGTCCAGTTCCGAGGCGGTCAGGGGGAGTCCCGGTCCGGCCACCTCTCGTAGACCGTCGATGGTGCTGCCAGCCGTGGGGAGGGTGAGCCGTGTGTCCAGCCACTCCTCGGCGGGTTGCACACCCAAACCCACGTACTCCTTCGACTCGGTCGCCCATTCACACCCCGGGCTCAGGTCCGTCGCGTGCCCCTCCGAGAGTGCTCCGCCCACGAGCGCGGACAGGAGCGTCACGTCGATGTCGCACGGATCTGTGTACACGCCGGCGGCCGGAACGGAGTTGTCAGTGGCGGCCGCGGCGGGCTCCGCCGGATCGTCGGGGGCGGTCTGGCAAGCGGACAGGGCCAAGGCCACGACGGCGGCAGCGACAAATGGCAGCGGGCGGGCGGGGTGGCGCATTCGCGCATTAAACCAGAGTGCTCCCGGCCTCCGGCACGAGCATCGAGCCACTTTCAATGTCGAACCACCGCGTCAGATCCGCCCCGGATCGTCACCGCGTCAGGCGTGCTATCGGGCTCAGTCGGAGACGATCTCCAGCCATTCGCGCGCCGAGGTACGGGCAGAGCTGTAGTCGCCGGTTCTCATGCTGTCGCCCACGAGATCAGAGCCGACACCGAGGGCTACCGCCCCCGCTTCGAGCCACGCGCGAGCATCCTCGCGCGTGATCGTGCCAGTCGGGTGGGACCCGAACGGCTTCGTGTTCGCCAGTCGGGTGGGACCCGAACGGCTTCGTGTTCGGCACCCGCAACGGAACCATGATGAGCTCCCGGAGCGTCTCCCGCGACGTTCGTCGAGCGCTCGCCAAGGTGCCGGGGATCGTCCCGGCCGAGCGGACGCCGCGCGACTGGCGGCACACCTACACGTCGGTGATGTTGGCCGGAGAGGTACCGCTGGAAGAGGTATCCCGGACCCTCGGTCACAGCAGCACCGTCGTCACTGAACAGGTTTATCGGCACGAGTTGCGACCCGTGATCCAGACGGCGGGTGCAAAGATGGACGACCTGTTCCCGGCGAACGCGGTAGGCGTCGGCTGGCACATGGAACCCCTCTTTGGTCCAGCCGAGGCGGACGGTCGAAAGGTGCCTGATCAGTAGGGCAGGTGTGCTCCGGGGAGCCTGGCGATTCAGGTGTTACATCTGGAACGGTCGGTAACTCAAGGCGCGGTCCACGATCTCCTCCGCCGTCGGCTCGTGATCGAATGCGTGGCCTGGGTAGAAAATGAGATCTGTGCCGTTCGGATCCGGTACCGCCGCCTGGAATTGCGCCACTGCCAGGGAGGCTTCCTGCTCGCTCGCTCCTGGCATGCCCGCCATGATGTAGCGCACGAGCACAACCAGTTCGTCGCGAGACGTCTCGTGGCTCATCGTGGTCCGCCTACTGTGCGTGACATTGGCCAAGTGTCCCTTGGCTCGTGGCCGTTCGGCGCCTAACGGAGACCGAATGTCATGCAATCTGTCATGCAAGATCACAACGAAGCGGCCCCCACACACTGAGTGTGTGGGGGCCGCTTCGTTTTCGCAGGTCATGCGGTGTTTTTGAGGTGGCTCCGACCGGCGTCGATCCGGTGACCTTTCGATTTTCAGGCGCTCTGGGCGGTTCCTCAGTGGCCGGAAGCCCAGTGTTCAGGCCGATTGACTGTCCACCGACGACGGTGCGTGTAGGCCGGGGCTCCCGGACAACCACTAACCGGTTCGCTAACTGTGAGCCTCGCTCACGCGGGTCTGTGACCTCACAATGCTCCTGCTTCGGGGTCCCTGTTCCTCCGTCATCCGTTGGCGCGGGGCACGTCTCGGACATCGGTTCTGCCGGCAACGCAACAGGTCCCGCCCGTGCAGCTCGTGGTGCGGTGGTGCTGGATGTCGGCGGGACCTGTTGCGTTGCCGGCGGGTTCGCTGTCAGGGTCCCGGTGAAGCCAATGGATGACGGAGGAACAGGGGCACCGCGGCTCCCTCGATCCTCTTGATTCCCGGGTGCCCGCCGGAGGCATTGCCCTACTGCTTGTCCGTTTCTGTCGCCAGTGTGCCGAGACGTTCCCGTGCGATGAGGAACTCGACGGCATAGACCACGGGTGCGAGGGCTGCCGCAGGCCAGGTGCCAAGTGTCATGCCGACGATCCCTTGCAGCAGGACCGCGGCTCCAAAGGCGAACACCAGCGTGATCAAGCGGGGGCGCAGTCTGGCCCCGGTGCGGGCTAGGTTGCGTGCCCAGCGTCGCTCAGTGATCCAGATGGTGAAGGTCGGGATGCCCGAGAAGGCTGAGAGCGCGGTAACGATCACGACCGACGACCACGGCATGCCTGTGATCGCGAAGAACAGGGTGATCGCGATCGCGAGGACGAACGTGCCCTGGGCCCGTATGCGTCTGTTGCGCGCCATGATCTCTGCCGGGCTCTCGGATGGGAAGTGGAAGGTCATTGGACCCACCCGGCGCCTGTCACCGGCTCGCCGTCGCCGCCCGCGTTGTCTGCCATAGCGGGGAGGCTAGCGGACTGGGCCGATCGGCCGTCAGGGGTGCGGGGTGGGGTGCGCACAGCGAGCGTCAGCGAGCGAGCGCGGGGCCCCGCCTCGCGGGGCCCCTGCCGGCCGAACGGCCCGGCGCGCGGAGCGCGCCCTTGATTTTATAGAGGTCAATTCGGCAGCGTTATAGCCGCTGACGGTGCTATCCGAGTACGACTATGACGAGAGTCTTGTCATCGTGGGGCTTCGACCGAGGCCACCGACGACCATCAGGATCGGTTTCCTCCGTCTCGTAGATACGGCGGAGTACCTGATCCGGGCCGTGGCCCATGGCCTCGTCGTAGAGGTCGCCCCAGTTGTCGGCCTCGGGGTGCCGTTCGGGGTCGACGCCGTCACTCGCGAGCAACAGACCCCAAACCGTTTCCCGCTTCTTGGTGGTCGTGATGCCATGCAGTGCGGCATCGGGCTCGGCTCCGGCGATCCAGTAGCCATCGGAGCGGTTCATGCTTCGAGCCTGTTCGGCCTGGAGGTCAAGGAGGAGAGCACGGTGTCTGTCGTCGTATCCGTGGCCCTCTGCCAGCCGCTTGCGGTACGCAGATCGCTCTGTCGTCGCGACCTGGTCCAACCGGCTGTCGGTGTGGATCTGTTCACCGCCATCGGTCGGGAGTACGACGACGTAACTGTCTCCGAGGACGTAGGTCTCAACGACGTCGTCGGACCATCGTGCAAGGGCGACTGTGCTCGTCGGTGTGGTGGCGGGTGTCAGTCCGTGGGCATCGCGCACGACGCGGATCGCGGCAGCCACGGTTTCGGCTAGAGGCCCACCTTGGGCCATCGCTTCTCCGATTGCTCGAGCGAGCTGCTCGGCGTACCAACCAGGGTCGTGCGACCGATCACCGGCGACGGAGGTTGCGCCGTCGAGCACCGCCGCAAATCCGTCTCCTGTGACGTAGCGGTCCTGGTTGTTGGTGCTTCCCGCGAGAGTCCCGCCGAAGGTTGTGTATGGCTTCACGCGTGGACCTTCGGTCCCCAGGCTGCGGCCGTGTCCTTGACGGTGGTGCCCTCGAATGTGCTCGTGACGACGAGCGAGAACGGGTTGTCACCCATGGCTGTGTAGACCTCGGAGAGATGCTGCCGCGGGTACTCCACGGCTCCGAACCGCTGTTCGGCGCGAACGAACTTCGTCGGGACGATGCTGGGTGAGCCTCGCTGTTCACTAACTGATTCACTAACCGATCATCTCGGCGCGCTGATCAGAGGAAATGAAGAACCCCCGGACCTCAAGGGTTCCGGGGGTTTTTCGCTGTGGCTCCGACCGGCGTCGATCCGGTGACCTTTCGATTTTCAGTCGAACGCTCTACCAACTGAGCTACAGAGCCCTAGCGCGAACGCCCGGACAGTCGAGACCGACAATCCGGGCGCCTCTCGCGCGACCCTGACGGGACTTGAACCCGCGACCTCCGCCGTGACAGGGCGGCGCGCTAACCAACTGCGCTACAGGGCCATGATCGCTACCCGCGATCGGGGGGCTTGTTTCGAGCCGTGAGTACCCTAACCCACCGCGGGCCAGAACCTGAAATCAGATCCGGGCACCAGGTGGATGACCTGCCTCACAGCAGTCGAAACCCGGCTCTCGCGAGCCGTTCCGTACCCCCAACGGGATTCGAACCCGTGCTACCGCCGTGAAAGGGCGGGGTCCTAGGCCGCTAGACGATGGGGGCCAAGACCGGGCAAGTCTACAGGTGGTCGGCTGCTCTGCCGCACGTCGGGAGTCGCGTCCGGGACGTGTCGCGGGTCGGGGATGATGGGTGCGTGGTGGAGATGACGCGGGAGGACTTCGAGACGGCCGTCAGCGAGGGGCTGGACCTCGTGCCGCCCGACCTCGCGGCGCAGATGGACAACGTGGTGGTGCTCGTCGAGGACGACGCGCCCGCGGACGATCCCGAGCTCCTGGGGCTCTACGAGGGCGTGCCGCTCACGGAGCGCGACCACATGTGGGCCGCGGGCGCGCTGCCGGACCGCATCACCATCTTCCGGAACCCGACCCTCGCGATCTGCGACACGCGTGAGGACGTCGTCGAGGAGGTGGCCGTGACCGTGGTCCACGAGATCGCCCACCACTTCGGGATCGACGACGACCGCCTGCACGAGCTCGGCTGGGACTGAGCAGGAGTCGGCGGGCCCGGAGCCGACAAAGCCCCGGGTCGCGAAGCGAGGCTTCGCGACCCGGGGCTGGTGATCGTCCGGTGCGGGACCGGGGGAGGCGTACGGCTCAGTACTTCGTGCCGTACTCCCAGTGCCAGGCCTCCGGCTTGCTGCCGCCGGCCTGGGCCCAGCCCGGGTGCTTCCAGCCGAACTTCCCGGCGTGGGCGACCATCCAGGCGTGCTCGGCGGTGCCGAACGACTCGATGCCGCCGGACAGGTCCACGGCCTGACCCAGGCCGTGGTTCGACGTGCCGGGCACGGCGGCCAGGGCGCCCCGCGAAGCGGCGACCGACACCTGCTCCCCGTAGGAGCGGTAGCCGTCGGTCAGGTCCAGGCTCCGGCCGAACTTGGCGCGGAACGCGCGATTCAGGTGCTCGAGCGCCACCGCGGCGTCGCACCGCAGCTGCTCGCCCGAGGCGAAGCTCAGCCCGCAGAGCACGCGCGACGGGATCTGGCCGTTGCCGTAGCTCTTGGCTGCCTTGGCCATCTGCTTGGCACGTGCCGCAGCCTTCTCCCGGGCCACCTCGGCCTTGCGCTCGGCCTTGCGCTCGGCCTTGCGCTCCGCGCGGGCCTCGCGCCGCTCCTCGGCGGCCTTCTTCGCGGCCGCGATCTCCTCCGGCGTGGGGCCCGGATCGACCGACACGACGGCGTCGCCGTCGGTCTTGGTGATGAGCCGCTGGAGCGACGTGGTCACCTTCTCGATCCGGTCGGCCGACGGCGCTGCCGCGGCTGCGCTCTTCGCGGCAGCCTTGGCGTCCTCGGCGTCGGCGGACTTCTCCGCCTGCTCGGACTCCTTCGCCGCCGCGGTGGTCACGACCGAGTCGGCGAGCGGGGTGTCGAGGATCGCGATGCTCTCGGTCTCCTGCCCACCGAGCGGGGTGACGTCCGCTGCCGCCACGGACAGGTTCGTCGGCGCGGTGGCGTCCGCCACGGACTCCTGGGCGGCATCGGCGGTGGTCCCGCTCGCCTCCGCGCTCGACGCGTCGGCCGCGCGCTCGGCGAGCGACGCGCGCTCGGTGCTCCGGGAGGCCGCGGCGTTCTGTCGCAGCCCGGTGGCGGTGGTGGCGGCGTCGTGGGCCCGGTCCAGCATGGTCCGCAGCTCCTTGGTGGCCGCCTGGAGCTTCTTGCGGTCCTTGACCGTGAGGTCGCCCTCGCGGGTCACGTAGTCGGCGTCCGACAGGACGGCGTCCGCCTTCTCGGCGGCGGACCGCACCTCGGGGTCGGTCACGACGGCGCTGGTGATGGCGACCGCCGCGGGCTGCACGGCGGGCTCGGCGGCCGTCGTGGACCCGTTCGCGGCGGCGTCGTCACTCCCGGTGAAGCTGACCGCCGCGGTGGTGGTCAGGGCGACCGTGGTGAGCGCTGCCGCGACCGCGAAGGACGAGCGGCGCAGCATCCGGCCGGATCGCGCGCTGTGTCCCGCTGCGGGGACGGCGGCGTGGGCACCCTGGGCGCCCGGCCGTCGCGTGCGACGGGGGACGAGGGTGTGGTCTCCGGGCCTCAAGGGCGCTCCAGGGAATCGGGGGCAAGGGCAAGGCACACGGTGCGGTGCGCGACGGGGTTCGGCGTCTGGGGCACGCTGATTTCCGTTCTGCGGCTGGGCACAGGCGACACCGTGAGGGGAGTTCCCCTCGGGGGGACGGCGAAGAATGCTCCGGCTGCGGACAGGGCCACAGCGCACGGCGGGGCCGCGCAGGCCATGGCAGTCGCCGCGAGGAACCAGGCTCGAAGGCCCAGGGGGTGGTTCTTCGCGGCGACGTTTAATATTGAACGACCGTCCAGGAGTTGCGAAACCCCCCGGGCGGGGGTATGGGTCACAAAACCCGGGCAGAGTCCGTGGCGTAGCCGTGAAGGCTGGACAACCCGGGGTGTGCGCGCTCACATCACGCTCAGATTGAGGCGTTCGGGGCCGTGCAGCAGACTTCGGGCATGGCCCATCACGATCAGGCCGCGAACGGATCCGTGCCCACCCCCGCCGGACAACCCGTGACCGTGTCCATCCACCGCATCGTCCACCCCGACCACGTCCCCGAGGTCACCCGCTGGGTGCAGTCGGGCGTCAACCTCGCCAACCGCTGGGACGGGTTCCTCGGATCGGGCTGGATCCGCGCCGCGGAGGGGTCCCGCGACTGGCACATGCTCTACCGGTTCGCCGACGCCGAGCGGCTCGCCGCCTGGGAGCAGTCCACGGAGCGCCGGGACTGGCTCGCGCAGGGCACCGGGCTCGTCGAGGAGCTGCGCTACCAGCAGCGGACGGGCATCGAGGGCTGGTTCGAGGACCCGACGCGGGTGGATGAGCCGGCCGACGTCGCCGCAGCCGTCGTGCCGCCGCGGTGGAAGCAGGCCACGAGCATCTGGCTCGGGTTCTTCCCCGTGAACCTGGTGTTCACGGCCCTGTTCACGTACTTCGTGCCCGGGTGGGGCGACGTGCACCTCGTGCTCAAGGTGCTGATCTCGACGCTGATCCTGACGCCGATCATGGCGTACTGGGTGCTGCCGTGGGTGACGCGCCGGCTCCACGGCTGGCTGCACCGCACCTGACCCCTGACGTGTCAGACGTACAGATCACCCGGGTGACCTGTACGTCTGACACGGCGGGTATTACGCGCGGCCGAGGGCCAGCCGCTGGGCGGGAGCGTGCCCACGACGGCGCAGCCGGATCCCGCCCCGGCCCGGCACGGGCAGGACGGCAGCCTGGTCGGCCCGGCCCGCGAGCCAGCCCGCGAGGCGCTCGGGCCGGTCGGTGATCACGCCGTCGACGCCGATCCCGGAGTCGGCGGTCACGAGCGTGGTCCACGCCTCCGGGTCGTTCGCCGTCCAGGACATGACCCGCAGGCCCGCGGCGTGCAGGCGGGACACCAGCCGCGGGCTGCCCGCGATCGTGGCGACGGACGGGTTGCAGGCCACGACGTTCAGCCGCTCGCACAGGCGCAGCAGGCCCGGCGGGTCGAACGAGACGAGCAGGCCGCCGGGCAGGTGCGGCGCGACGTCGCGCACCGTGGCGACCGTGCCCGGCCAGAAGCTCTGCACCAGGACCCGGCGGTCGAACCCGGCGGTGTCGATGGTCGCCACGACCCGCTCGACCTGTTCCGCGTTCCAGGCGCCCTTGAGCTCCAGCAGCAGGTCCGTGCGGGGGTGGCGGGCGAGCACGGCGAGCACGTCGTCGAGCGTGGGGACGCGCTGTCCCGAGAACGCGGGGGCGAAGTAGCCCCCGGCGTCGAGCGCGAGCACCTCCCGCGCGGTGAGGGCGGCGACCTTGCCGGTGCCGTCGGTGGTGGCATCGACCGTCTCGTCGTGGATCACGGCGCCCACACCGTCGGCGGTGGGCTGGAGATCGATCTCGACGAGGTCGACGCCCGCGTGGCAGGCGGCCTCGATGGCGGCGAGGGTGTTCTGCGGGGCCACCGCGGAGTACCCACGGTGGGCGATGACAGCGGGACGAGCGGCCATGCTGACCTCCGGATCTGCGGCTCTGCTCGCCACGGTAGCCGCTGGCGGAGGCCCGCCCGGCGCCGTCGGGGGAATTCGAGGAGAGTTCCAGGAGCGTTCACCGCCCGGCCCCGGGCGCGCCGCGTCGGTCACCCCGGCGAAACCCGCCGGATGCGCGGATTCCCAGGGCCGGGTGGTTTCATGTGCGCCATGGTCCGTCCCGCACCGCTCGCCGTCGCCACCGTGACGCTGCTCCTTCTTCTCGCCGGCTGTTCGGCGGACGGCGCCGACGCCGCCGGCCCGGAGGCCGACGGCGGCGCGAGCGCGACGCCGTCGGCCAGCGCGAGCGCGACCACGAGCTCCGACCTGGACGCACCCCTGGACGCGAACGAGGCCTGTTCCGCCATGTACGTGAAGGGCGACAAGACGCTCGAGGAGCGCATCGGCATCGCGCTCGTCGGCGCGAGCGACGGGCTCGACGCCGCCTCGGCGGACCAGATGCACGCGATGTCGCTGGAGCTCGGGCGGCTCGAGGAGCGCGTGCCCGAGGAGTTCCAGGGCCCGGTCGAGAAGATCCGGGTCCCGTTCCTCCAGCTCCAGAAGGCGCTCGACGCCGGCACGCAGGACCAGACCGAGCTCGACATCGCCTCGACCGTCGAAGGGCTCAAGGAGTACGAGAAGCTCTGCTGACCGGCTCGAAGATGCCCTGTCCCGGCGTGAGCACGCCGCGGGGGTCGTACCGGTCCTTGGCGCGCAGGACCGTGGGCCAGCGGTCGCCGTAGTGGGTGCGCCAGTCGGCCGGCGTCAGGCGCAGGGCGTTGACGGGGTACTGGGTGCCGCCGGCGGCGAGGACGCGGGCGTAGAGCGCGTCGTTGTCGGCGATCAGGCGCTCGGCCTCGGCGTCGTCGGGCGGGCTCACCGCGCGCAGCAGCGCGAGGAGGAAGAAGACCTCGCCGTCCGGGACCCGTACCTGCGGGCGGGTGAGGAGCGACCGCCGGGCCGGGTAGAGCAGAGCCACCCCGCCGGCGTCGGCCGGGGTGAGCGTGGTGAGGAGCTCCGTGACGATCTCGTCGGTGGCGGCGTCCGGGAGGAAGGCGTTGAGCCAGGGCCCGGGCAGGCGGAGCGCCTCGATCTGCTCCACGGTCTCGTAGACCCGGTTCAGCCACTCGAAGTAGGGCACGTCCACGAGGTCGACGCCGGCGGGGTCGATGCCGGCCAGCAGGGCCGCGTCGTCGGGCGGCTCGGTGGTGTACCAGGCGCCGCCCTCCAGGACGAAGGCGAAGCCGTCGTCGTCCGTGGGGACGAGCTGGCCCTCCAGGTAGTCGAAGCGGCCGTCGGCCAGGGTGGTCCGCTGCGCCGCCGTCAGGTCGGTGATCCGGGGGTAGGTCAGCGTGTAGACGCGCGCCATGGCGGGCGCGGTCTCCAGGCGCACCGTGGCGCGCACGATCACGGCGAACTGACCCAGCCCGCCGAGCACGGCCTCGAAGAGCTCCGGCTCGTGGTCCGCGGAGCAGGTGACCAGGCGCCCGTCACCCGTGACCACCTGGAGCTCGACCGTGTTGTCCACGAGCATCCCGAAGTGCTGCGAGGCGCCGCCGATCCCGCCGACGCAGAGCGTCCCGCCCACCGAGAGGCCCAGGTAGTCGGTGCTCACCGGGGGCGCGACGCCGACGGCGAGCGTGGCGCGGACCAGGTCGAGCCACTGGACCCCGGCGTCGACGACTGCCCGGTCGGGCGTGATCTCGTGGATCGTGGCCAGGGTGCGCGAGTCGATCACGACGCCGCAGTCGGCCTGCGCCTGGCCGAACGTCGAGTGGCCCTGGCCGCGCACGGCGACGACGAGCCCGTGCTCGTTGGCGAACCGGACCAGGGTCACGACGTCGTCGACCGAACCGGGCCGGAGCACGGCCCGCGGACGGTGGTGCGTCAGGTGCCCGTAGTCGGTGGCGGCCTCGGTGAGTGCGCCCTCGTCGGTGACGAGCTCGCCGTCGAGGTGGGGGAGCTGAATCGCGGTGGAGTTCTCCGGGAGGCTGTTCAGCCACCGGGAGTCGGCCGGGTCGAATGCGACCACGGCGGCGCCTGCCAGAAAGGTTCGACGGTCTAGCTGTGCCATGTGGGCCCCTCGGCGTTCGGGTGGGCGACTACGGTACAGGGCAGCCTAGGCGCGGCGTAAGAGCGTTCGGTGGAGGTGCGCGGGCGACTCTTTTCGTGTGGCGGAGCCATATCACCGGAAACTACTGCCGCCCGAGGCCGTCCGGTGGTAGCGCTCGTCCGGTGTACCGCCTCAGGAGCAGCGGCCCGCGTGGATCGCCCTCGCCCGCGGGACGTCCCAGGTGGTCGAGTAGCCGTAGCCGCCGGGGCTGCGTGTGGTCGCCCCCAGGTACAGGTGGGCGTACGCCTCGGTGACGTGCTCGTGCACCGGCTTCCCGGTGGAGGCGCGGACGGCGCCGGGAGCTCCGGCGACAGGTGGCCGGGTGGTGCCGCAGCGCTGCTCGATCTCTGCGTGCGCGATCTCGTGGCGGGCCTGGTTCAGCAGGTACCTGCGGAACCAGTTGTTCCCGCTGCCGGCCACCGACATGTCGTCGGCGCCGTTGCCGAGCCGGATCAGCCCCTTGCCCGGCGCCAGCGTGCCGCCCGGGGTGTAGCTCCCGGTGAGCAGTGCCCTGGTCGCGGTGACGTAGCCGCGCCGACCGCCCTCGTCCGCCGCCGCGAGCTGGAGCGGCACCCCGTACCGGGCGGCGAGCTGCCGGGCGGCGTCCCCGTGCGCACGTCCCGCGGAGCCGGCGGGACCGCCGGCCACGGGAGCGCGGCGGGTGGCCAGGATCAGTCCCGTGGCGCCCTCGACGTAGACGGCCTGCGCGTCGGAGGTGACGGCCCGGCACAGGCGGGTCCCCGCGGGTCGGGTCCGGCCGGCGGACGAGCCGTCGGGCGCGCGCGTGGTCGGCGACTTGATCCAGACGTGGACACCGTGGCCGCCGTCGGGCAGCGAGCACCGAGCGGCCGCTGCTGCCGGCGTCGGTGCGACGCCCGCCAGCAGGAGGGCCAGCGCGGTGAGAAAGCGGGCCACGGTGCGCATGATGCCGTCCGCCTCGATGCTACGTATCCGCTGGGCGGACCGCAGGGCGGGAGTCCTGAGGAGGATGAGCGCGCAGGTGAGAGAGGTGGGCCCCCCGGGGATCGAACCCGGAACCCGCGGATTAAAAGTCCGCTGCTCTGCCAGTTGAGCTAGAGGCCCGCGTGCCCGGCGACCGGGCGGCGCGAGTAGAAAGCCTACCGGTCAGCTCGAGGATGGTGGTGCAGCCCTCCGAGCGGGGCACCCTACGTCTTCTGTCGGCGGCTGTCACACGCTGTCCCACCCAGTGGGAGATATCGGGTTAAATGCGTCTCACGCTTGCGGTGAGCGGGAGGGCTTGGTTCGGTGGTCGGGACCACGAGAACCAACTTGAGGAGCTCATCGTGCTCACCGTGACTGACAACGCTCGTACCGCCGTCCAGGACCTTGCTCAGCAGGCCGGAGTGCCGGTCGAGGGTGGTCTGCGCATCGCGCAGGCCTCCGACCAGCCGGGGAACTTCGAGCTCGCGCTGGTTCCGGCCCCGCAGCCCGACGACCAGGTCGTCGACGCCTCGGGTTCCACCAACGTGTTCGTCGAGGCGCAGGCCGCACCTGCCCTGGACACGCTGACCCTGGACGCCGACCCGCGTGCCGAGGGTCCGGGATTCGTGCTCACGCCCACGGCGTGACCTTCCGGCGCCCTCCGGGGCGTCGAACGGCCGAGGCCCCCGGTGACCACCTGCCAGGTGGTCACCGGGGGCCTTCGTCATGCGTCGGACGGCGCGCCCTGGCGCCGGTGCGTCGAGGGACGGGTCAGAGCGCCACGCCGAGGATCCACGACCCGCCGAGCACCAGCGCACCCAGGGTGACGAGCAGGAACAGCATCACCCAGAAGAGGCCGCCGACGCCGGTCAGGCGGGCGAGCATGTCGGCGTCCGACGTCCGGGCCTGCCCGCGGGAACGCTGCACCTGGAGCTCGAACACCGGACGCACCGCGCCGAGCAGCAGGAACCAGGTCACGGCGTAGGCCACGGCGCTCTGCACCTCGGGTGCCAGGAACCACGTGACGAACACGAGCGCAGTACCGCTCACGAGGATGGACCAGAGGCCGAACCAGTTGCGGATCTGCAGGAGCAGGAGCGCGAGCAGCGCCACCAGCAGCCACAGCAGGCCCACGGCGTAGCCGAGCTTGAGCAGCCAGGCGGCCCCGAGCCCGATGAGACCGGGGCCCACGTAACCGGCGAACGCCGTGATGACCATGCCCGGACCGCGCGGCTTGCCGCGCGACACGGTGAGGCCGGAGGTGTCGGAGTGCAGCCGGATGCCCTCGAGCTTGCGGCCCGTCAGCAGGGCGCCCAGGCCGTGCGACGCCTCGTGCGCGATGGTGATCACGTGCCGCGCGAGGTGCCACAGGGGCCGGAAGAAGACGACGACCAGCGCGATCGCCGCCATGGCCAGGACCATCAGGTCGGCCGGCGGGTCGACCGGGGTGACCGCGTTCGTCCAGATGGTGCCGAGCACGTCGCCGATGGTGGCGAACGGTCCGGCGGAGCTGGTCGGTGCGGAATTCATGCGCCACATAGAACCACACCGAACGTGACGTGCGCCGCAGTCAGCGGCCGGCGAACGTGCGAGAATGTTCGGTCGTGGGCGGCATCGGCCGCCCGACGTCGTGGCCCCGGCCCGGGTGAGCAACCCGCCCGCCGGTGTGAGCACGGCGGACCACCGGCGCGGTACGCGCCGCCACCGAGCCCGAGAGGCCCAACTCCTTTGACTACCTTTGCCGACCTCGGTCTGCCTGCACCCGTGGTGCAGGTTCTGACGGACCGCGGCATCACCTCGCCGTTCCCCATCCAGACGGCGTCCCTGCCGGACTCCCTCGCCGGTCGCGACGTGCTCGGCCGCGGCCGCACCGGCTCCGGCAAGACCCTCGCGTTCGCGCTGCCCGTCGTGACGCGCCTCGCGGTGTCCGGCGCCCGCTCCGCGGCGTCGGGCCAGCCGCGCCGCGCAGCCGGCCGGCCCCGCGCGCTGATCCTGGCCCCGACGCGTGAGCTCGCCAACCAGATCGACGAGTCGGTCGCGCCGCTGGCGCAGGCCCTCGGTCTGAAGACCACCACGATCTTCGGCGGCGTGGCGCAGTCGCGCCAGGTCACCGCGCTGAACGCGGGCGTCGACATCGTCATCGCCTGCCCCGGCCGCCTCGAGGACCTCCTCGGCCAGCGCCACCTCACGCTCGACGACGTCGAGATCACCGTGCTCGACGAGGCCGACCACATGGCCGACCTCGGCTTCCTGCCCGGCGTGAAGCGGATCCTCGACAAGACGGCCGCGCGCACGCAGCGCCTGCTGTTCTCGGCCACGCTCGACAACGGCGTGGACGTGCTGGTCAAGCGCTACCTGCACCAGCCGGTCACGCACTCCGTGGACGACGCCGCGGCGCCGCCGCCGCAGATGACGCACCACATCCTCGCCGTGGCCGACAAGGACGCGAAGAAGAACGTGGTGCAGCAGCTCGCGCAGGGCACCGGCCGCCGGGTCCTGTTCACGCGTACCAAGCACCAGGCCAAGAAGCTCGCCAAGCAGCTCACCGCGGCCGGCGTGCCCGCCGTCGACCTGCACGGCAACCTCGGCCAGGGCGCGCGCGAGCGCAACCTCGCCGCGTTCTCGTCCGGCGAGGTGAAGGTGCTGGTCGCGACCGACATCGCCGCCCGCGGCATCCACGTCGACGACGTCGAGCTCGTGGTGCACGTGGACCCGCCCGCCGAGCACAAGGCGTACCTGCACCGCTCCGGCCGCACCGCGCGCGCCGGGTCCGGCGGCGACGTCGTGACCCTCATGCTCCCCGAGGAGCGCGGCGACGTGCGTGACCTGACCCGCAAGGCGAAGATCACCGCCCGCCCGCAGGACGTCGCCCCCGGTGACGCCACCGTGACCCGCCTGGTCGGCGAGGTCGCGCCGTACGTCGAGTACGTGCCGCCGGCCCCGCAGCAGCCGGTCCGCCAGGGCCAGCCCCGTCGCCAGGGCGGCCGCGGCCGGTCCGGTCAGGGCGGATCCGGCCAGGGCGGCGCCCAGGGCGGACGCCAGGGTTCCGGCCAGGGCGCGCAGGGCGGCGGCCGCCAGGGCCAGTCGCGCGGTCAGGGCACCGGCGGCGCCGGCCAGGCGGCGGGACAGCGCGGAGGCGCGCGTCCGGCGTCGGGCGGCGGACGTACGGCCGCCGACCACTTCCCGCGGCCGGACGGCGCGGCCCCTCGCCGTCGTCGGCGGGGTGGCCGCGGCCGCGGCGCGGGCAACCCGAACGCGTCCGCCGCGAGCTGACGCCATACAGCAGGGCCCGTGGGGCCTTCCGACCGGATCACCGGACGGAAGGCCTTACGTGTTTGTCACCGCCGGAACACCGGCGGCGAGCGGGAAGTTGCTCTGTGCGGAGGTGTTGAGATGACGTACAAGATTTCGAAGTCCGACCAGGAGTGGCGCGAGCAGCTCTCGTCCCAGGAGTACGCGGTGCTGCGCCAGGCGGGCACCGAGCGGGCCTGGACGGGCGAGCTGCTGGACGAGAAGCGCACCGGCGTCTACCGGTGTCGGGCGTGTGACGCCGAGCTGTTCCGGTCGGACACCAAGTTCGACTCGCACTGCGGCTGGCCGTCGTTCTACAGCCCGCTCGCCGGCGACTCCGTCGAGCTGATCGAGGACCGCTCGCTGGGCATGGTGCGCACCGAGGTGTGCTGCGCGACCTGCGGGTCCCACCTGGGGCACGTGTTCGACGACGCACCCCAGACCCCGACGGGCGACCGGTTCTGCATGAACTCGGTGAGCCTCACGTTCGAGGAGAGCTGACCCTGCCACGGCGGTGAGGCGAGGAGCGCCGCTGACGCCGGGACCACCGCGTCAGTGCGCGCTCTGCTTCCACGCCACGATGTCGGCCGAGTAGCGGTTCAGGAGCCGCGCGAGCTGCGCGACGTCGTCGGTGTCCCAGGTCGCGAGCGCGCCCTCCAGCATGGCGACCCGGCTGGTACGCGCCCGCTCGAAACGGTCGACGCCGTCCGGCGTCAGGGTGATGCGCTGACCGCGGCTGTCGTCCGGGTCGACGGTCCGGTCGACCAGGCCGAGCTCGACCAGGCGGCTGAGCTGCCGCGACACGGTGGCGCGGCCGACACCGAAGAAGGTCGCGAGGTCGGACCCCCGCGCTCCGGGCCGCTCGGCGATGTGCGCCAGCAGGGGGTACGCGCTCGCGTCGAGCTCGGGGTGGACCCGCTGCGCGATCGACGTGCCGTTGGACTGCGCACGACGGATCACCAGCCGGACCTCGCGCTCCAGGCCCTCGAACGGCCCGGGAGCGGTCCCCTGTTCGTCGACGGTGTCGCCGTCGGCCCCGTTGCCGACGGTGACACCGTCCTCGGACGCGTCCGTGCTGGACCTGCCTGTACTCGAGAGCATGCGCCCATGATGACGCGTCAAGCGCCCGGATCACAGCCCGCGGGCACGAAATCCCCCGCTTGCTACGCCTTAGACCTCGGTGGCTTCGAGATCCTGGAGCTGGTCGATGCCCGACCGGTGACCCAGCGGCACCTCCTTGATGAGGGAGACGCAGAGCAGCGCGACCAGGGCGAGCGGGACGGCGGCGAGGAAGATGTCCGCGATGCCGTTCGCGTAGGCCTTCTCGACGACCTCGACCAGCAGGGCCGGGAGCGTCGAGAGATCGGGCAGCGTGCCGCCGCCGGAGGACAGCGCCGACGGGTCGATCCCCTGCTTGACGAGCTCCGGTGCGATCGCGGTGACCCCCTCCTTCAGGTTCTCCTTCACGCTGTGCCCCAGGATCGCGCCGAGGGCGGAGACGCCGATCGCGCCGCCGAGCGAGCGGAAGAACGTCACGGTGGACGTGCCCGAGCCAGAGTCCTTGATGTGCAGCGTGTTCTGCGTGGCCAGCACCATGTTCTGCATGAGCATGCCGACGCCCGCGCCGAGGACGAACAGGTAGATCGACACCAGCACGAACGAGGTCTGGTAGTCGAGCGTCGACAGGAGCAGCAGACCGCCCGTCAGCAGCACGCCGCCGACGACCATGAACGGCTTGTACCGGCCGGTCCTGGAGATGAGCTGCCCGCTGATCGTGGAGGACAGGAACAGGCCGACCACCATCGGGATGGTGTAGAGGCCGGACTCGGTGGGCGTCTTGCCGCGTGAGAGCTGCATGTACTGGCTCAGGAACACCGACGAGCCGAACATCGCGACGCCCACGGCGACCGAGCCGATCACGGCGAGCACCAGCGTGCGGTTCTTGAACAGGTACATGGGGATGAGCGGGTTCTTGACCCGGAGCTCGACGAGCACCGCGATCGCGAGGATCACCAGGGAGCCGCCGACCATTGCGAACGTCTGCCACGAGATCCAGTCGAACTCGCTGCCCGCGAAGGTGATCCACAGCAGCAGGGTGGCGATGCCGACCGAGATCAGCGTGGCGCCGATGACGTCGATCCGGGCCGAGCCCTTCGGCCGCTTGGGCAGCTTCAGGGTCATCTGCAGCACGATGATCGAGGCGATCGCGAACGGCAGGCCCACGAAGAAGTTCCAGCGCCAGCTGATGGCGTCGGTGAGGAAGCCGCCGAGGATCGGGCCGCCGACCATGCCGATACCCATGATCGAGCCCATGAGGCCCATGTACCGGCCGCGCTGGCGCGGGCTGATGATGTCCGCGATGAGCACGGCGGCCAGGGACTGCAGGCCGCCCGCGCCGATGCCCTGGAAGGCACGGAACGTGATGAGCTGACCGACGTCCTGCGAGAAGCCCGCGGCGGCCGCCGACAGCACCGAGATGACCAGTGCGATCTGGATCAGGGTCTTGCGGTTGGTGAGGTCGGCGAGCTTGCCCCAGATCGGGGTCGAGATCGTCGAGGTCAGCAGTGTCGCCGTCACGACCCAGGTGAAGGACGACTGGCCGCCCTCGAGGTCGGTGATGATCTTCGGCAGGGACGACGAGACGACGGACATCGCGAGGACCGACACGAACATGCCGAGGAGGATCCCGGACAGCGCCCGGAGAACCTCGGTGTGCGTCATGGCGGGTGGTTCGCCCTGGAGGTGGTCGGGCTCGGCCACCGTGGTCGTGGTGTTGGGGCTGGTCATGCACACTCCTGCTGGTTCTGGGGGGTCTTCCGGTGCGTGATGTCCGCACTGATGGTGTCGACGAGGCGGTCCAGCGTGCGGGTCGCCTCGGCGAGGTCCTCGGGGGACCAGGCGGCGAACGCCTGGTCGATGAGCTTCTTGTACTGTTCGGTGGCCTCGGCAGCGAGGGCCCGGCCGGCGTCCGTCAGCTCGACGGTGCGGACCCGGCGGTCCTCGTCGTCGACGGTCCGGACGACGTACCCGGCGTCGGCCAGCGTGCTGACCTGGCGGCTCGCGACCGACAGGTCGACGCGCTGGCGCGCGGCGATGTCGGACAGGGAGGCCGGGCCGCACTTGGCGAGCAGGTGCAGCACGGCGACGCCGGCCCTGGGCCAGTCGAGCTCGTGGGCGATACGTGCCGCCGCCTCCCGCTGGGCGCGGGAAAGACTCTGGAGCGCGGTGATCAGGGCGACGGCGGGGGCTTCGGTGCCGGACGGCGTCCGGCTGCTGTGGGAAGTCATGGGTGCCTCGCGGTTGATTGCTTAAAGCAACTATATCCAGATGGTTGCCGAATGCAAGCGTCTCGGCGCGGGTGAGTGGGCGACGGAGGTGTGACCTGCGCGACATCGCCCGGAGGCGCACACGAGAACGGCGCCGCCCCCCGGTGGGGAGCGGCGCCGTGGGCCGGCCGTGCGGCCGGTGCGTGGCTGCGGTGTGCCGGGGTCAGGCCCCGGCGCGGGACTCGTCGCCCATGTCCTCGAGCTCCATGCCCTTGGTCTCGGGCACCTTGGCGAACACGAAGAAGAAGCTCAGCGCTGCGAAGGCCGCGTACATCAGGTACGGCACGCTGGCGCCGAACGCGGACAGCAGCGGCGGGAACGTCAGGGTGATGGCGAAGTTGGCGATCCACTGCATGGCCGCGGCGACGCCGAGGGCGGCCGCGCGGATGCGGTTGGGGAACATCTCGCCCAGCAGCACCCACACGAGCGGGCCCCACGAGGCGCCGAAGAAGACGACGAACGCGTTGGCGCAGATCAGTGCGATGACGCCCCACGGGCCGCTCAGCGAGATGTCCTCGCCCGTCCCGGTCGCCTGCGTGAACGCGAGGGCCATGAGGCCGAGCGACACGGTCATGCCGGCCGAGCCGATGAGCAGCAGCGGACGGCGGCCCACCTTGTCGATGAGCGCGATGGCGATGAAGGTGACGGCGACGTTCGTGATCGACGTGATGGTGGAGACCAGGAAGGCCTGGCTCTCGTCGAACCCGACGGCCTGCCACAGGGTGCTCGAGTAGTAGAAGATCACGTTGATGCCGACGAACTGCTGGAACACCGACAGCAGGATGCCCACCCAGACGATCGGCTTGAGGCCCAGGGCGCTGCCCCGGAGCGAGCCCTCGGAGGCGTTGGCCTCGTCGATCACGATGCTCCGGTGGATCTGCGCGAGGCGGTCGTCGACGTCCTCGTCAGGCCCGAGGACGCTGGCCAGGACGGCCCGCGCCTCGTCGTCGCGCCCCTGCGCGGCGAGGTACCGGGGCGACTCGGGGATGCGCAGGGCGAGGATGCCGTAGACGGCGGCCGGGACGACGGCGACGAGGAACATCCACCGCCAGGCCTCCCAGCCGAGCCACAGGACGTTCGCGGCGCCGCCGGCCGACTCCGCGAGGATCTGGTCGGAGAGCAGGGCCGCGAAGATACCGACGGTGATCGCGAGCTGCTGCAGCGAGCCGAGGCGGCCGCGCATCGCGGCCGGCGCGATCTCCGCGATGTATGCGGGCGCGATCACCGACGCGATGCCGATGCCGACGCCGGCCATGAACCGCCAGACCGCGAGGTCCCAGGCGGAGAAGGCGATGGCGGACAGGATCGACGACACGAAGAACAGGACGGCGCCGAGCACCATGACGTGGGTGCGGCCCCAACGGTCGGCCAGGCGCCCGCCGGCCCAGGCGCCGAGCGCGCAGCCGAGCAGCGCGACGGCGACCACGAGGCCGGTGACCGTCGGGTTGAGCGAGAACTGACCCTCGATGGCATCCACGGCGCCGTTGATCACGGAGCTGTCGAAGCCGAACAGGAAGCCGCCCACCGCGGCGGCGAAGGCGAGGGCCGTTGCCTTGCGGTGGGCCGATTGCGCGGAGGCGTTCGGTGCCGTGTGACCAGTGCTCATGCTGCGATGCTAAGTCGCTCGATGCCAAGTCGCCCCCCGGGGCGGTCGCGCGCGGAGGGCTCCTCCGGGGGGTCGGGTCAGGTGAGGAACGGCCAGAGCGCCCAGGTCGCCAGAGCGGCCACGAGAGCGGCGGCGGGGATGGTGAGGACCCAGGCGATGGCGATGTTCTTGGCCACGCCCCAGCGCACGGCGGAGAGCCTGCGGGTGGCGCCCACGCCCATGATCGCCGACGTGATCGTGTGGGTCGTGGAGACCGGGGCGTGCAGCACGAACGCGTTGACGTACAGCACGAGCGCCGAGACCGACTCGGCCACGAAGCCGCGTGCTGGGTCGAGCTCGATGATCTTGCGGCCGAGCGTGCGCATGATGCGCCAGCCGCCCGAGTACGTGCCCGCGGAGATCGCCGCCGCCGCGCACAGCTTGACCCAGAGCGGGATGCCGGTTGCCGGGTTGGCCCAGCCGACGGTCAGCAGCGCGAGGTAGATGACGCCCATGGTCTTCTGCGCGTCCTGCAGGCCGTGGCCCAGCGCCATCGCGGCGGCCGAGGCGGTCTGTGCGATCCGGAAGCGACGGTGTGTCTTGGCCGGCGCCGCGCTGCGGAAGATCCACAGCACCGCGATCATCACGGCGAAGGCGAGGCCGAAGCCCACCAGCGGCGAGATGACCATGGGCAGCACGACCTTGTCCACGATCGCGGACCAGTAGACGGCCATGCCGCCCGCGAGCCCGGCCCCGACCAGCCCGCCGATGAGGGCGTGGGTGGACGACGACGGCAGCCCGAACCACCAGGTGATGAGGTTCCAGGTGATCGCACCGAGCAGAGCGCACAGCACCACGGCGAGCTCCGCGTGCGTGCTCGCGCCCGTGAGGTCGACGATCGAGGTGGCGATGGTCTCCGCGACCTCCGTGCCCAGCAGGGCGCCCGCGAAGTTCATGGTCGCCGCCATGAGGAGCGCGACGCGCGGCGTCAGCGCCCGGGTCGAGACCGACGTGGCGATCGCGTTCGCGGCGTCGTGGAAGCCGTTCGTGTAGTCGAAGCTCAGCGCGAGCGCGACCACGAGGACGACGAGGGCGACCTCCAACTCAGGACTCCTTGAGGGCGATGGTCTCGACCATGTTCGCCACCTTCTCGAAGCTGTCCGCGGCGTTCTCGAGAACCTCCACGATCTCCTTCAGCTTCATGAGCTGGACCGGGTCGCCGGCCAGGTCGTCGAAGAGCTGGGCGATGAGCTTGCGGTGCAGCTTGTCCGCCTGGTTCTCCAGGCGGTTCACCTCGACCCAGTAGTCGGCGAGCTTGTCCATCGAGCGCAGGCGGGGCATGGCGTCGGCCGTGAGCTCCGCGCACCGCTGCAGCACCTGGACCTGGTCGGAGACGCGGTCGGGCAGGCCCTCGACCTTGTACAGGACGATGAGGTCGGCGGCCTCGTCCATCTCGTCCATGCAGTCGTCCAGGGCCGAGGCAAGACTGGAGATGTCCTCGCGGTCGAACGGCGTCACGAAGGTCTGGTTGAGCCGCCGCATGATCGAGTGCGTGGCGTCGTCGGCGAGGTGCTCGACATCGTGCATCTCGTCGGCCAGCTTTTCGCGACCTGCCTTGTCCGCACCGAGCAGCTCCGCCAACAGGGACGAGCCCCGGACGAGGTGCTGGGCCAGGGCGGCGAGTAGGTCGAAGTACGTGGTGTCGCGCGGAGTAAGGCGCACGAGGGCTCCCGTTCTGAGGGCTCTGGAACCTGCTCAGCGTAGAGCCGTTGCCGACTATCGCCAATTTGCAAGGTCATGCTTTGGCGACTCGTGACACACGGCACAGCATCGGCGCCCAGGCGCCACGGCGCGTGCCGTGGGCCGGGAGGCGAGAGGAGTTGGGCGACGCCGAACCGGGAGCGCCTCTCGGCGCGGGGCCGCTCGTAGCGGCTTGAGGTGGAGCCCGGGGCTACCGCAGCCCGGCGTCGCATGGACCATCGTAGTCCCGTACGCGGATCTGCCAAGGGGGTCGGACGTCACAGGGCGCGCCCGCGCGGAGGCCTTGACAGCGTGCGCGCCTACTCCAGGGAGCCGGACCTCCACAGGTCACCGGCTCGTTCCAGCTCTTCCGCGGTGCGCAGCAGCGAGCTGGCGCCCCGGGTCATCCGGGTCGCGCCGGTGGGGTCGGCGACCTCGCGGGAGTCCGCGTCGAAGGCCGCGCCCGTCGAGAGGATCCGGCAGAACGCGCCCGCCCGTTCGAGTGCGACGGCGAGGTCTCCGGTGAACACGCCGGACAGCACGGCGTCGGCGAGTATCTGCAGGTCACCGGGTTCCGGTGGGCTTGGCACGCCCGCGACGGCCTCCTGGACCGGGGCGGCGTCCACACCGAGTCGATACCTGAGCATGACGGTAGGCATGTCCCGCCGCACCCACTCGCGCAGCACGTAGAGGCGCCAGAGCGCTCCGGGCAGGGACACGGGGGCGGCGTCCGCCCACAGGCCCGCCACGGTGTCCAGGCCCTCGTTCTCGACGAGGTGGATGAGCCGCTCCACCACGGCAGGGTCCTCGGTGGTGCGGGCGCGGTCCACGAGGGCCCTGGCCGTCGCGTGGGCGATCTCGTCGCGCAGGGCAGGGTCCACCTCGCCGGGGAGCGCGTCGGCGTCCCGGGGGTCCAGCATGGCCGGCCGTCTCGGCGGTCGTTGGTCGCTGCTCATGGTGACCGATAGTGCGCCGAAATGAAACGTGTGTCCACCACGATCCTGGTCGAACTGGTCACCAGACCTGGGGACCAACCTTTTCGGTGGCCACGACGAGCGGTCCCGAGGGCGTGTCGGCGACGTGCGCGACGAGCGCCTCGCCGGGTTCGAGGAACGGGTCCTGCCGCGGCAGGCCGTCCGCCACGGCGCCCTCCGCGTGCTGGGCGAGCACGTCCAGCACCGTGGGCAGCACCGGCCGGTGGGTGCAGATCACGGACGACTCGGCGGTCTCCTCCAGCAGCTCGCCCACGGTCGCCGCGACGCGCGACGGCGACCGCTCGTGCTGCGCCTCGGTGAGGTACTCGCTGTAGCTCGGGCGCAGCCCCGCGGCCCGCACGTACGGGTCGATGGTGGTCGCGCAGCGCTCCCAGCGGGAGCTGATGACGTGCTCGACGCCGTAGGCGGCCAGCACGGGTACCAGCGCCGCGGCCTGCCCGTGCCCGAGCGGGGTGAGCGGGCGGTCGCGCTCGCCGCCGTGCCAGGAGGTACGCGACACCGCCCGGCCGTGCCGTGCGATGACGAGCGCGCGGGTGTCCAGCGCGCCCTCGGCCTCGGCGGCCAGCAGGGCGTTCAGCGGCCCGCGGTCGGAGGCGCGGGTGAGCCGGCTCACCGCGTCGGCGGCGTCCAGCCACTCCACCGTGTCGACCTCCTCGCGGTCGACCGGGGCCACCGGCGCGCGGGCCGCGAGCCCTGCGGTGTCCCGGCCCCGGCGGGCCCGGCGCGACGCCCAGTAGTGCACCCGCTTCACGCGGCCCTCCGGCGTCAGGTACTGCAGGCCCGGCAGGGGACGGCCGAGCACGATCTCCTTGCCGGTCTCCTCGGCGACCTCGCGGATCGCGGCGCCCTGGAAGGTCTCGCCCGTCTCCAGCTTGCCCTTGGGCCACGACCAGTCGTCGTAGCGGGGCCGGTGCACGAGCTGCACCTGCACGTTCCCGGCCCGACGGCGCCAGACGATCCCGCCCGCCGTCATCACGACGGGGGTGTGCATCCCCGCCGGCGGCGAGGTCGCCGTCGTCGGCTCGGTACCCACCACCGACCTCCGGCCCGTCACCGGACGGGCTCGAGCCGACGCCGCTGGCGCTGGATCAGGACCGCCTGCAGGTCGCGGAGGCCGTTCCCCTCCGAGCCCGAGGACGGACGCTCCCAGGTGCCGTCCGGCAGCAGGTGCCAGGACGCCGTCGTGTCCGCCATGGACTCGTCCAGGAGCCCCAGGAGCTCACCGATGTGGGTCGGGTCGGAGATCCGGATCAGGGTCTCGACGCGGCGGTCGAGGTTGCGGTGCATCAGGTCGGCCGACCCGATGAACACCTCGGGACCGGTCTGGGGCCCCTCGGCGATGGCCGGGCCCACCGAGTTGGCGAACGCGAAGATGCGCGAGTGCTCCAGGAACCGGCCCAGGATGGACCGCACCCGGATGTTCTCGCTCAGCCCCGGCACGCCCACGCGGACGGCGCAGATGCCGCGCACCACCAGGTCGATCTTCACGCCGGCCTGGGAAGCGCGGTACAGGGCGTCGATCACCGTCTCGTCGACCACCGAGTTGATCTTCATCTTGACCCACGCCTCGTGGCCCGCGCGGGCGGCGGCCGCCTCGCGCTCGATGCGCTCGACCAAGCCGGAGCGGACGGCGCGAGGCGCCACGAGGAGCCGGTGGAACGTCGACTTGGGCGCGTACCCGGAGAGCTGGTTGAACAGGCGCGTCAGGTCCTGGCCCACGTCGGGGTCGCAGGTCAGCAGGCCGTGGTCTGTGTACAGGCGCGCCGTCTTGGGGTGGTAGTTGCCCGTGCCCACGTGGCAGTAGCGCAGCAGGGAGCCGTCGGGCTCCTGACGCACCACCAGCGACAGCTTGCAGTGCGTCTTGAGGCCCACGATCCCGTAGACCACGTGCACGCCCGCCTCCTCGAGCTTGCGCGCCCAGGAGATGTTGGCCTCCTCGTCGAACCGGGCCTTGATCTCGACCAGCGCGAGCACCTGCTTGCCGGCCTCGGCGGCGTCGATCAGCGCGTCCACGATGGGCGAGTCGCCCGACGTCCGGTACAGGGTCTGCTTGATCGCCAGCACGTTCGGGTCGGCCGCGGCCTGCTCCAGGAACGTCTGCACGCTCGTGGAGAAGCTGTCGTACGGGTGGTGCAGCAGGATGTCCCGGCGCCGGATCGCGGCGAAGACGTCGGTCGGCTTGGAGCTCTCCACCTCCGCGAGGTGCCGGTGCGTGGACGGCACGAACGGCGGGTAGTGCAGGGAGGTCAGGTCGAGGTCTGCGATGAGGTTGAGACCCGTGAGGTCCAGCAGCGCGGGCAGCTCGTAGACCTCCTCCTCCTTGACACCCAGCTCCCGGACGATCAGGTCCCGGATGCGCGGGCTGATGTCCTTGGCGATCTCCAGGCGCACCGGCGGGCCGAACCGGCGCCGCAGGAGCTCCTTCTCCATCGCCTGGAGCAGGTTCTCGGCGTCGTCCTCCTCGACGTCCACGTCCTCGTTGCGGGTGACGCGGAACGTGTGGCTGTCCCGCACCTCCATCCCGGGGAACAGGTAGTCGAGGTGCTGGGCGATGACCTCCTCCAGCGGCACGAACGAGAGCGGACCGCGCTGCGGGTCGGCCTTCTTGGTGCCGGGGCGGCGCGGCTTGCCCGACGCGTCGACCGCGATGAAGCGCGGCAGCAGCGGCGGCACCTTGACGCGGGCGAAGTGCTCCTTGCCGGTGGCCGGGTTGGCGACGACGACCGCCAGGTTGAGCGAGAGCCCCGAGATGTAGGGGAACGGGTGCGCCGGGTCCACCGCCAGCGGGGTGAGCACCGGGAAGATCTGCTTGCGGAAGAACTTGTGCAGCCGCTCCTGCTCCTTGGTGTCCAGCTCCTCCCAGTGCACCAGCGTGATGCCCTCGGCGGCCAGCGCCGGCTGCACCTCGTCCTCGAACACCTGCGCGTGCCGGGCCATCAGGGTGTGCGCACCCTCGGAGATCGCCGACAGCGCCTGGCGCGGGCTGAGCCCCGAGGCGCTCGTGACCGCGATGCCCGTGGCGATGCGGCGCTGCAGGCCGGCCACGCGCACCATGAAGAACTCGTCCAGGTTGGACGCGAAGATCGCCAGGAACCGCACCCGCTCCAGCAGCGGGATGCGCGGGTCCTCCGCGAGCTCCAGCACCCGCTGGTTGAACGCGAGCCAGCTCAGCTCCCGGTCGGCGAACCGGTCGACCGGCAGGGGCTCGCCCAGCAGCGGGTCGAGCAGGCTCGTGCCGCCCGGGTTCTCCGCGATGTGCTCCGCGATGTGCGCGGCCAGGCTCGGGTCGAGGGAGTGCGGCGCCAGGATGTCCTCCTGCTCGCTCGGCTTCGGGGCGGTGGGCCGCGCCGCGGCCTGCTTCTGCGGCGCAGGTCTCTGCGCGGGCTTCTCGGCGACGGCAGGCACACCGTCGCCCGTCTGGGCGGCCGGCGCCGGAGGGGCCGCGCCGTCGGTCGGCTCCGCGCTTGCCGTACGAGGGCTCTGCTTCATGAATCGGCCATTCTTGTCCCGGGTCCTGGCGGAGCTGGTCGCGACGCTGTCCTTCATGTCGTTCATGGTGTCACCGTTCGGTACACAGTGGGTGACGCTCCCGGAGAGCGTCCGTCACGGGCGGGCATACTGCACGTGTACAGCGGCCCGTGCGAAGCCTGCGCGCTCGTACGTGGCCAGGGCGGGCGTGTTGTCGCCCTCCACGTACAGCACGGCGCGCGTGGCCCCGGATCGCGCGAGGTGCGCCAGCCCCACCTCGGTCATCAGGCGGCCGAACCCCTCGCCCTGGTGGTCCGGGTCGACACCCAGGGCGTAGATCTCGCCGTCGCGCGCGTCGTCCGGCTGGCCCGGCTCCGTCTTGGTCCACTGGAACGCGACCGGGTCCGTGTCGGCACCTGCCCCCTCCGGCGCGTCCGGGACCAGGAGGAAGAAGCCCTCCGGGTCGAACCACGGCTCGGCCTGCCGGGCGCGCAGGTCGTCGAGCGACATCCGGCCCTGCTCCGGGTGGGTGGCGAAGGCGCGCGCGTTGGCGCGGAGCCAGGCGGCGTCGTCGGCCCCGGGGCGGAAGGTGCGCAGGCGGTAGCCCGCCGGGGCGGCGGGCGCCTCCGGGACGCCGTCCGCCCCGGCGAGGGGGCGGGCCAGGAAGAGCAGCTCGCGCACCGGTCGCAGCCCCGCCGCCCGCGCGAACTCGCGGGCGGGCTCCAGGTCGCCGTGCGCCCACACCCGCAGCTGCTTGCCGTGCTGGCCGGGCTCCCCCGAGCGGGACGGCAGCGTGGCGTCGCGCTCCGCGGTGCGCAGCAGCACCCGGCCGTGACCGTTCCTGCGGTGCTCGGGGTGGATCACCAGCTCGGCGCTCGCGGTCTCGCCCGAGCGGTCGATCTGCACGTAGCCGACCGTGCTGCCCGCGGTGGTGTGTGCCACGACGTGCGTGATCCACTCCGCGTCCGTGCCGAGGTGGAGCAGGGGCTGCTCGGACAGCGGCGCGACGCCGTCGTGCGCCTCCGCGGCCGCGGCCAGGTCTCGGACGGCCTGCTGGGCGTCGGCGTCGAGCGGGCCGATCTCGATGGGGGCGGCGATTCGCATGACCTCATCTTCTCGCGGCGGTCGAGCTTGTCGAGACCAGGTCTCGACAAGCTCGACCAGCGGAATCGGGGTCAGTCCTCCGAGGACGCCGACGGCGCCGCCAGGCCCGCCGTGATCAGGTCCATCACGGAGGAGTCGGCCAGCGTCGTCGCGTCGCCGACGGCGCGGTCCTCGGCGACGTCGCGCAGCAGGCGGCGCATGATCTTGCCCGACCGGGTCTTGGGCAGCTCCGGGACCACGAGGATCTTCTTGGGCTTCGCGATCGGGCCGATCTCCTTGCCCACGTGGTCGCGCAGCTCCTTCTGCACCTCGGCGGCGCCCTCCGGCGTGGCGGCCCGGCCGGCGTGGCTGCCGCGCAGGATCACGAACGCGACGACGGCCTGGCCGGTGGTCTCGTCCGCGGCGCCGACCACGGCGGCCTCCGCCACGATCTCGTGCGACACGAGCGCCGACTCGATCTCCGTGGTGGACAGCCGGTGGCCGGACACGTTCATCACGTCGTCCACGCGGCCGAGCAGCCAGATGTCGCCGTCCTCGTCCTTCTTGGCGCCGTCGCCCGCGAAGTAGAGGCCGTCGAAACGCGACCAGTACGTGTCCTTGTACCGCTCCAGGTCGCCCCAGATGCCGCGGAGCATGGACGGCCACGGCTCGGAGAGCACGAGGTAGCCGCCACCGCCGTCGGGCACGGGCTGGGCCTCGTCGTCGACCACGGTCGCGTCGATGCCGGGCAGCGCCACCTGCGCCGAGCCGGGCTTGGTCGCGGTCACGCCGGGGAGCGGGCTGATCATGATGGCGCCGGTCTCGGTCTGCCACCAGGTGTCGACGATCGGGGCCTTGTCGCCGCCGATGACCCGGCGGTACCACATCCACGCCTCGGGGTTGATGGGCTCGCCCACGGAGCCGAGGACGCGCAGGGACGAGAGGTCGAACCCGCCCGGGATGTCGTCGCCCCACTTCATGCAGGTGCGGATCGCGGTGGGGGCCGTGTAGAGGATCGAGACCTTGTACTTCTCGATGAGCTCCCACCAGCGGCCGCGGTGCGGGGTGTCGGGCGTGCCCTCGTACAGCACCTGCGTGGCGCCGTTCACGAGCGGGCCGTAGACCACGTAGGAGTGGCCGGTGACCCAGCCGACATCGGCGGTGCACCAGTAGACGTCGGTCTCCGGCTTCAGGTCGAACACGTTCTTGTGCGTGTACGCGGCCTGCGTGAGGTATCCACCGGTGGTGTGCAGGATGCCCTTCGGCTTCCCGGTGGTGCCGCTCGTGTACAGGATGAACAGCGGGTGCTCCGCCTCGACCGCGACCGGCTCGTGCTGGTCGGAGGCCTCGGCCAGCGCCTCGTGCCACCACACGTCCCGGCCCTCGACCCAGTCCACGTCCTGCTCGGTGCGCCGCACGACGAGCACCTTCCGGACCGTGGTCGGGTCGGCGCCCTCCTTCGGAGCCAGAGCCTCGTCGACAGCCGGCTTGAGGGCCGACGGCGCGCCGCGGCGGTAGCCGCCGTCCGCCGTGATGACCAGCGTGGCCTCGGCGTCGGCGATCCGGCTGCGCAGGGCGTCCGCGGAGAAGCCGCCGAAGACCACGGAGTGCGGGGCGCCGATACGGGCGCAGGCCAGCATCGCGACGACCGACTCGACGAGCATCGGCAGGTAGATGACGACCCGGTCGCCGGTCTGCACGCCCAGGGCGGTGAGCGCGTTGGCCGCGCGCGACACCTCCTGCTGCAGGTCGGCGTACGTGACCGTGCGGGTGTCGCCCGGCTCGCCCTCGAAGTGGATGGCGACGCGGTCACCGTTGCCGGCCTCGACGTGCCGGTCCACCGCGTTGTACGCGGCGTTCAGCGTGCCGTCGGCGAACCAGCGCGCGACAGGGGCTCCGCTCCAGTCCAGCGTCTCGGTGAACGGCGTCTTCCAGGTCACGAGCTCCCGTGCCTGGCCGGCCCAGAACTCCAGGCGGTCGGCCGATGCCTTCTCGTACAGGTCGGCCTGGGCGTTCGCCTGGGCCGCGAACTCCGCGCTGGGCGGGAAGCTCCGGGTCTCGTGCAGAAGGTTCTCGAGGCTGGGGCTGGATGCCGAGCCCGACGTCGGGTTGGTGTCTGTCACGGTGACCTCCGGTGCGCGTCTTCGCGTTCGTTCGGGCAGGTGCTTGGGGCTGCCTTGACGTTGTCTCTGGTCGGTGAGTGTAGTCCCGGACGGTGACACCCCTCACAAACCGGTGTCACTTCCTGAGACGCCGTGCCGTCGCCCCGGAATTGACCCGGGACCGGCCACGTTACGGGCTGACGTGAGCCACCTCCTCGAACCGATCGCGCTGCGCGACCTCTCCCTGCCGAACCGCGCCTGGCTGGCGCCGATGTGCGAGTACTCGGCGGCCGACGGGCTCCCGAACGACTGGCACCTCGTGCACCTCGGCGCGCGGGCCGCCGGCGGGTTCGGGCTGGTCCTGACGGAGGCGACCGCTGTCGTGCCCGAGGGGCGCATCTCGCCGCAGGACACGGGCATCTGGAACGACGAGCAGACCGCCGGGTGGAAGCGGATCGTCGACTTCGTGCACGCGCGGGGGGCGCGGATCGGCATCCAGCTCGCGCACGCGGGGCGCAAGGCGTCGACCTTCCGTCCGTGGGCGCCGGAGCAGGGCAGCGTCCCGGTGGCCGACGGCGGCTGGCCGACCGTCGGGCCGTCGGCCCTCCCTTACCCGGGCTTCGCCACCCCCGCGGAGATGACCGCCGAGCAGGTCGCAGACGTGCCCGAGCACTTCGCGGCCGCCGCGCGCCGCGCCCGCGAGGCCGGTTTCGACACCGTCGAGGTGCACGCCGCGCACGGCTACCTGCTGCACCAGTTCCTGTCGCCGCTGGCCAACCTCCGCGCGGACGGGTACGGCGGGTCGGCCGAGGCGCGCTCGCGGCTCGTCGAGGAGACCGTGGGCGCGGTGCGGTCCGTGTGGCCCGACGAGCTGCCGGTGCTCGTGCGGCTGTCGGCGACCGACTGGCTGGACGGCGGTCTCGCCGTGGACGACGTCGCCGCCGTCGCGGGCCGGCTCGGCACGCTCGGTGCCGACCTCGTGGACGTCTCGACCGGGGGCGTGGCGCCGGCGCACATCACCGTCGGGCCGGGCTACCAGGTGCCGTACGCCCGCCGCGTGCGCGAGGTGTCCGGCCTGCCGGTCAGCGCGGTCGGGCTGATCAGCGACCCGGTCCAGGCGGAGCAGGTCCTCGTGGAGGGCTCGGCGGACGCCGTCATGATCGGCCGCGAGGCACTGCGCGACCCGCACTGGCCGCTGCGGGCGGCGCACACGCTGCGCGACAAGATCGGGACGGTACCCGTGGACGCGGGCGTGGGGGTGCAGCCGCAGTACTCGCGCGCGCAGTGGCGGTGATCGGTGCCGGTGATCGGTGGCACCGCGGGGCCGGCTGCGCCGGAAAGTGGTGCGGTGAGGGTGCCCCACAAAGGGCGGGAATCACGACTGACGGCGTTTGAACGCCTGGAGAATTCCGGGTGTGGTGATTCTTTTCCGGCCGGCGTGCATTCCGCGAAACGATTCGCCGTGCGGCCGGGCTCCTCGCAATTTCCGTTCGCGATCCGGAAGTGCGAGGGCCCGGCCACTGCGGTGGCGAGATCTCGGCCTGTCGAGCACGGAATCCGGGAGCATCCTCAAGCCGGGTTCCGCTCTCACCAGCTGGACGGGGTTGACCGTGCACGTCGCTCGCCGTCGATCAGACTTGCGCCCTTTCGACCCCCAGGGCACGGTCCCTGCCGCCCTGAATACTTGCTGTGAACACAATCACACTGCCTGTCGGTGACAAAAGCAACCTGAGCGCGGTGATCTTCACAATTGCCAATTCCTGTCCTGTGCGCAATTGCGTGGGAAAATCTTCGGCCTTACCGATCCTTGACCTTTTGCGACCGGCGGGTTGAGGCGAGGCGCGGCCTCAGGCGCGGAAATTGGCGGATTCCGGTGCGATCGAGCGCCGGTCGTGCCTCGCGCCGCGACCTGCCGGCCTCGCCGCGGACCGGCAGCCTCAGAGGCGGCGCAGGTACTGGCGGCAGACGTGGACGCGCGCGAACCGCGTGCGCAGTTCCTCCTCGCGCGAGACGTCGGCGTGCATGAACGCGATCAGCGGGGTGGAGAGCCCGTCCGGGGCGACGAATCCGGCTGCGGGCTCGTTACCGCCCTTGTACACGTGCAGGTAGGAGTAGTTCTCGGCGAAGCCCGAGCGCAGGTACCAGGCGTTCGCGGCCTCGTCCTCACGTGTCCAGGCGTCGAGGGTGGTCGCCCCGGCCGTTCTGATCCTGGGGATCGCCGCGTCGAGGAGTGCGGTCGCGATGCCCCGCCGGGTGTGGTCGGGGTGGACGGCGATGGTGTCGATCGTGGCCGTGTCGCCGTCGAGTTCGACGTCGAGAACCCCGCAGATCGTGCCGTCCTCGGCGACCGCTACCAGGCAAACTGCCGGGAGGTCGAACGACGTGCGGTGCGGTTTGACGTCGTCGTAGTACTGGGTGTTCAGGAAGGCGAGCACCCGGCAGCGGAGCCAGCCGGGTTCGTCGTCGGGCAGGTACGGGCGCACGGTGAAGCTCACGGGGTTCCGATCGTCGAAGGGCAGGTGAATGCGGTGCGCTCTGCGGCGCACGACAGGCGAATCGCTCAGTTCGACGACATGGTTCGGAGTCTGCCCGACGGCGTCCTGGTCGGTCGACCTCTTACCTCGGCGTGAGTACCGGTGAGGTGTGGGTGCCGGGCTCAGCGGCGGCGTGCGCGGCGTCGGGCAGCGCGCCAGACCAGCCAGACGGTGACCCCGACCGCCACGGTGCCCACGACCGCGAGGAGAGGGAGGGGTTCGATGCGCGGGCGCAGCGCGATCGGGCGGACGAACGCCAGCACGCCCCAGCCGGACTGCGCGGCCCGGCGCTTGAGGACCCGGTCCGGGTTGACCACGAAGGCGTGGCCGACCGCGGCCAGCATCGGGGCGTCCGTGATGGAGTCGGAGTAGGCGAAGCTCCGCGCGAGGTCGTAGTCCTCGCTGGCGGCGAGCCGGCGGACACCGACGGCCTTGTTGTCGCCGTAGTTGTAGAAGTCGATCTCGCCGGTGAAGCGGCCGTCCTGCACCGTCATCTGCGTGGAGAGCACGTGGTCCGCGCCGAGCACCGCCGCGATGGGCTCCACGAGGACCGCGGCCGACGCCGACACCACCACCACGTCCCGACCCGCCGCGTGGTGCTCCTCGATCAGCTCGACGGCCTCGGCGTAGACGTAGGGGTCGATGAGCTCGTGCACCGTCTCGGTGACGATCTGCCGGACCTTCTCCACGTCCCAGCCGGTGACGAGCGACGAGAGGTGCGCGCGCATCCGCTCGGTCTGGTCGGCGTCGGCGTTGCCGATCATGAAGATGAAGTGGGCATAGGCACTCCGCAGCACGTCGGCGTGCGACAGCAGTCCGCCCGCGAGGAACGGCCTGGAGAACGCCGCCGACGAGCTGGTGGCGATGATCGTCTTGTCGAGATCGAAGAACGCGGCGGTGCGCTGAGCGCGCGACTGCGGTCGAGAAGCGATCTGGGGCACCTGCTCGGTCACGCGACGAGCCTAGCGGGGCCGTCCGCCGGAGCAGGTCTCCGCGCCGTGATTTCTTCCGCCTCGATGAAACTCGCCCGCCCCGACCAGAGACCGTCTGCACGGCGGGACGGGCGTCCGAGCCCGACCACAGGCACCACTTCTCGTCGTCCGTGCACAGCGGCGCCGATGCGGGCCGCACGGGGTGTGTCCGTGCGGCCAACCTGGTCGAGGACCCGGGCGGAGTGCCCGGGACGGCGGCCGGACCGGCCGCCGGACCTGTGCCGGAGGGGGCGCGATGAGCAGCACGACGAGTGGTGCCCGGCCGGAGCCGGGTCGCGTGATCGGGGTCGTCGGGGCGTGCGGCGGCGCGGGCACGTCGGTGGTGGCGGCGTGCGTCGCCCACGGCCTGCGCCGCGGAGGTGAGCGCGCCACGCTCGTCGACCTGGACGCGCACGCGCCGGGTACGGACCTGCTGCTCGGGGCCGACGGCGGCCGCGGCGCGCGGTGGCCCGACCTCGTCGAAGCGCGCGGCGACGTCGACGGGCTCGGCGTGGTCGCTGCCCTGCCGCGCTGGGGCGCGGTACCCGTGCTGAGCGGTACGCCGTCAGGAGCCCCGCCGGACGACGACGTGGTGCTCGGCGTGTGCCGCGGGCTCGTCCGCGTCGGGGAGACGCTCGTGCTCGACCTGCCGCGGCCCGGTGCGTGGGGTTCCGCGACCCGTCGGGGCGGTGGTGGATCCGTGGCTGAGGCGCCGGGAGACGGTGCCCGGGCGGTGCGGGCGCTTCTCGCGGCCTGCGAGACGGTGCTGCTCGTCGTCCCGCTCACCCTGCCCGCGGCCGTCGGCGCGCAGCGGGTGCGTGACGAGCTCCGTGCGGCGGACGTGTCCGACGTGCGCGTGGTGGCACGCGGGCCCGCGCCCGGCGCGGTCGCCCCCGACGACGTCGCCGCCGCGCTCGGGCTGCCCACGATCGGGGTCCTGGGGCGGGACGCCGGGCTCGCGCGGGCGATCGAGCGCGGCGAGGGGCCCGCGGTGGCGCACCGGACCGTGCTCGGCAGCTTCGCGGCCGACGTGGCGGCCGCGCTGTGACCGCGCCCTCGCCCGATCGGTCCCTGCTCGACGACGTCCGCGCGCGGCTCGCGACGGGGCGTGCGGGCGCGGACGCCGCCGTGCGTGCCGCGGTACGCGACTCCGGGCGCGTGCTCGGGTCCGACGCCCTGCGGGACCTGGAGCGGGCCGCCCGGGCCGAGCTCACGGGCGCCGGCCCGCTGCAGGCGTTCCTCGACGCACCCGACGTCACCGACGTGCTGGTCAACGGCCCGCGCGACGTGTGGGTCGAGCGGGGCGCCGGTCTCGAGCGGGCCGCGCTCGACCTGGGGTCGGCCGCGGAGGTGCGGGCGCTCGCCGTCCGCCTGGCGGCGCTCGGTGGTCAACGCCTCGACGACGCCTGCCCCACCGTGGACGCGCGCCTGCCCGACGGCACCCGGCTGCACGCCGTGCTCGAACCCCTGGCCGAGACGGGCGCCCTGATCTCGCTGCGCGTGCTACGCAGCCGCGCGTTCACGCTCGACGAGCTCGTGGCCGGCGGCGCGCTGCCACGGCAGTGGGCGGGCCTGCTGCGATCCCTCGTGCGGAGCCGGGCGAACGTGCTGATCAGCGGGGGTACGGGCACCGGCAAGACGACGCTGCTCTCCGCGCTCCTCTCCCTGGTGCCGGACGGGGAACGCGTGGTGACGGTCGAGGAGGCGCGCGAGCTGCGACCCGCCCATCCGCACGTGGTGCACCTCGCCGCGCGACGCGCCAACGTCGAGGGTGCAGGCGCCGTGGACCTGGCCGACCTGGTACGGAACGCCCTGCGCATGCGGCCCGACCGCATAGTGCTCGGCGAGTGCCGCGGCGCCGAGGTGCGCGAGGTCCTCATGGCGATGAACACCGGCCACGACGGCGGCTTCGCGACGCTGCACGCCAACGCCGTCGGCGTGGTGCCGGCCCGGCTGGAGGCGCTCGCGGGCCTGGCCGGGATGACCCGGGAGGCGGTGGCCGCGCAGGCGGTGGGCGCGCTGGACGTGGTGCTGCACCTGCGGCGCGGGCAGGGGACGCGGTACCTGGCGGAGATCGGGCTTGTGGGACGAGGCCTGAACGGCGAGCTGGAGGTGCGTACCGCCGGGCGCTGGGACGGCAGCGGCGGGTGGACGACGGATCCGAGTACGTGGAGCGAGCTGGTGGGGAGGTACGCGCCGTGCTGAGGGTCCTGGAGTCGCTCGGTGTTGGCCTGCTCGTGGCGGTCGGCGCCTGGCTGGTGCTGGCGCGCGGAGGTCGGCGGCTGCGCGAGGTGCTCGCCGGGCCGGGCGGGGGTGTCGACCCGGGTGCTGCGGCGGGCGTCACCGTCGCCCCCGGCGCCAAGGTGGCAGGACCGGTCGTCGCCCGGCCGGACCGCCGGGGTGCGGGCGCGCGCGGAGCGGGCGGCGACGTCCGGGTGGTCGTGCTGCAGGTGGTCGCGCTGCTCAAGGCGGGTTCGCCGCCCGGTGCGGCGTGGTCGCGCGCCGCGGGTGTGAACGTCGACCTCGCGGGTGTGCCCGACGTCGGCGCGCTCGCCCGGGTGCTCGGTTCCCGGCACGCGGAGGCGGTGGTCGCGGCGACCCGGCTCGCGCTCGACGTCGGGGCGCCGCTCGGCCGGGTCCTGGAGCAGGTCGCGGCAACCCTCGTCGCGGAGGCCGAGGCGCAGGCCGAACGGGACACGGCGCTCGCCGGGCCGCGGACCACGGGTCGGCTGCTCATGTGGTTGCCGGTCGCGGGCGGGTTCCTCGGGTGGGCACTCGGCGCCGACCCGGTGGGTACGGCCACCGACGGCGGGGTCGGAACGGCAGCCCTGGCGGCCGGCGTGGTGCTGCTCGTGGCCGGGCGGGTCTGGTCCGACAGGCTGGTGGCCACGGCGGGCGGAGCGGAGCGGTCCGGCTTGGACGTCCAGGTGGTGCTGGAGCTGCTGGCGGCGGCGATGCGGTCCGGGGCGGGGGTGCCGCGCGCGCTGCAGGCGGTGGGCGCCGCCGTGGATGGTCCCGACGGTCAGGTGCTCACCCGCGCGGCGCAGGCGCTCGTGCTCGGCGCGGCCTGGGAGCGGGCGTGGGCGCAGACACCGCCGGCCCTCGGCCCGGTGGTGCACGCGCTGCGGGGCGCGTGGCTGGACGGCGCCGCACCGGGCGAGGCGTTGCGCGCCGCCGGGGCGGAGGTGCGGCACGTGCGGAGCGCGGCGAGCCGGACTGCCGCGGCACGGCTCGGGGTGCGGCTCGTGCTGCCGCTGGGCGTCTGCTATCTGCCGGCGTTCGTGCTGGTGGGCCTGGTCCCGGTGCTGCTGGCCCTCGGGATCGACCTGCTCACGGGCTGACGCAGGACACGGGCACCGGGTGGCCGGCACCCGACGAGAGATGAGGACTTCGGCGCGCTCAGGTGCGCCGGTGCCGTCCGCCGCACGGCGGACGGGGCCCGTCGTGACGGGCCGTACAGGGTGCCCGCGGGCACGCCGGGAGGCGTGCGAGCGGGCGGAGCAGGAGGAGAAGACATGACGATCACGACAGCGGTTGCCTGTCCCGAGCCGGACGACCGGTCGCGGACGGAGGCTGACGGGCGCGAGTCGGAGCGCGGGCTGGCCACGGCCGAGTACGCGATCGCGACGCTCGCCGCGGCCGCCTTCGCGGGTGCGCTGATGGCGGTCCTCAAGGGCGGCGACGTGAAGTCGATGCTCACGTCGCTCATCCAGTCGGCGCTGACGGCCGGCTGATCCATGGCGGAGCGTGAGTCGGAACGCGGCACGGTCACGGCCGAGCTGGCCATCGGGCTGCCGGTCGTCGTCCTCGTGCTCGTCGCCGTGCTCACCCTCGTGGCCGCGTCCACGGCGCAGATGCGCGCCCTGGACGCGGCCCGCGCGGGGGCGCGGGCGGTGGCGATCGGGGAGCAGGGCGCCGCCGTCGCGGCGGTCGTCGCCCGGGTGGGCGGACCCGAGGTCGAGATGTCGCTCGCGCGGGAGGGTGAGTGGGTACGGGTGACGGTCACGCGGCCGGTCTCGGGCGGCTGGGTGGCCGGGCCGCTGCGGGCCACCGGGACGGCGGCGGCCTGGGTGGAGCCGTGAGGTCTGTCGACGGCGCCGAGCGGTGTCGACCCGGGTGCGGCCCCGGACGAGATCCCGAGCGCGGCGCCGGCACCGTCCTGGTGCTCGGGATCGTCGCCGCGGCACTGCTGCTCGCGCTCGGGATCGCCGCGCTCGGCGCGGCCCAGAACGCGCGCGGCACCGCGCAGGCGGCGGCCGACCTCGGGGCGATCGCCGGCGCGACCGCGCTGCGCGACGGGTTCGACCCGTGCGGGACGGCGGGTGCCGCCGTCGTGCGCAACGGCGCGGAGATCGCGTCGTGCGAGGTGTTCGGGGGAGGGATCGTGCGGGTCGTCGCGACCCGCGTGGCCGCGGGGCCGGCCGGGGAGCTCGGTGGTGCGCTCGGGTCGGCACGAGCGACGGCGCGGGCCGGGCCTCGGGAAAAGGGGATGACGTGGAACCCCGACGGATCGTAGTATCACTGCTATGGATGGTATGGAGAGTGCGATGACTGCACAGGACCGACCTCCGCCGTCGAGCGACGTGGCGCTCGACGTGCGTGACCTACGGATGAGGTACGGGACCAAGGACGTGCTCAAGGGCGTGTCCTTCACGGCGCAGCGCGGCGAGGTCGTCGCCCTGCTCGGGCCCAACGGCGCCGGCAAGACGACCACGATCGAGATCCTCGAGGGCTTCCGCATGCGGTCGGCCGGCGAGGTCGCGGTGCTCGGGCAGGACCCGGCGCACGGCGACGAGGCATGGCGCGCGCGGCTGGGCGTCGTCCTCCAGTCGTGGCGCGACCACAGCCGGTGGCGGGTGCGGGACCTGCTCGGATACCTCGCACGGTTCTACGTCCCCTACTCGACCGCCGAGGTGTCGCGGCCGTGGGACGTGGACGAGCTGATCAAGGTGGTCGGCCTCCTGGAGCAGACCAACGCCAAGGTGCAGACGCTCTCGGGCGGGCAGCGGCGCCGCCTCGACGTGGCCATCGGGATCGTCGGGCGCCCGGAGCTCGTGTTCCTCGACGAGCCGACGGCGGGCTTTGACCCGCACGCCCGGCGCGAGTTCCACGACCTGGTGCACCGGCTGGCCGACTTCGAGAACACGACGGTCCTGCTCACGACGCACGACCTCGACGAGGCCGAGAAGCTCGCCGACCGGATCCTGGTGCTCGACGGGGGTGTGGTCGTCGCCGACGGGTCGGCGGAACAGCTGGCACGCGAGCTGACCACACAGGCGGAGGTGCGCTGGACCTCCGGCGGGCACCGGAACGTCCACGCGGTGACCGAGGGCGACCCCACCCCGTTCGTCCGCCGGCTGCTCGCGGGTGACCCCGACGTCAGCGAGCTCGAGGTCAAGCGGGCCAGCCTCGAGGACACCTACATGGCGCTCGTGCACCGGGCCGAGAGCTACCAGCCCGAGTCGGACGGCAGGGGGTCGGATCGCGCCGAGCAGAACCAGGCCACGCCGGACGACGCCGCGCGGGACCAGGCCGCACCGAACCGGGCCGAGCAGAGTGAGGGAGTGCAGTCATGACCGCGACCGGGACCACGGCCGGGCGCGCGCGGAACGACGCGCGCCGCGCTGCCGTCCGCGCCGGACTCGTCCGGGGCTGGCTCGAGACCAAGTACTCGGTCACGAGCGCGAGCGACCTCGTCTGGATCCTCGCGTTCCCCGTCATCTACGCGGTGGTCCTGCTGTTCATGCGGGGCAGCACCGTCCCTGGCACCGACTTCGCGCTGGGTGCCATGGTGCTGCCGAGCCTGGTCGGCATGAGCATCGCGTTCGGCGGGTTGACCGGCCCCGCGAGCACGATTGCCGTCGACCGGGAGGACGGGACGCTGCTTCGGGCCAAGGCGACGCCCAACGGGATGCTGGGCTACCTGGTCGGCAAGATCCTGATGTTCGCGCTGACCACCCTGGTGGGCCTGATCGTCCTGGTCGTCCCTGCGGTCACGGTCGCCGGAGAGCTGCGGCTGGACGGCCGCACCGTCCTCCTGCTGGCGCTGATCTTCCTGGTGGGGATGGTCGCCACCGTGCCGATCAGCGTGGCGCTCGGGTCGCTGTTCAAGAGCGCCTCGCAGACAGGGCTCCTGTTCCTGGGTTCGATGCTCCTGATCGTGCCGTCCGGGATCTTCTACCCGATCACGGCGCTGCCCGAGTGGCTGCAGTGGGTGGGCCAGGCGTTCCCCTACTACTGGCTCGGGTTGGGCGCCCGGTCGGCGATGCTTCCCGAGAGCATGGTCACGGTGGAGATCGGTGAGTCGTGGCGAACGTTCGAGATGTTCGCGGTGCTCGGTCTCTGGGCAGTTGTGGGTATGGTGCTCGCGCCGATCGTGCTTCGCAGGATGGCCCGCCGGGAGTCGGGTTCCACAGTGGCGGCGGCGCGGGAGCGTTACATGGCCAAGGGGTACTGAGCTGGTGGGGGAGCAGTCCGACGTCGTCCACAACCGCATCGCGATGCTGCGTGCCGAACGAGGCGTCTCGCGGCGCGAGCTGGCGGAGGCGCTCGGGGTGCACTACCAGACGGTCGGTTACCTCGAACGAGGCGAGTACAGCCCGTCGCTCTTCCTCGCGCTGCGGATCGCGGAGTACTTCGACGTGGCGGTCGAGGTCGTGTTCTCGACGAGCCCGTTCAAACGGCTGGGTGAGTAGCCCCGCCGCGGCACGAACTCGTGCCGCGGCGGTCGGGTCTCACCGCGGCACGACCACCCGTGCCTCGGGCAGGAGCGCCGAGCGCGTGACGTCGCCGGCGTCCGGCACCAGGCTGTGGCCGGGCGTGAAGCTCGTCATCGGACCGGACACGGGCAGGTTCAGCGTCGTGACGCCGAGGTCGATCGAGTACGGCGTCGCCGCGCGGTCAACGGTCACCGTGGCTCCCCGGTCGGTGCCCATGACCACGAGGCCGAGCTGGTGCCCGGCGCGGACGACCAGGTCGTTCGTCTGCATCTCGACGGTCACGGTGTGCGTGTCGGCGCCGTCGAGCCGGGCCCAGCCGCGGCCCAGCACCTGGAACTCCGTGGACCCGATGTTCCGGACGACGTCGCGGTAGCAGGCGTCGTCGACCCCGGCCGACTCCCCGTAGCAGGACTCGGTGCCGAGCGTCGTCGCGCCCTCGCCCCCGGTGAGCACCCGGTCCGTCACGCCGTAGTCGACGAGCCCCACCGTGATCTGGCCGGTCGATGCCCCGTGGGTGACGGTCGTCGTCACCGATGCCGCGCCGGACAGGCGCAGGTCGTCCGTCAGGGTGCCGGTGCGGAACAGCAGCCGGTTCGGGTTGGTGCCCGCGGTCAGGGCGGTGTTGAAGGTCTGGTTCGGGGAGTTCACCCAGCCGGCGTCGACCGCCCGGCCACGGGCGCCGAGCGCGAGGCTGCCGTCCGCACGCGGCCGCAGCCGGGCGGTGCGGTCCGTGACCGGCCAGGAGTCCGAGGTGACCACCTCGTTCGGGGCGACCTCGACCCGGACCGCGGGCTCGTCGGTGATCCCGTTGTCCACGCCGAGCAGCTCGTGGTCGAACCAGCGGTGCAGGGTGTCGACCCACTCGGCCCGGTCCGAGTCGAACGGGTCGACGTGCCCCAGGCGCGTGAGCCACAGCTTGCGCTCCACGCCCTGCTCGCCGAGCGCCGTCCACCAGCGGGAGAAGTTGGGGGTGTCCACGTTGGTGTCCTGCGCGCCGTGCACCACGAAGACGCTGGCCGTGACCCGCGAGGCGTCGAAGAGCGAGCCGGAACGGTAGTCGCGCTCGTCCCAGAAGGCGTTGTGGGTGCCGGACGCGTCGTCGCCCGCCGTGTTCAGGGACTCGGTGATCGCGGAGCAGTCCGTCGCGACGTGCCGGCCACCGGCCACGTAGCCCATGAGGAACCGCGGGTAGTTGGCCGAGAACGGGAGGCCCTGCGCCCGGTCGTAGTCGTACCAGGAGCTGATCGCGCCGATCGGCACGATCGTCTCCAGCCCCTCGACGCCGGTCGCGGCCACGCCGTTGGCGAGCGTGCCGTCGTAGGACTTGCCGATCATGCCGGTCTTCCCCGTCGTCCAGTCCGCGGTCACGGGATCCCCGGTGTCCGGGTCCACCGCCGTCGCGTTCCCGTTCAGCCAGTCCACCACGGCCTTCACCGAGAGCACGTCGGACGGCCCGCCGTGGTCCGTGCAACCCGTGGACCAGCCGGTCCCGGCCATGTCGACCGCCACGTACGCGTATCCGCGCGGCACGAACCAGTTGTCGTAGTACAGCGGGAACAGCGCCGGGTCCCCGGCCGCGTCGTACTCCTTGACCTCGCTCTCGTTGCCGCGGCCGCAGCACGCGTAGTACGGGCTGGCGTCCATCACGACGGGCACCTCGGCGACGCCGTCGAGCTCGGCCGGGCGGATGATGTCGGCGCGGACCTCCTCGGGGTCACCGTCGCCGTCCAGGTCCGGAGCGATCACGTTCACCGACTCGCGGATCGCGCCCGCGTAGTCGTAGACAGCCGCTGTGACGCCGTCGTCGAGGACGTACGGGGCCTCGGCGGGCGCCTCGGCGGCCGGCGCCTGAGCTACCGGAGCTTCACCGGCGGGGGCCGCTGTGGCGGAAACGGTGCCAGCCGCCAGGGCCAGTCCCGTGAGTGCGGCGACGGCGGCTGCGCCGACCTGCTGTGCCCGGACGTGGTGGACTCGCATCGGCGTGCTCCCTCGCGACGAACGGCCTGGTCCGGGGAACATATCGGGTGAATGTCGCATACGGAAGACTGCTCCGTTACGACCCGGTAAGCGCCGCCTGCGGGTCGTGGGAGAGCACCGCATCCAGGAGCCGGACCGCGGCGTCCTTGTCGAGCGGCGCGTTGTAGTTGCCGCACTTCGGCGACTGCACGCAGGCCGGGCAGCCGTCCGCGCAGGGGCAGGCCGCGATCGCGTCGCGGGTCGCCCGCAGCCACGTCGCGCCCAGGTCGTAGGCCCGCTCCGCGAAGCCCGCGCCGCCCGGGTAGGCGTCATAGACGAACACCGTCGCCTCGCCGGTGTCGGGGTGCAGCTCGGTCGAGACCCCGCCGAGGTCCCAGCGGTCGCACGTCGCCAGGAGGGGCAGCAGCCCGATCGACGCGTGCTCCGCCGCATGCAGCGCGCCCGGCGCCTGCTCGGGCGAGATGTCCGCGGCCCGCAGCACGAACTCCGGCACCGACCACCAGACCGCGACCGTCCCGAGGGTGTGCTCGGGCAGCTCGAGCTGCTCCGTCCCCAGCACCTGCATGTCCGGGACGCGACGGCGCTGGAAGCTCACCACCTGCGACGTCACCTCCACGGGGCCGAGCCCCCACGTCACCGGTCCCCACTCGCGGGTGACCAGGTCGTGGCCGGGACCGTCGTCGTCCTGAGGCGCCGCGGGGCCGCCGTCGGGTGACCGGTCCCAGCCCTCGATCGCCACCGACATGACCGAGCGCGACCACGTCCCGTAGTCGAGCCGTCGCCGCTGCACGACGGCGGTGTGGTCGGTCAGGTCGAGGTGCGCCACCACGTAGGTGGTGCCCTGGTGCACGTACACGGCGCCGTCGTGCACCTGACCGTCCGCCGAGGCCGCGTCGACGGTGCCGAGCATCCGGCCGGTGCCCTGTTCGACCACGCGCACGGGTGTGCCGCCGGCGCCGCGCAGGTCGGTCAGGCCCGCGGCGGGCTGGTGGTGGGTCCAGTACCACCCGGAGGTCCGACGCCGGAGCGCGCCCCGGGCGACCAGCACATCCAGGATCCCGCGCACGTGGCCGGCGTCGCCGAACGCCGTGAGGTCCTCGGAGCGTAGCGGCGCCTCCTGGGCTGCCGCGCACAGATGTGGTGCCAGGACGTGCGGGTTCGCCGGGTCGAACACCGTGGCTTCCAGCGGTGCGTCGAACACGGCCTCCGGGTGGGTCACGAGATAGGTGTCGAGCGGGTCCTCGCGCGCGACGAAGGCGACCAGGCCGTCGGCCCCGGCCCGCCCCGCGCGGCCCGCCTGCTGCCACAGCGACATGCGGGTGCCGGGCCAGCCCGCGATGAGCACCGCGTCGAGGCCGGAGATGTCCACGCCGAGCTCCAGCGCGTTGGTGGTCGCGAGGCCCAGCAACTCGCCCGTGCGCAGCGCCTGTTCCAGCTCGCGGCGCTCCTCGGGGAGGTAGCCGCCGCGGTAGGCCGCGATCCGGCGGCCGGCCTCGGGGGCGGAGTGCCGCAGGTGGTCGCGGGCCTGCTGCGCCACCGACTCCGCCCCGCGTCGCGACCGCGTGAACGCGAGGCTGCGGGCGCCGGCCTCGGCGAGGTCGGCCAGCAGGTCGGCGACCTCCGCGGTGGCCGACCGGCGCGGATGCTCCGGCGGCGCGGTGGTCGCGACGGGGTCGGCCTCGCCGTTCTCGCCGGGCAGGGCCCACGGGTCGGGCTCCGCGGGGTCGGCACGGCGCATCGACGACTGCTCGTCGCCGGAGCGGTCTCGGGATGATGTGTGGGCCTCGTCGCCGTCGACCGGTGGGCGCCACGAGGCGATCTCCGGCGGCTGCCACAGCAGTACGGTCCGGCGTCCCGACGGCGAGGCGTCCTCGGTGACGGCCGTGACGTCGTCGGGCGAGACGCCGATGAGGCGGGCGGCGCTGACGGCGGGTTCCGCCGTCGTCGCCGAGGCGACCACGAACGTGGGCGAGCCCTCCCCGTACCGCGCCGCGAGGCGCGCGAGCCGGCGCAGCACCAGCGAGACGTGCGCGCCGAAGACGCCGCGGTAGGCGTGACCCTCGTCGACGACGACGTAGCGCAGCCCCTTGAGCAGCCGTGACCAGCGACGATGGTTGGGCAGCAGGGCGTAGTGGAGGAAGTCGGGGTTGGTGAGGACGACGTCGGCGTGGTCCTGGACCCAGGACCGCTCCTCGCGCGAGGTGTCGCCGTCGCACGTGGCGACGCGGACGTCGCGCGTGCCGGCCGCGTCGAGCACGCGTTCGAGCGCGCTGAGCTGGTCGGCGGCCAGCGCCTTGGTGGGGCTGAGGTAGATGGTGGTGGGCCGCACGTGCGCCGACGCGATGTTCCCCGGGTCGAGCGTCGCGGCGGCCGCCGCGGTCCGGACGGCCGACAGCGCGGGCAGCCAGAAGGCGAGCGACTTGCCCGACCCCGTGGACGTGGCCAGCGCGGTGTGCCGACCCCGGTGCACCAGGTCGGCGGCCACGGCCTGATGTGTCCACGGCCGGTCGACGCCGAGCTTCCGGTACCCCTGCACCACCGTCGCGTCGGCCCATTCGGGCCAGTCGGTGTGCTCGGCGACGCGCTCCGGGAAGGTGCGCGACGCCGTCAGCCGCTCGGCGCGCGCGCCACCGGCGAGGAGCACGTCGAGGAGAGGGTGAGTGGGGACGTCGGGCACGCAGGACAGTGTCGCACCGGGCGGCGCAGAGGGTGCGCCCGCGGCTCGTGCGTGGCTTGGCACAAGTGCGGGTCCAAGTTCGGTCGACGATCGGTGTTGTTCTGCTGCAATCCACAGAGTTCACCCGGTGATTCACCCGAAAACGCGGCGAATGGGAGTTGTCGACGGATACATTCCGAGCGCCGCTTTCCTGCTCTCCCTGGGAGTCAAGTCATGTCCGACTCGTTTGAAGGCTCCCCGTTACGAGGGCTGTTCCCTTCGTCCATCGTGCTGGGCATAGTCGGAGCGCTGGTGCTCGGAGCGGCTCCAGGTGCTGTTGCGACCCCAGTGAAGGAGCAGGCGGTACCAGCACCCCGGTTCGTGCAGGAGGGCACCCCCGTTGATGTCGGTGGCCAGGCAATGCCTTGGAATGCGGGCCTTGGCCTCAAGGTGATCGGCGATACCAACTATGCCTGGGAGCTCCCCGTTGGAGTAACCCACACAGCGATCTCCGTCGGCGCCGTGGACAACACACCCATGGCATTGATGCTCCGCAGCGATGGCGAGGTCGTCGCCAGCTTGGACGACGCCTGGTCCTCGCCGCCGGAGATACCCGAGCTTCCGGATGGCGAGCGGTACACAGCGGTCGCCGCAGGGGATGGCGGGGCAAGCTTCCTGCTCCGGTCCGACGGTGAACTCGTGATGGTCCTCGATGAGGAGCTGCCAACTCCTCATGTCCCTGAGCTGCCGAGCGGCATGTCCTACGTTGCAGTCGATGTCGGCCAGGACGGTGCCTTTGCGGTGCGGTCGGACGGCCGGATCATCGGCATCAAGGTGGCTTGGGCCGAACCGCGCCCGCTGACCTGCGCTGACGCTTTCGTGCCGCCAGTGGGACTCAAGTACACCGCTATCAGTGCCGACGATCTGAGCTGGGCGGCGCTGCGCTCCGACGGGGCAATCGTCTTCTGTCGGTGGGCTAATGAGATGGCCGAAGTTGTCGCGCCCTCTTCCGAGGCCCGCTTTACAGGCCTCGATATTGCTCCAGGTCTTGGTAGCGCCGAGGACTACGGGTACGCGGTGCGGGACGACGGTGTGATCGTCGGACTGGGAGCTGCGGTCGCCCCCGCCCTGGTTCCCGTGGGGCGAACGGTCGTCGGTCTCTCGGCGCACGACCGAGGGGGCGCGGCAGTTCTGGACGACGGGACAATGCTGACCTGGGGTCGCGAGGGTTCTGCCCCTCTGCCAGACCTGCCGCGTGCTGGTCTGGTCGCTGTGGCCGACTGGTACAACACGACGTGGCTCATTCGGCAGGGCGCCGCGATTCCTGTGGACCTGCAGGTCACGTCACCGACCACGGTCAACTACAACGAGCCGACCCCGGTCGAGATCAACGTAACGGCGGGCGAGCTGTCGCCCTCAGGTTCGGTCCGGATCGGTTATGTGCGAGACGACGGATCGATGTGGTGGGGATTTCCCGAGCGCGTCGTGGATGGACGAGCCACGTTCGAATTCAGGGAGTTCCCGGAAGGGGTCTACCCAAGGGTGGTCAGATTTGACGGCCCTCCGTTCGTCACGACGGAGCGGTCAGTCGACTTCGTCGTCCGACCACAGCAGGCCTCCACCATCACGGTCGATATGCCTGAGAAGTGGCGCATCGGCGCGAATGACGTCTATGTCGACAGTCATGTGGAAGCATCGGGCGGCGTTACCACCGATCAGGGTTATTTTACGGTGACCGCCGAGGAATCCGGCGAGCGTCTGGGCGGAGGTGGCCCGGACGGTCGGCTATGGATCGACACGACTGTCCTCCCGCCTGGGCATCACCAGGTGCGTGTGGATTACGTCTCCGACGGGCCCGCCGCCCCAGTGTCGTGGACGGGAACGGTGACCGTGGTGCCGCCAGCGGAGACGCGGATAACGGTCGATACAGAACTGACCGCCGAGTACGGTGCATACAGCACCCTCCTCCAGGCCGACATGACGGTGAGTACCGTGGACGGATCGCGCCTCCCGCTTGGATATCTCTACGTCTACGACGAGGACGGGAACAGTCTGTACTCAGCTGGAGGACGCAGTGGTCAGGGGGCGGGTTCTATCGAGTACTCGACGAGCCTTCGTCTTGACGAAATGCCTCCGGGCGATCATCCCATCCTCATTCGGTGGGTCCCTGATACATCTTTCAGCAATCCGACAGCCGAGGTGCTTCCCGCCGAGTGGCGAGGGAGCATCAGGATTGCCAAGGCCTCCACGCGCATTCTGACCGATCCGCTGTCCGCCGGTGTCTTTGGTCAGGACCGGTCTATCGAGGTCGGGATCGCAGCCACCAATCTGTCGGACGTGCATGGGACGATCCTCGCCAAGATCGATGGTGTCGAGGTGGGCCGTACCGAGATAGCCGTTGACACTCCCGAGGCGCCTATCGTCTCTCTTCCGATCCGGATGAGCGGTGTGCTTCCTGGAGTTCATCGGCTTGAGATCTCGTACCTGGGCTCCGAGCTGCTCAAGCCTGTCTCGGCTGCATGGCAGCTAGAGGTACGGTCGGCGGAGTTCACAGCTCCCTTCACAACGGTCAGCGGTACACCACGCATCGGTGCGACGCTCACCGCAGACCCGGGCGTCTGGAGCCCGAAACCGACATCGGTCACCTACGTGTGGAAGGCCGACGGGGAGGTCATCGCGGGAGCGACCTCATCGAGCCTCGTGATTCCCGGATCGGCTCTCGGAAAGCGGATCACGGTATCGGCCACGGGCTCGCTGGCCTACTACACAAGTCGCACCGTCACGAGCGCTCCGACCGAGCCGGTGGTCTCCGGAGTCTTCTCCGCCTCCCGGTCCCCCTCCGTCTCCGGCACGGCCCAGGTCGGCAAGACCCTGACCGCCAACCGCTGGACCTGGACGCCGACCCCCACGACGGTCAAGTACCAGTGGCGCCTCGACGGCAAGGCGGTCTCCGGCGCGACGTCGAAGACCTGGACGGTCCCGGCGTCGGCCAAGGGCAAGAAGGTCTCTGTCGCGATCACCGGTTCGAAGACGGGCTACACGACCAAGTCCCTCGCGAGCCCCGCGACGGCGGCCGTGAAGGCCGGTGCGTTCGTCGCGCCGGCAACCAAGATCACGGGCACCCCGAAGGTCGGAGTCACGCTCAAGGCCGTGCGCGGCACGTGGACCCCGCAGCCGTCCACGGTGAAGTACCAGTGGAAGGTCGGTGGCGTCGCGGTCAGGGGCGCGACGAACTACTACTTCAAGGTGCCCGCCTCGGCCAAGGGCAAGCGGGTCGCCGTCGTGGTCACCGGCTCACGTACCGGCTACACGACGAAGACAGTCACCAGCGCACTGACCAGCGCCGTCCGCTGAGCGCACCTGGGGCAGCTCACAGGTCGAAGAGCGTGGGCTGCTCCAGGTAGACGCCCTCCTTCTCCAGCATGCGCAGCTTGGTGCGCGGGCCGCCGCGCGCCGAGAAGCCACCGATGCGGCGGCCCGCGGCCAGAACGCGGTGGCACGGCACGATGGGCGGGAACGGGTTGCGGCCCATCGCCTGGCCCACGGCCTGGGCGGCGCCCGGCGCACCGAGCTCCGTCGCCACCTCGCCGTACGTGCGGGTCTCGCCCGGCGGGATGGCGCGCACGATCTCGTAGACACGCCGGTCGAAGTCGGGTACGGCGCTCATGTTCAGGGGGACCTCGGCGAGGTCCCCCTCGCCGTCCTCCAGCAGGTGCTTCAGCGCTTCGACGGCAGCCGCGACCGGAGCGGGCGAGGCCTCGACGGCGCCCGGGTACCAGCCGCGCACGGCGCCGCGTACCTGGTCGGCGCTGCCGTGGGGCAGCGTCGAGCCGACGATCTCCGCGTCCTCGTTCCAGACGAGCGCGCACTCGCCGATCGCGGTGGGGACCACCGCGAACTCGAGCCTGTTCCGGTCCATGCCCCTCACGATAGGCCGCACCACTGACACTGCCGGGCCTTGGCGGCAGACGTCAGTCGGTGGTCCAGCGGGCCGCCAGGTCGGTCGCCTTCTGCGTCGGGTCCGGCTCGGCGACGAGCGCGCCCGCCGCGGCCAGACCGTCCGCATAGCCGACGGCGTAGGTGGTCAGTGGGGCGGCCGGCCGTTCGACGGCGCGGGCGGCGTCCCGGGCCAGGTCCAGGACCTTCTTCATGTCGATGGTGCCCGTGGGGAGGCCGAGCTCCGACTCCAGGTCGGAGATCCACTGCTTGAGGTCTGTCATCTCACGTCTTTCCGGTAGCGGGCCACGTCGGCGGGGGTGTCGATGTCGTCGCTCCAGCCTGCCGGGTCCGGCACCTCGGTGCACCGGAGCGCGCCGACCAGTCGCTTCATCGGCGCCCCGTCGGTCTCGATCCCGTCCAGTGCGCCGTCGAGCGCCGTACGCCGGTACAGGCCGACCAGCCATTGAGCCCGACCCCCGCGCACCAGGTAGGCGCCGTCGGCCGGTTCACGTGAAACAGCCTCTTCGAGGTGCGCGATCGCCCGCGCGGCGCGCGGCACGTCCACCGCGAGGAGCAGCACCCATGGCGCACCCGGGTCGGGCAGGGCGCGCAGTCCGGCGGCGAGGCCGGCCACGGGCCCGCCGTACGGCGGATCTTCCCTGGTCAGGAGGGGTGTGGGTCCCGCATAGCCCGACGCCGGATCGCGGGCCGGCAGCGTGCGCGCCAGCTCCGGCGGTCCCACGACCACGACGCGGCGAGCCCGCGCGCTCGCCGCCAGCGCATGGTCGAGCAGCCGCGTCCCACCCACGACGAGGCCCGCCTTGGGGGTGCCGTCGAGCCGGGAGGCCCGGCCGCCGGCGAGCACCACGGCGTCGTAGCCGATCCGGGGAGCACTCCTGGTCATCGCAGCATCAGCACCTGGACGACGTCGCCGGCCCGCACCTTCTCGACGTCCGGCGGCACGAGGGCGAGGCCGTCGGCCGCGGCGAGCGCGGACAGGGAGTGGTGCGATCCGGCGGGTTGGACGCCGCCGTCGACCCACCGGACGGGCAGCACCTGGAGCCGGCCCGCGGGGCTGGACCAGCCGGTTGTGGCGCGAAGGGCACGGTATGCCTGGCCGAGGGGGTAACGGAGAGGTAGCAGTGCTTGCTCAGCGTTACCGCGCTGGCTGGGTAAGCCTTCCGCCGCGCCCCCGAGACCCCGGAGCCGGTCGATCGCCGGCCGCGCGAACAGCTCGAACGACGCGTACGCGCCCACGGGATTGCCCGGCAGGGCCACCCACGGGACGCCGCGCCAGCGGGCGAGCGCCTGCGGCTTGCCGGGAGACATGGCCACGGTGACGACGTCGGCGTCCGTCACACCGGCGGACACCGTCGGGGAGGCCGCGAGGACCTCGCGCGCCACGTCCGCCGCGCCCGCCGAGACGCCGCCCGCGGTCACGATCAGGTCGGCGCCCGCACCGTGCGCGGCGTCGAGCGCCGCGCGCAGCGCCTCGGGATCGTCGGGCACGGGCCCGAGGCGGACGACGTCGGCCCCTGCCGCCCGGGCCGCCGCCGCGAGCATCGGACCGTTGGAGTCCGTGATCTGACCCGGCCCGAGGGGGTCGGCGACCGGTACGAGCTCCGCACCCGTGGAGATCACGACGACCACGGGCCGGCGTCGGACGGGAACGCTCACGGTGCCGGACGCCGCCAGCGCGCCCACCGTCGCCGCCGTCACGGCGGTCCCGGCGCGCGCGAGAAGTTCTCCCTGAGCCACGTCCTCGCCCGCCGCCCGGACGTGCGCCCGCGGCCGCCGGGCGAGCGTGACCGCGGACTCGGCCCGGGGCGAGCCTGCGACGAACCGGCCGGTCGAGGTGTGCTCCACGGGGATCACGGCATCCGCCCCGGGCGGCAGCGGGGCACCGGTCATGATCCGCACGGCCTGCCCCGGCGAGATCCCGGCCTCTGAACCGGAGCCCGCGGCGACATCGCCCGTCACCTGGAGCGTCACCGGCGTGCCGTCAGCCGGCAGGTCGGCCAGCCGCACGGCGTACCCGTCCATCGCGGCGCTCACGAAGGGCGGGACGGACACGCCGGCGTGCAGGTCCTCGGCGAGGACCGCGCCGTCGGTGTCGACCAGGTCGAGCACGACGACCGGCAGCGGCTCGACGAGCGCGAGGACGTGTTCGACGTGCTCCGTGACGCTCCGCAACCCGGACTCCATGGGACGACGCTATGCGAACAGGGTTCTGTCGGGGTTACCTGTGCCTCACAACCCGGCATCCTTCCCTGTGAGCGTACGGGACAGCCTCAGGCCCGCGCCCCCCGCCGCACCGGCCCCAGCGTGAACAGCAGGGTCGCCAGGCCCGTCGCCGCGAGCAGCGCGAACCCGACTCCGTAGTCGCCGTTGAGCTGGTAGACCGCGCCCATGATCAGGGGCGGCACGAACCCGCCGAGCCCGCCGGCCGCGCCGACGATGCCGGTCACCGCGCCGACCTTGTCTGCGGGTGCGACCTTGGCGACCAGGGCGAACGTGGCGCCGGACGACGCACCGAGCGCCGCCGCGAGCCCCAGGAACGCGATGGTGCCGACCGGGACGAGTCCCGGCTTGAACGCCACGACGGCGGCCAGCACGGTCACGGCGGCAAAGCACCAGACCGACACGTTCACGGGTCCGAGCCGGTCGGACAGCATCCCGCCGACCGGGCGCATCACCACGGCGAGCACCACGAACCCCGCGGTGCGGGTCGCGGCGTCGGTGGCGGTGAGGTCGTAGGCGTTGGCGAGGAACGTCGGCAGGTACACGCTGAACGCGACGAACCCGCCGAACCCGACCGCGTACAGCCAGGCGAGCTCCAGCGTGGCGGGCAGCTTGAACAGCGACCAGGTGCGCGCCAGCATGCCCCCGGTCGCGCCGGCGGTACGTCCCGGGGCGTCGCGCAGCAGGAACCACGAGGCGATCGCGAAGACCGCCAGGATGGCCGCGACCAGGACGAACGGCGCCCAGCGTCCGTAGGCGTCGGCCAGCGGCACGGTGGTGAACGACGAGACGGCCGTGCCGCCCATCCCCACGCCGAAGATCCCCAGCGCCGTGCCTCGGCGTTCCGGCGTGAACCACGCGTTGACGAACGGGACTCCGATCGCGAAGGTCGTGCCGCCGAGGCCCAGCAGGAAACCGCCCACGAGCAGCGCCGCGTACGAGTCGGCGATGAGCCCCACGAACAGCACCGGGACGATCGTCAGTGCGCTCACCAGCGGGAACATCGTCCGCGCCCCGAACCGGTCGGTCAGGGCACCCACGGGGATCCGGCCCAGCGACCCGACGAGCACGGGCACCGCCACGAGCACCGACTGCTGGATCTCCGACAGGGCGTACTCGACCCCGTACGCCTTGCCGAGCGGGCTGATCAGGGCCCAGGCCCAGAAGTTGACCGCAAAGCCCACGGTGGCCAGCGCGAGCTGCACGCTCGACGACGTCCCGCTCGTCTCGGCCCGGCGGCTCGCCCGGGTGGGTGGTGCCTCTGCCATGTCAGCTCCCTCTGCGGGGTCCGGGACCGGTGGGCGGCTCCCAGCCGGGACGGGGGCGGTGCGTGCCGGACCCGCCGGGAGCGGCGCCGGCGCGTCCGGCGTCGCGCGACCGGTACACGACGTACGGCCGGAACAGGTACGGCACCGGGGCGGAGAACGCGTGCACCAGGCGCGTGAACGGCCACAGCGCGAACAGCAGGAACGCGGCGACGATGTGCACCTGGAAAGCGACGGGGACGCCGGCCATCAGTTCGGGCTGCGGCTGGAGGTACCAGAGCGAGCGGAACCAGGGCGAGATGGTCTGCCGGTAGTCGTAGCCGCCCTCGCTCACGAGCTGCGTGGTCGCGGTCGCCCACGCCCCGGACAGCACCGACAGCGCGAGCATCGCGTACATGACCTTGTCCATCACGGTCGTCGCGAGGAACACGGCGCTCGTGGTCCGGCGGCGGTAGATCAGGATGAGCAGCCCGAACACCAGCACGGCGGACGCCGCCGACCCCGCCAGCGCCGCGACCAGGTGGTAGACGTCCTCCGGGATGCCGACCGCCTCGGTCCACGACGCCGGGATCACGAGCCCCGCGACGTGCCCGAGGATCACCACGAGCAGGCCGAGGTGGAACAGCGGGGACCCGATGCGCAGCAGCCGCTTCTCGTACAGCTCGGACGACCGGGTGGTCCAGCCGAACCGGTCGTACCGGTAGCGCCACACCGACCCGACGACCAGCACGGCGAACGTCACGTACGGCAGCACCACCCAGAGCATCACGTCCACGGCGGAGCACCTCCAGCGGCGTCGGGCCTGTCGGTCCCGAAGCCCGGGAGGCCGGACAGGCCGACCAGCTCCGCGGGCGGGCCCTCCGCCACGAGCGACGCGACGCGCTCCAGCGTCCGCGCGTCGACGGGCGGGAGCGTGAGGCAGACCGCCTCGACCGCCGCGACCCACGGCGAGCGCTCCGCGGCGAGCGCCTGCCGGAGCACCTCGATGCCGTCGCGGTGGGCGGTGAGGAGCGCGCCGACGATCCGGGCGCCGTCGCCGTCCGCCCGGGCGGAGAGCTCGAGGACGCTGCCGAGGTGGTCGGGCAGCTCGCCCCGGGTGACCTCCCAGCCGACCGCGCGGTAGGCCTCGGCGAACCGGAGCAGGGCGGCGCCGCGCCGCCGGGTGTCGCCGGCGGCGTAGTAGGAGAGGTAGAGCGTGCAGCGGCGCTTGAGGTCGAAGGTGGCGACGTAGGCGGCCTGGAGCGCGCCGAGGTCGCCCTCGATCACGGCGGTGGCCAGGCCGGTCAGCCGTTGGGCCACGGGCGGCGGCAGGTGCCCGACGGCGGCGCGCACCTCGTGCGCGGCCCGCACCGCGTGCTCGTCGGGGTACGCGAGCAGGAGGGACGCGGCCATGTGGGCCAGCCGCCGGTCGCCGTCGGACAGGGGGACCGGGGCGAGCGGCTCGCCCCCGGCGACCGAGCGGGCGCCACGGCGGAGCACGGGGCGCGGCAGGAACGACAGGCTCATGACGCCTTCCCCTCGTTCTCCGGCGGGAAGAGGCCGGCCGGCCGCCCGTTGCCGTCCCAGTTCAGGAGGTTGACCCGGCCCGGGGTGGACGGGCCGTTCGGGGAGTCGGCGGTCTGCCGGGACGAGAGCGCGTGGAAGTTCTCCACAGCGACCGGGACCGGCAGGCCCGACGACTCCCCGAGCGGTCCGGCGCCGCCCATGCCCGGGCCGCCCTCGTAGTCCAGCGAGCAGGCGATCTCCTCCAGGTCGCGCGCCTGCTCGGCGTGCGCCGTCGGGATCACGTACCGGTCCTGGTACTTGGCGATCGCGAGCAGCCGGTACATCTCCTCGACCTGCGCGCCGGTCATGCCGACGGCGCTGGCCGTCTCCTCGGACGGGGTGTTGCCGAGGTTCACGTCGCGCATGTAGGAGCGCATGGCGGCGAGCCGGCGCAGCACCCGTTCGACGGGCCGGGTGTCGCCCGCGGTGAACAGGCCCGCGAGGTACTCCAGCGGGATGCGCAGCCTCGAGATCGCGGCGAAGAGCGTGCGCGGGTCCTCGCCGTCGTTCCCGGAGCTCGCGACGACGTCGACCACGGGCGACAGCGGCGGGATATACCAGACCATGGGCAGCGTGCGGTACTCGGGGTGCAGCGGGAGCGCGACCTCGTAGTCGTTGATCAGCTTCCAGATCGGCGAGGCCTGCGCGGCCTCGATCCAGTCCTCGGGGATGCCCTCGCGGCGGGCGGCGGCGACCACCTCGGGGTCGTCCGGGTCCAGGAACACCGACCGCTGGGCGGCCAGGAGCTCGTGCTCGTCCTCGACGGACGCCGCCTCGGTGACCCGGTCGGCGTCGTACAGCACGAGTCCCAGGTAGCGCAGGCGGCCCACGCACGTCTCCGAGCAGACCGTGGGCAGGCCCACCTCGATGCGCGGGTAGCAGAGCGTGCACTTCTCGGCCTTGCCCGTCTTGTGGTTGAAGTAGACCTTCTTGTACGGGCAGCCGGTGACGCACTGCCGCCAGCCGCGGCAGGCCTCCTGGTCCACGAGCACGATGCCGTCCTCGGCCCGCTTGTACATGGCGCCCGACGGGCAGGACGCGACGCACGCGGGGTTGAGGCAGTGCTCGCAGATGCGGGGCAGGTAGAACATGAACGTCTGCTCGAGCTCCTCGGCCACGTGCTCGCTCATGTGCTTGAGCACCGGGTCGTCCTGCATCGTCGCGGTGGAGCCGGCGAGGTCGTCGTCCCAGTTGGCCGACCACTCGATCTTCATGTCCTTGCCCGTGAGCAGGGACTTCGGCCGTGCCACCGGGGTGTGGGCGCCCTGCGGGGCGGACAGCAGCATGTCGTACTCGTAGGTCCAGGGCTCGTAGTAGTCCTGGATGGACGGCATCTTGGGGCTGGCGAAGATGGTCGCGAGCTTCTTCAGCCGCCCGCCCGCCCGGAGCTTCAGCCGGCCCCGCCTGGTCCGGACCCAGCCGCCGTGCCACTCGTCCTGGTCCTGGTAGGTGCGCGGGTAGCCCAGCCCGGGCCGGGTCTCCACGTTGTTGAACCAGACGTACTCCATGCCGGACCGGTTGGTCCAGGCCTGCTTGCACGTCACCGAGCACGTGTGGCACCCGATGCACTTGTCGAGGTTCATCACCATCGACATCTGGGCCATGACCTTCACGCGTAACGCACCTCCTGTGAGCGACGCCGGACCACGGTCACCTCGTCACGCTGGTTGCCCGTGGGCCCCAGGTAGTTGAAGGCGTAGGAGAACTGGGCGTACCCGCCGGCCAGGTGGGACGGCTTGAGCAGGATCCGCGTCAGCGAGTTGTGGATGCCGCCGCGCAGGCCCGACGCCTCCGCGATCGGCACGTCCACCGTGCGGTCGGTGGCGTGGTGCATGTAGACGGTGCCCTCCGGCATGCGGTGGCTCACGACGGCCCGCGCGACCACCACGCCGTTGCGGTTCACGGCCTCGACCCACTCGTTGTCCGCCACGCCGATCCGCTCGGCGTCGCCCGGTGACATCCAGATGTTCGGGCCGCCGCGCGAGAGCGACAGCATGAACAGGTTGTCCTGGTACTCGGAGTGGATGGACCACTTCGAGTGGGGCGTGAGGTAGCGGACGACGACCTCGGCGCCGGCCTCCGCTGGTCGACCCTCCGCTGCTCGAACCTCCGCTGGTCGAGCCTGTCGAGACCCCGGCAGCGCCGGCGAGTCCGGGAACAGCCGGTGCATGTCCAACGGCGGCCGGAACACCGGGAGCTGCTCGCCCAGCTCCACGAGCCAGTCGTGGTCCAGGTAGAAGTGCTGTCGTCCGGTCAGGGTGTGCCAGGGCTTGAGCCGTTCGACGTTCACCACGAACGCGCTGTACCGGCGTCCGCCGTGCTCGCTGCCCGACCACTCGGGCGACGTGATCACGGGGGTGGGCCGGGCCTGCACGTCGGCGAACGTGATCCGCCGGCCCTCGTCCTCGCGGGCGAGGTCGGCCAGCGGGCGGCCGGTGCGGCGCTCCACACGCTCGAACCCCTGGACCGCCAGGCGGCCGTTCGTGGTGCCGCTCAGCGCCAGGATCGCCTCGCACGCGTGCGTGTCGCGGTCCAGCCGTGGCCGCCCGGCCACGGGCCCGTCGGGGACCAGCCCGTTGATCTCGCCGAGCCGCCGCACCTCGTCGTCCGGCGAGAACGACACCCCCTTGGTGACCATGCCGACGCCGTCCGTCAGCGGACCCAGCGCCGCCATCCGCGCCGCGAAGGCCGGGTAGTCCCGCTCGACCTCGACGATCTTGGGCATGTTCATGCCCGGCACCAGGTGGCGCTCGCGGAACGGCACGCCGGCGTCCGTCAGCGCGCCGTGTGCCACCGCCATCTCGTCGGGGGTGTCGTGCGCCAGGGGCGAGGCGACGACGTCGTGCCGCACGCCCAGGTGGTGCACCGCCATCGCCGAGACCTTGCGCGCGATCGCGTGGAACGCGGCGAAGTCGGTCTTGGTCTGCCAGGGCGGGTCGATGGCCGGGCTGAACGCGTGCACGAAGGGGTGCATGTCCGTGGAGGACAGGTCGTGCTTCTCGTACCAGGTCGCGGCGGGCAGCACGACGTCGGAGAACAGCGTGGTGCTCGTCATCCGGAAGTCGAGCGTGACCAGCAGGTCGAGCTTGCCGCGCGGGGCCTCGTCCCGCCAGGCCATGGTGGCCGGACGCCGGTCCGGCGCGGACTCCTGCGCGAACACCGCCGAGTCGGTGCCCAGCAGGTGCTTGAGGAAGTACTCGTTGCCCTTGCCGCTGGAGCCCAGGATGTTGGCCCGCCACACGGTCAGCACGCGCGGGAAGTTGGCCGGGTCGTCCGGGTCCTCGACGGCGAACCGCAGCCGGCCCGCCTTCAGCTCCTCGACCACGTGCTCGGCCACGGGCAGGCCCGTGGCGCGGGCCTCGTCGGCCAGGTCCAGCGGGTTGCGGTCGAACGTGGGGTAGCTCGGCATCCAGCCGCGCTGCGCCGAGTCGACGAGCGTGTCCGCCGTCGTCCGCCCTGCGAACGTGCCCGGGGCCAGGGGCGAGGCCAGGGTGTCGGCGGGCAGGCCGTCGTACCGCCACTGGTCGGTCGCCAGGTACCAGAAGGCCGTGCCGATCATCTGCCGCGGCGGACGCACCCAGTCCAGCCCGCCCGCGTACTGCGCCCAGCCCGTCACGGGACGGCACTTCTCCTGGCCCACGTAGTGCGCCCAGCCGCCGCCGTTCACGCCCTGGCAGCCGGTCATCGTGGTGAGCGCCAGGAAGGCCCGGTAGATCGTGTCCGAGTGGAACCAGTGGTTGGTGCCGGCGCCCATGATGATCATCGACCGGCCGTCGGAGTCGACGGCGTTCTGCGCGAACTCCCGCCCGATCTTCGCCGCCGCGGCCGCCGGGACGCCCGTGATCTCCTCCTGCCACGCCGGGGTGCCGGGCGCGGGGTCGTCGTAGTCCACCGGCCAGTCGCCCGGCAGGCCGGGCCGGCCCACGCCGTACTGGGCGAGCATCAGGTCGAACACCGTGGTCACGAGGTGTCCGCCGACGCGGCGCGCCGGCACGCCGCGCACGACGACGCCCTTGCCGCCGGTGTGGGCGTCGTCGTCGGGGCCGGGGACGACGTCGAAGCGGGGAAGGGCGACGGCGACGGCCTCGGCAGGCTCGACCCCCGGGGTCGGCGCTCCGCCGGTCGAGCCTGTCGAGACCCCCGCAAGGTCCGCGATGCTGAGCGCCGGGTCGACGTCGCCCAGGTCCAGGTTCCAGCGACCCTCGTCGGCCTCGCCGTAGCGGTGGCCCAGGGTGCCGTTCGGCACGACGGGCCGGCCGTCGGCGTCCAGCAGCACGGGCTTGAAGTGCGAGTTCGCCTCGGTGGTCACGCCGGGCAGGACGTCGTCGGACAGGTCGGCCGCCGTCAGGAACTTGCCCGGGAGGTACGCCTCCTCGGCGTCGCCCGCCGCGTGCTGCCCCGCGCCGGACGACGGCACCGGGTCCAGCCGCACCAGGAACGGCGAGTCGCTGTACTGCTTGAGGTACGCCGCGAAGCGCTCCGTGCGCCGGTCCACGAGGTACTCGCGCAGGATCACGTGGCCCATCGCCAGGGCGAGTGCGCCGTCCGTCCCCGGGTGCGGGGCCAGCCACGCGTCGGCGAACTTCGTGTTGTCCGCGTAGTCGGGGGAGACCGCCACGACCTTCTGTCCCCGGTACCGGGCCTCGGTCATGAAGTGCGCGTCCGGCGTGCGCGTCACGGGGATGTTCGAGCCCCACATGATCAGGTAGGCGGCATTCCACCAGTCCGCCGACTCCGGCACGTCGGTCTGGTCGCCGAACACCTGCGGGGAGGCCACGGGCAGGTCCGCGTACCAGTCGTAGAAGCTGAGCATCGTGCCGCCGAGCATCTGGATGAACCGGGCCCCCACCCCGTGGGAGACCATCGACATCGCGGGGATCGGCGAGAACCCGGCGATGCGGTCCGGCCCGTGCGTCTTGATGGTGTGCACGTGGGCCGCCGCCACGATCTCCGCGGCCTCCTCCCACGTGGCCCGGACCAGGCCGCCCTTGCCGCGCGCCCGCTTGTACGCGCTCGCGACGGCGGGGTCGCCCGTGACCTCGGCCCACGCGCGGACCGGGTCCTCGGTGCGGGCCCGCGCCGCCCGGTAGGCCGCCAGCAGCACGCCCCGCACGTACGGGTAGCGCACCCGCGTGGGCGAGTAGGTGTACCAGGAGAACGCGGCGCCGCGCGGGCAGCCGCGCGGCTCGTACTCGGGGGAGTCCGGGCCGACCGACGGATAGTCGGTCTGCTGGGTCTCCCACGTGATGATGCCGTCCTTGACGTACACCTTCCACGAGCACGACCCCGTGCAGTTCACGCCGTGCGTCGAGCGGACCACCTTGTCGTGCGACCACCGGTCCCGGTAGAACGAGTCGCCGCCCCGGCCACCCTCCAGGTACAGCCGACGCAGGTCCTCGGACACCTCCCCTCGGCGGAGGTGCCGACCCAGCCTGACGAGCGCGTCCTCGGTGGCCATATTTTTCAGTTTCACCTGGGGCTGAGGAATGTGCGACCGGGCCAGGTCGCCGGATGCCGCGGGCAACCCCTCACACCCCGGGCCCGCCACCTGTGCGTTCTTCCTTACGGTCGATTAACTGCTCTTGGACGGGCGATGAAACACCGCCTCCCTAGTTTCATAGCCGTCGGTCCGACGTCGGGCCGGCCCCGGAACCGGCACCTGTCGGTCCGGGCGCGCCCGGCGTCGTCGGGCATACGCCCATGCAGGGAGGACGACGTGTCCACTCCGACCACACGCGACCAGGCACCCACGCCGAGCGAGTCCGCCGTCCACCGCCGCACCGGACGCTGGATCGAGCACTGGGACCCCGAGGACAAGACGCTCTGGGAGGACGGCGGACGCCGCACCGCCCGGCGCAACCTCGTCCTGTCGATCTTCGCCGAGTTCCTCGGGTTCGGTGTCTGGGCCGTCTGGTCGATCGTCGTGCCCCAGCTCCCCGCCGCGGGCTTCGACCTCACCGTCGACCAGATGTTCTGGCTCATCTCGGTCCCCAGCCTCGTCGGCGCCACCCTGCGCATCCCCTACACGTTCGCCGTCCCCGTGTTCGGCGGCCGCAACTGGACCATCGTCTCCGCGCTGCTCCTGCTGCTGCCCACGACCGCGCTCATCCTCACGGTCGGCGACCCCACCACGCCGTTCCCCGTGCTGCTGGGCGCCGCGGCGCTCGCGGGCCTGGGCGGCGGCAACTTCGCGTCGTCGATGGCGAACATCTCGTTCTTCTTCCCCGAGAGGGAGAAGGGCGCCGCGCTCGGCTGGAACGCCGCCGGCGGCAACATCGGCACGGCGGCCGTGCAGCTCGCGGTGCCGCTGGTCATCGTCGCCGGGGCGGGCGTGGCGCTCGACCGGGCCGGGCTGATCTTCATCCCGTTCATCCTGCTGGCCGCGTTCCTCGCCTGGCGCTGGATGGACAACCTGTCCTCGGCCAAGGCCGACCCGCGCTCGTTCGCCGTGGCGGTGCACCACAAGCACACGTGGGTCATCAGCTTCATCTACATCGGCACGTTCGGGTCGTTCATCGGCTACGCGGGTGCCTTTCCGACGCTCCTGGCCGCGCAGTTCCCGGAGGTCGCCATCCCGCTCGCGTTCCTGGGGGCGCTCGTCGGGTCGGTCGCCCGGCCGCTCGGCGGCATCCTGGCCGACCGCGTGGGCGGCGCGGTCGTGACCATCGGCGCCTTCGCGGTGATGGCGCTCGGAGCCGTGGGCGCGATCCTGGCCCTCGGGTCGGGGAGCTTCCCGCTCTTCTTCGGCTCGTTCCTCGGCCTGTTCGTCGCCACCGGCGTGGGCAACGGCTCCGTCTACCGGATGATCCCCGCGGTGTTCCGGGCCAGCGGCGGGACGGCGAAGGCCGCGGCCGGCTGCATCGGCATCGCCGGGGCGATCGGGGCGTTCGGCGGGTTCCTCATCCCGCGCGGGTTCGCCCTGTCCACCACGGTGGCCGGGTCGATCGTGCCGGCGCTGTGGCTGTTCATCGGCGTGTACGTCGTGATGGCCACGGTCTGCTGGCTGGTCTACGGGCGCGGCGCCATGGCCGCGGCACGGGTCTGAGCATGCTCGCCTCCCCCGGAACCGCGGTCGAGTCGCACTGCCCCTACTGTGCGCTGCAGTGCGGGATGTCGCTGACGCCGCGCGCGACGCCGGACGCCGGTGCGCCGGTTGTGCCCGAGGTGCAGCCGCGCGACTTCCCGACCAACCGGGGCGGGCTGTGCCAGAAGGGGTGGACGTCGGCGGCGGTGCTCGGCGCCGCCGACCGGATCACCGTGCCGTTGGTCCGCCGGTCCCTGCTCACGGGCACGGACCACCCGACTGACTCGGCCGACGGGAGCCGGCGAGTCAGTCCGTTGGTGCCCGTCTCCTGGGACGTGGCACTCGACGTGGTGGCCGGCCGGCTGGCGCGCATCCAGGCGGAGCACGGCCCGCAGGCGGTCGCCGTGTTCGGCGGCGGCGGGCTGACCAACGAGAAGGCGTACGCGCTCGGCAAGTTCGCGCGCACCGTCCTGGGCACGCCGAACATCGACTACAACGGGCGCTTCTGCATGGCGTCCGCGGCGGCCGGGATGAACCGGTCGTTCGGCGTCGACCGGGGCCTGCCCTTCCCGCTGTCCGACCTCGGCGGCGCCCAGGCGGTGCTGCTCCTCGGCTCGAACGTCGCCGAGACCATGCCGCCCGCCGTCCAGCACCTCGCCGGGGCGCGGGCGTCGGGCGGGCTCGTCGTCGTGGACCCGCGGCGGTCCGCGACAGCCCGGCTCACGGAGGACCCGGCGTCGGGCGGGCAGGGGAGCGCGGGAGAGACCACGGCGACCCAGGGCGTGCACCTCGCCCCCGTGCCCGGCACCGACCTCGCGGTGCTGCTCGGGCTGCTGCACGTGGTGCTCGCCGAGGGGCTCGCCGACCGGGCGTACCTGGCGGAGCGCACCACGGGGTTCGACGACGTCGCGCGTTCGGTCGCCGGCTGGTGGCCCGAGCGGGTCGAGACGGTCTCGGGCGTGCCGGCCGACGAGCTGCGCCGCGTGGCCCGCCTGCTGGCGGCCGCCGCCCCGGTGCACGGCGGCACGGGCGCGTACGTGCTGACCGGGCGCGGCGTCGAGCAGTCCACGCAGGGCACGGCCACGGTCACCGCCGCGATCAACCTGGCGCTGGCCCTCGGTCTGCCGGGGCGCGTCGGCTCGGGCTACGGCGCGATCACGGGGCAGGGCAACGGGCAGGGCGGCCGCGAGCACGGCCAGAAGGCCGACCAGCTCCCGGGCTACCGCAAGATCGACGACCCGGCCGCGCGCGAGCACGTCGCCGCCGTCTGGGGCGTGGACCCGTCGTCGCTGCCGGGCCCCGGCCTGCCGGCGGTGCAGCTCCTCCGGTCCCTCGGGGCCGTGGACCCCGACGGCGTGCGGGATCCCGACCGCCCCCGGGCGCTGCTGGTGCACGGGTCCAACCTGGTGGTCAGCGCCCCGAACGCGGGCCGGGTGATCGACCGCCTGCGCAGCCTCGACCTTCTCGTGGTCTGCGACTTCGTCCCGAGCGAGACCGCGCTGCTGGCCGACGTGGTGCTCCCCGTGACGCAGTGGGCCGAGGAGGAGGGCACCATGACGTCGCTCGAGGGGCGCGTCATCCGCCGTCGGGCCGCCGTGCGGGCGCCGGGCGAGGCGCGCTCCGAGCTGTGGATCCTCGCGGAGCTGGCGCGCCGGCTCGGCGCACCCGAGACCTTGTCGTTCCCGACCGACCCCGCCGTGATGTTCGACGAGCTCGCCCGCGCGTCCGCGGGCGGTCCCGCCGACTACTCCGGCCTGTCCCACGCGCGGCTCGACGCCGACGAGGCGGCCGGCGGCCCGGGCCTGTTCTGGCCGGTCCCCGCGAGCGCGTCCGACACGTCGTCGCATCCCGGGACGCCGCGGCTGTTCCTCGACCGGTTCGCGACGCCCGACGGGCGGGCGCGCATGGTCGCCGTCGACCACGTGGGCCCGAGCGACGAGGTGCGCCCCGACGCCCCGGTCTACCTGGTCACGGGCCGCGTGCTGCAGCACTACCAGTCGGGCGCGCAGACGCACCGCGTCGCGGAGCTCGAGCGCCTCGTGGCCGAGCCGTACGTGGAGCTGCACCCGATGCTCGGCTTCCGCACCGGCGTGCCCGACGGCGCCCGCGTGCGCCTCACCAGCGCCCGTGGCCGGGTCGAGGCGACGGCGCGCTGGACCGACGCCGTGCGTCCCGACACCGTCTTCATGCCGTTCCACTGGAGCGGGGTCGGCTCGGTCAACCAGGTCACGACGGATGCGACCGACCCGATCTCCGGGATGCCGGAGTTCAAGGTCTGCGCCGTCGATGTCTCGATGGTCCCCGCGCAGGTCGAGCCTGTCGAGACCCTGGCGACGTCTGCCGCGCCGGGGCTCGACAGGCTCGACCAGCGGGGTCCCGTACAGAAGGAGCTCTCGACATGAACCTGCGTGTCCCTGTGAAGGTCGTCGTGGTGGGTTTCGGGATGGTCGGTTCGCGGCTCGTCGACGAGCTGCTGCGCCGTGAACCCGAGGCCTTCGACATCACGGTGCTCGGCAGCGAGCCGTACGAGCCGTACAACCGCGTGCTGCTGAGCGACGTGGTGGCAGGCCGGACCGACGTCGCGGCCATCACGATGCCCCTGCCCGACGGCGCCCGCGTCAGCGTGCGCCGGGGGGTCGCCGCGACGTCGATCGACCGGGAGTCGCGTGTGGTGCACGCCGACGACGGCACCGTGCACCCCTACGACCACGTGGTGCTGGCGACCGGCGCGGCGGCCCGCATCCCGCCGATCCCGGGCCTGCGTACGCCCGACGGCGGCCTGCCCGCCGGGGTGCACGCGCTGCGCACCCTCGACGACGCCCGCGAGATCGTGGCCGCCACCGTCAACTCCCCGCGCGCCGTGGTGGTCGGCGGCGGCGTGCTGGGCCTGGAGGCCGCCGTCGGGCTCGCCGGCCGCGGCCTGAACGTGACGCTCGTCCACAACGTCCAGGCCATCATGGAGCGCCAGCTCGTCCCGGAGGCTGCCGACGTCGTGCGGTCCGGCCTGGAGGGCCAGGGCGTGACCGTGCGGCCGAACAGCATCTCCACCGAGGTGCTCGTGGCGGGTGGCCGCGCCGTCGGCATCCGGGTCCGGGACAACGCGGGCGGGGCGTCGGCGGGTACGGCCGGGGCGTCGGGCTCGGCGGCGGGCGGCTCGGCGGCGGGCGCTGCGTCGGCGGGCGCCGCGTCGCGCGACGAGGTGGTCGCCGCGCGCCTGATCGTGTTCTCCGTCGGCACCATCCCCGAGACCGGCCTCGCCGCGGCGGCGGGGCTGACGACGGACCGCGGCATCGTCGTCGGGTACGACCTCGCCAGCCCGGACGACCCGCGCGTGCACGCGATCGGCGACTGCGCGCAGCCCCCGAGCGGTTCGCGGGGGCTCGTCGCGGAGGGCTGGGACCAGGCGCGGCGCCTGGCCGAGCAGCTGGTCTCGCTGGTCGAGCCGGTCGTGCCGGCTGTGGTGCCGGCGGTGGTGCCGGCGGTGGCCGCGCGGGTCGGTGCGGCGGCGGGCGGTGCGTCGGGCGATCCCGCCGGAACCCGGCCGGCGGCGCACCTGCGCCTGCCGCGCGACGGCGCCCAGCCCAGCATGGCGGTACGTCTCGGAGCCCTGCTGACCAGCGGCGCGACGACGAGCCGCGCCCAGACGGACCGAGGGATCGACACGCGCGGGACCGACGTCGTGAAGGTCAAGGCCGGTCCGCTCAGCGTCACCACGATGGGGGTCTGCGGCCCGTCGCGCCCGGACGAGCTGACCCAGCGCGCGATCCGCCTCGCCGACCCGAGGGCGGGCCGGTTCGTCGAGGTGGTGGTCTCCGACGGCATCCTGGTGGGCGCCACGTGCGTGGGTGACCCGCGCGTCGCCGCCGACCTCACCGCCGCCTACACCCGCCGCACCCCGGCGCCGCTGGACCCGGCGTTCCTGCTGCTCACCCCGGTGATGGCGGCGGCGGCCCCGGCGTCGTCCCCCGAGCACATGCCCGAGGACGCCGTGGTGTGCCGCTGCAACGGCGTGACCAAGGGCGACATCGCGGGCGCGTGCCCGCCGGGTGCGCACTCGGTCGAGGAGGTGGTCCGCGAGACCCGCGCGACGACGGGCTGCGGCTCGTGCAAGGACGCTGTCTGCGGCCTGGTCGACTGGCTCCGCGCCTCGGCGGAGGCGGTCCCGGAACCGGCGTGAGCGCGGGGTGGGGGTCGGTAATGGTGCGCTTCTACCCAGTCATTGCGCCCGAAAACAGCGTGATTTCGGGCCCAAAGACTGGGTAGAAGCGCACCTTCAGTTCGGCGGGCGGCGGATGCGGGGAGCGTCATGGGGTGGACAACACTGTTGTGGAGGTGGCCGGGTGGGCCGAATTCCGTTCGACTGGGACCCGCGGAATCTTGCTCAGGCTGACTGTCCGGCTGAGGTGGATCGGCCGGGGCCAGGATGATCGAAATCAAGCCCAGCCGACACCCTTCGGTTGGCCTCACCTCACTCCGCGGTGAACCATCACGAACCGGACACGGCAGTCCCGCGCCCGGCGGCGCGTGGCCTACCTCGTCCGGACCGGCTGTGGATGCTTGATCAGCCCCACCAGCGGGTTGAGCAGGGAGGACGGGAGGTCCCAGGCCAGGTCGGTCAGCGAGTCGGCGCTCACCGGCTCGCCCCATGCCCTGTGAGGAAGATGTTCGGCTCGGGTAACCGCGGGCGCACCAGCGCGAAAAACCCGCGACCTACGGTCAAGACATGGTCAACTCCGGCAATCCTCAGCACCTTGTGGTGATCGGCGGTGGCATGGTCGCGCAGCGGCTCGTCGAGGCGCTGCGCGCCCGGGACGACGCCGGTCGCTATCACGTCACCGTCTTCGCGGAAGAGCCCCGCGCACCCTACGACCGCGTGGGCCTGACCCGCTGGTTCGACGAAGGCCCCGACGGCATCGCCCTGGGCGACCCTGCCCTGTGGGCGGACCCGCTCGTCACCCTGCACACCGACCGCAAGATCGAGTCGATCGACCGCGCGGCGAAGACCGTCACGGACCGCCTCGGCCACGTGCACCCCTACGACGAGCTGGTGCTCGCCACGGGCTCCAGCGCCGCGATGCCGCCCATCCCCGGGAACGACCTCCCCGGAGTCTTCGTCTACCGCACCATCGACGACGTCGCGGCCCTGCGCGGCTGGGTCGAGGAGAAGCGGCGCAGCTACCCGGAGGGCAAGCCGGTGCGTGGCGCCGTCATCGGCGGCGGCCTGCTCGGCCTGGAGGCCGCCGGGGCGCTGACCGCGCTGGACGCGCAGGCCACCGTGATCGAGTTCGGCACGCACCTCATGGGTGTGCAGGTCGACCTGGGCGGCGGCCACGCGCTGAAGCGCCTGATCAACGGCAAGGGCATCGGCGTCCGCGCCGAGACCGCGACCAGCCAGATGAAGCCGCACCGGCGCACCGGCCACGTGGGCCGGCTCGACTTCGCGGACGGCGGGCGGCTCGACGTCGACGTCGTCGTGGTCGCCACCGGCGTGCGCCCCCGGGACGAGCTCGGCCGGGCGGCCGGGCTGGCGATCGGGGAGCGCGGCGGCGTCGTCGTCGACCTGACCTGCCGCACCGAGGACCCGCACGTCTGGGCCGTCGGCGAGGTCGCCTGCATCGAGGGCCGCTGCCTGGGCCTCGTGGCGCCGGGCAACACGATGGCCGAGGTGGTCGTGGACCGGCTGCTCGGCGGCCTGGCCGAGTTCCCCGGGGCCGACACCGCGACCAAGCTCAAGCTCTCCGGCGTCGACGTCGCGTCGTTCGGCGACGCGCACGCCCGCACCGAGGACGCCGTCGAGGTCGTCTGGGCCGACCCCGTGGCCGGCGTCTACAAGAAGCTCGTGCTGTCGGACGACGCCCGTACCCTGCTGGGCGGCGTCTTCGTGGGCGACGCCGCACCGTACGCCAGCCTGCGCCCCATGCTCGGCGCGGAGCTCCCCGGCGACGACCCCAGCGCGTTCCTGCTCCCGGAGGGTGGCGGCGGTGCACCGGGCCTGGAGCTGCCCGACGACGCCAACGTCTGCTCCTGCAACAGCGTCTCGGCGGGCACCATCCGCGGCGCCGTCACCGAGCACCAGTGCACCGACGTGCCGGGCGTGAAGGCCTGCACCCGGGCCGGTACCACCTGTGGCGCGTGCCTGCCGTTGGTCAAGAAGCTCGTGGACACCGAGCTGGAGCGCGCGGGCATCGAGGTCAGCACGGCCCTGTGCGAGCACTTCGAGATGTCCCGCGCCCAGCTCTTCGACGCCGTCCGGGTCGCCGACCTGCACTCGTTCAGCGACATCGTGGCCCGTTTCGGGGTCGCGACAGAGGTCTCGACGAGCTCGACCACCGGGGACGACTCGCTGGTCGAGCCTGTCGAGACCCCCGTCGGCAACCGCGGCTGCGACATCTGCAAGCCCGTCGTCGCGTCCATCCTGGCGAGCCTGGGCAACGGGCACATCCTGGCGGGCGAGCAGTCCACGCTCCAGGACACCAACGACCACATGCTCGCCAACCTGCAGAAGGACGGCACCTACTCGGTCGTGCCCCGGATGCCCGGCGGCGAGGTCACGCCGGAGGGGCTGATCGTGGTCGGCGAGGTCGCGCGCGACTTCGGGCTCTACACGAAGATCACGGGCGGCCAGCGCATCGACATGTTCGGCGCCCGCGTGGAGCAGCTCCCGGACATCTGGCGCCGCCTGGTCGACGCCGGCTTCGAGTCCGGGCACGCGTACGGCAAGTCGCTGCGCACCGTGAAGTCGTGCGTCGGGTCCACCTGGTGCCGCTACGGCGTGCAGGACTCCGTCGGCATGGCCGTCGAGCTCGAGCTGCGCTATCGCGGCCTGCGTTCGCCGCACAAGCTCAAGATGGGGGTCTCGGGCTGCGCCCGCGAGTGCGCGGAGGCGCGCGGCAAGGACGTGGGCGTCATCGCGACGGACAAGGGCTGGAACATCTACGTGGGCGGCAACGGCGGCCAGACGCCGCGGCACGCGAAGCTGCTCGCCGAGGACCTGACCTCCGAGGAGCTGCTGCGCACCATCGACCGCTTCCTCATGTACTACGTGCGCACGGCCGACCGGCTGCAGCGCACGGCGCCGTGGATCGAGGAGGTGGACGGCGGCCTGGAGGGCGTGCGCGAGGTGATCATGGAGGACTCGCTCGGCATCTGCGCCGACCTGGACGCCGCCATGGCCCGCCACGTCGAGAACTACGAGGACGAGTGGAAGGCCGTGCTGGAGGACCCGGAGAAGCTGCGCCGGTTCTCCTCCTTCGTCAACGCCCCCAAGGACGCCGACCCGTCGCTGGCCTACGTGACCGAGCGCGGCCAGCGCCGTCCGGCGACGTCGGCCGAGCGCGCGTCCGGCGTCGTCATCGCAGGCCCGAAGCTGGAGGTACGAGCATGAGCGTCAACGAGCTGGCGGAGGCCCGGGTGGCGGGGGAGGCCGCCGCCCCGGGCCGTTGGGAGCGGGCCTGCCTGCTCGCCGACCTGTTCCCCGAGCGGGGCGCGGCGGCGCTCTTCGGGGACGTCCAGATCGCCCTCTTCCGCCTGCCCGACGACGCCGCCTACGGCGGCCACGCCGGGCGGGTGTACGCCGTGCAGAACCTGGACCCGTTCTCGGCGGCGCACGTCATGTCGCGCGGGATCGTCGGCACGCGGGGCGGCGAGCCCACGGTGGCCGCGCCGGTCTACAAGCAGGTGTTCTCCCTGGCCACGGGCACGTGCCTGGTCCTGGCGGACAAGTCCCCGAAGGACGACCTCCCCGCAGACCTGGTGACCTACCCGGTCGAGGTCCGCGAGGACGTGATCTACGTGGGCCTCCCGTGAACGTGTCAGACGCACAGGTCACCCGAGGGAACCGGGGATCTGACACGTCCGGGCGGGTGACGCTCGTCGGGGGCGGGCCGGGTGCCGTCGACCTGCTGACCGTGCGGGCCTGGCGGGCGCTGCAGGCGGCCGACGTCGTGGTGGCCGACCGGCTCGGTCCGGTCGAGATCCTCGCCGAGCTCCCGCCGCACGTCCGCGTGGTCGACGTCGGCAAGGAGCCCGGCCGGCACCCCGTGCCGCAGGAGCGCATCAACGAGCTGATCGTGGAGCACGCGCTGGCCGGCGCGCACGTGGTGCGGCTCAAGGGCGGCGACCCGTTCGTGCTGGGCCGGGGCGGCGAGGAGGTGCTCGCGTGCGTCGCGGCGGGCGTGCCGGTCGAGGTGGTCCCGGGCATCACCTCCGCCGTCGCCGTCCCGGGGCTGGCCGGGATCCCGCTCACCCACCGCGGGGTCACCACGGGCTTCCACGTGGTCTCGGGCCACTGCGCGACCACCCCCGACATGTCAGACGCACAGATCACCCCAGGGAACCGTGCATCTGACACGTCCGGGCCGCTCGACGACGCCGCGCTCTCCTGCGTGCGGTTCGGCACGGCTACGCTTGTCGTACTGATGGGGGTGCGGTCCCTCGGCGCGATCGTGGCGCAGTGCCTGGCCGCAGGCGCCGATCCCGGAACTCCCGTGGCGATGGTGGAGAACGGTTCCACGCCGGAGCAGCGTGTCACGCGGGCCCGTCTCGACGAGGCGGCCGGTGTGGCGGCGGCCCGTGGTGTCCGGTCGCCCGCGGTCGTCGTCATCGGCCACGTGGCCGCGGCTGGGCTTCTGGAGGGTACGAGTGAGCGACGTCTGGCAGGTGCCGGTGTCTGACGTCGCAGCGCCCGCCCACGCCCAGGCCGCCCACCCGACGCTGGGCCAGGTCATGGCCGGCGCGACCGTGCTCGTCACGGCCGAGCGGCGGGCCTCCGAGCTCGCCGCCGCCCTGGAGCGGCGCGGCGCCACGATCCGGCACGCGCCCGCCCTCAGCATGATCCCGCACGTCGACGACGAGACGCTGATCGCCGCGACCCGGGCCATCGTCGCCGCGCCGCCCGACGTCCTGGTGGTGACGACCGGGATCGGGTTCCGCGCCTGGATCGAGGCCGCCGACGCGCACGGGCTCGCCGAGCCGCTCCTCGGCATGCTCACCGGGATCCGGCTCGTCGCGCGCGGCCCCAAGGCCCGCGGCGCGATCCAGGCCGCCGGCCTGCAGGCCGACTGGGTGGCCGAGTCCGAGACGTCCGCCGAGGTGGCGGAGGTGCTGCTCAGCGAGGGTGTGCAGGGGCTGCGCATCGCGATCCAGCACCACGGCGCGGGCGCCGACGGGCTGGACGACGTGTTCGAGAAGGCCGGCGCACAGGTCGCGAGCCTCGTCGTCTACCGCTGGGGCCCCGCTCCGGACCCGACGGCGGTCCGCGAGTCCGCGCACGCGGTGGCCGACGGCGAGATCGACGCCGTGGTCTTCACGTCCGCGCCGGGCGCCGAGGCCTGGCTCCAGGCCGTCGAGGCCGAGGGGCTGGTCGATCAGGTCCGCGCCCGGTTCGCCGACGGCGGCACGGTCGCCGCCGCCGTCGGGCCCGTGACGGCCAAGCCGCTGGAGCACCGCGGGATCGTGCCGCTGCAGCCGGAGCGCGGGCGGCTCGGCGCGCTCGTGCGTGCGCTGGTCGGGCACTACGAGCACATCGAGTCCGTGGCGCTGAGCACGGTCGCCGGGTCTTTGGTGATCCGGGCGCGGGTCGCTGTGCTGGACGGCAAGGTGCTGCCGCTGTCCCCGACGGGCGTCGCGGTGCTGCGGCTGCTCGCGGCGGCGGAGGGCGACGTCGTGCCGCGCGAGGAGGTGCTCGCCGCGCTGCCGGGGGACTCGCAGGACACGCACGCCGCCGAGGTCGCGATCGCGCGGCTGCGCGAGGCGGCGGGCCGCCGCGACCTGATCCGCACCGTGGTCAAGCGGGGCTACCGCATCGAGCTGACCTGACGGCGTCCCGACGTCGCCCGGATGCCGTCCCGGGGCCCTGTTCCGTGGGCTGATCCTGATCCCCTTTGAGGCCCGGCTTTCTTCGCTTTGAGCGACGTCAAAGCGAAGAAAGCCGGGCCTCAAAGGGGACCTGCGGCAGCGGGAGTCAGTCGGCCAGCTTGAACGCGAGCTCCGTGTCCCATTCGCCCATGTCCGGCTGCTCGGCCGGGTCCGTCAGGTAGAACTCGAAGCGGCCCGCCCAGGCGTCGCCGGCGTCGGTGTCGTGCCGGTCGAACGTGAGCTCCTCCGCGGCGGCCCAGTCCAGCAGCGCGCCCGTGGCGTCGACCAGGCCGTCGGGGTGGCCGTGGTGGACGGTCGTCACGTACCGCCCGGCCGGGATGCTGCCCACGGTGACGTCACCCGCGGAGGTGAGCGCGGCGCCGTCGGGCACGGGGAAACCGACCTCGATGACGAGGTCGGACGCCATGTCGATCACGTGGTAGCGGAAGTACGGGGCGCCGGCGGGGTGCGCGCCGCGCTCGGCGAGCCAGCCGGCGATCTCGGGGATGCGGTCGGCGATCCTCCCGATCTCGGTCATCGACACGGTGTCCGTGATGCCGGCCGTGGGGGTCTCGGGGCGCGTCTCGACGCGGTAGGTGCTCATGCCGGGTGGACCGCCGGGATCCGGGGGACTCATCGGTCGGGCGACCGCAGCACCCCCACCAGCACCGACTCGACCACCTCGCGCACCGCGGCGTCGTCGGGCCGTGCGCCCAGCTCGCCCGCGAACATCAGGTGTCCCGTGCCCACGACCGTCATCGCGAGGTAGCGGGTTTCGGCGGCCGCGGCCACGCGCCCGTACGACTGCTCGGCGGTCAGGTAGGTCGCCAGCGCCCGCGTGATCTCCACGAGCAGCGGCAGACCCTCGGGCGTGGTCTCGCGCAGCCGGCGGCGCAGCTCGTCGCGGGCGGTGACGAGGGCGACGACGGCGAGCGCGACGTCGTCGAGCGTGGCGGCCAGGAACCCCGACACGTTGCCGACCACGGTGCCGGAGCCCGCGGCCGCGATCAGGCGCTCGCCGGCGTCGTCGGCCTGCTGGATGCGGGTGCGCACGAGCGCGGCGAGGAAGTCGTCGAAGTCGGCGAAGTGGCGGTGCAGCACGCCCTTGGCGACGCCGGCCTCGTCGGTGACGGCGCGGCTGGTCAGCGCGGCGGCGCCGCCCCGGGCGAGCAGTCGTTCCGCGGCGGCCACGAGCTGGGCGTGGGGGTCGTGGAGCGCGACTCCGGTGGGCACGGGTGCCTCCTCCTGTTCCGGCCGTGCGCGGATCGCGGGGATCGTCCGCGACCGTTCGGGCCGTAGTCATGTTGCCCGAGTGGGCGCCTGCCCACTAGCGTGGGCGCATGCCCACTTCACGAGTGCCCGACGGCGTCCGCACGGCCCACCTGCACCGTGGTGCGGCCGAGGGCTTCGGCGCCGACGCGGAACGGTATGACCGCGCGCGTCCGGTCACCCAGCAGCCGGTCGCCGACGCGGTCCTCCGGTACCTGGCCCCTGACGGCGGCCGGCTCGGCCAGAGCGATGCTCCTGGCGCTCCCGACGGTCGGGGTGCCGTGGCGCCCGGCGTCCAGGTGCTGGACGTGGGGATCGGCACCGGGCTGTCCGCCCTGCCGTTCCGCGCCGCCGGCGCGGAGGTGCTGGGCGTCGAGGCCGACGAGCGCATGGCCGCCGTGGCCCGGGCGCGGGACCTGGCCGTCGAGGTGGCGCGGTTCGAGGAATGGGATCCCGCGGGGCGCACGTTCGACGCCGTCGTGTCGGGCATGACCTGGCACTGGGTGGACCCCGTCGCCGGGGCCGTCCAGGCTGCCCGGGTGCTGCGCGAGGGCGGAGCGCTGGCCGTGTTCTGGCACGCCGCGGACCTGCCGCCCACCCTTCGCGCGGCGATGCACGAGCTGTACTCCGGCGCCCTGGCGGGCACCCCCGGGGCAGGCATGTACGCCCCGGGGAGCACGGCCGCCGACGGGTACGAGGTGATGCTCGACCGTGCCGCGTCGGGCCTGGCGGAAGCGGGCGGGTTCGCCGCGCCGGAGCGCTGGCGGCACACGTGGCAGCGCAAGTACGGCGTGGAGGAGTGGCTCGACCAGGTCCCGACGTCGGGCGGCTTCGCTCGACTGCCGGAGCCGGTGCAGCGCGCGGTCCTGGACGGCGTCCGATCCGTTCTGTCCCACGACGAGGCCGTGGTCGACGGCACGTTCACCGTGGACCACACCACCGTCCTGCTGGCGGCTCGGCGTAGGTTCTGACGGCACGGCGGTCCGGCCTCAACCTTCTGCGCCCTCCGTCGGTTACGGGCAGCAGGACGAGAGGAGCGCTGGCATGGCGCGGTGGGAGGAAGAGCTCGCGGAGCTCGTGGTGCGGCGCGGTGGCGCACTGGTGGGGTACGGGTACTCGCTCACGCGGGACAAGGCGCAGGCCGAGGACCTGGTGCAGGACGCGCTGGTCAAGGTGTACTCGCGGCTGCGCCGTCCGCCCTCGGTCGTCGGGCAGACGCAGGTCGACCTGGACCAGCCGGAGCCGACCAACGCCGAGGGGTACGTGCGTCGCGCCATGCTGACGATCTACCTGGACGGGTACCGCAGGCGGAACGCCTTCGCCGGGTTCAAGCACCTCCTGGCCGGCGACGAGCACACCCCCGGCGCGGACCGGGTCGCGACAGCTCGAGTCGACGTGCGCGTGGCCCTCACCCGACTGTCCCCGCGGCAGCGCGAGGTGGTGACGCTGCGCTACTTCGACGACCTGACGGTGCCGCAGATCGCCGCGGCGCTCGGCCTGAACCCGGGCACCGTCAAGCGGCACCTGTTCGATGCGACAGCGGTGCTGCGCGAGGCGCTCGCCGAGGTCTCGGTGCCGACGATGGACACCGACCTGGACGAGCACGTGGACACGGTGGTGGGCGCGACGCGCCGGCGTCGGACGGCGAAGGTGGCCCTGGCGGCCGGGGTATCGATGGTCCTGGCCGTGGTGCTGGCCCTGAGCGCGTTCGCGGTCAAGCCGTGGATCCGGTCGGAGCCGCTGCCGGCCGAGGACAGGATCGAGTACACGCCGGGGTACGTGCCCGTGAGCTGGCCCATGGGAGACCAGGACGTGGGCATCTACTGCGGTATGCCGGTCGAGGACCTGGAGGCGATGGACACAGGAACCCTTGAGGTCGAGATAGCCGGTGACCTCGCGTCTGACCTGCAGGGGGATACCGCGTACTGGAGCCTACCGGTGACGATCTCCGGCGAGGTGCCGGACGGACTGTTCGACGAGAGTGACGGTCACATGACCAGTCCCCTGATCGTCTGGGCGCACGAGGGCAAGATCGTCGATCTACCGAGCTACTGGCACGAGGCGGCCAACGGCGAGGCTCCCCCAGAGCTCGTCGCCCACGGGGCCTGGACCGGGATGGCGTACACCGGCAACGAGTCGCGCTGCCGCGAGGACACCCTGGTGGGAGCGCAGAACAACATCTCCAGCTACTACGACAACGAACGTGCCGGCGGGCGCTACGAGCTGATCGTCATCGTTGCCGATCCCTCCGTGGACCACTCGGACGACAACGACGCACTTCTCGTCAGCGACCCGGTCACCGTCGACCTGAAGAGCGGTGTGGCGCCGCTGCCTTGACCGGACAGATTTCTCACCGCGGCCATCATCGTTCTTGCTCCCCTGCCCGTCAGGGAGGATGACAGCGAGAGGGGGCGTCACCGATGGCGCAGTGGGAGAGCGAGCTCGAAGAGCTCATGGCGCGGCGGGGCCGCGCGCTGGTCGGGTACGGGTACACGCTGTGCCGGGACCGGACGCAGGCCGAGGACCTGGTGCAGGACGCGCTGGTCAAGGTGTTCTCGCGCCTGCGTCGTCCGCGCGGCATGGCGGACGACGGCGGCCAGGTCGTGGACCTGGACCAGCCCCGGCTGACCAACGCGGAGGCGTACGTGCGGCGGGCGATGCTGACCATCTACCTGGACGGCTACCGGCGGCAGACGAGCTGGACGGGCATCAAGCACCTGCTCGCCGACGAGGAGCGCGCGCCCGCGGCGGAGCGCGTCGCGACGGCGCGGGTCGACGTCGGGGTGGCGCTGGCGCAGCTCTCTCCGCGGCAGCGCGAGTCGGTGGTGCTGCGGTTCTTCGAGGACATGACCGTGCCGCAGATCGCGCAGACCCTCGGCACGAGCCAGGGCACGATCAAGCGGCACCTGTCCAACGCCATGGAGGTGCTGCGCGGCTCGCTCGCGGAGATCACGGTGCCCGAGATGGACACGGCGCTGGACGAGCGGCTCGACGCGGTCTCCGGCATGGTGCGCCGGCGTCGTGCCGTGAAGGTGGGCGCGCTGGGCGGCGCGTCGCTGGTGCTGGCGGGCCTGCTGGCGATGGCGGCGCTGTGGGGGCCGTCGCGGCTCCTGTCCGAGCCGGTGGTCCCGGCCACGCAGAGCCCGGAGGTGTCGAACGCGGCCGTCGGCGGCTGGGCCCCGATGCAGTGGACCGACCAGGGCCCCCAGTACCGGTGCGGCATGGAGGTCACGGAGCTGACGTCGACCTCCGACACCGTCGAGCTGGAGCTGACCGGCGACCTGGCGGTCGACCAGTACGGCCTCACCGCGCCCGTCCGGATCACCCGGACCGACACGGACGGCCCCGGGCTCAGCGGCGGCTACCCGATGCTGGTCTTCGCCCAGGACGGCCAGGTGGTCGACCTCGGGGCGGGCTGGCACGAGGGCGGTTACCAGCTGCCCGACGCCGGAAAGTCGCAGGACGACGTCGCCGAGGCCGCAGCGGCCACGGCGTGCGGTGACTGGACGGTCGGCATGATCGCCGAGACCTTCCTGGAGCCGCGCCCGGCCGGCACCTACGACGTCTACGCGGTCATGCCGTGGAACGACGGCGAAGGGACGAGCGGGATGGCCGTCAGCGAGCCCGTCACGCTGGAGGTGCCCGAGGTCGACGTGCCGGCCGAGGAGCCGCTGACCGTGGACATCCGCGACGGTTACCAGCCCGAGTGGCTGGAGGGCACCCGCCTGGCCTGCGGCGCCCACGCGTCGGACATCCCGCAGGGCACGCACGTGCCCGCGGAGCGCGGGAACCTGCGGCTCTCGGCGGATACCAGCGGTGCGTCCCTCACGCCCACCGAGGTGACGGTCACGTTCGAGGAGACCGCGGGCAAGGCCGTCGACACCACCCGCACGCCGGTCACCCTGGTCTGGCTCAGCGCGGGACGCGTGGTCGGGGTGGGCCGGGACGTCTGGTCGGAGCCGGTGGAGGACCTCCGGGTCGACGCGAAGGGCGACACCTCCGTCGTCGTCCCCGTGGAGCCGGACCTGACCTGCCTCACCGACCCCGACGCGGGGCTGCCGGACGGCGCATACACGCTGTACGCGTTCACCGAGGTTGACCCGGGGTCGGACGGCGAGCCGCAGTACCTGGCCACGGAGGCCTTCGCCGACTACTACATCGGCGAGTGACCAACGAAACCTCCGGACGGCGCGTCATGTGGGTTGTGGAGACGATGACAGCACACACGCACCGGGGAGGTGGCCATGGCGGTATGGGAGAACGAGCTCGATGAGCTCATGCGGACGCGCGGCAGCGCGCTGGTCCGCTACGCCTACATGCTCTCCGGCGACCGCGCCCTCGCCGAGGACCTGGTCCAGGACGCACTGGTGAAGGTCTACTCGCGGCTCCGCCGCCCCGGCCGGGGCGGCGGGGTGGGCGTGGCGGCGGGAAGCTCGGCACACGACCTCGACTCGCCGTTCACCAACGTGGAGGGCTACGTGCGGCGGGCGGTCCTGACCATCTACCTGGACGGCTACCGCAAGCGGCAGCGCTGGTCCGGGATCAAGCACCTGATGGCGGACGACCCCAGCACCCGCGGCGCCGACCAGGCGGCGTCGGCGCGCGTCGACGTGATGACGGCGCTCGCCAAGCTCGGCGCCCGGGAGCGCGCCTGCGTGGTGCTGCGCTACTTCGAGGACATGACGGTGCCGCAGATCGCGGACGCCCTGGGCACCGCCCAGGGCACCGTGAAGCGGTACCTGTCCGACGCGACCAAGAACCTGCAGGAGATCCTGCGCCCCGACGACTTCCGACCCGCCGAAGGGAGGGCCGCACGATGAGCCTCGACGACCTGAACGACCGTTCCGACCAGAACGACTTCCTGAGCGGCGCGCTCCACGGCGCCGCCGACGCGATGCCCGGTGGGGAGGTGGACGACATGCACGTCTCGTTCGGTGTGGTGCGCGACCGCGTGAAGCGCCGCCGAGCCGCGAAGGTCGGCAGCCTCGCCGGCGCCAGCCTGGTGGTGGCGGGTGTGCTCGCCTTCGGCGTCACGCAGACGCCGCTGTGGGACAGCGCCGACCCGGTGCTGCCGGGATCGCCCACCGAGATCGTGGCGCCGAACCGGTCGGCCGACCCGACCGAGCAGCCGTCCCCGTCGGGACCGCCCGCGACGAGCGTGATCCAGGACGGGTACGTGCCGTCGTGGCTGGACTGGAGCGACCTGGCCTGCGGCATGCCGGTGGCGGACCTGGAGACGACGGCGGCCGGCTGGTCGGCGGCGTCGATCGGCGACATCTACTCCGTGACCGCGGAGATGGGCGGCGAGCCCTCGACCACGTGGGGCATGGCGGCGACCGTCGCGGGGAGCGACGGGTCGCTCGACGTCCCGCCGGTCCTGGTCTGGAGCCAGGACGGGGTGGTGGTGGACCTCGGCACGAATGTGTTCGGTGCGCCGGCCCTCCAGGAACCCTTGCTGGGTTCTTCAGGCGACGCGACGGAGGCGCAGGGGGGTGCGTTCACGTCGTGCGCGCCCGTCGAGACCGAGACGGTCGACAACTTCGAGACGCGCCTGCCCGAGGGCGACTACGAGGTCCGGGTGGTTGCCTTCCCGCAGGTCGCGTCAGGTCAGTGGGCGACGGCGGTGAGCGAGCCGGTCGCGGTCCGGATCGACGCCGACGGCGCGCACAGCCCGACCGGGGCGCGTGGTGGTGAGGGCACCATCGAGCCCCCGGAGCCGGTCGAGGGCGAGCTGTCGCGGTTCGTGCTGGACCGCGGTACGGACTGGGTCTCGGCGGAGCTGACACAGTTCGGGTACGTGACGACGGGGACGCCGGTGGCGACCGCGCGGTGCGAGAGCGCCGACCCGGAGGACACGGTGCAGTTCGACGTGGCGTACCCCACGACGACCGAGGTGTTCGAGGTGACCTGCGACGGCACCGAGTTCGTGTCGGACCCCGTGATCGGTGGGGGCGAGGAGGCCGCGGACATCCGGCTGGCATCCGTGCCCGACGGCGTCGCGCGGTTCTGGGCGACCCTCGCCCCGAGCACCGGCGGCACCGGCGGCAGCGGCGGGAACGGCGGGGAGGCCGCCGGCGAGTGCTCCGCGGACGGCCTTGACCTGTCCTTCGACCCGGCGAACTCGCCGAGCGACGGCGCCGGAGCGACGGCGGGTGCCATCGTGGACGCGGCCCTGGCCTGCGACTCCGACCAGCTCACGGGGCTGGCGAACCAGGACGGCACAGAGCTGATGTTCGGCACCGAGACGGCGGAGCAGACCTTCGCCCTCCCCGACACGGACACGCAGCACTATGCGACGCTGGCCCGGCTCCTGACCGGCACGGTCGGTGCCGTCGCAGGCGCGAGCGGAGGCGTTCCCACCGTCGTGTGGCCCCGCGTCTCCACCGAGGAGTTCCGCGACTCGGGCGAGGCGTGGCAGGAGGTGGTGGAGGCGGGCCTGCTCACGCAGGAGCAGGCCGACTCGCAACGGGCAGACGGGATCTACACGGGCATGGTGATCGGCATCGGCGAGGACGGCACCTGGCGGTACTACTCCGCCAGCGACTGACCTCCGCCGTCGTCGGGCCCGGGGCGGCCCGGGCCGGACGGCCGGAAAATCCCGGCGAAAAAGTTCGGCCCGTGTCCCAACGGTTCCTGCGCCTCGCTCGTATGTGGGTATGAGCGGGGCGCAGGAACCGCAGCAAGGGGACGAGAACGTGATGGGGCAGACGACGTGACCGGATCAGGACGGGCCACGCGATGAGCGCACGCTGGGACGACGAGCTCACGGAGCTCGTGACCCGCAGAGGCCGCGCGCTCGTGGGGTACGGGTACGCGCTGACGGGTGACGTGCGCCGCGCGGAGGACCTGGTGCAGGATGCGCTGGTGCGCGTCTTCCGGCGGTTCCGCCGCCCCGAGGCCGCGGGCGCCGAGGGCTTCACCGAGTTCCCGCTGAACGACGGCGGGCACCACGCGGGCATCGAGGCGTACGTGCGCCGGACGATGCTCAACCTGTACCTCGACGAGACGCGGCGGTTCACGCTGTGGCGCAAGGCCCAGCCCAAGGTGGCCGTCGAGGACCGGGTGCGCGCCCCGGCGTCGGACATCACCGCCCGCGCCGACGTGACCGCCGCACTGCGCGGCCTGAGCCCCCGCCAGCGCGCCTGCGTCGTGCTGCGCTTCTACGACGACCTCACCGTGCCGCAGATCGCCACGACGCTCGGCATCGCGGAGGGCACCATCAAGAGACACCTGGCCGACGGGATCAGCGCGCTGCGCGGGATCCTCGTGCCGGAGGGAGAGCTTCGATGAGCGGGCACGACGACCACGGCGCCGACGACCTGGGCATCGGCCGCGACGTCCTGCGGCAGACCATCGACGCGCTCGTCTCGGGCGCCACGCCCTCCGACGTGCCCAGCACGCCGGAGGAGAACCTCGGGCTGCTGCGGCGCAGGGTGCGCACGTGGCGGATCGCCAAGGCCGGTGCGATGGGGCTGGGCACGGCCGCCGTCGTGGGTGCGCTCGCGTTCAGCGCCGCACAGGCCTCGACCTTCACGCGGTCCGAGCCGCTGCCCGGACGTCCCACGATCGAGGCCACGGAGACGGGCCCGGTGCCGTCGGAGATCCCCACGACGCGCCGCTCACCGAGCCCGACGGCGTCGGCGAGCCCGTCGCCGTCACCTTCGGGCAGCCCGGATCCGGTGCCGTCGGGCGCCGCGGCCGTCGAACCGAGCGCCGACCCGAGCGCGTCCTCGGTCGCGACCGACGAGCCGGACCCGATCACCGCGACCTACGTCGACGGCTACGTGCCGCAGGGCTGGCTCGACAGCTTCCAGATCGAGGGTCTCGACGCGCACTGCGGCATGGCGGTCGAGGATCTGCTGAGCGCACCGGACGGGGGCTTCGACCTCGAGACGACGAGCGGCCTGGGCGCGCGGCAGGACGCGGACGGCTGGCGGGCGGACGCCCGGCTCACTGGTGACGCCGCCGCACTCAGCGGCTATCTGGACCCGATGCTGGTCTGGGTGCAGGACGGCGTCGTGGTCGACCTCCCGGCCAACCACGCCTCCGACCTGGCCTACTACGCACCCGAGGAGGGCGCTCCGGAGGGGCCGTGGGACGTCGAGGCGCTGACGGGGTCCACCAACGCGTGCGCGGCCGAGATCGAGGGTTCGGAGGACGACTTCCCGGTGGTGTACACCCACCTGCGCGAAGGCGGCACGTACGACGTCTATGCCGTGATGCCCGTGTTCGGTGCGGGCGACGCCGTCTGGCTCGCCGTCTCCGAGCCGGAGCGCGTCACGGTCGAGGACGGGTCGGGCCGGGCGCGGTAGCTCGCGACGATCGCGGCGCTGCGCCGGCGGCCCCAGCGTTCCAGACGCTCGGGGCCGCCGGGCAGCCGGCCGAGCACGCGGTACCGCCACGTGTTGAGCGGCAGCAGGTAGGCGTGCGCCCACGGCGGGCGCAGCGGCAGGCCGAGCTCGCGCATGCTGCGCACCCCGAGGAACGCCGTGAGCATCGACAGCAGGCGCTCCCGCTCGAACCGCGCTCGGGCCGGCTGCCACCACGCCGGCCCGCGGTAGGTCCGCTCGGCCTGCGCGGCGACGACGGCCCGCGCGAGTCGCGGCCCGGCGTCCGACACCCCGGCCTGGGCCAGCAGCACGTGGTGGTTGAGGCGGTGCCGCGCCCACTCGTCGTCGACCAGGAAGTCCGGGTGCACGCCCATCAGGTGGCCCACCCACTTCCACAGGTGCATCAGGGCCCGGCTGTCCGACGGCGGGACGGGCACCCCCAGCGCCCGGCAGCCCAGGATCAGCGTGCCGTCGAACAGCCCGAGCGTCGCCGCCTGGTCGGCCTGGTTGATCGGCAGGCCCCAGCGGGCGGTGTCCCAGCGGGCCGTGCCCGAACCCTCCGTGCCCGAACCCTCCGTGCCTGAACCCTCCGTGCCCGAACCTCCCGCGCTGGGCCGGTCCGCGAACGACGCGCCGACCAGGGCGTGCATGACCCGGACGTGCAGGGTCGCGCGCCACGCGGGGGCGAAGGGCCGCAGCGCGCCCGGCTCGGACAGCCCGACCGTCCACTCCTGCGTCTCGGCGAGCCGGCGCAGGGTCCCGCCCGTGAGTGCGCCGGTGGCGACGAGCAGATCGGTCGGCCCGCCGAACCGGTACCCGCCCACCAGCGAGAGCTGGAGCAGCACGTCGGCGGCGTTCTGCCCGAGCCGGCGCTGCACCGCGGCCCCCTGCTCGACGAGGTCCCAGTCCACCCAGGAGGGCACGGGGGTGACCTCGGCGAGGAACTCGCGCAGCGCCCTGGGCTGCCCCTGATTGCTGACCCCCTCCTGCCCCTCGGAAATGAGATCGGTCGGCTGCATCGAGACCGGTCCATCGACCGACCGGTCTCGATGCAGCCGACCGATCTCATCTCTACTCACCGGAGCCGCGAGCGCCGCCCGCAGCATCGCGTGCGTGACCCGTCCGGGGTCGCCGGCGGGCAGCCGCATCGCGGCGGCGAGCGGCGCCCCGGCGTCGTCCTCCTCGGTGAAGGCGCGGCCGATCCGGGCGAGCAGGGCCTCGTCGACGCCGCGCACCCGGCCGAGCACGCGCAGCGGGCGGCCGATCCGCGTCCCGCGCGCCTCGGCCGCGCGGAACCGGAGCGGGTAGGTCGCCGAGGCGGGCTCGACGTCGTCCACAGGGTTGTCCACCGGTTCGCCCACGTCCTCATCCTGACCCGGACGGCTCCGGGGGAACAGGACCCGACCCGCAGAATGGGCCCGTACGCGCCACAACCTCCTGGCGACCTGGTTCGTCCACACGGTCAGGACGGCAGGAAGGAGCCGGTGATGGGTTGGCACGAAGACCTGGAGGTGCTCGCCACGCAGCGTGGCGGCGCGCTCGTCGGGTACGCCTACACGCTGTGCGGCGACGTGCGGCAGGCGGAGGACCTGGTGCAGGAGGCGCTGGTCCGGTACTGCTCGCGCCTGGTCGGGCGGGGCGGGCGACGACGCCGGGCGGCGTCGGGCATGCGGGCGGTACCCCTGGACGGGGCGGACGGCGCAGACGGCGGGGACGGGGCGCGGGCGCCGCAACACCCTGAGGCGTACGTGCGCCGCATGGTGCTGAACCTGTACCTGGACGGCTGGCGGCGCACCAAGCGGTGGGCGGACATCGCCCCGCGCGTCGCGGTGGACGACGTCCCGTTCCCCGACTCCGGGATCACGGCGCGGGCGGACGTCGTGCACGCGCTGGACCGGCTCCCGCCCCGGCAGCGCGCGGCCGTGGTGCTGCGCTACTTCGAGGACCTGACGATCGCGCAGGTCGCGGACGCGATGGGCGCCGCACCGGGCACGGTCAAGCGCTACCTGCACGAGGCCCTGCGCACGCTGCGCGACGTGCTCGAACCAGTGGACGCGACGACGGAAGGAAAGCAGCGATGAACCGGCACGACGACGCCAGGGACCAGGACCACGGCTGGGTGGACCCCGCGGGGGCGGGCCTGCTGGCGCAGACCCTCGGCGCGATGGCGGAGGGCGTGGACCCGGCGTCGCCCAGCGGTCCCGCTGCGGCGATCCCGGCGATGAGCAAGCGGGTGCGCCTGCGGAGAGGTGCGAAGCTGGGCGGGCTCGGCGGGGGCGCGCTGGCGCTCGCGGCCGTGGTGGCGCTCGGCGCGGCGCAGCTCGCGCCGCCGGACGACGCCGAGGTGCTGCCGGGATCCCCCACGTCCGCGCCGGTGTTCCAGGTCCGGGAGGGCTACCAGCCGCCGTGGCTGGAGTGGAGCGACCTGACGTGCGGCATGCCGGTGGCGGACCTGGCGACCACGGCCCCGGGCTGGTCCGTGGCGGTGGCCGGTGACGTCTACACGGTGACCGAGGAACAGGGCGGCGAGCGCTCGCAGTACTGGGGTGCCGCGGCCCGGTTCGAGGACGGTAAGGGCGCGCTCGACGTGAGGCCGGTCCTGGTGTGGAGCCAGGACGGCGTGGTGGTCGACGTGGGCCGGGACGTCTTCGACCAGTGGGACGCGGACGAGGCACTGCCGGAACCGCTCCTCGGCGCGGGTCCGGGTGCCGTGGCCGCCCTCGACGGCCCGACGACCTCGTGCGTACCTGCGTCGGCCGAGGGCGATCCGCAGCAGGAGCCACCGCTGCCCGAGGGTGACTACGAGGTGCGCGTGGTGGGCTTCCCGCGGATCGACGGCCAGTGGGCCACGACGGTCAGCGACCCGGTCCAGGTCAGGCTGGACGCCGACGGTGCCCGCAACCCGGGTGAGCCCCGTGCCGCCGAACCGGCGGTCGAGTTCCCCGGACCCGTCGAGGGCCAGGTCTCACGCTTCGAGCTGGACCGCACCACCGACCTGGTCACCGCCGAGATGACCCAGCTCGACTACTCGTCGGACACCCCGATGCGGGTCATGGGCAGGTGCGCCAGCTCGGACCCCGAGGACATGCTCCCGATCGACCTGGTGCTGCCGTCGACGGGTGAGGTGATCGCGGGCACCCAGATCACCTGCGACGGGTTCGAGGCCGGATCGGCCGTGGGTGCCCAGTCCGAGAACCGCAGCGGGGAGACCATCGACATCCGGCTCCCCGACGTGCCCGACGGCGTCTCCCGGCTGTGGGTGTCCCTCGAACCGGAGACCCCGGTCGGCGGGGATGCCGGGCCCGAGTGCTCGGCGACGGGCTATGAGCCGGTGTTCCAAGGAGAGGGACCGTCGCGGGAAGCTGCGACGGCGACCGCCGGATCCATCATGGCCGCGGCGTTGGAGTGCGACGTCGACGGGCTGGTCGACCTGGCTGACGCCTCGGGGACGGAGCTCATGCCCGACGACGACACCCCGGAGCGGACCTTCGCCCTGCCCGAGTCCGGCGTGCAGCACTACCGGACGCTCGTCACGCTGCTGGCCAGCACCAGCAGGGCGTACGGCACCGGGCCGGACGGGAACGAGACGATCGTCTGGCCCCGTGTCGCCACCGAGGAGTTCGCCGACTCGGACGAGGCCTGGGACGAGGTCGTGGCGGTCGGTCTGCTGACGGCCGAGGAGGCAGCAGCCCAGCGGTCCGAAGGGACGTACCTCGGGCCGCGGATCGGTATCGCCGCCGCGGACGGCACGTGGCGGTACTACGTCGCCGGCGACTGACTCCCACGCTCACGTGTCAGACGTACAGGTCACCGGAGTGGCCTGTACGTCTGACACGGACGTCGGGGGTGTCGGCCGGGGCGGAGATAATGGCCGGATGACGGACCAGACCCTCACCCCCGCACAGTCCGCAGCAGTCCCGACCGCCCCGGTCCAGCCCGCCGTCGTCCCCGAGGAGGCCCGCGCCCACGCGGCCGACCTGGGCGAGTTCGTCGCGGCGTCGCCGTCGTCGTACCACGCGGCCGCCGAGGTGGCCCGGCGCGCGCAGGCGGCGGGCTTCACCCGCCTCGCCGAGGACGCCGCCTGGGACGTCACCCGGGGCGGTCGGTACGTGGTGGTCCGCGACGGCTCGGTCATCGCCTTCACCGTGCCCGGCACTGCCGGCCCCACCACGCCGTTCACCATCGTGGGCGCCCACACCGACTCCACGGGCTTCAAGCTCAAGCCCAAGCCGACCACGCGCGGCGCGGGCGGGTGGTGGCAGGTCGGGGTCGAGGTGTACGGCGGTCCGCTGCTCAACTCCTGGCTCGACCGCGAGCTCGAGCTGGCCGGGCGGATCGTCACGCACGACGGCACCGAGCACCTGGTGCGCACCGGCCCGATGCTGCGCATCCCGCAGCTCGCGATCCACCTGGACCGGGGCGTCAACGACAACGGGCTCGCCCTCGACAAGCAGCGCCACACCCAGCCCGTCTGGGGGCTCGGCGACGCGCAGAGCGCGGACGTCCTGGCGGCGCTCGCGGCCGACGCCGGCGTCGACCCCGCGGACATCGGCGGCTACGACGTGGTGCTGGCGGAGACGCAGCCGGCCCGGGCCTTCGGCGCGGGGCAGGTCCTGTTCGCGTCCGCGCGGCTCGACAACCTGCTCTCCACGCACGCGGGGTTGACGGCGCTGCTCGGCCGGGCCGCAGGCCCGGAGGGCGGGCAGGGCACGAGCGTCGAGATGTTCGCGGCCTTCGACCACGAGGAGATCGGCAGCGCCTCCCGCTCCGGCGCCGCCGGACCGTTCCTGGAGGAGGTGCTGGTCCGGATCTCGACGGCGCTCGGCGCCACGCCCGAGGAGCGTTCCCGTGCGTTCGCGGCGTCGCTGCACGTGTCCTCCGACGTCGGGCACGCAGTGCACCCGAACTACCCCGAGCGGCACGACCCGGCCAACCACCCCGTCGCCGGGGGCGGCCCGATCCTCAAGATCAACGCGAACCAGCGCTACGCCACGGACGCGCACGGCGCGGCCGCCTGGAACGCGGCGTGCCGGGAGGCGGGGGTGCCCACCCAGGAGTTCGTCTCCAGCAACGTGGTGCCGTGCGGGTCGACGATCGGACCGATCTCGGCGACCCGGCTGGGCATTCGCACTGTGGATGTCGGAGTGCCAATTTTGTCGATGCACTCGGCCCGTGAGCTCACCGCGGTGGTCGATCCGTGGTACCTCTCGCGCGCGATGAGGGCCGTCCTCGGGGGGTGAAAAGCCGAATCGTCCCGGAACGAGGCGAGAAGGACGGTTGATCGGGGCGACCTGCGCTTTTGCATGTTTCCGTTGGTTCTGTCCGGGTATACATTTGATGCAATACGGACATGACTTGGACGTTTGTCCAAGAAAGAATCGGCCTGACCTGCGAAAATGGCCGATCCTGGTTGTCTGTGAGTCTGGAAGAAAATACCTAGTACCGTCCAGATGCATGGACCTCGTGGGGGTGATACCACTGTGGTCATCCAGAGCCGTGAACTCGGCAAAAGAGAAATGCCGGACCCTCAGGAGCCCCCTGTGCCTCGTGCAACCGTACGCACCTGCGCTCGATGCGGCTGTGTCCTCAGCCGCTACAACTCCGAAGCCCGTTGTGCCGCGTGCCGGCGCACCGAGTCAGTTCCCGTGGTGTCGCTGCCCAGCGTCCCGGCACGGGTCTGGCAGGACGAAGCCGTCCGCTCGGCGCTCGCCGACTGGGACTTCGGTCAGGTCAGCCGCATGGTGCGGCAGCTCGTCCCGCTGCGACAGGAGGACGTGGCCGCCCTGACAGGGCTGAGCCAGTCCTACCTGTCGATGCTGGAGTGCGGTGACCGCCGCCTGACCGACGTCTCGCGCGTCGTCCAGTTCCTCACGGGGCTGGGCACGCCGCCGGACCTGGTGCGGCTCCCGCTCCCGGGGATCAGCCCGCTGCCCGACGCCGCCGAGCCCACGCGGGCCACGACGTCCGGCCAGGTCAGCAGCGCTCCGGTGGTCGTGACGCCCACCGCACCGGACCCCGCGCTGCCGTGGACGGCCGACCGGATGCTCACCGCGCTCCGCCTGGCGCACGTCGCCGACAGCACGGCGGACTGGCTGCCCTCGGACGCGAACGGGCCCGTGTCGGCCACCGCGATGAGCGACGCCGCCGGGACGGACACGCCGCGGCCGGCGTCGGGCATCGCGCTGAACTCGATGATCCAGCGCTGGGACGCCGAGCAGGCCGAGCCGCTGCGCCGCGCCACGGTCGGTACCCGGGTGTCGCTGGAGCTCTGCGGGCACCTGCAGGGCACGCTCGACGAGCTGCGGGTCATGGACAAGGGCTCGGGCAGCGGCGCCGTCGCCGACCTGGCCCGCGCCCACCTCGCCCTGGTGGTCCGGATCCTGGAGCGGAGCACGTACGACGAGGTCACGGGCCGGCTGCTCGCCGCCGTCGCCGCGGACACCGCCACGCAGGCGGGCTGGTTCGCGTTCGACGCCGGGCGCACGGACGCGGCGCGCGCCTACATGCTCGCCGGCCTGCGGGCCGCGCACGCGGCCGCCGACGACCGGCTCGGCGCGGGCGCGCTGTCCTACCTCGCGATCCACGGCTACTCCAGCGGCGACCCGCGGGACGCGGTGCGCGCGGCGGAGGCCGGCCGGCGTCGGATCGCCCGCCTGGACGCGCCGCACCTCTCCGCGACCCTCCTGACCCGGCAGGCCCGCGGCCACGCGGCCGCCGGCGAGGGCGAGGCCGCGCGCCGGGCCCTCGGGGAGGCCTCCGAGCTGTGCGCCCGCGGCCGCGGCGAGGACGACCCGCACTGGCTGTACTGGATGAACGAGGGCGAGATCCACGGGCAGTCCGGCTCGGCCCACCTGGCGCTCGGCAACACGGCGCGCGCCGTGGAGAGCTTCGGGCACGCCATCCGGGCCGAGCGCGCGGGCGAACGCCGCACGCACGGCCTGTTCCTCAGCCGGGCGGCCCAGGCGCACGCCCGGGCCGGCGACCTCGACGCGGCCTGCGCCACGGGCGAGGAGGCGGTGAGCATCGCGGAGACCGTGCAGTCGGCGCGGCTGCGGGAGCACCTGCGGGACCTGTCCGCCGACCTGCGGCGGGGCGGTTCCACGAGGCGCTCCGGCGTAGGAGCGCGGGTGCTGACCGAGCGGATCGCGGCACTGGCGTCGTGACCGCCCCGCCCACCTCCGGCGGCGACGTCCGGACCGATGGTGCCAGGGCCCTGGTGCTCTGGGACATCGATCGGACCCTCGTCTACGTCGGGGAGGTGGACCGGACGGCATACCGGGAGGCGTTCGCCGAGGTCGTGGGACGACCCGCCGAACGCCTCCCGGCCAAGGGGACCGGCGTGACGATGCCGCTGGCCATCCGCGGACTGCTGGCCGACAACGGGGTGCCCGAGCACGAGGCCGAGCGACTGCTCCCGCGCATGCTCGCGGCGGTCCCGGTGCGCTTCGCGGCCCACACCGACGACGTGCGCCGCCTCGGGACCGTGCTCCCCGGGGCGCTGGGCGCCCTCAAGGCGGTCGCGGCCGAGCCCGACCTGGTCACCACGGTCCTGACGGGCAACCTCGAGGAGAACGCCCGGATCAAGCTCGGCGTCTTCGGCATGGACCACTACGTCGACGCCGCGGTGGGCGGCTACTCGTCCGACGACGCGCACCGCCCCGCCCTCGTCGCGGTCGCCCAGCGGCGCGCCGGCGACAAGTACGCGAGCACGTTCCACCAGGGCAACACCGTGATCGTCGGGGACTCGCTGGAGGACGTGCGCACCGGGCTCGAGGGCGGCGCGCGCGTCGTCGCCGTGGCCTCGGGGACGACGCCGGCCGACCGGCTCGCCGAGGCGGGGGCCGACGTGGTGCTGCCCGACCTGACCGACTCGGGCCGGCTGATCCAGCAGATCCGCGTGCTGACCGACACCGCGGGACCCGCGTAGGACCGGTCTGACCAGGGTGCGGAGCCCTTGATGTTCCGACATAGTGACTGTCGTCACATGTGGGTAGACTCTGGTCTCTTCCCGCCATCGACGTTGCTGGCGGGTCGCATCGGCCTTGCACGGGTCAAGCCTGTGCCGGGCAATACATATCTGGGGGAACAGTTCCCGGAGCTCGTCGAGGAGGACGGATGCCCGAAGGAGACATTGTTTTCGGCACGGGGAGCTACACCACGGTGGCGGTGATCGCCGTCATCGCGGCCGCTGCCCTCGGGTGCGCTTTCGTGCTGCGCCGCCAGGTGCTCGCCGCGCCTGACGGAACCGCCAAGATGCAGGACATCGGCCAGGCCGTGCAGGAGGGCGCCTCCGCTTATCTCAAGCGGCAGTTCCGCACCCTCGTGCTGTTCGCGGCCGTGGTGTTCGCGCTGCTCTTCCTGCTGCCGGGCGACGGCGGCGTGCGGGTCGGACGCTCGATCGCGTTCCTGTTCGGTGCGGGGTTCTCGGCCGCGATCGGTTACCTGGGCATGTGGCTCGCGGTGCGCGCCAACGTCCGCGTCGCCTCCGCCGCGACCCGCCCGGGCGGTCGGGCCGAGGGCGCCCGCATCGCCTTCCGCACCGGCGGTGTGGTCGGTATGTCCGTGGTAGGCCTGGGCCTGCTCGGCGCCGCGCTCGTGGTGCTCGTGTACGACGTCGACGCGCCCGCCGTGCTGGAGGGCTTCGGCTTCGGCGCCGCGCTGCTCGCCATGTTCATGCGAGTCGGCGGCGGCATCTTCACCAAGGCAGCCGACGTCGGTGCCGACCTCGTCGGCAAGGTCGAGCAGGGCATCCCCGAGGACGACCCCCGCAACGCGGCCACCATCGCGGACAACGTGGGCGACAACGTCGGCGACTGCGCCGGCATGGCAGCCGACCTCTTCGAGTCCTACGCCGTGACCCTCGTGGCCGCCCTGATCCTGGGCAAGGCCGCGATGGGCGAGCAGGGCCTCGTCTTCCCGCTCATCGTCACCGCGATCGGCGCCTTCGTCGCGCTGCTGGGCGTGTTCATCACGCGCGTCCGCGGGTCCGAGAGCGGGCTCACCGCGATCAACCGCGGCTTCTACATCTCCGCCGTCGTCGGCGCCGTGCTGGCCGGCGTCGCGGCCTTCGTCTACCTGCCGTCCTCGTTCAGCCAGATGACCGGCACCGCGGACCTCACCGACGTGACCGCCGACCCGCGCATCGTGTCCGCGCTCGCCGTGCTCATCGGCGTCGTCCTCGCGGGCGTCATCCTGTGGGTGACCGGCTACTTCACCGGCACCGACAAGAAGCCGACGCTGCACGTGGCCGAGACGTCCCGCACGGGCGCCGCGACCGTGGTGCTCTCCGGCATCGGCGTGGGCTTCGAGTCCGCCGTCTACACGGCCGGCATCATCGCCGCCGCGATCTGCGGCGTGTTCCTGCTGGCCGGCGGCTCCGTCCCGCTCGCCCTGTTCCTCGTGGCCCTCGCCGGCTGCGGCCTGCTCACCACGGTCGGCGTCATCGTCGCGATGGACACGTTCGGCCCGGTCAGCGACAACGCGCAGGGCATCGCCGAGATGTCCGGCGACGTCGACGAGGAGGGCGCGCAGATCCTCACCGACCTGGACGCCGTCGGCAACACCACCAAGGCCATCACCAAGGGCATCGCGATCGCCACGGCCGTGCTCGCCGCGACGGCGCTGTTCGGCTCGTACGCCGACGCCGTGTCGCACGCGCTCGCCCAGGTCGGGAGCGTCGGCTCGGGCCTCGTGACCTCGATGCTCAGCTACGAGATCATCTCGCCGGTCACCCTCGTGGGCGTGATCCTCGGCGGCGCCACCGTGTTCCTGTTCTCCGGGCTCGCGATCGACGCCGTCACCCGCGCCGCGGGCGCCATCGTCTTCGAGGTGCGCCGCCAGTTCCGCGAGCACCCGGGCATCATGACGTTCGACGAGCGCCCCGAGTACGGCAAGGTCGTGGACATCTGCACCCGGGACTCGCTGCGCGAGCTCGTCACCCCGGGCCTCCTGGCCGCGTTCGCGCCCATCGCGGTGGGCTTCGGACTCGGCGTCGGGCCGCTGGCCGGGTTCCTGGCCGGAGCCATCGGCACGGGCGTGCTCATGGCGATCTTCCTGGCCAACTCGGGCGGCGCCTGGGACAACGCGAAGAAGATCGTCGAGGACGGCAAGTACGGCGGCAAGGGGTCCGAGGCGCACGCGGCCACCGTCATCGGTGACACCGTGGGCGACCCGTTCAAGGACACCGCCGGCCCGGCGATCAACCCGCTGATCAAGGTGATGAACCTGGTCGCGCTGCTCATCGCCCCCGCGGTGGTGGCGATCAGCGTGCCGGACGACGCCAACCACGCGCTCCGCATCGGCATCGCGCTGGTGGCGGCGGCCGTGGCGTTCGGCGCCGTGATCTGGTCCCGCGTGCGGGCGTCGCGCGTCGACGCGGCCCAGCAGGCCGAGCAGGACCGCACGGCCGCGGCGGTCTGACGCCGAGGGAGTACCGCGGCGAGGTAGAACCCTGGCGAGATCGCCGGGGTTCTACCTCTGCCTGCTACTGGCCCACGCGGCCGTCCACGCACTCGCGCAGCAGGTCGGCGTGGCCCACGTGCCGGGAGTACTCCTCGATCATGTGCACCAGCACGTCCCGCACCGGGATGTCGTCGCCCCGGTGGGGGACGGTCGCGCCCAGCCCGTCCTCGGGCAGGGACTCCATCCAGGCGTCGGCGTCCCGGACCTCGCGCCGCCAGTTCTCCCACGCGTCCTCGACGACGGCGGGGTCGGCCACGGCGCCGTCGAAGTCCGCGTCGGGGGTCTCCGGCGACTTGCCGAACAGCTTGGGCAGCTCCGGCTGCTCCCCCAGCACCCGCTGGAACCAGGTCTGCTCCACGTGCGCGAGGTGCCGCACCAGCCCCAGCAGCGACATGGTCGACGGCGGCACGGACCGGCGGGCGAGCTGCTCGGCGTCGAGCCCGTCGCACTTCATCTCCAGCGTGAGCCGGTAGTGCTTGAGGTAGTTCCAGAGGGTCTCCTTCTCGCCGACCGGACTGGACAGCGCCTCACGCGGGTCGTCGTCCGGGTCCGCCCACATGTCGGGGTAGACGGTCGCTGAGGTCCATCGCTCTGTCGTCATGGGACCAGTGCACCCTCCGGTCCCGGGCCGGTCAACGCGATTCTCGGCCGGCGTCCGCTCCCACTTCCCCCGCGTCATGGTCCAGACTGGGCGGCGTTGTCGCTGGGAGGCACCGTTGCTCGTTCGTACTCGCCTGCTTGCCGCGCTGACCGGCGCGACGCTCGCCGTCGGCGCTCTCGGTGCGCCTGCCGTGGCGCGGACCAGCCCGGCGGACGGCCCCACGGACCCGGGCGCCTTCGTCGCCTCGTACGTCCCGCCCGAGCCGGTGCCGAGCGGTCAGGCCGGGCTGCGCCTGCCGACGTCGTACCCGTACCAGCCCGACCTTCGTGTCTATCCGGCGAACGAGCGCGACGCCACGGCGCGCAACGGCACGGTCAGCCATGCGGACCTCGCGCCGCGCCTGACGCAGCTGATGGACCGGAGCGACCGGGTCTCGACGCAGGTGGTGGGGCAGTCGACCGAGGGCCGCGACCTCTACCTGGTCACCGTGACGGCGCCGGAGCGCCGGTCGGAGACCGCGCGGCAGGCCGCATGGCGCACGGAGATCCGGGAGCGGCCGGACCGGGCGGCGCGCGATGCCGCCCTGCGCGCGAGTTACAAGACCCCGGTCTGGATGAGCGCCAACATCCACGGCGACGAGTGGGAGGGCACGGACGCCGCGCTGCGCGTCATCGAGCGCCTGGCCACGGCGGACGACCGCGCCACGCGGGAGACCCTGGCGCGGCACCGGCTCGTGTTCAGCCTGACGCTCAACCCGGACGGGCGCACCCACGGGACCCGCGAGACGTCCCTGGGCCTGGACGCGAACCGCGACATGATCACGCTCGCCACCCCGGAGGCGCGCTCGTACGTGCGCACCGTCCAGGCGGTGCAGCCGCTGTTCGCGGCGGACTTCCACGGGTACACCGACGTGCTGCAGGTCGAGCCGGCGGGCCCGCCGCACGGCGCGAGCTACGAGTACGACCTGCTCGTGCCGCACGCGTACGCGATCGCGCGCCAGGTGGAGGACGACGTCGTCGCGGCCGACATCGACGGCAACACCTCCTACGACCCGGCCACGGGCGACGCGGTCGACGAGGACACGGGGTTCGTCAAGATCCCGTACCGGGACACGCCGTCGGGCTGGGACGACTACCCGCCGGTCTTCACCGCGCAGTACGCGTCCCTGCAGGGCGCGGTGACCAGCACGGTCGAGCTGCCGCTGGGCCGCACGGGCCCCACCACGACGCGGGCCGACTCGGCGGTGGACACCGAGGTGGCCGTCACGACGATGACGTCGATGATCGACTACGTCCACGCCCACTCGGACGCCATGCTCGCGAACCAGGTCGAGATGTTCCGCCGCGGGGTGGCGGGTGCGCCGAAGGTCGCGCTGACCGCCCGGAACGTCGACGGCGTACCCGGCCCGGACGAGTGGAAGCGGCTCTGGGGCCGGGCGGACGACCAGGAGCCGGTGCGGCTGCCGCGCGCATACGTGATCCCGGCGGGGCCGGGCCAGCGCTCGGCGAGCGACGCCGAGGACCTCGTGGACACGCTGCTGTTCCATGGCATCGACGTGGGGCGGCTGGTCGCCCCCGCGCACCTTCCGGGAACGGGCACCACCTATCCCGCCGGCTCGTACGTGGTGGACCTGCACCAGCCCCTGCGCGGCCTGGCGAGCTCGCTGCTCGGCCCCGGCTCGGACATCTCCGCGAAGGTCCCTGCCATGTACGACATCTCGGCGTGGTCGCTGGCCGCTCTCTGGGGCGCGACGGTGGACCGGGTGGGCGCCACCACGGACGGCCCGGTGGGCCGGACGGTCCCCGTCGGCGCGGGGCGCGAGCGCGGCAGCGTCCCGGACGGGCAGCCCTACGTCGGCTTCGACCTGGCCGGCGTCGCGGACCAGCGCGCCCTGAACGACCTGCTGGGCCAGGGCGTCACGGTGCGGCTCACGGCGGGCGGGGGCGCCGTCGTCGGGACGCGCGGGCACGGGGCGGCCCACGACGTGGCCGAGCGGTACGGCATCGACTTCACGCCGGCGTCGCGCGCCGACTGGGCGGCGGGGGAGCCGGCCGAGGACCTGACGATCGCGTACGTGGGCGACCAGGACGACCGCCTGTCGCTCCTGGCGCTCGGGTTCGACGACCTGGTCGCGGTCTCGGCGCGCGGGATCGGCACGAGCGCGGCGGCGGCCCGGCCGACCGGGCTCGAGGGCGCCGACGTCCTGTGGGTGGGCTCGTCCCTGGACCTGCCCGCGGGGTCGGCCGGCCACGCGTACGTCCGGTCCTGGTTGCGCGACGGCGGCGCGATCGTCGGGCGCGGGGCCGGCGCGTTCGCGGCGGCGGAGTCGTACGGGCTGGTCAGCGGCACCGCGGTGCGGGGCGACGCGGCCGGCAACGGCATCATCGAGACCGACGTCCCGGGCGACGTGCTGGACGACCACCCGCAGGAGCAGGGGTTCGTCTACCCGGCCGTGTGGTTCACGGGTCTCGGCCCGGGCACCACGGCGGAGCTGACCTACGGCAGCTTTCTCGCCGGCCACTGGTCGTCCTCGGAGGACCGCGGCGGCCCGGAGGCGGCCGACGGGCAGATTGCTGCCGTATCCGGCAAAATGGGGCAAGCGCGGGCGTTCGTGTTCGGCACGTCGGTCTTCTTCCGCACCCATCCCCGGGGCGGCCTGAGCCAGGCGGGGACGGCGATCCACTGGGCCGCGTCGTGACCACCGCCGACGGCTGACCCGTGCGGTCCGCGGCGCGTCCGGGATCACCAGGGGTATGTGGAAAACCGGGTGCTACCGCTATCGTCTGCGGTGTTGTGCTCCCGAACGCCCCGTGGTCCGCGGGCGTGGACGGGAGCCCCGACGCAGGGGGCCCCGACGTGGGACCCGGAGCAGGAGAAGGTCCCGTGAGTGCCGACATCGACCCGACCGAGGCCATCCCTCAGGTCACGGCCGAAATGATCGCGAAGGCGGCAGCCCGGCAGGCTCCGCCGCCGGAGCGCGAGGCGACCAGCGCGCCGGCGGCCCCGGCGCGCACCGCGCCGGAACGCACCGCGCCGGAACGCACCGCGCCGGAGCGGGGCGCGGCCACGAAGGCGCCGGACGCCGAGCGGCGCCAGCCGGTCACCGAGCAGCCCGCCGCGCCGGACGCCGTGCTGTCCAAGCGCCCGGGCTCGCCGTTCGTCCCGTCGGAGCCGTACGCCGAACGGCACGCGTCGGCCGGCCACATCGCCGCCGGGCACCTCTCGTCGCTCGTGCAGATCCCCACCGTCTCGGTGCGGGACCCGCAGCACCTGGACCACGAGTCGTTCGCGCGGCACCGGGCCGCGCTGGCCACGTTCTACCCCCGCGTGCACGCCCTGCAGAGCGAACCGGCGGGCGACCACGGCCTGCTCTACCGCTGGCCCGGCAAGGGGCGCCAGGACGTGCTGCACCCCTACCCGGTGGTCCTCATGGCGCACCAGGACGTCGCGCCGGTGGCCGCCGACTGGCCCGGGAACCCGTTCTCGGGCGAGATCCGCGACGGGGTGGTGCACGGCCGCGGCACGCTCGACGACAAGGGCGGGCTGGTCGCGGTGCTCGACGCCGTCGAGACGCTGCTCACCGAGGGCTTCGTGCCCGAGCGCGACATCTGGCTGTTCTTCGGCGCGGACGAGGAGACGGTCGGCGAGTCCGCCCAGATCGCCGTCCGCCGACTGTACGAGCTCGGTGTGCGGCCGTGGCTCGTCATCGACGAGGGCGGGTCCGTCGCGACCGACGTGCTGCCCGGCGTCGACCGGCAGACGGCCCTCGTGGGCGTCGCGGAGAAGGGCCTGGTCGGGATCAACCTGTACACCACCGACGTCGGGGGTCACGCGGCCACGCCCGGCCGGTGGTCGGCGACCACGCGGCTCGCCCGCGCGGTGACACGCGTGGGCCGGCACCGGTTCGCGGCGCGGGTCGACGCGCCGACGGTGGAGCTGCTCGGCAGGGTCGCTCCCGGCGCGAAGGGGCTCCAGGGTGCCACGCTCCGGCTCGCAGCCAGGACCGCCGCCGGGCCGCTGCGCAAGCTGGCCGCCTGGGCCCTGGCGGGCGGCGGCCCCGAGGCTGTCGCGACGGTCCGCACCACCGTGGCGGTCACCGAGCTGGAGGGCAGCCCCGGCGCGAACGTGGCCGCCACGACCGCCCGGGCCCGCCTCGACGTGCGGGTGGCGCTCGGCGACTCCGTGGACCGGACGGTGGCGCGGCTGCGCCGTGTCATCCGGGACAAGCGGGTCGAGATCGAGGTCGTCGAGAGCAGCGAGCCCAGCGAGGTCTCGCCCACCGACAGCCAGCAGTTCGCGCTCCTGACCGAGTCGATCGGGGCCGCCTACCCGGACGCCGTCGTGGCGCCCTACGTGACGGTCGCCGCCACCGACGCGCGCCGGTTCACGCCGATCAGCGATCACGTCTACCGGTTCAGCCCGTTCGTCATGACACGGGAGCAGCGGCAGTCGACGCACGGGGTCGCAGAGCACCTGAGCGTCGATTCGCTGAGCCGCGGCGTGCATTTCTATCGCGAGGTGTTGCGCAAGATCCCGGGCTGACCTGGGCATTCAACAAAACACCGAAATTGGACTAAGTTCTCCCTCTACACCGGCGAGGGAGACTTTGATGAGCAGCTCCGCAGCACCGTCCGGGACGCCGGGCGGGTCGCGCTCGCCCGTGAACGTCAACGTCCACACGTACCCCGCGCAGCTGCAGTACCCGCCGCGGACGTACCTCGTGTTCAGCATTCTGATGACCATCTGCGTCTGGCCCACGGGAATCGTCGCGCTCGTGAATGCGTCGCGCGTGAACGCGCACTGGAGGACGGGTCAGCACGACAAGGCCCGCAAGGCGTCCCGCCGGGCGCGCAACTGGGGCCTGGTGTCGCTCGCCATCTGGGTGGTCCTGCTGGTGGTGGTCGTGTTCTGGTCGAGCATCGCCTACCTGAACGGGTAGCACTTCACCCACAGTTCGTCAGCTATCACACGATTGCCCCTCCTGTCCTCCCGGGTTCTGCGGGTAAAGTGCGCGGCTATGAGTGCGACACGGCGCAAGGGCTCCCGGGGCGGTCGTGCTGCTTCCCGCGCCGGTGGTCCCCCCGCGAGCAACGCCCTCACCTGGGCGGAGAGCCTCGCGGCGGGTGAGGCCGCGCCGGGCGCCAGCGCCCTCGAGTGGGCCGAGGGGCTCGCGCAGAACGACACCGCCACGCCCAGCCCGTGGGGCAGCGCGGGTGCGGGTGCCGACGACGCCGTCGCCCCCGCGCCGGCCGAGGAGAGCGGCGGCTCCCCGTGGGGCCCGGTGCCGGCGCCCGTCGTCGTCGACGGGGGGGACGCCGCCGTCGGCGAGCCCGAGGGCGACGCGAACCCGTGGGGCTCCGTGACGGCCGCGGCGGAGCCAGCCGCGGCCCGGGGCCGGGGCAAGAACGCCGGCGGCAAGGGTGCTGGTGGCAAGAGCGGCAAGGCCGGCAAGTCCCGCTCCAAGGGCAAGGGCACCACGTCGGGTGCCAAGGGCGCGCCGAAGGACGACACAGCCCCCACGCCCGCGGGCGGCTTCCCGCTGAACGTGGGTCCGGTGGCCGACGAGGCCCCCGACGAGCCACTGCCGGAGGACGACGCCCCGCTCGTGCCGGACGTCCCCGCGCCGAGCGGGCCCCCGTCCCGCGGTCCGGGCTCCACGAAGGCAGGAAAGAGCTCTCGGGGCCGTATCCCCACCCCCAGCACGGCCCAGCAGCGCAAGATCAAGCGGACCCTGCGCCGCGGCCTGCCGCCGTTCCTCGACCGGCCGATGGTGCTGGTGCTGGCCGGCGTCATCGCCGCGGTGCTGGGCCTCGGCACGGGCTGGGGCATGGACAACCTCCCCGCGGGGGGCGGCCCGATGTCGTCGGCCGACGCCGCGTCGTGCGCGCAGACGCAGATGGCGTGGACGCAGGCCGCCAACGCGCAGTCGGCGATGGTCGAGGACCAGCCCGAGACCCTGCGCAAGGGCTTCATCAACGCCCGCAACGCCCTGGACGGCGTCACGCCGCCGGAGGCGATCTCCGCGGACTGGGCGGTGGCGTTCACCTACTACTCGACCGTGGCGAACAACATCGAGAAGGTGAAGGCCAACGACGGCCCTGCCGTGCTGTCGGCGGTCGGTGGTGCGCAGAAGGAGCTCGACACCGAGGCGATGATCGAGGCGACCAAGGCCATCGGGCTCTACGTCAACTCGAACTGCCAGCAGTAGCCCGTCAGGATGGGGCCGTGCAGCCTCCTGTGACCGACCCCGCCCTCGTCGCCTCCCTCCGCGACGACCTGCTCTCCTCCGCCTACGACGTCGACGGCGTCGAGAACGTCCTCGGGCCGCTCGCCGCGGCCGCGCTGCACCGGGAGCAGGCCCTGCCGGCCCGCCGGGCGGTCGCCGCGGCGACGGCCGGCAGGCCGCCGTCGGACCGCGACCCGCGCGCCACCCTCGCCGGCCTCTTCCTGCTGGGCGAGGCCGTGCCGCGCGCCGCGCTGGACCGCGCGCTGCCCACGACGGGTGCGGCCGGCGCGGAGCGGCTGGGCCTGGTGGCCACGCAGGGATCGGGGGACGACGACGAGGTGCGCGCCGTCGTCGACCTGCACCCCTACTCCTCGGTCGACGCCGTCGGCGACGCGCGCTGGTGGCTGGCCTCCGACCTGGGCGAGCTCGCGACCGGCGGCCGACTGGCGACCGACCACGTGCTCGGTGCGGGCGGCGCGTCCCTGACGCTCGCGCAGGTGACCGTGCGCAACCCCACCGGCCGGGTGCTCGACCTGGGCACCGGCTGCGGCATCCAGGCCCTCCACGCGGCGCGGCACGCCCGGCAGGTGGTGGCGACCGACATCTCGCGGCGCGCGCTGTCGTTCGCGCGGTTCAACGCCGCGCTGAACCAGCCGGACGGCGCCGAGCTGGAGCTGCGGCACGGGTCCCTGCTGGAGCCGGTCGCGGGGGAGCGGTTCGACCTCGTGGTCTCCAACCCGCCGTTCGTCATCACGCCGCACGCCGGGGCGGCGGGCCGCGCCGTGGCCGACGCGATCGGCGACTACGAGTACCGCGACGGCGGCCGGGCGGGCGACGACCTGGTGCGCGACCTCGTGCTCGGCGTCGGCGACGTGCTCGCCCCGGGCGGCACGGCCCAGCTCCTCGCCAACTGGGAGCACCGCCGGGGCGAGCCCTGGGCCGAGCGGGTGGGCCGCTGGCTCGACGTGGCGGGCCTGGACGGCTGGATCATCCAGCGCGAGGTGCTCGACCCCGCCGAGTACGCCGAGACCTGGATCCGTGACGGCGGGACCACGCCCGACCGCGAGCCGGACGCGTGGGCCGCCGCGTACGGCGCGTGGCTCGACGACTTCGCGTCGCGGGACGTCGAGGCCGTCGGCTTCGGGATCGTGACCCTGCGGCGGCCCGCCTCGGGCGCCGTGACGCTGCGCCGTCTGGAGGAGCACACCGGGTCGGTGCGCCAGCCGCTCGGGGCGCACATCGCCCGCAGCCTCGCCGGGCACGACTGGCTGGCGGCCCGGGACGACGCCGCGCTCGCCGCGGCCCACCTCGTGACGGCCGCGGACGTCACGGAGGAGCGCTACCTGACGCCCGGCGCCGCCGACCCGAACGTCGTCGTGCTGCGGCAGGGGGACGGGCTCGGGCGGGGCGTGCACGCGTCGAGCCCGCTCGCGGCCCTCGTGGGCGCGTGCGACGGCGAGCTGTCCGTCGGGCAGATCGTCGGTGCCCTCGCGTCGCTGTTCGAGGTGCCCGCGGACGCGCTGGCGGCCGAGCTGCTCCCGGCCGTCCGGGGGCTGGTCAGGGACGGGTTCCTGGAGGAGTGAGCGCGGGCGCCTCGGGCGGCGCGGCGGGGTGGCGCGCCGTTACCGGGACGTAACGGTCTTGTCGAAGACCGATAAATTTCGTCGATGCCCGAGACATATCCGGCTATGACAGATATTTTCCACCGTGTGGAACTCGACATGCGGCACTTGAGGATGGTTGTCGCTGTTGCCGAGTCGGGCAGCGTCACGAAGGCGGCCGCTGCCCTCGGCATCGCGCAGCCGGCGTTGACTGCGCAGCTCAACCGCATCGACCGGTCCCTGGGCGGGAACGTCTTCGTCCGCGACCGGTTCGGTGCGCGACCGACGGAGCTCGGTGAGCTGGTACTCAGGCACGCTCGCGTGCTTCTCCCCGCCATGGCGGCCCTCTCGGACGACGCCGAACGCCTCGTCAACGGCGACGTCGCCCACGGCGAGACCGTGCGGGTCGGCATCACCGGGACCGGGCTGGGCGGGCTGTTCGTCAACCAGCTGCACATCGGGATGCCGGGCGCGCAGGTCACGACGGCGATGCCCCCGCTGCCCGACGACGTCGCGTCCCGGCTCGCCCGCGGAACCATCGACGTCGGGCTCGTCGGGATGTGCTCCGACGTCTCGCCGCCGGCGGCCGTCGAGGTGTCGTGGACGCGGGTCTGCACCGACCCGATGTTCGTGCTGATCGACGAGCACCACCCGTATGCGGGTAAGCCCGAGGTGTCCCTCGCCGAGCTGGCCGAGGAGCAGTGGCTCTGCGTGCCGTCGCACGGCTGCCTCCAGGAGTGCTTCGTGTCGGCGTGCGTGCGGGCGGGGTTCACGCCGCGCGGCATGGGCGAGGCCGAGTGGACCACCGCCGTCGACCAGGTGCGTGCGGGGCGCGCCGTCGCGCTCGTGGAGCCCGGCCAGCCGGACCCGCCGGGGGTGGTGACCGTCCCCCTGTCGGGGGCACCCCTGCGTCGCACCCACTACCTCGGCTGGCGGCACGACGCCGACCTGCGCGTCGACCTGGAGGCCGTCGAGGGTGCCGCCCACCGGGCCCACCGCGACGCGGTGCGCCGCAGCCCGCAGTACGAGCAGTGGCTGGCGATGTACGGGATGCTCGGGTGAGCCGGAGCCGCAGGCTCAGCCGGCGACAAGCAGAGTCTGTGGATGGGCACTTACGTGGTTTGCCCTCCATAGGAAATATGTATGACCTGAGTGTGATCTGGGCGTGAAGTCCATCTCCTCCTACGGTGGCAGGGCGGGTGAAAAATCACCTGCGGGTGGAACTTCACCCTCTCCGACCCAAGGAGTCGCTGGAGATGAGTCGCACTTCCCTCCGGGGCGTCGCCGTGGCAACCGCCACCGTGGGCCTCCTTGCCGGCACCATCAGCGCCGTCGCAGCCGCACCGTCCGACGTCGAGGCCGCGACCGCCGGTTACACGCCGGGTCTCGTCTCCGCCATGGAGCGCGACCTGAACCTGACCACGGCGGACGCCGTGGCCCAGCTCCAGGCGCAGGAGCTCCTGGCGGACACGCAGCAGAGCCTGGAGAAGTCGCTCGGCGCCTCCTACGCCGGGGCCTGGGTCGAGGGGGCGGACGCCCTGCACGTCGCCGTGACCGACGCCGCCGAGGCGGCGGACGTCCGCGCGGCCGGGGCCACCCCCGTGACGGTGGACAACTCGCTCAAGGCGCTGGACGCCTGGACGGCGGACCTCGACGGTGCGCTGTCCCCGGCCGACGTCACCTCGTACCACGTCGACGTGGTGACCAACGAGATCGTCGTCGACGTGGTCGACGGCGCGCAGGCCGACGTCCGGGCCGCCGTGGCCGAGGCGGGCGTGCCCGCCGGCGTCGTCTCGCTGACGACGTCCGCGGAGCGGCCCCGCACGTTCGCGGACGTGATCGGCGGCGAGGCGTACTTCATCGACGACAGCGCGCGCTGCTCGGTCGGCTTCGCCGTGACCGGCGGCTTCGTCTCCGCCGGGCACTGCGGTTCGGTGGGCTCCTCGGCGAGCGAGCCGAGCGGCACCTTCGAGGTCTCGGAGTTCCCGGGCAGCGACTACAGCTACGTCTCGGTCGACTCGGACACCCCGGTCGGCGTGGTCGACGACTGGGCCGGCGGCACCGTGGCCGTCGAGGGCTCGACGCCGGCCGCCGTGGGCGCCAGCGTCTGCCGCTCGGGCTCCACGACCGGCTGGCACTGCGGCACCATCCAGGCGCTCAACGCCACGGTGAACTACGCCGAGGGCAGCGTCTCCGGCCTCATCCAGACCAATGTCTGCGCCGAGCCGGGCGACTCGGGCGGCTCGCTGCTCGCGGGCTCGCAGGCGCAGGGCATGACCTCCGGCGGCAGCGGCAACTGCTCCTCCGGCGGTCAGACCTTCTTCCAGCCGGTGGGCGAGGCGCTGAGCGCGGCAGGGGTGTCGCTCCTGACGAACTGACCCTCTGACGAGCTGACGCCGGGGCGCCGTACGCCCCGGGGCCGTCGGTCCGCGGGGCGGGTAGGGGAACTCCCTACCCGCTCTGCGGCATGTCCGCATATTGCTCCGATATGTCCTAACCGGTATCTGGGAGTTGCCTGAAAGCGACCATACGCTGTGCCGCACTGGGTGAATCCATTGCCCCGACGACAAGGAGTCGCTGGACATGAGACGCACATCCTTCAAGGCGATCACCGTGGCCACAGCCGCGGCGACGCTTCTCGCCGGCAGCATCACCGCTGCTACCGCAAGCGCAGCTGCCGGAGCGGACAAGCCCGAGGTGACGAGCTACGCCCCGGGCATGGTCGCGGCCCTGGAGCGCGATCTCGGCCTGACCACCTCCCAGGCCGTGGACCGCCTCAAGACGGACGAGGCTCTGTCCGCCAAGCAGCACTCCATCGTCAAGGCCCTCGACAAGGGCTACGCGGGCTCGTGGGTCGACGGCTCCGAGCTGTTCGTGGCCGTCACCGACAAGGCCGGGGCGGCCAAGGTCCGCGCCGCCGGTGCCACGGCGGTCACCGTCGACACGTCGCTGGCGCAGCTCGACCGGCTCGCCACGAAGGCGTACCGCGCGGCCCCGCGCGCCGACGTCGCCGGCGCCTACGTCGACGTCGAGTCCAACACCGTGGTGCTCGAGGTCGCCCAGGGGGCGAAGGCCGCCGTGGCCGCCGCCGTCGCGGACGCCGGGGTCGCTGCCGGCGCCGTCTCCCTCGTCGAGGTGGCGGAGATGCCCCGCACCTTCATCAACGTGATCGGCGGCAACGCCTACTACATCGGCGGCTCGCGCTGCTCGGTCGGTTTCTCGGCCACCGGCGGCTTCGTCACCGCGGGTCACTGCGGCGACGTGGGCAACGCCACCACCAGCCCCAGCGGCACCTTCCGTACCTCGTCGTTCCCGGGCAACGACTACGCCTACGTGAACGTCGGCACGGACGACACCCCGGTCGGCGCGGTGAACAACTACAGCGGCGGCACCGTGAACGTCGCGGGCTCGACGGCGGCCGCCGTCGGCGCCACCGTCTGCCGCTCGGGTTCCACCACCGGCTGGCACTGCGGCACGATCCAGGCCCTGAACGCCTCGGTCACCTACGCCGAGGGCACCGTCTCGGGCCTGATCCGGACCAACGTCTGTGCCGAGCCCGGCGACTCCGGCGGCTCGCTGCTGGCCGGCACCCAGGCCCAGGGCATGACCTCCGGCGGTAACGGCAACTGCTCCTCGGGCGGCACCACCTACTTCCAGCCGGTGAACGAGGCGCTCAGCGCCGCGGGCGTCACGCTGATCACGGGTGGCGGCGGCACCACGCCGCCCACCGGGTGCGCCAGCCAGGAGACGGCGTTCAGCGGCTCGCTGAGCAGCGGCGCCTTCACCTACAAGCCGAGCAGCAGCGGGTTCTCGGCGTCGTCCGGCACCATCACGGGCTGCCTCGACGGCCCGAGCGGCGCCGACTTCGACCTGTTCCTGCAGAAGGTGAGCGGCAGCAGCTGGGTCACCGTGGCCCAGGGCATCACGGCCTCGCCCGACGAGAGCGTGAGCTACACGGGCACGGCCGGCACCTACCGCTGGATCGTGGAGTCGTACTCGGGCTCGGGTTCCTACACGGGCGGCTACTCCACCCCGTGACCCCCGCTCCCTGACGGGTCAGATGCTCAGGTCACCCCGGTGACCTGAGCATCTGGCACGTTCCGGGTTCACGGGCGGGCCGTGGACTGGCGGACCAGGAGGATCAGCGCGAACGAGCCGAGGGTCACGGCCACCACCCCGAGCGCACCGCCCATGTAGGCCGTGAGGTCGCCGCCGATCGGCAGCGCCCAGCCGTAGCCGCGCACGCTGCCCAGCGCACCGAGGCCGAGGGCGCCGCAGACGACGGCACCGAGCAGCAGCAGCCCGGCCGCGCCCGACGTCCCGGGCTCCGCTCCGGTGCGCGGCTGGTCCAGGGACGACGACGAGCTCAGCGCGCACACGCCGGCGCTCCAGGCGAGCACGACGAGGATCGCGGCGACGACGTCGGACGGGCGGTGCCACTGCCCGATCAGCGTGGACACGCCGGTCGCCGCGGTGTAGCCCGCGCCGGCCAGCGCGACGAGCGGCCGCCAGTGCCGCGGCACCGCGATGAGCAGCCCGGCGGCGACGGACGCCGCGACGGTCGTGTGCCCGCTGGGAAGGGTGTTGATGTCGGCCCGCGCGATGTCGAGCAGCGCCGGCCGGTCGAGCACCACGTGCTTGAGCACCTGCGTGGTGAGGTTCGCGCCGGCCACCAGGATCACCACCTGGGCCGCGAGCCACCAGCGGCCGCGGGCCAGCGCGAGCACCACGGCGACCGCCAGGCCCAGGCCGACGAACGAGTTGGACACCACGCCGAGCACCGGCTCGGCGAGCTCCCAGAGCACGCCCTGCCCGCGGGCCGCGCCCTCGAGCGCGAGCTGGTCGGCGTGCTGGCCGCGGCCCGAGCGGACGAAGACGTCCCACGTGGTCCAGACGCCCCACAGCGCGAGCGCCGCGACCACGGCGGCGACGACGCGCGGCCCCACCCGGGGCCGGAGGCCCGCCGTCCGGCCGGGCATCGGGCTGCCGACGCTGCTGTCGCCGCCGCCGTGCGGGGGTCGCGGCAGGTCGCGCGGCGGGAGGGTGCGGTCGGTCATGGGCCCCACCGTAGAGGAGTCTCCTGAAGAGACCGTGTCGCTGGTGTGAGACACCCTGTGTCATTGACGCACCACCGACGTGTCGTTGACGCCACGAGTGAAAATCACCACGGTCATGTGAAACCACCGGGCGCCCCGCTGTGAGCCCGGATAGGGTGCGATCCGTCGTGCCTGGCGTACCGTGAACTCTCCAACGCCACCCGGCGCACGTCCCCAGACCCAGCAGGAAGCAGGCAGGACCGGATGTCCCAGGCACGCAAGCTCGTGATCGTCGAGTCGCCCACGAAGGCTCGCAAGATCCAGAGCTATCTCGGTGACGGCTACGAGGTCGAAGCCAGCGTGGGGCACATCCGCGACCTCCCGCAGCCCAAGGACCTGCCCGCGGAGATGAAGAAGGGCCCGTACGGCAAGTTCTCCGTGGACGTCGACAACGGGTTCGACCCGTACTACGTGGTCCACGCGGACAAGAAGAAGAAGGTCTCCGAGCTCAAGAAGGCCCTCAAGGACGCCGACGAGCTCTTCCTCGCGACCGACGAGGACCGCGAGGGCGAGGCCATCGCGTGGCACCTGATCCAGGAGCTCAAGCCCAAGGTCCCGGTCAAGCGCATGGTCTTCCACGAGATCACGCGGGACGCGATCCTCCGCGCCCTGGAGAACACGCGCGAGCTGGACCAGGACCTGGTGGACGCCCAGGAGACGCGGCGCATCCTCGACCGCCTGTACGGCTACGAGGTCTCGCCGGTCCTGTGGCGCAAGGTGCGCCAGGGCCTGTCGGCCGGCCGCGTCCAGTCGGTGGCGACGCGCCTGGTGGTCGAACGTGAGCGCGAGCGCATGGCGTTCGTGTCCGCGGACTACTGGGACGTCGCGGGCACGTTCGCGGTCCCGGACGGGGCGGACGGCGGCGCGGGCTCCGGTCAGCCCTCCTTCCGCGCGCGGCTCACGCAGCTCGCGGGCCAGAAGGTCGCCTCCGGCCGCGACTTCGACGACCGGGGCCGGCTGAAGGTCCGCACCGGTGTGGTGCAGCTCGACGAGGCGGCCGCCCGCGCCGTCGTCGCCGGGCTGGAGGCCGCCGACTTCGCCGTCCGCAGCCTGGAGACCAAGCCGTACACGCGCCGTCCGGCGGCGCCGTTCACCACCTCCACCATGCAGCAGGAGGCGGGCCGCAAGCTGCGGATGTCGTCGCGCCAGGCGATGCGCACCGCGCAGGGCCTGTACGAGAACGGCTACATCACCTACATGCGTACCGACAGCCCCTCGCTGTCGAAGGAGGCGACGGACGCCGCGCGGCGGCAGGCCGCCGAGCTGTACGGCGCCGAGTACGTGCCGGGCGCGCCCCGCCTCTACGCCAGCAAGGCGAAGGGCGCCCAGGAGGCGCACGAGGCGATCCGCCCCGCGGGCGACTCGTTCCGCACCCCGGCGCAGGTCGCCGGTGAGCTGAGCGGCGACCAGTTCCGGCTGTACGAGCTGATCTGGAAGCGCACCGTGGCCTCGCAGATGGCCGACGCGAAGGGGTCGACGGCGTCCGTCCGGCTCGGCGCGACCATCACCGGCGGCGCGCAGGACGGCAACGAGGCGGTGTTCTCGGCGTCGGGCACGGTGATCTCGTTCCGCGGCTTCCTGGCCGCGTACGAGGAAGGTGCGGACGCCGAGACCGACGCGCCGGAGGGCGCGGCGGCGGCCAAGGAGACGCGCCTGCCGACGATGGCCGAGGGCGACGCGCTGGTCGGCACCGACCTCGCCGCGGACGGCCACTCCACCACGCCGCCCGCCCGGTACACGGAGGCCTCGCTGGTCAAGGCGCTGGAGGAGCGTGGCATCGGCCGCCCGTCCACGTACGCCGCGACCATCTCGACCATCCAGGACCGCGGCTACGTCATCACGCGCGGCCAGGCCCTGGTGCCGACATGGCTCGCGTTCGCGGTGATCCGCCTGCTGGAGGAGCATTTCGACCGGCTCGTCGACTACGACTTCACCGCCACGATGGAGGAGGACCTCGACCAGATCGCGGCCGGCTCCCGCGAGCGCGTGGCCTGGCTGCGCGAGTTCTACTTCGGCGAGGTGCCCGGCAACATCGGCACGTCCGACGAGCTCGGGGTGGACAGCGAGGGCGGCGGCCTGCGCGCGCTCGTGGCGAACCTCGGCGAGATCGACGCCGCGGCCATCAACTCCGTGGACATCGGCGAGGGCATCCGGGTGCGCGTGGGCCGCTACGGCCCGTACCTGGAGGACCTCGCGGCCGAGGTCGAGGAGGGCAAGACGCCGCCCCGCGCCTCGGTGCCGGACGACGTCGCGCCCGACGAGCTGACGGTCGCCAAGGCGCGCGAGCTGCTCGCAGCCGGTGCCGACGACGGCCGCGTGCTCGGCACGCACCCCGAGTCGGGCAACCCGATCGTGGCGAAGAACGGCCGCTACGGCCCGTACGTGACGGAGCAGCTGCCCGAGCCCGACCTCGACCCGGACCTGTCGGCCGCGGCGAAGAAGCGGGCGCTGGCCGCCCTGCCCAAGCCGCGCACGGCGTCGCTGCTCAAGACCCAGGCCCTCGACTCGGTGACGCTGGAGGACGCGCTGCAGCTCATGTCGCTGCCGCGCGTCGTGGGCACCGACCCGGAGTCGGGCGACGAGATCACCGCGCAGAACGGCCGCTACGGCCCGTACCTGAAGAAAGGCACGGACTCGCGCACCCTGCCGTCCGAGGAGGCCATGTTCACGGTCACCCTGGACGAGGCGCTGGAGATCTACAAGCAGCCCAAGCGGGGCCGCGGACGCACCGCGACGCCGCCGCTGCGCGAGCTCGGCGACGACCCGACCAGCGGCAAGCCGATCCAGGTCAAGGACGGCCGCTTCGGCCCGTACGTGACCGACGGCGAGACCAACCGCACCCTGCCGCGCGACGTCACGCCGGAGTCCATCACGGCCGAGCGGGCCATCGAGCTGCTCGCGGACAAGCGCGCCCAGGGCCCGGCCAAGAAGCGCACTCCCGCCAAGAAGGCGCCCGCGAAGAAGGCCCCGGCCAAGAAGGCGCCGGCCAAGAAGGCCCCGGCGAAGAGCACGTCCACCAAGGAGTAGCCGGGCCGCCTCAGCGGCGCAGCCGACGGCCGGTCACCTGGGTGGGTGTGATGCGCACCCAGGTGTCCCGGGTGTCCTCCAGGTAGCTGATCAGGTTGGTCGACTCGGCCGCCGCGATGTCGGCGTCGGTCTCCAGGATCTCCGCGGTGCCCTTCACGACGACGCTATAGGCGATCTCGGGACCCCACTGGTCCACCTCGAACGCGACCTTCTCGTTGATCGCCACCTCTGCGACCTTCGTGCCCGGGATGGTGTGGAAGTAGATGGTCCGGTCCGCGACCGCGAAGTTCAGCGGGAAGATCTCGGGCTCGCCCCCGACGGCCGTGCCGAGGCGCCCGATGGGCTGCATCGAGAGGAACTCCCAGCACTCGTCCACGGTCATCGGCGTGATGCTCTGCTCGTTGTCGTCCATGTCCCCATCGTGCGCCGACCGTGCGGGCGTCGCCCGGCGGGACGTCGCCCTGCCGGGCAGGGCGGACCGGGGGTCGATGTCAGCGGGCCCGGTTAGGGTGGCGGCGTGAACGCACCGGGCTACTTCATCTCCTTCGAGGGCGGCGAGGGCGTGGGCAAGTCGACCCAGTCACGCCTCCTCGGCGACTGGCTGGCGGACCTGACGGGCCGCGAGGTCCTGCTCACGTTCGAGCCGGGCGCCACCGCGCTCGGCAAGGAGCTGCGGGCCGCCGTCATGCACGGGCAGGACATGGGCCCGCGAGCCGAGGCGCTCATCTACGCGGCGGACCGCGCGCACCACGTCGAGACCGTGGTGCGGCCCGCGCTGGAGCGCGGCGCCGTGGTGGTCACCGACCGCTACGTCGACTCCTCGATCGCCTACCAGGCGGGCGGGCGGGATCTGCCCCCGGGCGAGGTGGAGCACCTCTCCCTCTGGGCCACCAAGGGCCTGCGGACGGACATCACGATCCTGCTCGACCTCGACCCCGAGGCGGCCGCGGCGCGCCGCGCCGCGGCCGAGGGCAAGGGCGAGCTCGACCGGCTGGAGCGGGCCGGGGTCGAGTTCCACACCCGGGTGCGGGACACGTTCCTCCGGCGCGCGGCGGCCGACCCGGAGCGCTGGGTGGTCATCGACGCCGCGGCGCCGGTCGACGACATCCAGGCGCAGATCCGGGTCGACGTCGCGGCCCGCCTGGGGCTGACGCCAGTGGTCACCGAGGCAGCGAGCGTCACCGGGTCCGACCCGGCCGCCGACGGCGAGGACCGCTCGTGACGGTGTGGGACGACGTCGTCGGGCAGGAGTCCGCCGTCGCCGCACTGCAGGCGGCCGTGGCCAACCCGGCCGCCATGACGCACGCGTGGCTCGTGACGGGCCCGCCCGGCTCGGGCCGGTCGGTCGCCGCACGCGCTTTCGCCGCGGCGCTCCAGTGTCCTCAGGGCGGCTGCGGCGTGTGCCAGGCGTGCACCACGACGATGGCGGGCACCCACCCGGACGTGACGCTGCTGGCCACCGAGAAGGTCGTCATCGCGATCGACGAGGTGCGCGACCTGATCATGACGGCGTCCCGCTCGCCCTCGGGCGGCCGCTGGCGCGTGATCGTGATCGAGGACGCCGACCGCATGGCGGAGCGCACCACCAACGTGCTGCTCAAGGCCATCGAGGAGCCGCCGCCGCACACCGTCTGGGTGCTGTGCGCGCCCTCGGTCCAGGACGTGCTGCCCACCATCAGGTCCCGCTGCCGTGGCGTGGTGCTCCGCGTGCCGCCGCCGGAGGCCGTCGCCGACCTGCTGGTGCGGCGCGACGGCGCCGACCCTGCCGTCGCCCTGAGCGCGGCCCGCGCGGCGCAGAGCCACGTCGGCCTGGCCAAGCGCCTGGCGCGCGACGCCGGCGCGCGCGAGCGCCGCACCGCGGTGCTGAGCATCGCGCGGCGCATCCGCGGCGTCGGCGACGCCGTGCTCGCCGCGGGCGAGCTCGTGGACGTCGCCAAGGCGGAGGCCGTGTCGGCCACCCAGGAGCGCGACGCCGCCGAGAAGGCCGAGCTGCTGCGCGCGCTCGGCGTGGCCGACGGCGAGACGCTGCCGCCGCGCCTGCGCTCGCAGCTCAAACAGCTCGAGGACGACCAGAAGCGCCGCGCCACGCGACACCAGCGCGACGTGCTCGACCGCGCCATGGTGGACCTGTTGTCGCTCTACCGGGACGTGCTCGTGGTGCAGCTCGGGGCGGAGGTCGACCTCGTCAACGCCGGGCTCGCCGAGACCGTGCGCGCGCTGGCCGCCGACTCGACCCCGGAGCAGACCGTGCGGCGCATGGACTCGATCGGCGTGGCCCGCACCCGGCTGGACGGCAACGTGGCGCCGCTCCTCGCGCTGGAGGCGATGGCGATAGCCCTGCGCCCTCAGGGCTGAACACCCTTCCGCCGTGGTTCACGTGTGAAGATTTCGCACGGGTGAATGTGAACCACCGCGGCACATTGTCCCGAATGCCGTCCCTGGTTAGGCTGCGGGGCGCCCCCAGAGCTCGTCCGTGCGATTTAGGAGTCCACCGTCCGATGAGGATCCTCCTGCTGGTTTCTGCCTTCAACGGTCTTACCCAGCGGGTCTGGTGCTCCCTGCGGGAGCAGGGGCACGACGTCGGAGTCGAGCTCGCCCCGACCTTCGAGTCGGGTGCCGCCATGACCCGCGCCGTCGAGCGGGCGGACCCGGACCTGATCCTGTGCCCGTTCCTCAAGCACCGCGTGCCGGACACGATCTACGACCGCTGGCCGACCGTCATCGTGCACCCGGGCCCCGTGGGCGACCGCGGGCCGTCGTCGCTGGACCACGCGATCCGCGACGGCCGCGACCGGTGGGGCGTCACGGCCCTGTCCGCCGTCGAGGAGCTGGACGCCGGCCCGGTGTGGGCCACCGCCGTCTTCGACATGCCGGACCAGCCGATCTCCAAGAGCGCGCTGTACAACAGTCGGGTCGCGGACGCCGCGATGGCCTGCATCGGCGAGGTGGTCCGCAAGGTCGCCGACGGCGAGCGGCCCATCCCGGCCGAGGCCTGCCTGCGGATCGTGCCGGTCAGCGGCGAGCTGCCGCTGCTGCGCCGCGAGGACTTCCGGGTCGACTGGAGCCGCCCCGCCGCCGAGCTGGAGCGGCTCGTCGCCGCGGCCGACGGCGCCCCCGGCGCCCCGGCGGGCGTGAACGGCCGGTCGGTCTGCATCTTCGACGCTGTCGCGTCGCCGGAGCACACCGGCGCGCAGCCCGGCACCGTGGTGGGCCGCAACCTCGACGCCGTGGCGATCGCCTGCGGCGTCGGCACGCTCTGGGTCGGCTACGCCGCCGAGCTGAGCGGGCGCCGCGGCACCAAGCTGCCCGCCGCCCAGGTCATCGACGCGAGCAACGCCCCGTTCCGCCGCGTCCCGGACGCCCTGGCCGAGACCACCTACGTGCGCGACGGCGCCGTCGGCTACCTGACGTTCCGCTCCTACAGCGGCGCGATGTACACCGAGCAGTGCCGCCGCATGACCAGCGCCGTCGAGAAGGCCCTCACCGAGGACACCCGGGTGCTCGTCATCAAGGGCACCGAGCACGCGTTCTCCAACGGCATCCACCTGGGCACCGTCGACGCGTCGCCGGACCCGGCCGCCGAGGCCTGGGAGAACATCTGCGCCATCGACGAGCTGTGCCTCGCCATCGCCACCGCGGAGCAGCTCACGGTCGCCGCGTTCACGGCGAACGCCGGCGCCGGCGGCGTCATGGCCGGGCTGTGCGCGGACGTCACGCTCGCCCGCGAGGGCGTCGTCCTCAACCCGTACTACGACATGGGGATCTACGGCTCCGAGCTGCACTCGTGGAGCATGCCGGCGCGCGTGGGCGACCACCGCGCCTCGCTGCTGCTGTCGCGCAAGCTGCCGATCTCGGTGGCCGAGGCGGCGCGCATCGGGCTGATCAGCGCCGTCGGACCGCGCGAGTGGGGCGAGTTCACCACCTGGCTCCAGTCGGCGGCGCAGGGGTACGAGGAGCCCGCGACGCTCGGCTGGATGCTCGCCGCGCGTGCGGAGCGCCGGGCGACCGACCGGCCGCTGTCGTACTACCAGACCATCGAGCTGGCCGAGATGGCCCGCGACTTCTTCGACGACCGCAACGCCTTCTCGGTGCACCGCCGGGCGTTCCTGCGCAAGACGGCGGCGGACGCGACCCCGGAGAAGCTGCGCTTCTCCACCGCCCGGGTCTGACATCCGGCCACGGCTCGACGTGCCGATCGCCTGACCCTTTGCCAATCTTGGCCGGAGTGTCGTGCAAGATCCACGCCGCTCGCCACATGACAGGGGTGGAGGCGTCGCAGTCCTGCGGCACACACCTGGTGGTGTCAGAGGCGAGTGGAAGGAACTGGGCATGAAGATCGAGCGGACGAACCGGTCGGGTACGGCAGCACGGACCCTGGCGCGCGCGGGTGCGTCGGCCCTGGGCATCGGGGTGGTCGCGGCTCTCGCGCTGACGGGGTGCGCGCAGTCCGACGTCGGCGGCTCCGAGGTGGCCGGGTCCACGACCACGTCGTCCCCGGAGGAGACTGACATGACCAGCCCGAGCCCCAGCGCGTCGGACGGCGCCGAGGACGGCAAGCTGCCCGAGGCCGCGGAGATGGAGATCGTCGCCGGCGCCACGGGCCGCGGCCTGCCGCCTGGCCTGGAGGGCAGCACCGAGTCGACGGCGGGCGTCGCGTGGGCGCCGGAGCCCGGCCTGCTCTACGTCGTGACCAACGGGTCCAGCTCGTGCCCCACGTTCGCGGAGCCCGCGGCGACCTTCGGGTCGGGCGGCAAGGAGGCCGGCGTCGCCGCGGAGGACGGCGTGCTCACGGTGACGTTCGTGCCCGCCGACAACGGCGTCTGCACCATGGACTTCGTGCCCACGACCACGGTGGTCGAGGCTCCGGCGGAGTCGGACACGGGCCGTCCGGTGCCGGTTCAGCTCGGTGACAAGGGCAAGGTCGAGCTCGAGCCGCGCGACGCCGACGGCGAGCCCGGCCCGGTCGCCTGGCTCGACTCGTGAGGGTCGCGTGTCGGTTCGCCAGCGGGTAGGAAATCCACCGAGCACAACCGGTAGGTTGTCCGGGTGATTCGCCCCGCCCGCCGTCGTCAGCCTGCGGCCGTCGTCGCCACGCTGCTCACCTCAGTTCTGCTCCTCGCCGCCTGCGGAGCACCTCCCAAGGTGCAGACGGCGCTGGAGGACGTGGGCAAGTCGGACGGCTCGGCGACGGAGGGCGCGCCCGAGGGCTACGAGGACTACTACGGCCAGTCGCTGGAGTGGACCGAGTGCGGCGGGGAGTTCCAGTGCGCCACGGCGTCCGCCCCGCTCTCCTGGCACGACCCGGGCGAGGGGAGCATCGAGATCGCGCTCAAGCGGCTCCCCGCCTCCGGGCAGAAGATCGGGTCCCTGCTGGTCAACCCGGGCGGGCCGGGCGGGTCGGGCGTGGACTTCGTGAGTGACCCGGCACGGTTCGGGCAGTCGCTGCGCTCGTCGTTCGACATCGTCGGGTTCGACCCGCGCGGGGTGGGGCAGTCGACGCCGGTGACGTGCCTCGACGACGCGGGCAAGGACGAGTTCCTCAGCACGGACTACCCCTACACGCCCGAGGGCCTGGCCGACCGCCAGGACGCGGTGCGTGCCTGGGGCGAGGCCTGCGCCGAGAACACGGGGCCGCTGCTGGGCAACGTGGACACGCAGTCCGCCGCGCGTGACATGGACATGCTCCGCGGCGCGCTCGGCGACGACGAGCTCAACTACCTGGGCTACTCCTACGGCACCCAGCTCGGAGCCACCTACGCCGGTCTGTTCCCGGACCGGGCCGGTCGCCTGGTGCTCGACGGCGCGCTGGACACCACGCTCAGCTCGGACGAGGTGGCGCTGCAGCAGGCCGAGGGCTTCGAGAGCGCGCTGCGCGCCTACGTCACCGACTGCCAGGCGGGCAGCGACTGCCCGCTCGGTGACGACGTCGACACCGGCCTCCAGCAGATCCAGGCCATGGTCGAGGACGCCGAGCCCAACCCCATCCCGACGTCGTCGGGGCGCGACGTGACCAAGAAGCTCGCGTTCTACGGCGTGGCCGTCACGATGTACGACGAGGCCTCCTGGTCGTTCCTCACGCAGGCGCTGCAGCAGGTGTTCTGGGAGGGCAAGGGCGACGACCTGCTCTACCTGGCGGACGTCTACAACGACCGCAACGACGACGGCACGTTCAAGTCCAACAGCGAGGAGGCGTTCCGCGCGATCAACTGCGCCGACGCCCGCGCCGAGGAGGACATGACGAAGATGCGCGACCTCGCCGAGGACATCCGGAAGGCCGCGCCCACGCTCGGCGAGTCGTTCGGCTACTCCGGCATCGAGTGCACCGACTGGCCGTACCCGGCGGCCGAGCAGGAGTTCGACCCGGCCGCGAAGGGCGCGCCGCCGATCCTCGTCGTCGGCACCACCAACGACCCGGCCACGCCGTACCGCTGGGCCGAGTCGCTCGCCGACACGCTCTCGTCGGGCGTGCTGGTCACGTACGAGGGCGAGGGCCACACGGCGTACGGCCGGTCCAACACCTGCGTCAGCAACGCCGTCGAGAGCTACCTCGTGGAGGGCAAGGTGCCCGAGGACGGCCTCACCTGCTGACCGGTCCGCCGGCCTGGTCGGGCCGGCGAACGGCCTGGTTCTGCGGGTCGACGACGTCACACGGTTTCGCTTTGGAACCTGGGACGTGCATTGGGTACAGTTAGGCCCGCTCACCCCTCCGGCCCCGGCCGGCGTGCGGTGCGTACGCCGCCTTAGCTCAGTCGGCAGAGCGTCTCACTCGTAATGAGAAGGTCGTGGGTTCGATTCCCACAGGCGGCTCCACCAAGGAAACCCCGTCCGACCAGGCCAAATGTGCCTCGGTTGGCCGGGGTTTCTTGCGTCTCAGGCCCCGTTGCGGGCATCTCGCGCACCCCACCGCGCCCCGACGGTCTACCGGCCACACAGACATGACAAAGACGGTCCCGACTCCAATGGTCGAGACCGTCTCTCGTTGTGCAGCTATCGAGCGTCAACCGGCTCCAACGGGTCGTACCAACGCCTGAAGTAGTGCTCGATCACTTCCGGGCGGGCGAGGTCTAGCTCCAGCCACTCGGAAGCAGCCATCCTCGACCGCTCCTCGCAAAGTGCACGGTCGGCAATCTGCGGATGACTGGCGATATCCGTGAGCTCGGCCCACAGGGCATATGCCACCCCGCCGTGGTCAGCAGTGATGAGGAGCTCGCTAGCAACAATCTCGCCCTGGGCCTCGATGCCGATCCAGTACGGATCGCTCGTATCCGCCAGGACCTGCTGCGCCATGCTTGTCAGGATGGCGTAGAGCTGAGAGTCGGCGTCGCTGGTTGCCATGAGCGAACTGTAGACACAGCGCCAGCACGGTTCACCGCCGGTCCCAGGGACTCCGAACCCACCAAGCGCCTCCGGCGGGCACCCGGGAATCAAGGGCAGCGGGGGCACCGAAGCAGGGGCATTTTGTGTCATAGGCCCGCGACGACAGCGCCGATTTCGGGCAACCCCTGCGCGCACCCCACCGAGCGAACGCGTGGTTCGGGCGCACCACATGCAAGCGGAACGAAGCGAGGAATCCGGCCCACAGCGCTCCGGGACGTTCTCGTCCTGAGAAGGCCGTGGGATCAGTTTCCGCAGGCGGTCCTCACAGGCAGCCCCTGTGTTCAGCTATCTGCTGTTTTCCGTCGACAGCGGAGAGGGGGAATTAGCCGAACATGCTCGCCCGCGACCGATCACCCAGTTCGGGTGACGACCACGCGCCCGCCGGCCCCTACCCTCACGCGCATGAGGGGCCTCGGATGAGCGCGGGGGGCACGACGGCGGGCACGTCAGTCGGCGCCGGTGGGGTGCTCGCGGCCACATGCATCTCGACCCTGGTCGTCAACGCCAACACCTCCGCCGTCAGCATCCTGCTGCCGGCCATCAGCGCGGACACCGGGATGTCGGTCGACACCCTCCAGTGGGCCGTCACCGGCTACTCGCTCGTCGGGGCCGCCGTCATCATCACGTCGGGCTCCCTGGGTGACGTCTTCGGTCGCAAGCGGGTCTTCCAGCTCGGCCTGGCGCTGTTCGTCGTCTCCTGCGTGCTGATCGCGCTGGCGCAGTCGGGCGGCATGGTGATCGCGGGCCGGGTCATCCAGGGCGCGGCCGGCGCGACCATCCTGGCCTGCGGGCTGAGCCTCCTCTCGGTCGCCACCAAGGGGGACGAGAACCTCCGCGCCGTCTCGTTGTGGGGCGCGGCGGCGGCGGTCGGCGCGGCCGCGGGACCGCTGGTCGGCGGCCTGCTCGTCGACGTCACGGGCTGGCAGGGACTGTTCTGGATCGACGCCGGCGTCGCGGTGCTGTGCATGGTGCTCACCTTCTTCACCGTCTCGGAGTCCAGCGACCCCGAGGCGCCACGGTCCGTCGACTACCTCGGCACCGTACTGATCGCGGCTACCCTGGTGCCGCTGATCCTCGGCGTGAGCAAGAGCGGCGACTGGGGCTGGATCTCCGTGCCCACGCTCACCTGCTTCGCGATCACCCTGGTCGCCGGCTGGGCGTTCGTGCGGACCGAGCGGCGCGTCAAGGCCCCGCTCCTGGACCTGGCCCTGCTGCGCAACCGGACGCTGGTCGGCGCGACCATCGCCATCCTGATCGGCGCCGGCACGATCAACGGGCTGATGTACCTGCTCAGCCTCTACTTCCAGGACCCGTCGACCCTCGACCTCTCGCCGCTGGAGGCCGGCCTCGCCACGCTGCCCGCTACCGTGGGCCTCGTGGTCATCGCCCCGCTGGTGCCCCGGCTCGCGGCCCGGTTCGGCCCTCGGCAGGCCATCGGCGCCGGGTTTGCCATCACCACGGCCGGCTTCGTGCTGATCGGCCTCGCCGACGCGTCGTGGCAGTACGTGTCGTTCCTGCTGCCGCTGATCGCCATCGCCGTCGGCATGGGGCTGTCGAACGGGCCCTCGTCGGCGGCCGCCACGGCGGCCGTGTCACCCGAGCAGGTGGGCGAGGCCTCGGGCTTCTCCAACATGGCCCGGTACGTCGGGGCCGCCGTCGCGACCGCCCTGGCGGCGACGATCTACGCCACCGTCACCGCCAACCAGGTGGCGGACGGCGCCGGGGACGCCGACGCCCTCGCGTCGGGCCTCGCCGCGGCGTCCTGGGTGATGGCGGTGTTCAGCGCGCTGGGCCTGCTGCTCGCCGTCGTCGTCATCGTGCGGCACCCGGCCGGCCGGGGCACCTTGTCCGACTCGGCCGCGGCGGCCGCCGCGCACCTGCACACGCTGCCCACGACCGCGGCCGCGGCCGATGCCGCGACCGGCACCACGTCGGTCGACCACCCCTCGGGAGAGACGTCATGAGCACCGAAGCACCGCTGACCGCCGTCCCGTTCACCACGCGGGACTACGCAGCCCGGATGGCCCGGGTGGTCGACGACGCCCGGGCCGCCGGCCTCGACGGCGTGCTGGTCGCGCCCGGACCTGACCTGGTCTGGCTCACCGGGTACCAGCCCACGGCGATCACCGAACGGCTCACGATGCTCCTGCTCACCCCGGACCACGAGCCCACGCTCCTCGTCCCGACCCTGGAGCGGCCGGACGCCGAGCGCGCCGAGGGCGCCCCGGCGACCACGCTCGTGGGCTGGCTGGACGGCGCCGACCCGTACGACGTCGTCCGCGACCTGCTGCGCCCGGACGGGACGTACGGCGTCTCCGACAACACGTGGGCGATGCACCTGCTGGGGCTGCAGACGGCGCTGCCCGCGTCGGGCTACCGGTCGCTGACCCACCGGCTCCCGATGCTGCGCGCCGTCAAGGACGAGAACGAGCTGGCACGCCTGGCCGCCGCGGGCGCGGCCGCCGACGCGACCTACGAGGAGATCCTGCGCGTGCGCTTCGCCGGCCGCCAGGAGACCGAGGTCGCCGCCGACCTCGCGGACCTGTTGCGCGCCCACGGCCACGAGCAGGTCGACTTCACCGTGGTGGGATCCGGGCCCAACGGGGCCAACCCCCACCACGAGGCGGGGGTGCGCAAGATCCAGGACGGCGACTGCGTGGTGCTCGACTTCGGCGGCCTGATGTTCGGGTACGGCTCCGACACCAGCCGCACGGTGTGCGTCGGCGAGCCCACCGCACAGATTCGCGAGGTGCACGAGATCGTGCGGCAGGCCCAGCAGGCCGGCGTCGACGCGGTCCGGCCGGGCGTGGCCTGCCAGGAGGTCGACCGAGCGGCGCGCCGGCTGATCACCGGGGCCGGGTACGGCGAGCGGTTCATCCACCGCACCGGCCACGGCATCGGCGTCACCACCCATGAGCCGCCGTACATGATCGAGGGCGAGGAGCTGCCGATGGTTCCCGGCATGTGCTTCTCGGTCGAGCCCGGCATCTACCTGCCCGGCAGCTTCGGCGTGCGGATCGAGGACATCGTCACGGTCACCGCGGACGGCGGGCGCCGGCTGAACACCAGCGACCGCTCGCTGGTCAGCGTCGAGTGAGCCGCGTCCCGGCCGGGCGAGCTCATGCGGCGAACGACTCGGGCCCGAGCCTGCCCCACAGCACGAAGGCGATCAGCACCAGATAGGTGAGGTCCACGAGCAGCAGGCGGTACTCCCGGCGGGAGAGACGCGTCACCGCGGCCCCCACCATGATCATCGCCAGGCCCAGGGCGGCCAGCGGCACCAGCTCGGGTGCCACGCCCACCAGGGCGGGCAGCACCAGGCCCAGGCCGCCCAGGATCTCGAGCACGCCGATCGTCTTGATGCCGGCCGGTCTGACCTCCTCGGCCCACCCGGCCGACGGCCCGCCCGTCGCGAGGAGCCGCGGCTTGCTCATGACCACCTTGAGCAGGCCGCCGGCCACGTAGGCGACGGCGAGCAGGCCGGCCGCCGTCCACAGGGCGATGTTCATCGGGTTCCTCCCGTACCGAGGGTCGCTGTCTGCCCCGCCGACGAGACGGGCGGCCCGTCCGTGACAGGGGACCCTCAGGCGCGCACCCCGGTGCGCCGTCCGGCGAACCGCCCGGCGACGCGCCCGGCCAGGTGGTGCAGTGCCCAACCCGCGGCGACCCCCACGGCGTAGAACGGCAGGTCCGGGGCGTTGAAGGTGGTGCCGAGCACCAGCCGGGCGAGCGTGCTGTGCGCGCCCAGCTCGGCGGGGATCCCGGTGAGCTGGAAGAGCTCGACCGCGGCGCTCACCCCGCACGCCACCGCGGCGGCCACCCACCCGCGGGTGCGCGGCGCGACCACCAGCACGAGCCAGAAGATCAGCAGCGCGTAGAGCGCGTCGCCCGCGTACTTCGCCAGGTCGCCGGTCAGCACCGTCCGCACGGACAGGCCCGCGGCCACGGTCAGCACCGCGGCCGCGGCAGGCGCGGCCCGACGGCGGAGCGCGGCCAGGGCGGTCGGGTCGCCGTCCGTAGGGGTGGCCGGGCGCGCGCGACGTGCCTGCCTCATCGGACACCCTCGCGCGCGAGCTCCGCGGCCTGCCCGAGCTGACGCAGCCGGCTCGTCGCGCGGGCCAGGTCCGGGGGCGCGGGGCGCCCGGCGGGCACCACGAGCACCTCGTCCAGCGGGCCCGGCACGGTCAGCACCAGCGGCAGGTCCCGGTCGTAGAGCACGTCCACCAGGTTCACGAACCGCTGCTGCGTGCTGATCCGGCAGTCGGCGAACGGCACGACGTCGGACACCACCCACCGGTCGAACCGCTCCGCCAGCGACAGCAGGTCCAGGGCGGAGACGGGCGCCGCGCAGAGACCGGCGAAGTCGAACCACACCAGCCCGTCCGACGCCCGCAGGGCACGCACGCTCCGCCCGCCGCCCAGGGGCACGTCCGCCGCCTGGTCCGCCGTCGGCCAGGTGAGCCCGGCGCGGGCGAGGCCGGCCGGACCCGGCGGCAGCGCGGAGCCGGCCCGCCAGCCGCCGCCGTCGGCACCTGCCGCGCCGTCCGCACCCGCCGCGCCGTCCGCACCCGCCGTGGCGCCCGGCCGGACGGCCGGCGCGCGGAGCTCGCGGTAGTCCACCGGGCCGTCCACCCGCAGCACGTCGAGCGACGACTCCAGGAGCGCGATGAGGGGCTCCGCGAGCTCGTGGAACAACGGGTCGGGCAGCAGGCCCTGGGGCGGGTAGTTCGACGTCGCGACGAGCGTGACCCCGCGGCCGAGCAGGGTGCGCAGGGCGCGGGAGAGCAGCATGGTGTCCCCGGCGTCGTGCAGGTGGAGCTCGTCGAAGCAGAGCACGCGGGAGTCACCGAGCAGGGCGTCCAGGGCACGGTCCATCGCGTCGGGCGTGCCCGTCCGGGCCCACACCTCCGCGTGCAGCGCCCGGTAGAACTCGTGGAAGTGGAACCGCGGGCCGCCCGCGCGGGCGTGGAACCGGTCCAGGAGCCAGGTCTTGCCGCGGCCCACCGGCCCCCAGAGATAGGCGCCGCGCACCGCGTCGCGGCGGGCGTGCCCGGACCCGGCGTCCAGGGCGTGCAGCAGGTCCTCGAGGTGCTCCGCGGCGGCGAGCTGCGCCGCGTCGAGCACGTGGCCGGCGGCGCCTGCGGCGTCGCGGATCGGCGTGGACGGCATGCGTCGAAGGTACCCTCTCTGCCATGGCATGGACCCGCCCCCGACGACGTAAGCCCGTCACGTACCTGCTCGGCGAGCCGGTCGAGGAGTACCCCGCGACCGCCCCCGAGGTGGACCGCGGCCGGGTGCTGCGCATCACCGAGATCGGCGAGCCGGTGCTGCACACCCCCGCGCGGACCGTCGAGGAGTTCTCCACCCCCGAGCTCGCCCGGCTCGTCGACGACCTGTTCGCCACGATGGAGTCCGCGCAGGGCGTGGGTCTCGCGGCGCCCCAGGTGGGCGTGGACCTGCGGGTGTTCGTGTACGACCTGACCGACGCGTCCGGCGACCGGCACGTGGGCCACGTGGTGAACCCGGTCCTGGAGATGGACCTGGAGGCCGAGCCCGAGACCGAGGAGGAGGGCTGCCTCTCCGTACCCGGCGCGTACGAGCCGCTGGAGCGTCCCGGCGCGGCCACGGTGCGGGGTGTGGACCAGCACGGCGGCCCGGTGCAGCTCTCGGGCACCGGCTACCTGGCGCGCTGCTTCATCCACGAGTCCCAGCACCTCGACGGCACCCTGTACTGGGACCACCTCAGCGCCGAGCTCCAGGCGGACGCGCTGGAGCAGCGGGACGAGGAGCGGCCGCACATCGTGGCCGAGCGCCGCGAGATCGCGATCGAGCTGGAGAAGACCCCGCCGGAGTACCCGGAGAAGCCGGCCGGCGGCCGCTGACCGCCCCCGCACGTGTCAGACCCTCAGTTCCCCCGGGTGACCTGAGGGTCTGACACGTTCCGCACCCAGGTCGCCACGGCGTCCGCCACGGCCTGCTCGCGCGCGACGCCGCGCATGTCGTGCGCGCCGGACAGCGTCACGGTGGTGACCGCCCCGGGGATCGCGGCGACGTGCTCCGCGAGCTCCTCGGGCGTGCCGAACGGGTCCTTGTCGCCGGACACGAAGAGCGTGGGCACCTCGATCCGCCCGAAGTGCTCGACCCGGAGCTTCTCCGGCCGGCCGGGCGGGTGCAGCGGGTAGCTGAGCAGCACCAGGCCGGCGGCGGGCAGCCCCTCGGCGACCGCCATGGAGCACATCCGTCCGCCGTACGACCGCCCGCCCAGGAGCAGCCGGTCCGTGCCCACGCCGAGCTCGTCCGCCCAGGCGGCGGCCACGGCCCGCAGGTGCTCGACGGCGACCGGCGCCCGGTCCGGCATCCGGCGTCCCTCCAGGCGGTACGGGAAGTCGGCGCGGCGCACGGGCAGCGGCGGTTCGGCGTCGGCCAGGGTGCGCTCGACCGTGACGAGCGCCGGGCTTTCGCGGTTCGCGCCCGCGCCGGGGGTCAGCAGGAGGCCTGCGGGAGTGGTCACCGCCTCAGTCTGCCCCGGGCAGAACGGTCCGGCCGGTCCGGCCGGTCCGGCCTGCGGCACAGCGGTGCCGGCGCCGCCGAACCGGGTCGGCGGCGCGTCAGGTGAGCCGACGCCAGAGCATCAGCAGGCCGCCCAGGGCCAGCAGCGTCCCGCCGCCGAGCACCGCGACCCAGCCGAGCGGTGTGATCACCTCGTCCTCGTCCGCGACGGGGGTCTGCACGGTGGCCGCGGCAGGCTGGCCGAGATCGTGCAGCAGCGCCGGGGTCGACGTCGGGGACGGCGAGGGGCTGGGTGACGCCGAGACGGTCGGCGACGGTGTCGGGCTGGGCGTGGCCGAGGCGGTCGGGCTGGGCGTCGGCGTGGGCGTCGTGGTCGACGTCGGCGCCGCGGGCTCGGCCACGACGGGCGGGGCCGTGGTGGTCGGCGTGGGCGTGGCCTCGGTCGTCTCGTCGTCGGCGGGCGCGGGGGTCGGTGTCGGCGTGGAGGTGGGTGCCGGGGCCTGCTCGACGGCGGTGCACACGCTGTTGTCGCCCGACTCGTGCCAGCTGCTCGCGTCCTCGACCTCGACCCAGACCACGCAGTAGCCGTCCGGGTAGGCCTGCCGGGCCTCCCGGAACGACGTCCAGCCCTGGTTCTGCTCGGACCGGGTCAGGTCGCGCGAGTACGACCGGGCGCTCTTCGACGTCGGCGACCGGACCACGTACGTGACCTCGTCGCTCTCGCGGCCGCGCTCGAACGCGACACCGTCGGCGCTCACCCAGATGTCGTCGCCGCTGCGCTCGGCGGCCACGGCTCGTTGCCCGACGGCGACGGTGCCCACCAGGGCGAGCACGCACAGGAGGAGCAGGGTCAGGGCGAGCCGGCGACGTGCCGCGGCGTGACGTGCCGTCGGCCGCAGCGCTGCGGCGGAGGCGGTGGTGCGGATCACGGCGGCGATCCTACCGCCGCGGCCGCGGAGCCGTTCAGAACCGTGGCCCCTCCTCACCGTGGAGCAGGTTGCGGATCGGCCGCGTGATGACGTCGATCCGGTCCACCAGGTCGGCGGGTCCCGTGACCACCACGGCACGGTCGGCGGCGGGGGAGTAGACGGCGGTCACGTTGCGCACGGTGACCCGCATGCAGCGCTTGGCCGTGCCGTCGACGTGGAACTGGCGGGTCTCGCACGGGACGTCGTCCACCTCGGCGACGATGGCCCGCATCGCGCTGCGGTAGTCCTGGTACGACTCGGCGAGGTCGGCCACGTCGGCCACCTCGGGCGAGGCCCCCGGGTCGACGTCGGCGTGCAGCGGGGCGACGAGCGCGCCGCTGCAGGCGGCCCGGACGATGTCCTCGACCTGCGCCGGGGTGGCCGGGACGCGGAGGGTCTCGACCTCCACGGTCTCGCCGGCGAACGTGCGGTAGGAGCGCAGGAAGCGTTCCTCGGTGGGGTCCGTGCTGTCGGACACCCCGGTGACTTCCTCCTCGACGAGGTCGAGGCCCCAGGTCAGCGGGTCGTCGACCTCGCCGACGACGCCGGAGAAGCGCGCGAAGCGCGCGACGATCTGTTCCCAGGACTCGGGGGTCGGGCTCGGTTCGTCCGCCATGTGGCCTCCCGGCGCGGGTGCGGGTCTGACAACGAGACTGCCGGGTGCACGGGGAGGCGTCAACGACCTTCGCCGGAATCAGCCGGGAATCAGCCCGGACTCGCCGTCGATTCCGCTTGTCCGGGCGTGTCGCCGCGCGCCGGGCCGGACTTTGCCGTCCGCGGGTGGTACATCGTCACGCCCCTGGCGAACATGGGCATCAACCGGTACATGGGCGCGTTGGGAGCGCATAGAGTCATTGCGGTCAGGCCTGGTACCGCCGGTGCAGGTGTACGCCGCTCGTGAGGGAGCAGCACATGTTCGAGAGATTTACGGATCGCGCCCGTCGGGTCGTCGTCCTCGCCCAGGAAGAGGCGCGGATGCTGAACCACAACTACATCGGCACGGAGCACATCCTGCTCGGCCTCATCCACGAGGGTGAAGGCGTTGCCGCCAAGGCGCTGGAGTCGCTCGGGATCTCGCTCGACGGCGTCCGCACCCAGGTCACCGAGATCATCGGTGAGGGGCAGCAGGCGCCGAGCGGGCACATCCCGTTCACGCCGCGTGCCAAGAAGGTTCTTGAGCTGTCCCTGCGCGAGGCGCTGCAGCTCGGTCACAACTACATCGGCACGGAGCACATCCTGCTCGGCCTCATCCGCGAGGGTGAGGGCGTGGCAGCACAGGTGCTCACCAAGATGGGTGCCGACCTGAACAAGGTGCGCCAGCAGGTCATCCAGCTGCTGAGCGGCTACCAGGGCAAGGAGCCCGTCTCCGCCGGTGGTCCTCAGGAAGGTCAGCCCGCGGGCTCGGCCGTGCTCGACCAGTTCGGCCGCAACCTCACCCAGGCCGCGCGCGAGGGCAAGCTCGACCCGGTCATCGGGCGCACGCAGGAGATCGAGCGGGTCATGCAGGTGCTGTCCCGCCGCACCAAGAACAACCCGGTGCTGATCGGCGAGCCCGGCGTCGGCAAGACGGCCGTCGTCGAGGGCCTCGCCCAGGACATCGTCAAGGGCGACGTCCCCGAGACGCTCAAGGACAAGCAGCTCTACACGCTGGACCTGGGCGCTCTCGTGGCCGGCTCGCGCTACCGCGGTGACTTCGAGGAGCGCCTCAAGAAGGTGCTCAAGGAGATCCGCACCCGCGGCGACATCATCCTGTTCATCGACGAGATCCACACCCTGGTGGGTGCGGGTGCCGCCGAGGGCGCGATCGACGCCGCCTCCATCCTGAAGCCCATGCTGGCTCGCGGTGAGCTGCAGACGATCGGTGCCACCACCCTCGACGAGTACCGCAAGTACGTCGAGAAGGACCCGGCCCTGGAGCGTCGCTTCCAGCCGATCCAGGTGGCCGAGCCGTCGCTCGAGCACGCCATCGAGATCCTCAAGGGTCTGCGCGACCGCTACGAGGCGCACCACCGCGTGTCCATCACGGACTCCGCGCTGGTCTCCGCCGCCACGCTCGCGGACCGGTACATCAACGACCGGTTCCTCCCGGACAAGGCGATCGACCTGATCGACGAGGCCGGGGCCCGGCTCCGCATCCGTCGCATGACGGCGCCGCCGGAGCTCAAGGAGCTCGACGAGTCCATCGCCGAGGCGCGCCGCGAGAAGGAGTCGGCGATCGACGAGCAGGACTTCGAGAAGGCCGCCGGGCTGCGTGACAAGGAGAAGCAGCTCACGCAGGTCCGCGCGGACAAGGAGAAGGCCTGGAAGTCGGGCGACCTGGACACGGTCGCGGAGGTCGACGACGAGCTGATCGCCGAGGTCCTCGCGATGTCCACGGGCATCCCGGTCGTCAAGCTCACCGAGGAGGAGTCCAGCCGGCTGCTCCACATGGAGGACGAGCTGCACAAGCGGGTCGTCGGCCAGGAGGCCGCGATCAAGGCCCTGTCGCAGGCGATCCGCCGTACGCGCGCCGGCCTCAAGGACCCGAAGCGTCCCGGTGGTTCGTTCATCTTCGCCGGCCCCACGGGTGTCGGTAAGACCGAGCTCGCCAAGGCGCTCGCCGAGTTCCTGTTCGGTGACGAGGACGCCCTCATCCAGCTCGACATGTCCGAGTTCTCGGAGAAGCACACGGTCTCGCGACTGTTCGGCTCCCCGCCCGGATACGTCGGCTACGACGAGGGTGGCCAGCTCACCGAGAAGGTGCGGCGCAAGCCGTTCTCCGTGGTCCTGTTCGACGAGGTGGAGAAGGCGCACGCCGACATCTTCAACTCGCTGCTGCAGGTGCTCGAGGACGGTCGCCTCACGGACTCGCAGGGTCGCGTGGTCGACTTCAAGAACACCGTGATCATCATGACCACCAACCTGGGCACGCGGGACATCGCCAAGGGCGTCCAGACCGGCTTCAACGCCGGCGGCGACCTGGTGACCTCCTACGAGCGCATGAAGGCCAAGGTCAACGAGGAGCTCAAGCAGCACTTCCGGCCGGAGTTCCTCAACCGCGTCGACGACGTGGTCGTGTTCCCGCAGCTCTCGCAGGACGAGATCATCGAGATCGTCGACCTGGAGATCGCGAAGCTCGACCGTCGCCTGCGCGACCGGGACATGGGCATCGAGCTCACCCCCGCCGCGAAGCACCTGCTGGCGGAGAAGGGCTACGACCCGGTGCTCGGCGCCCGTCCGCTCAAGAGGGCGATCCAGCGGGAGATCGAGGACACGCTGTCCGAGAAGATCCTGTTCGGCGAGCTCACGGCGGGTCAGCTCGTGATCGTCGACGGCGAGGGCGAGGGCATCCTCGGCGAGTTCAGCTTCCAGGGTGTGGAGCGGGACGAGCGTCGTCGGCCGACCCCGGCCGAGCCCCAGTCGGTGCCCGCGGGCGCCGGTCTGGTGCCGCGCGACCTGCCGCCGTCGGGCCAGATGGCGGCCGGCGGGGCGTGATCGCCCGGTAGGACCCGGTCCTGACACAAGGCCCGGCCACCCCGTGAGGGGCGGCCGGGCCTTCGTCATGCCCAGGTCCGACGCGCGGGACGCGGGAGCGCAGTGCCGTCAGGCGTCCCGCGGCGGGACCGACAAGCCCGCCGGGAGCAGGGCGGGCAGCACCTCGCGCAGCGCGTCGACGCGCTCCGCCCGCGCCGCGCCCCGCAGTCGTTCCACCGGCGCCGTGATGCTCACCGCGGCGACGGCTCGCCCCGCGCGCAGCAGCGGCACCGCGATGCAGGCGATGCCGCGCTCGTTCTCCTCGGTCTCGTCGGCCACCCCGGTCCGGCGGGCCCGGGTCAGCGCCTCGCGCAGCCGGTCGGTCCGGGCTGCGGCACCCGGCACATCGCCGGGCGAGTCCGCTCCCGCTCCGGCGTCAGCACCGGCGTCCGCCAGCCGCGCCAGGGCGGCGTCGTCGAGGTCCTGGACCGACAGCAGGGCCCGGCCCAGCGCGGTGGTCGCGGCAGCGCGCCGCCGTCCGACGGCGGACCAGACGCGGACCGCGCGCTGCGGCTCGACCTTGTCGAGGTAGACCACCTCGCGCCCGGCGAGCACGCCCAGGTGCACCAGCTCGTCGACCTCCGCGCTGAGCGCGGTCAGGGCCGGGTGCAGCAGCGCGGGCAGGTTCTCCTCGGCCAGGTAGGAGCTGCCGAGCGCCAGCGCGGAGGGGCCGAGGCGGTAGGCGCCGTCCGCCGTCTGCTCGGCGTAGCCGCGGTGCCGCAGCGCCGCGAGCGTGCGGTGCAGGGTCGGCTTGCTGACGCCGACCGTCTGGGCCAGCGTGGCCAGGGATGCGCCCGCGGCGCCGAAGCCCGCGAGGGTGTCGAGGGCCAGCAGCGCCTTGTCCACGCCGCCGAGCGGGCTGGCTTCCATGGGAATCCCTCACGTAGCATGCGTTTCGCAGTGAACAACAAGCGTTCACCATAGCGAAACGGAGCACGCATGTCATCCCCCGACAACCCGGTCCTCGAGGCGCTCGCCGCGCACCGGCTCGTGCCGGTCGTCGTGGTCGACGGCGCCGACGAGGGCGCCCGGCTCGCGGACGCGCTCGTGGCCGGCGGGCTGCCCGTCGCCGAGATCACGCTGCGGCTCGCGGGCGGCCTCGACGCCATCCGCGCGGTCGCCAAGAACCAGCCCGACGTCGTGGTCGGCGCGGGCACCGTCACCACGGTGGCCCAGGTCGACGACGTCGTCGACGCGGGCGCCCGCTACATCGTGTCCCCGGGGCTGTCGGCCGCCGTCGTGCGCCGCGCGCAGGAGCACGGCATTCCCGTGCTGCCGGGCGTCGCCACGCCGTCGGAGATCATGGCGGCGCTCGACCTCGGTGTCGACGTCGTCAAGCTGTTCCCCGCCTCCGTGGTGGGCGGTCCCGCCGCCATCAAGGCGTTCTCCGCACCGTTCCCCGGCCTGCGGTTCGTGCCGACCGGTGGCGTCAGCGCCGCCAACCTCGGCGACTACCTGGGCCTGAAGCCGGTCCTGGCCGTCGGCGGATCCTGGATGGTCGACCGCTCGCTCGTCACCGCGGGGGACTGGGCCGAGATCACCCGCCGCACCCGCGACGCCGTGGACCTCGCGGCCCGGGTCTCGACAAGCTCGACCAGCACCGGCTCGACCACCCAGGAGAAGAACTGATGACCTCCCTGAACGTCCGACCCGCGGAAGAGAGCGCCTACGACGTCGTCGCGCTCGGCGAGGTCATGCTCCGCCTCGACCCGGGCGACCGCCGGGTGCGCACCGCCCGCAGCTTCGACGTGTGGGAGGGCGGCGGCGAGTACAACGTGGCGCGCGGCCTGCGGCGCTGCTTCGGCCTGCGCGGCGCGATCGTCACGGCGCTGGCCGACAACGAGATCGGCCGGCTCGTCGAGGACTTCATGCTCACGGGCGGCCTCGACACGCAGTACGTGCGGTGGGTGCCGTACGACGGCATCGGCCGCACGGTGCGCAACGGCCTGAACTTCACCGAGCGCGGCTTCGGCGCGCGCGGCGCCGTGGGCGTCAGCGACCGCGGCCACACGGCCATCGCGCAGCTGCAGCCGGACGACGTGGACTGGGACGCGCTGTTCTCCCGCGGCGTGCGCTGGCTGCACACCGGCGGCATCTTCGCCGCGCTCTCGGAGTCGTCGGCCGACGTCGCCGAGGCCGCCATGTCTGCGGCCCGCCGGCACGGCACCATCGTCTCGTACGACCTGAACTACCGGCCCTCGCTGTGGAAGGGCATCGGCGGCGAGGAGCGGGCGCGCGAGGTCAACCGACGCCTGGCCCAGCACGTGGACGTGATGATCGGCAACGAGGAGGACTTCACGGCCTCGCTCGGCTTCGAGGTCGAGGGCGTCGACGAGAACCTGACCGACCTGGACACCGGCGCGTTCCGGGCCATGATCGAGACGGCGTCGGAGGCGTACCCGAACTTCCAGGTGATCGCGACGACGCTGCGCGGGGTGCGCTCGGCGTCGCGCAACGACTGGGGCGCGATCGCCTGGTCGCGCAAGGAGGGCTTCGCCGAGGCGACGCACCGGGCCGACCTGGAGATCTTCGACCGCGTGGGCGGCGGCGACTCGTTCGCCTCCGGCCTGGCCTACGGGCTCATGGAGCTCGGCTCGCTGCAGGAGGCCGTCGAGTACGGCGCCGCGCACGGCGCGCTCGCCATGACCACCCCGGGCGACACCACCATGGCGACGCTCGCCGAGGTCGCCAAGCTGGCCGGCGGCGGCAGCGCGCGCGTGCAGCGCTGACGAGGTCGCGGGGCGAGGTCGGGGGCCCGGTCGGGAGGCCCGGTCGGCGGGTGTCCGCAGACCGGACCGATCTCGCCCCCGACCAGCGCAGACAGGGTGCACGGTGCAAGGATTGGTGCCATGTCCAAGAGCATCCTGTTCATCGGTGGAAGCGGAATCATCAGTCATGCCTCGGTGGCCAGAGCCGCTCGGCTCGGGCACCGGGTGACGGTGCTCAACCGGGGCAGATCCTCGATCCGGACGGTGCCGTCCGAGGTGGAGACGCTCGTCGCCGACGCGAACGACGCCGAGGCGGTGGCGACCGCCCTGCGCGGCCGGGAGTTCGACGTCGTCGCCCAGTTCCGGGCGTTCGGGCCGGAGCACGTGGCGCGCGACGTCGCGCAGTTCGCGGGCCGCACCGGCCAGTACGTGTTCATCTCGTCGGCGTCCGCGTACCAGACGCCGCCGTCGCGGCTGCCCGTGCGGGAGTCGACGCCGCTGCGGAACCCGTTCTGGCAGTACTCCCGCGACAAGATCGCGTGCGAGGACCTGCTGGTGCACGAGTACCGGGAGAACGGGTTCCCCGCCACGATCGTGCGGCCGTCGCACACCTACGACCGCACGGTGCTGCCGACGTCGGGCGGCTGGACGGACGTCGCCCGCATGCGCGCGGGCAAGCCGGTGATCGTGCACGGCGACGGCACCTCGCTGTGGACCATCACGCACACCGAGGACTTCGCGGTCGGGTTCGTGGGCCTGCTCGGCCACCCGCTCGCCGTGGGGGACACCTTCCATATCACCGGTACGCACGCGCCCACCTGGGACCAGATCTACACGTGGCTGGCCGAGGCCGCGGGCGTGCCCAGCCCCGACCTGGTGCACGTCGCGTCCGAGACCATCGCGCGGGCGCTGCCCGACCTGGGTCCCGGCCTGGTGGGCGACAAGGCGCACTCGATGGTCTTCGACATCTCGAAGGTGCGCACGCTCGTCCCCGAGTTCGGCACCACCATCACCTACGACATCGGTGCCGAGGAGCAGGTCTCGTGGTTCGACGACCACCCCGAGGCGCAGGTGGTCGACGCCGGTCTGGACGCGGCCTTCGACCGTCTCGCGGAGCACGCCCGGACGGTCTGAGGGGCGCGCCGCGCAGACGCGGTCTCAGGCGAACCGGTCGGGACGGCAGCCCGCGAGCTCGGGCGCCGCGGCCCCCGTCGTGATCTCCTCGGCGGCGAGACGGCCGGCCGCGGCGGCCAGCGTGATGCCCGCGTGCATCACGGCGAGGTAGAGCCCGGCCGTGCCCGGCGCGGCTCCGACGACCGGTTCGCCGTCCGCCGGCATCGGCCGCCAGCCGATCTCGGCGGACACGATCTCGACGTCAGATGCCTGGGGGAACCAGCGGAGCAGGGTCTGCCGGGCGGCCTCGGCAGTGTCCCGGAGGGCGGCCCTGTTCGTCTGCCCCGCGTAGGCCAGCGGAAGCAGCAGGGTCCCGTCCGGGCGCTGCCGTACCTCCAGCTCAGGCCTGGCGACGATGGTCCGCACCAGCCCCGGCGCGGCACGCAGGCGCACCAGGACGGCGGGCGACGACTCCACCGGCACCTCGACGCCGATGCCGGCGGCCAGCGCGGTGGTCCCGGTCCCGGCGGCCAGGACCACGGTCGAGGCCGGGAGCACCCCGCCGGCGGTCCGGACGCCGGTCACGGCCGAGCCGTCCCGCACGAGTCCGATCGCCGCGGTGCCGACGAGGAGCTCGGCGCCGCGGTCGACGGCCGCGGCGACGAGCAGCTCCGTGACCTCGACGGGATCGAGGGCGCCGTCGTCCGGGGCGTGGTGCGGGGTGTCGGCATCGCCGTCCCAGGTCAGGGAGCCCGACCACGAGACCCGGAGGCCGGGCAGCTCGCGCTCCAGCCGCCGGTACTCGTCCAGGGCGAGAAATCGCAACGGAGCCGACGGGAGGTCGCAGGTCTCCGGCCGTCCGATCCATGCGAACGAGGAGCCGGTGGCACCGGAGGCGGGCAGGCCCGCGTCCAGCAGGGTCACCGTCTCCCCGCGCGCGGCGAGGTGGTAGGCGAGGGAGGCACCGACGATGCCGGCACCCACGACGACGACTCGGTTCGACATGCCCCCACCTTCTCAGGTCAGGGGCGCCGTCGACTCCCGGACCACCAGCTCCGTCGAGAGGTTGAGCCGGCGGACCTTGGGTGATCTGCCCCGGGCGATGTCGAGCAGGATCTCGGTGGCGGCCGCCCCCATCTCGCGGAGCGGCTGCCGCACCGTGGTGAGCGGCGGGCCCACCCAGGAGGCCAGCGGCAGGTCGTCGTAGCCCACCACCGACAGGTCCTCCGGGACCCGCAGGCCGAGCTGGTGCGCGGCCCGGAGCACGCCGAGGGCCTGCATGTCGGAGCCCGCGAACACCGCCGTGGGCCGGTCGGGCCGCGACAGCAGCTCCAGTCCGTGCTCGAACCCCGCCTCGACGTAGAAGTTGCCCGCGCGCACGAGCCCGGGGTCCACGGCGGCACCCGCCTCCTCGTGCGCCGACCGGAACCCGTCGACGCGCGCACGGCTGCACAGCATGTTCCACGGCCCGGTGATCATCGCGATCCGGCGGTGGCCCAGCGCGAGCAGGTGCCGAGTGGCCTGCAGCCCGCCGTTCCAGTTGTCGGAGCCCACGGAGGCGACGTCGGCCGGCGGTTCGCCGTCGGTGTCGATCACCACGTACGGGACGCCGCGCCGGTCGAGCTGCTGGTGCTGCGCCTCCGAGAGGTTCGCGGCGACGAGCAGCACGCCCAGGGGCGGCCGCGCGATCGTGGTGTCGAGCCACCGGGCCGGCGGACGGTGCTCGCCGCCCAGCTCGGACAGGATCACGCTGGTCCGCAGCTCGGCGGCGGCGTCCTCCACGCCCCGGATGATCTCCATGGACCAGGCCGAGCCCAGGCGGTGGAAGACCAGGTCGATCAGCCCGCTGCCCGCGGGCGCCGTCGCCGCGCGACGCCGCCGGTACTGGTGCTTCTCCAGCGCGGCCTCGACGCGGTCGCGCGTCGCGGGGGCGACGTCGGCCCGGCCGTTGAGCACCTTGGACACGGTGGGCACCGAGAGGCCGAGCTCGCGCGCGATCGACGCGATGGTCGGCCCGGGGCTCACGCCGGTCATCGCACCCACCTTTCGGTCATGTCAGCGGAACTTTCGACCCGAAGGTACACCGTCCCGCACCAGTATCAGGTCTCGTTCACGGCATGGAATGCCGTGTCTGGATCGTAATCACCACGTTCGGGGCATGTCTTGACGTGTCGGCGGATCTCACCCTACTGTCCGTGACGACAAGCACTATCGGCACTGACGTCGATAGTTTCGAAAACGTTCCACAAAGAGGTGGGGATGGCAACAGAGCTACGCGGCAAGGAAACGTGGGGCCTGGCTCTGCGCAAGCACTGGCGCCTCTACAGCCTCGCGCTCCTGCCGATCATCTGGTTCCTGGTCTTCCGCTACCTGCCCATGGCCGGCAACGTCATCGCCTTCCGCCGGTTCCGGCCGGGCGGGTCGATCTTCGGCGAGGAATGGGTCGGCTTCTACTACATCGAGCGGTTCATCCAGGACCAGGCGTTCTGGCAGGCGTTCCAGAACACGGTGATCATCGGCGCGCTGACGCTCGTGATCGTGTTCCCGCTGCCGATCATCCTGGCGCTCCTGCTCAACGAGCTCCGCTCGCGGGTGTTCAAGCGCTTCGTGCAGACGGTCAGCTACCTGCCGCACTTCATGTCCGTCGTGATCGTCGCGGGCTTCGTGTTCGAGCTGACGTCGCTGGACGGCACGGTCAACCGCCTGGTCCGGCTGTTCGGCGGGGACCCGATCTCGTTCATGCAGCAGGCCGACTGGTTCCGCACCATCTACGTGTCGTCCGAGGTCTGGCAGACGGTGGGCTGGGGCACGATCCTCTACCTGGCCACGCTGACCACCATCGACGCGCAGCTCTACGAGGCGGCCCGCATCGACGGCGCCAACCGCTGGCAGCAGACGTGGCACGTCACGCTGCCCGGCATCCGGCCCACGATGATGGTGCTGCTCATCCTGAACATCGGCCAGTTCATGCAGGTGGGCTTCGAGAAGATCTTCCTGCTCTACAACACGCTGACCCAGCCGACGGCGGACGTGATCTCCACGTACATCTACCGCGTCGGCCTCACCTCGGGGCAGCTGAGCTACGCCACGGCGATCGGCCTGTTCGAGGCCGTGATCGGCCTGGTCCTCGTCTTCTCCGCCAACGCCATCTCGCGCCGAGTCACCGGGAGCTCCCTGTGGTGAACACTGCCCCCGCCCCGACCACGGACCCGGTGGGCGCCGGCGTCCCCGACCTGTCCCGGCCCCGGCCGGAGACGACCACCGTCAAGGACACGCCCGGCTACACGGTGTTCCGCTGGGTCAACACCACCGTCCTGGTGCTGGTCGCCGCCGTCACGCTGTACCCGTTCCTCAACCTGGCGGCGCGGGCGTTCAGCTCCGAGGCGGGGATCCGCAGCGGCGACGTCACCGTGTGGCCCATCGGCTTCAACACGACGACGCTCATGTCGGTGCTGGAGCAGGACCTGTTCTGGCGCAACTACCTCAACACCGTGGTCTACACGGTGGTGGGCACCGCCATCGCCATGGCGCTGACGACGACCTTCGCGTACGTGCTGTCGAAGAAGTACCTGAAGGGCCGCATGATCCTGATCGGCTTCGCGGTCTTCACCATGTTCTTCACCGGCGGCCTCATCCCGAACTACGTCCTGGTCAGCGAGCTCGGCTTCAAGAACACGATCTGGGCCGTCGTCGTGCCGCAGGCGATCAACGTCTTCAACCTGCTCGTCATGAAGTCGTTCTTCGAGAACTTCCCCGTGGAGCTCGAGGAGGCGGCCGCGATCGACGGGCTGACCACCTACGGGATCTTCTTCCGCGTGGTGCTGCCGCTCAGCAAGGCGGTGCTCGCGACGATGGTCCTCTTCTACGCGGTCTGGTTCTGGAACTCCTGGTTCCCCGCGTTCCTCTACATGGACGACCCCCAGATGTACCCGGTGACCGTGTTCCTGCGGAACATCATCGCCGGCGCCACCGGCACCGGCGAGGGGCTCAGCGACGTCGCCGTCCAGATCGGGGCCAACGTCAAGGCAGTGACGATGCTGCTCACGGCGCTGCCCATCGTGTGTCTCTACCCGTTCGTCCAGAAGTACTTCGTGTCCGGCGTGATGCTCGGCTCCGTCAAGGGCTGAGCAGCGCCGTCGAACCAGTCCGCCGTCGAACGACGACGTTCATACCCCGGAGGAAATCAATGAGGATCACCCCAAGAAGGGCCGTCGCGGCGACCGCCGTGGTCGCCCTCGGACTCACGCTCACCGCGTGCTCTTCCGGCGACGACGACGGTGCCGCAGCCGTCGACGTCTCCGACAAGATGACCGGCGCCATGGAGGACTTCGGCGTCGGCACGACCTTCAAGGCGACCGAGCCGCTCGAGTTCGGGCTCATGTACCGGGACCACCCGAACTATCCGTTCAAGGACGACTGGTCGATCATCCAGCGCCTGGCGGAGGACCACAACGTCACCTTCGACATCCAGTCCGTGCCGCTGGCCGACTGGCAGCAGAAGCGCTCGCTGCTGATCAGCTCGGGCGACGCAGCCGACCTGATCCCGTCCACCTACGCGGCCGACGTCGAGACGCTCACCTCGGGCGGCGCCGTGCTGCCGATCTCCGACTACCTCGACTACCTGCCGAACTTCCAGGACAAGATCGAGAAGTGGGGTCTGCAGGAGGACCTGGACCGCCTGCGCCAGGCCGACGGCAAGTTCTATGTGCTGCCCGGCCTGCTCGAGCAGCCCAAGCCGTCGTACTCGATCGCCATCCGCGAGGACTGGTGGGAGGACGCCGGGCTCGAGGACCCGAAGACGTGGGACGAGTTCGCCGACCAGCTCGAGGTCATCAAGGAGGAGCACCCCGAGCTCGACTACCCGTACACCGAGCGCTGGTCCATCAACGGGCCGATGGAGGCCACCCTCCAGGCCGCGGCGGGCAACTTCGGCACCGAGGCGGGCTGGGGCTACGGCGACGGCGTGACCTGGAACGGCTCCGAGTACGAGTACACCGGCGCCTCCGAGGGCTACAAGGAGCTCGTCACCTACTTCGCCGACCTGGTCGACCGCGGCCTGCTCGACCCCGAGGGGCTCACGCAGGAGGACGACCCGGCCAAGGCGAAGTTCAGCACCGGCAAGGTGGCCGCCCTCGGGTCGAACGACCAGGAGGTCGTGGTCTACCGCTCCGGCTTCGAGGAGGCGGGCGACAAGGACGCCAAGGTGAAGCACATCGTGGTGCCGGCCGGCCCGGCGGGCAACATCATGGACGCCACCACCGGCGGCCGGTTCGAGTCCGGCATCGCGCTCTCGTCGAAGGCCGCCGAGCGGGACGACTTCGTGGCCATGCTGCAGTTCGTCGACTGGCTGTACTACTCGGACGAGGGCCTCGAGTTCGCCAAGTGGGGCGTCGAGGGCGAGACCTACACCAAGGACGCCGACGGCACCCGCACGCTGGCCGACGACGTCGACTGGAGCGGCCTCAACCCGGGCGCGCCGAAGCTGCTGAACACCGACTTCGGCTACTACAACGGCGTGTGGACGCTCGCGCACGGCTCCACCACCGACCTGGTCAAGTCGACGCTCAAGCCGGAGGTGCAGGACTTCCTCGACGAGATGAACCAGAAGGACGTCGCGGAGAAGGGTCCGGGCATCGCCATGGACGAGCTGCAGCGCGAGGAGGCCTCGCTCACGCAGACCAACCTGCAGGACAAGGTCATGACGGCGACGGCCCAGTTCATCCTGGGCGAGCGCCCGCTCGACGAGTGGGACGCGTACGTCGCCGAGCTGGAGAGCGCCGGGATGTCGACCTACGTCGACACGGTCAACCAGGCGGCAGGCGTAACCAAGTAACCCCCTTCGTTGAGTGCTGGGTATTTGTTGGATTCGGCTGTCCGATCCGACAGATACCCAGCACTCAACGAGGTTGGAGAGGAGTGTTGTGGAGCGGGTTGTTGTTTCGGGTTCGGGGATCGGTCAGCTCGGGGACGCCTGGCGCACCTGTGTGGGCACGGGGCGGTTCAACCTGGCGCTGCGCCAGGACTACCAGGAGTCGCTGACACTGGTGCAGCGGGAGATCGGCTTCCGGTACATCCGGGGTCACGGCATCCTGCACGACGACGTCGCCGTGCACCGCACGTACGCCGCCGCCGGCCACCGGGGCACCGCCTACGTGTTCACCTACGTGGACCAGGTGGTCGACGCCTACCTGAAGCTCGGGATCAAGCCGTTCCTGGAGCTCGGGTTCATGCCCAAGGCCCTCGCCTCCGGCGACCAGACGGTGTTCTGGTGGCTGGGCAACGTCACGCCGCCCCGCGACCACGCCGAGTGGGCGAGCCTCGTGCGCGCCCTCCTGCGGCACCTCGTGGACCGGTACGGCCTCGACGAGGTGCGGACCTGGCCCGTCGAGGTGTGGAACGAACCCAACCTCACGCACTTCTGGCAGGACGCGGACCAGGAGGCGTACTTCCGCCTCTACGAGACGTCCGTGCACGCGGTGAAGGACGTCGACGCCTCGCTCCAGGTGGGCGGCCCCGCCATCTCCCCGGGCGCGGACGACTGGTGGGAGCCCTTCGCCGAGTTCGTCACCCGGCGGGACCTGCCCGCCGACTTCCTCTCCGTGCACGCCTACAGCTCCGGTCCGGCACAGCACGTGCCGTTCGGCGTCTACCAGACCTTGCGGGGACCCCAGCACCTGCTCGACCAGTTCGCCCGTCCCGGCAAGATCCTCGCCGGGACGGCGCTCGCGGGCCGCCCGCTGCACGTCACGGAGTTCAACACCAGCTACCGGCCCGACAACCCGGTGCACGACACGGCCTGGAACGCCGCCTACCTCGCGCCCGTGCTCGCGGGCGGCGGCGAGCACGCCGACTCCTTCTCCTACTGGACGTTCTGCGACGTCTTCGAGGAGGAGGGGGTGCCGGCGTCGTTCTTCCACGGCGGGTTCGGCATGCTCGGCCACCGTCAGGTGCGCAAGCCGACCTACCACCTGTACGCGTTCATGGCGCGGATGGGTCAGGAGGTGCTGGCGCGCGGCGCCGACCACCTGGTCACGCGCCACGCCGCCACGGGACGGGTGACGGTGCTCGCCTGGCAGCCCGTGGGCGGCACCGACGACCCGGCCGAGCCGGACCGCCACGAGATCCGCCTGAGCCTCCCGGTCGCTCCCAACCCGCTGGTCGAGCCTGTCGAGACCGGTCGCGAGGTCTCGACAAGCTCGACCGGCGTAGGGAGCCGGGTGTTCGTCATGCGGTACGACGTCGACGAGACCGCCGGCAACGCCTGGGCGGCCTGGCGTGAGATGGGCCGGCCCGCGTCGCCGTCGGGCAGACAGCTCGACGCGCTGCACGAGGCGAGCGAACCCGCCCGGCGCGCCTTCTCCCTCCCCGTCGTCCCGGCGGCGGACGGCGGCCGGGTCGACCTCGACCTGACGCTCGGCCGGCACGGCATCACCCTGGTGACCCTGGACCCGGTCCGCGACGAGACCCCGCCCTGGCTGGACGACGCGCGGATCCTCGGCCGGACCCCTAGCGACAAGGACGACGCGTGACCGACTCGAAGATCCTGTACGGCGGCGACTACAACCCGGAGCAGTGGCCGCGCGCCGTCTGGGAGGACGACTACGCGGCGTTCGACAAGGCGTCGATCGACACGGTCACGCTCAACGTCTTCTCCTGGGCGACGCTCCAGCCGGACGAGGACACCTACGACTTCGCGCGGCTCGACGAGATCGTGGCCCGCGCGGTCGACGGCGGGCGCGGCATCGTGCTGGCCACGTCCACCGGAGCGCTGCCGCCGTGGCTGGCGCACCGGCACCCCGAGGTGGAGCGCACCGACTTCCAGGGCCGGCGCCACGTGTTCGGGCAGCGGCACAACGCCTGCCCCAGCTCACCGGTCTACCGACGGCTGTCGGCGGAGCTGGCCGGCCGGATCGCCGAGCGGTACGCAGGCACGCCCGGCCTGGTCGCGTGGCACGTCGGCAACGAGTACGGCGGGTTCGACGGCGGCTGCTGGTGCGACCTGTGCGCCGCCGGGTTCCGCGACTGGCTGCGCCCGCGGTACGGCACGCTGGAGCGCCTGAACGAGGCGTGGAACGCGACCTTCTGGTCGCACACGTTCTCCGACTGGGCGCAGATCGTGCCGCCGAACATGCTCAGCGAGCACTGGCGCGGGCCGGACCACACCGCGTTCCAGGGCATCACGCTCGACTACCGCCGGTTCCTGTCGGACGCGATGCTCGCCAACTACCGCGACGAGAAGGCGCGCATCCGCGAGCACGACGCGACCACGCCCGTGACGACCAACTTCATGGGCATGTTCCGGCCGATCGACTACCACCGGTGGGCCGACGACCTCGACTTCGCGTCCTGGGACAACTACCCGCCGGGGCCGCGAGAGCACGCCCGCATGGCCCTGGCCCACGACGTCATGCGAGGGCTCAAGGACGGCGCGCCGTTCTGGGTCATGGAGCAGACGCCGACCATCACCGCCTCGCGCGACGTGAACCCGGTGAAGCGGCCGGGCGTGCTGCGGCTGTGGTCGTGGCAGGCCGTGGCGCATGGCGCCGACGCCGTCCTCTACTTCCAGATGCGGCAGGCGAAGGGGGCGAGCGAGAAGTACCACGGCGCCGTCCTGGACCACGCCGGGCGCACCGACACGCGGGCGTTCCGCGAGGTCGCGGCCCTGGGCGGCGAGCTGGCCGGGCTGGGGGACGCCGTGGTCGGCGCCCGCACGCCCGCCCGCGTCGCGCTGCTCTTCGACTGGGACTCCTGGTGGGTCGCCGAGATGACGGACGGCTTCAACCGGCACGCCAAGTACGTGGACACGGTGCTGGCGTACTACCGCGCGCTGTGGCAGGCGGGCGCCCAGGTCGACGTGGTGCCGACGACGGCGGACCTGACCCGGTACGACGTGGTGCTCGCCCCGATGCTGCACGTGCTGAAGGGCGACGTCGCAGCGCGGCTCGCGGACGTGACGGAGCGCGGGGGCTCGGTGCTCGCGTCGTTCTGGTCGGGACGCGCGGACGAGGACGCCAACGCCTACCTCATGGACGCCCCCGGGCCGCTGGCCCCGCTGTTCGGCGTCCGGGTCGAGGAGACCGACTCGGCCGAGCCGGGCGTCACCAACCCCGTGACCCTGACCGACGGCCCCGACGAGGTGGTCTCCGCGGCGCAGCTCGTGTTCGAGGTGCTCGTCCCCGAGGGCGCCGACGTGGTCGGCACCTACGGCACCGAGTTCTACGCGGGCACGCCCGCGGTGACGCGGCACCGCCCCGGCGGGGCCGGCGGCGGCGAGGCCTGGTACGTCGCGACCGGCCTGGACGACGCCGGGGTCGGGTGGGTGGTGCGCCGGGTGCTCGACCGGCACGGGCTCGTGGGCCCGTACGCCGACGTGCCCGACGTCGAGCTCGCCGTGCGGTCCAAGGACGGCGTGCGGTTCGCCTTCGTGCTGTCGCACGCGACCGGGCCCGTCGAGGTCACGGCGCACGCGTCCGGCGTCGACCTGCTGACCGGACGGACCGTGCGGCAGGGGGAGACGCTCCGCCTCGACCCGACCGACGTCGTGCTGCTGCGCGAGGACCCGTCCGGGGAGCCGGCGTGAGCTTCGGCGGCGCGGACGGCCCGGGCGCCGGGCGCCGGGGCGACGGCGAGCGGCGCGAGTTCGGCGAGGGCGTGCTCGGCCGCGCCACCGCGCTCGTGTACTGGCACCTGATCGTCGAGCTGCTGCTCGTCGTCGCCGTCCTGCCCGGTGTGCTGGCGTCCCTCCTGCTGGAGCGGACGCCGGGCAACGCGCTCCTGTTCGCGCTGTGCCTGCTGCCGGTGGGCCCGGCGGTGGCGGCGGGACTGTTCGCCCTCCGGGACCGCACGCGGGCCGAGGGACTCACCCCGGCGGCGTCCTTCTGGCGCGGGTACCGCCTGAACTGGAAGGACGCCCTGCGGGTGTGGGTGCCGGCGCTCGCCGCGGGCATGGTGGTCGTGCTGGGCCTGGCGAACGTGGGCGCGGGCGGCGTGCCCGGCTGGTACGCGGGAGTGCTCGTCGTGGTCGGCGCGGGTCTGGCCCTGTGGGCCGTGAACGCGCTGGTGATCGTGTCGTTCTTCGGCTTCCGCACGCGCGACTCGGCGCGGCTCGCGGCGCACTACCTGGGTGCCCGGCCGCTCGTGACGCTGGGCACGCTCTCGCTGCTGGTGCTCGCCGCCGGGATCGTGGTGCTGACCACGGAGGCCGTGCTCGGCCTGCTCGCGGTGGTCTGGCTCGCCCTCGTGCTGCGCAACGCGGCGCCCGTCCTGGCCGACGTCGAGCAGCGGTTCACGCCCGCGGGCTGAGTGCCGGTCAGGACGGCATTGTCCGATCTGCCGCCGTGCGCCAGGGTGTGCCCATGGCTATCAAGCAGGGGGACCCAGGACGGCTGACGTACCGCTATCTACGGGTGGCGATCGTTGCCGTGGTGCTGGTGCTGTTCGTGTCGCTGACCATGCAGATCGTCGCTGACCACGGGCGGCTCGACTCCGGCGAGGAGTGGTGGCACGCGTCGATCAGCGCGTACTTCTACTCGCCGGTGCAGAGCATCTTCGTGGGCACGCTGGTGGCCATCGGCACGTGCCTCATCGCGATCAAGGGCCGGCACGGTGCCGAGGAGGTGCTGCTCAACTTCGCGGGCATGTTCGCCGTCGTCGTCGCGCTGGTGCCCACGCCGCTCGACGCCGCGATGTGCACCGGCGAGCCGTACTGCGTGGACGTGCCCGAGCGGGTCGGCAACAACATCGGCACGCTGCTGCTGGTCGGCGGCCTGGTGCTGGTGCTCGCCACCTGGCCGCGGCGGCGCGACCTGGGCGGCTACCACGGCTGGGACCTGTGGCTCACGTGGCTGACGTGGGCCGCGACCGGCGTCTGGCTGCTGGTGTGGCCGGACAGCTTCCTCACGACGGCGCACTACGCCGCGGCCGTACTGCTGTTCGGCTGCCTGATCGCCGTCGCCTGGATCAACGGCTCCGACCAGGCCGTGACCGCCCAGGCGCTCGAACGGCTCCGCGGCCTGTCGCCCGCGGCCTACCGGGTCTGGTACCGGTGGATCGCCGTGGTGATGGCCGTGGTGCTCGTGGTGGGCCTGGCGACGATGGTCGTGCTCGACCGGTATGTGCCGGACCTGTTCCCGCAGACGCTGTTCGTGGTCGAGACCGTGCTGATGCTGGTCTTCGCGCTGTTCTGGACCCTGCAGACCATCCAGTTCTGGGACATCGGCCTGCCGGCGCGGGCGCAGGTCGAGACCAGCAAGGCCCCGGGCGACACGCCGTAGCGACTGCCCGCCGGGCGTGTCGCCCAAGGGAGAGCGTTATCGCGCCGGGTGTGTTGCTGTGCGTCGACGATGTCCACGCACAGCAACACACCTGGGGGACGTAGTGTCATCCCCGACGCGCGGCCTCGACGGGAGCGCGAGGACCTGCCGTCGACCCGGGGAGCCGCCCGATGAACGTGACCCGATCGATCATCCTGTTCCTCGCGGCCGCGCTGTTCGAGATCGGCGGGGCCTGGCTCGTGTGGCAGGGCGTGCGCGAGCACAAGGGCTGGCTCTGGATCGGCGCCGGCGTGATCGCCCTGGGCCTGTACGGGTTCTTCGCGACGCTCCAGCCGGACGCCAGCTTCGGCCGGATCCTGGCCGCCTACGGCGGCGTCTTCGTGGCCGGCTCCCTGGTCTGGGGCATGGCCGTCGACGGCTTCCGCCCCGACCGCTGGGACGTGACCGGCGCCCTGATCTGCCTGGTCGGTGTCGCGGTGATCATGTACGCGCCGCGGCCGGACGCGGGCTAGTCCCCACCGCGCCCGGCCCCGCCGCACCTACAGCGGGCGGCTGAACATCGTGCGGTGCGCGAAGTTGCCGTAACCAGCACGCTCGAAGGCCTTGAACATGGCGACGTTCCCGGCGTCGCAGTCGCCGCGGATCTCCGTCGCGCCCGCCGCGACCAGGACGTGCGTGCCGCGGGCGACAGCGGCGGTGGCGTAGCCGTGACCGCGTCCGGCCGGGGCCACCGCGATGAGGCCGATCACGGCGGAGCTCGGGGTCCGGGCGGGCAGGCTGACGGCGACCGGCCGGTCGTCCCCGTCGTAGCCGATCTCGAACCAGTCCGGCTCGTGGTCCAGCTCGCGCATCTCGGCGAGGTTGCGCTCGGCGGCGCCGCGCAGGCCGTGCTCGGCGATCTCGGCGAGGAAGATCGAGTCCTTCGTGTCGGTGAAGGTCTCGGCGAGCAGGTCGACGAACGGCTCCTCGCTCAGCTCCGCGAGCGACCGCCAGCGCAGCCGGTCGTCCTGGGCGGGAAGCGGGTCGCCGTCCGACCGGAGGAACCTGTGCCCGGCGCGGGTGACGGAGAAACCCTGGGCGGTGAGCAGCCGCTCGCGCCGCTCCGGGTCGCGCTGGAACTGCGGGGCCTGGCTCGGCGCGTCCAGCACGTGCCCCTGGGTGTCCGCGCCGAGCGAGCGGGCCAGCTCGGCCGCGTCCGCCAGCAGGGCGGCGGCGGTCTCGTCGTCGCCGGGCTCGAACAGCACCAGGTCCATCGGCACCGTGCGGCCCGGGATGGTCCAGAGCACGACGTTGCCGACGAGCTCGCCGTCCCGCTCGGCCACCAGGCACCAGTCCGGCCGGGTGCAGCCGTTCTCGAGCAGCCCCGCCAGGTAGTCCGCGGTCGCACCGTTCCGTTCGTCGTCGTCCGGGTGAGTGGTCAGGGCGGGCAGCTCTTCGGGCCGGGCGGGGCGGATCATCAGCACAGTCACGTTCCTTCGTCGGAGATCGTCAGCGCGCATGCTGGCGGCGGACGCCGAACATCCACTCCAGCTCGCCCGCGACAACCTACCCGCCGCCCCGGGACCCGCGCCGATGACTTTTCCCCGTCCGCCCCGTCGGACCTGGCATGGGCGACGACGCTGCGGCTGACGCACAGGCACGGGTCCAGCACGCGGTCGACCGGCTCGTGGCCGACGGCGGCGAGGTCGGTCTCCAGGTGGCGGTCGTCCACCGGGGCGACCTCGTCGTCGACGCCGTGGGCGGCCTGGCCGACACCGGGCGCGCGGCGGCCGTCGTCCCCGACACCCTGTTCTTCGCCGCGTCGACGGCCAAGGGGATCGCCTCCGCCGTCGCGCACGTGCTGGTGGAGCGCGGCGAGCTGGAGTATGACCTGCGGATCGCCGACGTCTGGCCCGAGTTCGCCGCGTACGGCAAGGGCGGCGCGACGCTGCGGCACGTGCTGATGCACGCGGTGGGCGTGCCCGCCCCGCCGTACACGACGACCGTCGGGGACCTGTGCGACTGGGACAAGATGTGCCGGCTGCTCGCCGACGAGGAGCCCTGGTGGGAGCCGGGCACCGGGTTCGGGTACCACGCCCAGACCTTCGGCTTCCTGCTCGGCGAGACGGTGCGCCGGGCCACCGGGCGCACGCTGTCGTGGTGGCTCCACGAGGCCGTCACGCGGCCGCTCGGCGTCGAGGACGACGTGCACTTCGGCGTGCCCCCGGCCCTGCTGGGGCGGGTGGCGCGGCAGGAGCCGGCCCCCGGGCCGCCGTCCTGGCCCGAGCCCGGCTCGCCCGCCGACCGGGCGCTCCCGCCCGGGATACGGCCCGACGCCGCGTTCGCCAACCGCCGCGACGTGCTCACGAGCGACATCCCCTCCGGGGGCACGATGTCGGCGCGCGGTGCGGCCCGCGTGTTCGCGGGCCTGCTCGGGTACGGGGACGCCGCTCTCGTGTCGCCGGCCCGGCTGACGGAGCTCGCGCGGCCCGCGTTCGAGGGGCGCGACGCCGTCATGGACGTGCCCGCGACATGGGCGTTCGGCTTCGCACCCTCGCGCCCGGGCGCTGTCCCCTCCCGCCCGGGGTCGGCCTTCGGTATGTTCGGCGCGAACGGCTCCGGGGTCTGGGCCGACATCGACTCCGGAGTCGCGGTGGCCGTGCTGCGGAACCGGTTCAGCCCGGGCTGGAGCATCGCCGGCGAGATCGACCGGCTCGTCGCAGAGCACTTTCCGACGTCGTCAGAAGGAGAAGCCTCATGGACAACCCAGTGACCGAGATCGACGCACGGTTCAGCGATCCCGGCGTGCAGCCGACCGCGTGGGAGGAGACGCAGGGGGTGCTCGAGAACGCCCAGCTCACCTGGCTGACCACCGTGCGCGCCGACGGCCGCCCCCACGTCACGCCGCTCGTCGCCGTCTGGCTGGAGGGAGCGCTGCACTTCTGCACCGGCCCCGAGGAGCAGAAGGCCGTCAACCTGGAGGCCAACCCGAACGTGGTGCTGACCACCGGCGACAGCACCTGGGACAAGGGGCTGGACGTCATGGTCGAGGGCCCGGCCCGGCGCGTCACCGACCAGCGGACGCTGGAGAAGCTCGCCGAGGCGTGGCGCACCAAGTGGACCGGGCAGTGGCAGTACGAGGTGGGCGAGGACGCCTTCACCAACGACATCGGCGGGATCGCGCTCGTGTTCGCGGTCCAGCCGACCAAGGTGCTCGCCTTCGGCAAGGGCACGTACAGCCACACCCGCTACACGCCGCGTTAGTCAGTACAACCACGGCGCCGCCTTGCGCACCGCCGTGCCGAGCGCCGGCGTGAGCGTGCGCAGGTAGGTGGCGGTCAGGTGGGAGCCGTCCCGGTAGACCATGACGTTGCCGACCACGGGCGGGCACGACCGGGGCTCGCAGATCACGTCCGACAGGTCGATGTGCCCGGCGCTCGCGGGCATGCCCGGGTGGTCGCGCACCGGGTTGCGCCCGGCGAACACCTCTGCCCGGTCCAGCGCGCAGCGCGCGGCGTCGCGGCCGTACGACGACACGCAGTTCGGCGGGCTCCACGCGAAGCGTGGGTTGTCGCGGATCGTGACCACCGGGATGCCCGCGGCGTCGAGCTGCTGCCAGGCCGCCACCTCGGCCGGGACGACGACCTCCGCCCGGTCCTCGTAGGTGTGCGTGCCGGTCACGAACACCGCGTCCGGGTCCAGCTCGGCAGCCTCCGCCAGCAGGTTCGCGCTCCAGCGCTCGCAGTCGTCGGCGGGCGCGGGCACGTACCGCACGCGGCACTGGCCCTTCCCGGCGACCAGCACTCGCCAGCCGTGCTGCCGTGCCACCCGGTTGATGGCCGGTGCCCACTGGTAGGTGTGGGAGCCGCCGGCCACGAGCACCGTCCGGGTCGGTTCGTCCGGGTCGTGGAGCGTGCACATCCGCACCTGGTCGAGCCCGGGACCGTCGCCGTGCTCCTGGATGCAGTCCGCGTCGTGGTCCACCCGGGTGTGGTCGACCTTGGCGATCTCGGGTGCCGGGCGCACGGGTGCCGTCGCGGACACCTCGGCGGCCGCGGTGCCGGTCGCGGTGGACGACGTGCCCTGGCCCGCGGACGACCTCCCCGCGGCCAGCACCTGGGCACCCGCGTACTCGGCGCCGAGGTGCTGGAGCGCCTCGAGCTCGGTCGCCTCCCGTTCCTGGACCCGGACGCCGGCGGTCAGGGTCGGCACGACGACGAGCGCGGTGGCGGCGCCGGCGGCCACCAGGGCGACGGCCGACCGGCGCAGTGTCAGGGCGCGCGGCACCGCGAGGCCCACGGGCCGCGCGACCACCTGGCGCGTGACCCAGGCCAGCAGCACCGACACGGCCAGCACCAGCGTGGCCCCGCGCCAGCCGACGGCCGGGAAGCCCCGGACGGCCAGGTAGAAGATGAGCACCGGCCAGTGCCACAGGTACAGCTCGTACGAGATGCCCGCCAGGAACCGGAGCGGCGCCAGGTCGAGCACCCGCCGCGGGCCCCATGAGACCGGCGTTCCGGCGCCCGCGAGCACCAGCAGGGCCCCCGTCACCGGCCAGAGCGTCCAGACGCCGGGAAACAGCGTGCCGCCGTCGAGCAGGAAGCCGGACGAGAGGACGAGGCCCAGGCCGACCCAGGCGCCCGCGGTGCGCAGCCGCACGGCGCCGTGCAGCGGGACGAGCGCCAGCAGCGCTCCCAGGCCGAGCTCCCAGAACCGGGTGGCGGTGTGGAAGTAGGCCACCGGCTGCAGCACGTCGGTGAGGTAGAGGGCGCCCGCGAACGAGGCGGCGGACCCGACGGCGACGGCCAGGGCGAGCCGCCGTCGGACCAGGACGCCCGCGCGCCGGCACAGCCAGGCTGCCGCGAGCACGACCAGCGGCCAGGCCAGCAGGAACTGACCCTGCACGGAGAGCGACCAGAAGTGCTGGAGCGGGCTGGCCGCCGGGCCGGCGGCGCCGTAGGCCAGCTCGTTCGAGATCAGGTCCCAGTTCTCCGCGTACAGGGCCGACGCGACCACCTGGCGCCACACGTCGAGCCACCGCGCGGCAGGCAGCAGCGTCCACGCGGCGAGCGCGACGGCCCCCAGCACCACGAGGGCCGACGGCGCCAGGCGTGCCGCGTTCCGCGCGTACACCGCGCCGAGCCGCAGGGTGCGCGACTCGGCCCGGCGCACGAGCGACCCGGTCACCAGGAACCCGGAGATCACCAGGAAGACGTCCACGCCCCCGGACACCCGGCCGGCGCCGAAGAGGTGGAACAGCACCACGAGCAGCAGCGCGAGCCCGCGCAGGCCGTGCACCTCGGTGAGGTGCTGTCGGGCCGTCGTGGGGGTGGGGGAGGGCGGGGTCGGCGGGGCGGCGTCGGACATGGGGACCACCAGGTGTGAAGGGGAGCGATCTACACACCTGGGGACGAAGTCCTTGGATCCACCGTTGTGGTCGTTACCGAAGCGCGACCGGAGATCACCCGCTCAGAAGATGGTGCGTCCTCTTTCGTCTGGAATGCCGGACTTCCGGAGGAAGTAGGTGTTCACCTGGTCCCGCCACTCGGTGGCGCTGCGGAGCTGCTCGGCGAGCCGCTCGGAGACCCGCTCCGAGACGCGCGGCTCCACGTGCCCCGACACCGCGGACCACGCCTCGATCATCGCCTCCACCCGGGCCACGCCCTCGAAGTGCGCGTCGTAGATGTGCTGCACCACGGTGCTGCCGCTGTGCAGCACGTGCGTGTACGGCACGTGGTGGAAGAACAGGAGCAGCTCGTCGGGGCAGGTCGACGGTGACTCGTAGGCCGTCGACCACGGCCCCGGGTACTGGCCCGCGTAGCCCGTGCCGGTCCGGACCGTGCGGTCGACGCCGATGCCGTCCCGGTCCGCGAAGTGGTACGTGCCCCACGGGGTGTACTCGTAGCCGTCGACGTCGGGCCCGTAGTGGTGGCCGGGGCGCACCATGAAGCCCACCCCGAGCGGCGCCGTGTACTGCTCGTACGTCTCCCACGACCGGTCCAGCACGGCGTGCAGGGCCTGCCGGACGGCGTCCGGGGCACCCGGGAACGTGAGGCCCGCCCACTCGTCGAGCACGGCGGCCGGGTCGAGCGTCGGGTCCCAGCACAGCCGCCCGTACGCGTAGAGGTTGGCCTGGGCGAACGGGTGGCCCGTCCAGAACTCGTCGTCGCCCACGTTGGAGACGGCGGCGAACCCGCCCGCCGGCTTGCGCCAGGTGCCGGTGCCCGGGTCCTCGACGGCCTTGCCCCGGCCCGTGGCGAGGTCCGCGACGGTGGGCGAGCCGCCCTCGCGGCCGGCCGGGTCCCAGAACCGGAACCCGAGGATCTGGCTCCACTGCGGGCCGAGGTACACGGCGTGCTGCTGCTGGCCGGTGTACTCCTGGGTGATCTGCAGCTCCAGCGCCACCCGGGTGTGCGGCATCGCGGACAGCACGGGGGAGAGGGGCTCGCGCACCTGGAAGTCCAGCGGCCCGTACTTGACCTGCAGCACCACGTTGTCCGAGAACGCCCCGTCGAGCGGGTGGAAGTGGTCGTACGCGGCGCGGGCGCGGTCGGTCGACCGGTCGCGCCAGTCCTGCCGGTGGTCGTAGACGAACGCACGCCAGTGGATCAGGCCGTCGTACGGCTCGACCGCAGCGGCGAGCATGTTCGCGCCGTCGGCGTGCGTGCGCCCGTAGGCGAACGGCCCGGGCTGGCCCTCGGAGTCCGCCTTGACCACGAAGCCGCCGAAGTCCGGGATCGCGTCCCAGACCCGCGCCGCCGCGCGGACCCACCAGTGGGCGACGCCCTGGTCGAGCGGGTCCGAGGTGGGCAGGCCGCCGAGCGTGATGGGCGACGCGAACGACACCGACAGGTGCACCCGGATGCCCCACCGCCGGAAGACGGCGGCCACGCGGACGACGTCGCCCAGGTCCTCCGTGAGCAGGCGCGCCTCGCGCGCGTGCACGTTGACGTTGTTGATCGCCACACGGTTGATCCCGACGGCGGCCAGCAGCCGCGCGTACCGCTCGACCCGGGACAGGTCGGCGTGCACGAAACCGTTGTCGTAGAAGATCGAGCCGCCCGAGTAGCCCCGTTCGACCTGCCCCATCACGGGATGCACGTCCACGTTGTCCCAGTGGTCGAGCATCCGCAGGTCGGTGGCGGGGGCGTGCGTCTCGTCGACGTCCGGCCCGTCGAACGCGGCCTCGCCCAGGCGCACCACGTGGAACAGCCCGTGCAGCAGCCCGGCGTCGCACGCGGCCTGCACGACGACGGCGCCCGCCTCGCGCGTGAGCCGGAAGCTCTCGTCCGTGCCCGGGGCGTCCGCGGCGGCGCCCGCGCTCGTGCCGCCGCCCGTGCCGCCGCCCGTGCCGCCGCCCGCGTCCGGGGGCGTCAGCGTGAGCACCAGCTCGGCGTCGGCCACGCCGTCCCCCACCTCGAGCCGGGAGAACGCGCCGCCGAACCGGGAGGTCGCCGCGGCGACCTCCTCGGCGACGGTGCCGGCGAGCGCGCCGTCGCCGGCCACCACCACCCGCCGGCTGCCGATCGCGGCGAACGCGTCGTCGGGCAGCCAGGCCGGGTGAGAGGTGTGGTCGGTGATCGGGCGCGGGGAGTCAGCGGTCACGGGGTGTCCCATCCGTCTTAGAGGTTGATGTGCGGATATATGGGGGTCTGCTGGAACTCTGCCTCAGCGACGGCGCCCGGGTCCACCCGAGGCGGCCGTTCTGTCCGGTCCGTGAAAACGCCACGACCGGGCCTCCTCTTCGAAGCCTAGGTTTCTCCGCTTTGCGGCGCCTCAAAGCGGAGAAAGCCGGGCCTCGAAGAGGACCGTCGGCGCCCGGGGTCAGCGGGCCGCGTACGCCGCCTTCGGCAGGTGGTAGGCCAGGTCGGCGGCGGTGTCCACGGCCTCGTCCAGGTCGAGGCGGTGCTCCGCCACCAGCCGGGCGAGGTAGCCGGCGTCGACCCGGCGGGCCAGGTCGTGCCGCGCGGGGATCGAGCAGAACGCGCGGGTGTCGTCCACGAAGCCCGACATGTTCGAGAACCCGGCCGTCTCCGTCGCGGCCTCGCGGAACCGGCGCATCGCGTCGGGCGCGTCGAGGAACCACCAGGGCGCGCCCAGCCGCAGGGCCGGGTACACGCCCGCCAGCGGCGCGAGCTCGCGCGAGTACACGTCCTCGTCGATGGTGAACGCGATCATCCGGAAGCTCTGCGAGTTGCCGAACGCCTCCAGCACCGGCCGCAGGCCGTGCGCGAACTCGGTGGCCACGGGGATGTCGTACCCCTTGTCGGGCCCGAACGCCGCGGCGACGGCGGGGTCGTGGTCGCGCAGCACGCCCGGGTGGAACTGCATGACCAGGCCGTCCTCGGCGGACATCGCGGCCATCTGGAACAGCATGTGCGCGGAGAACGCCGCCTCCTCGGCGGCGGAGAGCACCGCGCCCTCGGCGGCCGGCTCGGCCGCGAGGGCCTTCTCGAACAGGGCGCGCGCCACGTCGTCGGGCAGCGGGGTCGTGTCCGCGCTGAAGTGGCCGTGGTCCGTGGCCAGGCCGCCCGCCGCGACGAACGCGCCGCGGCGCTCGCGGAGCGCCGCCAGGTACCCGGCGTACGAGTCGGTCGCGATGCCGGACGCCGTCGCCAGCCGCTCCAGGTCGCCCCGCCAGGTCGCGCGGGCGGGGTGCAGCAGCGGGTCGGGCCGGAAGGTCGGCAGCACGCGGCCGGGCAGCTCGGCGGCGAGGCGGGCGTGCTCGTCGAGCGTGCTCCAGGCCGGGTCGGTGGTGGCGATGACCTCGATGCCGAACCGGTCCAGGAGCGCGCGCGGGCGGAAGTCGGGCTCGGCGAGGCGCTCCGCGATCTGGTCGTAGACCTGGTCCGCCGTCTCCACCGAGGGCCGCACCGTCACGCCGAAGATCTCGACGAGCTCGTGCTCCGTCCAGTACCGCGTGGGCGTGCCGCGGAAGTGCTTCCAGCCCGCGCAGAACCGGCGGAAGATCTCACGCGGGTCGGCCTCGAACCCGGGCGCCCCGGCGGGGCCGACGCCCAGCTCGGGGAGCGTGGCGCCCTGCGACACGAGCATGCGCGTCAGGTAGTGGTCGGGCACCACGAGGAGCTGGGCGGGGTCGGGGAACGGCTCGTCGTCCGCGAAGGCGGTGACGTCGACGTGGCCGTGCATCGACACGATCGGGAGGTCCCGGACCGCCGCGTAGATCTCGCGGGCGATCGGCCGCGTCACGGGGTCGGCGGGCAGGGCGCGATCGGGGTGCAGCGTCCAGGTGTCGGTCACAGTGTCCTCCTGCGGGCATCGTTGCCGGTTTCGGGTAAGCGCTTCCACATCGTAGGCACTGCCCTGCTTCGAGACGAACGTGCGGAACGAACGGAAGAAACAGGGCGTTGCGAACGTTTGCAGTCAAAGCCTACGATAGGTGCAAACGTTCGCAGTGTCGCGAATCGCCCAGGAGGTGGCATGGTCACGGTGCACGACGTCGCGCGCGCCGCCGGGGTCTCGATCTCCACGGTGTCGCGCGCCCTGACCGCCCCCGAGCGGGTGGCCGCCGCGACCCGCGACCGCGTCACCCGGGTCGCCGCCGAGCTCGGCTACCGGCCCAACGTCGCGGCGAGCGGCCTGCGGATGGGCCGCACGCACGCCGTCGGCCTGCTGGTCCCCGACCTGGAGAACCCGTACTTCGCGTCCGTGACCAAGAGCGTCCAGGCCCGCGCCCGCGCCGAGGGGTACGAGGTGTTCGTCGCCGACTCGGACGAGGACCCCGACGTCGAGCCCGAGCTCATCGGGGCGCTCGCCGCCCGGACCGACGGCCTGATCGTGGCGTCGCCGCGGTCGGGGGAGGCGGAGCTGCGGGCCGCCCTCGTGGGGCTGACCGCGGTGCTGGCCAGCCGGGAGCTGCCCGCGGGCGCCGGTCCCGGGGGCGCGGGTCCCGAGGGTGCGGGTCCCGCGGACGCAGGTCCCCGCGGCGAGGGCGGGACCGAGGCGCCGGGGATCCCGTTCGTGGCGGTGGACGACGCCGACGGCGTCGGCCAGATCCTCGGGCACCTGCACGCGCTCGGGCACCGGTCCGTGGGCGTGGCGGCGGGCCCGCCGTCGTCCTGGTCCGGCCGGCGCCGGCTCGCCGGGCTGGTCGACGCCGCCGCCCGCTGGGACCTCGACCTGGTACGGCTGGGCACCTTCCAGCCGTACTTCGTGGGCGGCACCCGGGCGGCCGACCACGCCGTCGCGAGCGGTGTCACCGCCGTCGTCGCGTTCAACGACCTCATGGCGCTCGGCATCCTGAGCCGGCTGCGCGAGCGCGGCATCGACGTGCCGGGCCGGATGTCCGTGGTGGGGTTCGACGACGTCCAGCTCGCCACGCTGGTCTCGCCCGCCCTGACCACCGTGCACGCCCCGCTGGCCCGCCTGGGCCGGCGCGCCGTCGACCTGCTGCTCGCGCGCCTGCGCGGCGGCGACCCGCCGGCGAACGTCCAGCTCCCGGTGGAGCTCACGATCCGCGGGTCCTCCGGACCCGCTCCCACCGGGACGGTCAGCTGACGCCCGTCCCGGCAGACGAACCCTGGGCGAAGGAGCCCGAGAGAGAGGAAGCACCATGCGCACCTCGAAGAAGGCGGCGGCGCTCGTCGGCGTCGCCGCACTGACCCTGCTCACCGCCTGTGCCCCGCCCGCCCCGCCCGGAGGTGAGAGCGGGGGTGCCGTCACCGATGCGGCCGACGTCCCCGAGACGCCGTCGGAGCCGGTCACCCTGAACATCCTCGATGTCGCGGGCAACCAGCGGCTCACCGAGGGCATGGTCGACGAGTTCGTCGAGAACAACCCGGACGTCATCGAGTCGGTGACCTGGGAGACGGGCGGGGCGCCCGACGTCACGGGCATCGTGAAGCCGCAGGTGGACAGCGGCAACCTGTCGATCGACGTGGTGTTCACCGGGAACGACGGGCTCGCGGCCGGCATCAGCCAGGACCTGTGGATCCCGGTCGTGGACGACTACGGCGACCGGCTGACCAACCAGGAGAACTACCTGGAGCCCGCCGCGAACATGCAGGAGCTCGCCGAGGGCTACGGCGTGGTGACGACGTACTACCCGTCCGGTCCGCTGCTCCAGTACGACCCCGAGGTGGTCGGCACTCCGCCCGCCACGCCCGAGGAGCTGCTGGAGTGGGCCAAGGCCAACCCCGGCAAGTTCGGGTACGCGCGGCCGGCCAACTCCGGCCCGGGGCGCACGTTCCTCATGGGCCTGCCCTACATCCTGGGCGACAAGGACCCGAAGGACCCCGAGAACGGCTGGGACAAGACCTGGGCGTACCTCGAGGAGCTCGGCCAGTACGTCGACACCTACCCCACGGGCACCGGCCAGGTCGTGACCAACATGGCCGACGGCACCTGGTCGATGATCCCGACCACCACCGGCTGGGACATCGCGCCGCGTGCCGAGGGGCAGCTCCCGGACACGCTGGAGGCCGCCGCGTTCGACGACTTCACGTGGGTCACCGACGCGCACTACGCCGCGATCCCGAAGGGGCAGAGCGCCGACAAGATCAGCGCGATCCTGCTCCTGCTGCAGGACATGCTCACCCCCGAGCAGAACGCCAAGGCGTACGACGCCGGCTACTTCTACCCGGGCCCGGCGGTCGAGGGCGCGACGCTCGACCTCGCGCCGCAGGAGTCGCAGGACGTGGTCGAGGAGTTCGGCCGCCCCCTGTTCGACGAGCTCATCGAGTCGCAGGACGCCGTCGTGCCGCTCGACGCGGACTCGATGGTGACGGCGTTCGACATCTGGGACCGCGAGGTCGGCGGCGGCAAGGTGGAGGAAGAAGCCGAATGAGCGACTTCGAGTCCCTGGAGCTGCGGGGCGTCGGCCGCCGGTTCGGCGGGGTGGACGCGCTGTCCGGGCTGGACCTGACGATCCGGGCGGGCGAGTTCGTCGCCCTGCTCGGGCCGTCGGGCTGCGGCAAGTCGACGGCGCTGAACTGCCTGGCCGGCCTGCAGCCGCTCACGCACGGCGAGATCCGGCTGGACGGCAGGCGCATCGACACCCTGCCGCCGGAGCGGCGCGGGTTCGGCATGGTCTTCCAGTCGTACGCGCTGTTCCCGCACCTCAGCGTGGAGAAGAACGTCGCGTTCGGGCTGCAGATGCAGGGTGTGCCGCGGGCCGAGATCGGCTCGCGGGTGCGCGCGGCGATCGAGCTGGTCAAGCTCGGGGAGCACGCGAAGAAGCTGCCCGGGCAGCTCTCGGGCGGGCAGCAGCAGCGAGTGGCCATCGCCCGCGCGGTGGTGCTCGAACCGTCGCTCGTGCTCATGGACGAGCCGTTGTCGAACCTCGACGCCAAGCTCCGGCTCGACATGCGCACCGAGATCCGGCGCCTGCACCAGTCCCTCGGGCTCACGACGATCTACGTGACGCACGACCAGGAGGAGGCGCTGTCCCTGGCCGACCGCCTGGTCGTCATGCGCGAGGGCCGCGTGCAGCAGGTCGGCACGCCGGACGAGCTCTACGAGAGCCCGACGAGCTGGTACGTCGCCGACTTCATGGGGTACCGGAACATCCTGCCCGCGACCGTCGTCACGGCGTCCGCGGGCGAGGCGGTGGTGGAGCTGCCGGGCACGGGTGGCGACGGCGTCCGGCTCACCGGGCGTGCGGTCGGCGCCCTGGGCGCGGGGGACCGCGTGCGGGTCGCGGTGCGGCCGGAGGACTTCTCCGTGGCCGGTGCTTCGCTGGTCGAGCGTGTCGAGACCCGGGTCTCGACAAGCTCGACCAGCGGCGGGTCGATCCCCGGCTCCGTGTCGGTGGTCGAGTACCACGGGCGCGAGTTCGCCGTCGGGGTGCAGGCCGGCGAGACCATGCTGCACGCCCGCGCGACGACGGCGCCCGACGTCGGCGGGGCGGTCACGCTGACCGCCCCCGTCGAGCGGGTGCTGGTGTTCCCGGAGGCGCTGGACGCCGCCGTCGTGCCGCAGGAGGTGGCGGCGTGACCACCCCGTCGCGCGCCACCGCGAGCCTGCGGCACCGCCTGGCCGAGCGGGGAGTGGACCCGGCGCTGCTCCTGCTCCTGCCGGGGCTCGTGGTCGCCGTCGCGCTGTTCGTGTACCCGTTCTCGTACGGGATCGGGCTCACGATCCAGCCCACGGCGGCGATGCAGGAGCAGTGGGGCGGCGGCATCCTCGCCAACTACGTCGCGTTCTTCCGCGACCCGTTCGTGTTCGACTCGGTGTGGCTCACGATGCGCCTCGCCCTGCCGGCCGCCCTCTTCAACGTGCTGGCGTCGGTCCCGGTGGCGATGGTGCTGCGGCACCGGTTCCGCGGCAAGCGGCTGCTGACGTCGCTGCTGGTGCTGCCGATCACCCTGGGCACCGTGCTCACGGCGCAGGGGCTGCTGATCTTCGCGGGGCGGCAGGGCTGGATCAACCGGGCGCTGCTGGAGATCGGCCTGATCGACGAGCCGTTCAAGCTCGTGAACAACTACCTGGGCGTCATGTTCTCCCTGGTCATCACCGGCTTCCCGTTCGCGTTCCTGCTCATCTCGTCCTACCTGTCGGGCATCGACCCGTCGCTGGAGCAGGCCGCGAAGACCCTCGGCGCCGGCTGGTGGCAGCGGTTCCGGCGGATCGTCCTGCCGCTGCTCGCGCCGGGGCTGGCCACGACGTTCATCCTGACGTTCGTGCTCGCGTTCTCGGTGTTCCCGTCGGCGAGGCTGGTCGGTGACGCGATGGGCGAGACCCGGGTCATGTCCCTCATGGCGTTCCGGGCGTTCGGCGAGCAGAACGACTACGCCATGGCGTCCACCATCGCGCTGATGATGGGCGCGGTCGAGCTGCTCGTCGTCGTCGCCGTGCTGGGCCTGCGCTCGCTGCTGTACCGAGGGACCACGGGAGGGAAGGGCTGATGGCCACGTCCACGCTGGAGCGGCCGCTCGCCGCGCGACCGTCCACCTGGTTCGTCTGGGCGGGCATGACGGCGTTCGGGGTGTTCCTGCTCGGGATCCTCGTCGCCGTCGTCGTCGACTCGTTCGGCAAGCAGTGGTTCGACACCTGGCTGCCCGACGGCCTGACCACCGAGCGCTACGTCGAAGCCTGGGACCGGTTCGCGCTGGGCGAGGTGGTCGGCGTCACCGTCGGCGTCGCCGTGCTCGTCGTCGTCATCTCGGTGCTGGTGGGCGTGCCCGCCGCCTACGTGCTCGCCCGCCGCGACTTCCCGGGCAAGCGCGCCGTCATGCTGCTGTTCCTGCTGCCGGTGCTCATGCCGCCCATCACCTACGGCATCCCGCTCGCCACCGTCATGTACTCGTTCGGGCTCGGCCGCACGCTGACCGCCGTCGTGCTCGTCAACCTCGTGCCGTCCGTGCCGTTCGTGATCCTGACGATGACGCCGTTCATCGAGCAGATCAACCCCGCCATCGAGTCGGCCGCCCGGATGTGCGGGGCCCGGACCTGGCAGGTGTTCACGCGGATCCTGGCCCCGTTGCTCGTGCCGGGTATCCTCGCGGCGGCCATCCTGGTGCTCGTACGGACCGTCGGCCTCTTCGAGCTGACCTTCCTCGTGTCGGGCCCTGGTTCGGACACACTCGTCGTCGCCATCTACCGTGGCATGACGGCTGCCGGCGGTGGCGAGGCGAGACAGCTCATCTCGGCCCTGTCGGTGATCTACACCGCGACGATGCTCGTCATGCTCGTGGTGGCGCTGCGCTTCGTGAACCCGACGCAGCTCGTGGCACAAGTCAAGGAGACACGCGATGACTGAGGACCGCCTGCACCGGGACCACCTCCCGGGCGGCATCGACGCACCCGTGATGCCGACGGCGGTGGGGATAGTCCACCTCGGCATCGGCGCGTTCCACCGGGCGCACCAGGCCGTGTACACGGAGCGCGCCGCGATCGCGACGGGCGACACCACCTGGGGCATCCTGGGCGTCACCCAGCGGTCCGCGACCGTGCGTGACCAGCTCCGCCCGCAGGGCGGCGTGTACTCGGTGCTCACCGCGGGGGAGCAGGAGTCCTCGGTCGAGCTCGTCGGGTCGGTGGTCGACGTCGCCTACCCCGCCGAGGAGACCGAGCGCGTGCTGGCGGCGCTCGCGGCGCCGACCACCCACGTGGTCACGCTGACCATTACCGAGAAGGGCTACGCCCGGCGGCCGGACGGGTCGCTGGACACCGAGGCCGTGGGGGCTGACCTGGCGGCGCTCGCTGCTGTGGCCGTCGAGGGCGCGGCGGCCGGTGGTTCCGAGGGTGCGGTGCGGCCGGCGGCGTCGGCCATCGGGCTGCTGGTGCGCGGGCTCGCGGCGCGGGCCGGGTCCGGGGCGCCCATCACCGTGCTCACCTGCGACAACATGGTGGACAACGGGCGCGTGCTCGAACGTCTGGTGCGGGAGGCCGCGGACGCGGCCCTGCCCGGGCCCGAGGGTGACACGCTGCGCGCGTTCCTCGACGCGAGCGTCACGTTCCCGTGCTCCATGGTCGACCGGATCGTGCCGGCGACCACCCCGGAGCAGCGCGACCAGGTGGAGCGGACGCTCGGGGTGCGGGACGAGGGCCTCGTGGTGGGCGAGCCGTTCGCGCAGTGGGTGATCGAGGACCGGTTCGCCGGGCCGCGCCCCGCGTGGGAGGCGGCGGGCGCCACGCTGACCAAGGACGTCGCGCCGTTCGAGCAGGCCAAGCTGCGCCTGCTCAACGGGACGCACTCGCTGGTCGCGTACTCGGGCTGGCTCGCCGGGCACTCGACGATCGCGGGCGGCGTGACCGACCCGGTGATCGCCGAGCGGGCACGGCAGTACCTCTTCGAGGACGCGCTGCCGACGCTCACCGCGCCCGAGGGCCTGGACCTGCGGCAGTACGGCGAGCAGATCCTGTCCCGGTTCGCCAACCCGCACACCGGGCACACCACGGCCCAGGTGGCGATGGACGGCACCCAGAAGATCCCGTTCCGCTGGGGCGGCGTGCTCGCGGACTCGCTCGCCGCGGGCCGGGAGCCGCACGGTGTGGCGTTCGGCCTGGCCGCGTGGGCGGAGTTCGTCCGACGCCGGACGCACTCCGGCGAGGGCGTCGACGACCCGCGCGCCGGGGAGCTCGAGGCCCTGGTCGACGCCGCCGAGATGCCCGGCGGTATGGACGGGCTGGGTGACGTCGCGGGGTTGGCCGGTGCCGAGGAGGACCTCCGGGCGCTGCTCGCGCTGCCGGGGCTGCTGCCCGCGGGGACGCCGGAGAGCTATGTCGACACGGTGGCGGCCGAGCTCGAGGCCGTCGTCGGCTGACCTGGTCGGTCGGTCGGTCGGTCGGTCGATCGATCGGGCTGGGCTCCGCGCTCCATCCCCTTTGAGGCCCGGGTTTCTTCGCTTTGGACGGTTCCAAAGCGAAGAAACCCGGGCCTCAAAGGGGATCGGGGCGGGGCCTCCGTGGGTCTCGTTTCGGGCCGGGTTGACGGGAAAGCCCTTTCCATAGGTCGGTCCCGCGGGTAGGGTTCCTGCGGATCGGCGCGGCAGGGCCGTGTCGACTCGATAGAGTGATCGATCACACGCGTCGACGAGGACGGAGCACGATGAGAGTCACGATCCTGGGCACAGGTGCCATCGCCGGAGCCCATGCACGAGCGATCGCGGACCTGCCGGCGCACGGCGTGGACGCGACCCTGGTGCACGCCGTCGACATCGACGCCGCGCGGGCCGAGGAGTTCGCCCGCGAGCACGGCGTCCCCGGGCACGGGACCTCCCTGGAGGACGTGCTCGCCGAGACGGGCGTGCTGCACGTCTGCACGCCGCCGGGCGTGCACGCGGACGTCGCTGTGGCGGCGCTGGAGGCGGGTGTGCACGTGGTCGTCGAGAAGCCCGCCACGCTGTCCCTCGCGGAGATCGACCGCATCGCGGCCGCCGAGGCGGGCTCGACGGCGTCGTTCACGCAGGTCGTCCAGCACCGGTTCGGGCACGGTGCGCGGCAGCTCCGCCGTCTGCTCGACGACGGAGCCCTCGGCCGGCCGCTGGTCGCCACGTGCGACACCCTGTGGTTCCGGGCGCCGGCGTACTTCGAGGTGCCGTGGCGCGGCCGCTGGGACACCGAGGGCGGCGGGCCCACGATGGGCCACGGTATCCACCAGTTCGACCTGCTGCTGGCGACGCTCGGGCCGTGGTCCGAGGTGACGGCCATGGCCGGCCGTCTCGCCCGGCACGTCGACACCGAGGACGTCTCGATGGCGATCGTGCGCTTCGCGAGCGGCGCGATGGCGACGATCACCAACTCGCTGCTGTCCCCGCGGGAGACCTCCGACCTGCGGTTCGACACCGAGGCGGCGACGATCGAGCTGTCGCACCTGTACGGGTACACCGACGCCGACTGGACGTTCACGCCGGCCGCGGGCCGGGACGACGTCGCCGAGCTGTGGCAGCCGGACCCCGAGGCACTGCCGTCGGGGCACCTCGCCCAGCTCGTGCCGACCTACCGCGCGTTCACCGCGGGCGAGGCGCCGCCGGTCACCGCGGCCGACGTGCGCGGCACGCTGGAGCTGGTCGCGGCGATCTACCGGTCGGCGTTCACGGGCAGCATCGTGCAGGCGGGCGAGATCGGAACAGGTGATCCGTTCTACGACTCCATGCGCGGCACGGGCCCGAGCTGGCCGCCGCTCAAGGCCATACCGACCCCGGCCCCGACGGCAGGCTGACGCCGCCCGGCACTCGGCGCCGTCCGCCCCTTGGCCGTCGAACGTAGGCCTGGTCGCCCTATGAGCGCTCATGCGCCGACTACTCCTACGTCCGGCGGCTGAGGCTGAGCCCGGCCGCGCCGTCGGGCTGCGGCTCGGCGCCGCGTGGCCCGCTGGCCGCCGTCCGCCGTCCGCCGTCCGCCGTCCGCCGTCGAACGTAGGCCTGGTCGTCTCATGAGCGCTCATGCGCCGACGACCCCTACGTTCGGCGGCGCGTCCTGGGCTTGGCGGCGGCGTCGGCCCCGCGGCGCCGGATGCCTGGCGTTGGCCTGCGTCGGCTGCTGGTGAGTGCGGGTCTGGTTGCGGAATCTGCGCCGAGAACGCCACCAACTCTGCGCTCGGCGCGGGTCGGCGCGGGTCGGCGCGGGTCTGCGCTTGGCGCCGAGTGCGGCACGCGGCTGGCGCCGTGCTGCCCGACGTCGGCCGGGTGCGGGCGTTGAACGTAGGCCTGGTCGCTCTCTGAGCGCTCATACGCCGACTACTCCTACGTTCGGCCGCGTTCCCGACTACTCCTACGTTCGGCGGCACAGCGGCCCAGCGGCCCAGCGGCACGGCCGCAAGGCGGCCCAGCAGCACGGCGGCCCAGCGGCCCAGCTGTACGGCGGCCCAGCAGCACGGCGGCCCAGCGGCCCAGCTGCACGGCGGCCCAGCGGCCCAGCGGCGGCACGGCGAGAGCGCCCGCGCCCCGGCGGCCCGCGCCCCCGGCACACGCCCACTGCCTCGCCCGAGCCCGGCCTCCAACGATGCAGTTCGTTACGAATTCCTGACCTGAGGCTCTGGACAACGCTTCCCGTAGCGGTATTGTATCGATTCAGTCGGCGGTCGAGGATGCAGCCGGCCACCAGCAGCACACAGAGCAAGGAGGCTCACGTGGTCCGCACACGCACCACCACAAGGACGGCGGCCGTCCAGGTCACGGCCCTCGCAGCGGCTTCGGCCCTGGCCCTCTCGGCCTGCGGCGGCGGTACGACTGCCTCGGCCGAGGCAGCGCCGGTAGCCACCGACCGGGACATCGAGCTGTCCCTCGTCTGGTGGGGGGACGACGACCGTGCGGCCCGGTACGAGGAGGCGGTGGCGCTCTTCGAGGAGGAGCATCCCAACATCGACGTCCAGACGCAGTTCCAGGCCTGGGACGACTACTGGACCGCCCGCAGCACCGAGGCCGCCGGCCAGACCCTGCCCGACGTCTTCCAGATGGACCTCGCCTACATCCACCAGTACGCGTCGAACAACCAGCTGCTGGACCTGTCGAACCAGCTGGGCGTGAACCTGAACACCGACGACTTCGACGAGACGGTGCTCGCCTCCGGCTCGGTCGGCGACGGCCAGTACGGCATCCCGACCAGCACCAACACCCTCGGCATGATCCACCACGACGACCTCCTGGACGAGCTCGGCGTCGAGGCGCCGGAGGAGGGCCTGACCTGGGACGAGTACGACGCCTGGATCCGTGAGGTCAGCGCGGCGGGTGCCGACCACGACCCGCAGATCTACGGCGGCACCGACTACACCGGCACGCTGTGGCTGTTCATCCAGTGGCTGGTGCAGCAGGGCAAGACGGCGTTCGCCGACGACGGTTCGCCGGCCTTCGAGAAGGCCGACCTCGTCGCGTGGGCCGAGCGCACCCAGCCGCTGCGTGACGACGGCGTCTTCTTCCCCGTCGAGCGCGCCAAGCAGGTCGAGCCCCTCACCGGCATGCAGGTGGGCCAGGCCGCGACCGAGATGACCTGGGACAACATGATGGCCGGCTACTCGGCCGGCGCGGGCAGCGAGAACCTCGACCTGCTCCCGGTGCCGACGGGCGCCGACGGTTCGGCGCAGTTCTGGAAGCCGTCGATGCTGCTCTCGTCGTCGTCGACGACGCAGGAGCCCGACGCCGCCGCGGCGCTCATCGACTTCCTCGTGAACGACCCCGAGGTGGGCAAGATCTTCGGCACCTCGAAGGGCGTGCCCGCCGTGGCCGCCCAGCGGGACGCCATGGAGGTCGAGGAGGGCTCGATCGACAGCAAGATCGTCGGCTACGAGGAGCACGTCGCCGAGCGCGTCACGGAGGACACCCCGCTGCCCGTCGAGGGCTACGGCGTGGTCGAGGCCGAGTTCAAGCGGCTGGGCGAGGAGCTGTCCTACGGCAACATCACGCCGGAGGAGTTCGCCGACCAGTGGTTCCAGAGCGCCGAATCGAACCTCGGCGGGTCCTGACCATGTCCGCGACCACCACCGAACGCGGCCGCGCGGCCGGGCGCGGGAACGTGCGGGGGACGGCGACGTCGTCGTCCCCCGCACGGGGCGGCGGCAAGCCGCAGCGCGACCGGTCCGACGTGAAGGCCGGGTACGCGTTCCTGTCCCCGTGGCTCCTCGGGTTCGTGCTGCTGACGGCCGGCCCCATGCTGATGTCGCTGTACCTCGCGTTCACCGACTACAACCTCTTCCGGGCCCCGACGTTCGTGGGCATCGACAACTTCACCGCCCTGTTCGCCGACCCGCGGTTCCTCAAGTCCGCCCAGGTGACGGCGGTCTACGTGCTGGTGGGCGTGCCGGTCAAGCTCGCGGCGGCCCTCGCCGTCGCCCTGCTGCTCAACGCGAAGCACCGCGGACAGGGCGCCTACCGCTCGATGTTCTACGCGCCGTCGCTCATCGGGGCCAGCGTGTCCGTGGCGATCGTCTGGCGTGCCATGTTCATCGACGACGGCATCGCCGACCAGGTCCAGCAGTTCTTCGGCCTGCCGGCCGGCGGCTGGGTGGGCGACCCGAGCATGACCATGCCGATGATGATCCTGCTCGCGGTGTGGCAGTTCGGCGCCCCCATGGTGATCTTCCTGGCCGGGCTCAAGCAGATCCCGGCCGAGCTGCACGAGGCGGCCGCCGTCGACGGCGCCGGGCCGATCCGCCGGTTCGTCTCCGTGACGCTGCCCATGCTCTCGCCCGTGCTGTTCTTCAACCTGCTGCTCGAGACGATCGGCGCGTTCCAGGTGTTCAGCTCCGCCTTCATCATCTCGGGCGGCACCGGCGGCCCCGCCGACTCGACGCTCTTCTACACGTTCTACCTCTACCTCAAGGGCTTCACGGAGTTCCGGATGGGGTACGCGTCGGCCATGGCCTGGGTGCTCGTGCTCGTGGTCGGCATCATCACCGCCGTCCTGTTCCGCACCTCGCGTGCCTGGGTCCACTACACGGGAGACGTGCGATGACGACAGCGACCACGACCGCCCCGAGCGCCGTCCCGACGCGCTCGCCGAGCGCGACGGCGACCCGGCGCAAGCGCCTGCGGTCCACCGTGTTCCACGTGCTCGTGATCGCCGTCGCCGTGGTGATCCTGTACCCCGGCGTGTGGATGGTCATGAGCTCGTTCAAGCCGAGCGGCGACATCGTCGGCAACGTGAACCTGTGGCCCGAGACGTGGACGCTGGAGAACTACACGTCGGCGCTGAGCGGCATCGGCGGCGTCTCGTTCTGGACGTTCGTGCTCAACTCGCTGATCCTCGCGGTCGGGTCGGTCGTGGGCATCGTCCTGTCGGCCACCGTGTCCGCCTACGCGTTCGCGCGGATCAGCTTTCCCGGGCGCGGGGTGTATTTCGCGGTCATGATCGGCACGATGCTGCTGCCGTTCCACGTGGTGATCATCCCGCAGTACATCCTGTTCAACTCCATGGGCCTGGTGAACACGTTCGTTCCGCTCCTGGCGCCCAAGTTCCTGGCCACGGAGGCGTTCTTCGTCTTCCTCATGGTGCAGTTCCTCCGGGGGCTGCCGCGTGAGCTCGACGAGGCGGCGCGGATCGACGGCTGCGGACACTGGGGGATCTTCCGGCTGGTGCTGCTGCCGCTCATGCGGCCCGCGGTGATCACCAGCTCGATCTTCGCCTTCATCTGGTCGTGGAACGACTTCCTCGGCCCGCTGCTCTACCTCAAGCGGCCCGACACGTACCCGCTGCCCATCGCGCTGCGGCTCTACGTGGACCAGACGTCGGTCTCCGACTACGGCGCGCAGATGGCCATGGCCGTGCTCGCGCTCGTGCCGGTGCTGCTGTTCTTCGTGGTCTTCCAGCGGTACCTGGTGGACGGCGTCGCCACGCAGGGCCTCAAGGGCTGACCGCCGTGGACGCCCAGGAACGGATCGAGGAGTCGCCGCCGCCGTCGGGCCGCGGACGGCGCGCGGCCGGCGAGGGCTGGTTCCCCCTGCTGGGGGAGACGCTGCTGACCGGGCTGCTCGTGCTCGCCGGCAGCCTGCCCGTCGTGACGGCCCCGGCGGCGCTCGCCGCGGGGGCCGCGCACCTGCGGCGGCACCTCGGCGGGTACGACACCTCGGTCCGCTCGTTCTGGCGGGACTGGGTCGCGGCCGTGCGCGGGCTGTGGGTGCTCGGCGTCCTGCTCCTGGGGCTGGCGGCCGTGGTGCTCGTCAACTCCGGGCTGACGGCGTCGGGCGCGCTGCCGGGCGCGTCCGGCGTGCGCTGGGTGACGTGGGCGGCCGCGGCCTGCGCCGCGGTGGTCCTGGTCCGCACGACGGCGGCGTGGTCGGACGACGAGGCGGTGGCCGGCGACGCGGCGGCCGGCGGCGTCTGGCGGCTGCTGTCCCGCGGCGCGGCGCGCTCCCGCGACGACCTGGTGGGTTCGGCGCTGCTGCTGGCGGCGCTGGTGATGTGTGTGGTGCTCGTGTGGATGTTGACGCCGCTCGTCGTGGTGACGGGTGGCCTGCTCGGCCTGGCGGCGGTCGCCGTCGAGACCCGGCGCGCGCTGCCGCGCCCGGTCGACTGAACGTGCGCTTCTACCCGGTCATCAGGCCCGGAACAGCTGTGTATCCGGGCCTGATGACTGGGTAGAAGCGCACATCTTCGTGAGATCGAGAATTCAGAGAGGAATTCGAGAATGATCCCGAGAACCATCCGGACCGGAGCCGTGCTGGCGACGGCACTCAGCCTCGGCATGAGCGGGGTGGGCGCCGTGGCGTTCGCGGCCACCGTCCCGACCGCCGCCCCGGCAACGGCCGCGCTCACCACCGCCCAGGGCAGCGCCGCGCCCAGCACCCCGGCTGGCGGCGAGTCCGCCGTCCTGACCACCGCCCAGGGCGACGAGATCGCCCAGGCCGGGCGGCCGCCGTCGGGCAGCGGGAAGGTCACCGAGAAGCTGGGCCGCGGTCTCGTGGCCGCCGCGACCAGCGAGGGCGTGTTCCTGAGCTGGCGCCTGCTCGCGCCCGAGGTCACCGGGCACACCGACAGCGGCCTGAAGGGCCCGGGCTTCGCGGTGTACCGCGACGGCCGGCGCGTCGCGACGGTCACAGGCGCGACAAACTACCTCGACCCCGCCGGCACCGCGGACGCCCGGTACCGCGTGGTGCCGCTGAGCGGCCCGGACAAGGGCAAGGCGGCGTCGGCCGACGTGTGGGGCGACGGGCACCTGGACATCCCCCTGAACAAGCCGGCCGACGGCGTCACGCCCGCGGGCGAGTCATATACATACCGGGCCAACGACGCCTCGGTCGCGGACCTCGACGGCGACGACGAGTACGAGATCGTCGTGAAGTGGGACCCGTCCAACTCCAAGGACGTGTCCCAGGTGGGTTACACGGGCAACGTCTACCTCGACGCCTACGAGCTGGACGGTACCCAGCTCTGGCGCATCGACCTGGGCGTCAACATCCGCGCGGGCGCGCACTACACGCAGTTCCCCGTCTACGACTACGACGGCGACGGCCGCGCCGAGCTGATGATCAAGACCGCCCCCGGCACGCGGGTGACCACCTACCGCGACGGCCGGCCGGCCGGGCAGCGCTACGTGCCGATCGCGAAGGAGGACCGCGCGGCCGGCGTGCGCGACACGGACGACTACCGGATGTCCGCCGGGGACTACTACGAGCACCTCGTGGACACGTTCCGCGGCTGGTCGTCGCGCCCCGAGGTGACCGGCGGGCAGTGGCCCGCCACGCTCGAGGAGGCGTGGGGCATCGAGTCCCGCTGGACCTACCCGCTGTCCGACGCCGACGCCCGCGCCGCCGTCGACCACTTCATCGACGTCTACGCGCCGTCCCGTTCCACGCGCAACCAGCTCCGCCTGTTCGAGGGCTTCGTGATCAGCGGCCCGGAGTACCTCACCGTCTTCGACGGGCTCAGCGGGCGTCCGCTGGAGACCGTCGACTACGAGCCCGGGCGCACCGACGACGGCCTGCGCTGGGGCGACTACGCCATGGCGCGCATCGAGCCCGGCAACCGGGTGGACCGCTTCCTGTCGGGGGTCGCGTACCTGTCCGAGGGCAAGGCCAGCGCGATCTTCGCGCGCGGCTACTACACGCGCTCGACCGTCGCGGCGTACGACTGGGACGGCAGGCACCTGACCCGGCGCTGGCTCGCCGACTCGGGCTGGACGCCCATGTCCAACCCCTTCAACGACAGCCCGCACGGCGTGCCCGGCACCTCGCCCGAGTGGGGGAGCATGACCACGCAGGGCTTCCACTCCCTGTCGGCGGCGGACGTCGACGGGGACGGCCGGCAGGAGATCGTCTACGGCTCCGCGACGCTCGACGACGACGGGTCACTCCTGTACTCGTCGTTCGACACCCTGCCGGACGGCTCCGCGAACCCCGGGGCGACCGCGGGCCTGGGGCACGGCGACGCCATGCACGTGACCGACATCGACCCCGACCGTCCGGGCCTGGAGATCTGGACCGCCCACGAGGGCGCCACGTGGGCGCCCTACGGCTCCGCGATGCGTTCGGCCGAGGACGGCGAGGTGCTGTTCGGGCAGTACTCCGGGCGGGACACCGGCCGCTCGATGATCGGCGACGTGCTGCCCGACGTGCCGGGCATCGAGGTGTGGGCGTCCATGCCGGACGGCACCCTCGGGTCGGGCACGCTGAGCGCGACGGGTGAGCAGGTGGCGACGGCGACCATGGGGACCAACCAGTCCGTGCGGTGGGCCGGCGACGGCACCACGCAGATCGTGGACGGCGCGGACCCCGCGGTGCCGACGATCAAGGACTGGTCGCGCGGCGTCGTCGCGACGCTGGACGGGACGCTGACCAACAACGGCACCAAGGGCAACCCGTCGCTCGTGGCCGACGTGCTCGGCGACTGGCGCGAGGAGGTGCTGGTGCGCACCACGGACTCGACCGCGCTGCGGCTGTTCACCACCACCGAACCCAGCGACATCGCGCTGTACACGCTCATGCAGGACCCGCAGTACCGCGTCGAGGTGGCGCGCCAGCAGACGACGTACAACCAGCCGTCGTACCCGAGCTTCTACCTGGCCTCGGACACGGACTGGTCCACGGTGCCGATCCCGGGCCGCCGCTGAGCTCCTGAGGCGGCCTGGCTAACTGAGTTCGGTCGGTTGCCTTGAGACCGGTCGGTCAACCGACCGGTCTCAAGGCAACCGACCGATCTCGCTGCAGGTGGGGGCCTCCTACCACTGTGCTCACTCCCTGGGTGGAGTGGCTCGTCAGGATGTCCTTCTTGCGGGGGATCCATGCCTTTCTGGCCCCCAGCAGACTGACGGGGTGCCGAGACGAAGGAGCATCCCCATGAATGCACACCGCCGAGTCAGAGCAGCTCTGGGTGTGGTGGTGGCCGGCGCGCTGCCGCTCACCGCCGCAGGTATGGCAACGACGGCGTCCGCCAGCGCGGTGCCCGCGACGCCCGCAGTGACCACGGAACCCGCGCCGGCCGTGGACGCGACGTCCGCGGCCGCCCTCGACGACCCCCTGGCGCTGTCCCGCCAGGTCCGCGACGCCGCCGAGCAGGCCGCCTCCGCGCCCGCCGCCCGTACCCTGACCACCGACGCGGGTATCCGGCGTGAGCTCGACCGGGCGGTCTCGACCATCGTGGACGACGGCGCCGTCGCCGTCACCGCGCGCGTCGAGACGCCGGACCTCACCTGGGCGGGCGCGGACGGCGTCCGCGAGCTCGGAGGCCACGCGCGCGCCCGGGCCGACGACCCGTTCCGCGTGGCGAGCAACACCAAGCCCATGATCGCGACGCTGGTGATGCAGGAGATCGAGAAGGGCACCTGGACGCTGGACACCAGCGTCGAGGACGTGCTGCCCGGCGCCCTGCCGCGGGACGTGACGATCGAGCAGCTGCTGAGCCACACGTCGGGTGCCCCGACGGCGTCGGAGTACCTGATCGTCGACAAGATGCAGGACCCGGCGGACATCGACGAGTACTTCGAGGTGCTGGGCGAGCACTACTCGGACGGTGACCACGTCCGGGCCGTGCACACCGCACCCTGGATGCTGGAGCCGGGCACGGGCTTCTCCTACTCCAACGCCGGGTTCGTGACGCTCGGCATGATGCTGGAGAAGGTGAACCGGACCGGCCTCGACGAGCTCCTGGAGGAGCGCGTGTTCGAGCCGGCCGGCATGCGCCGGAGCGACTACCCCGTCAGCCCGCAGAAGCGCGGGCCGTTCCTGCACGACGCCGCGTACACCGGCGCCGACGGCGCGGGCTGGTACTCGATCGAGCACTTCGACCCGACGCTGTTCCGCGCGGCCGGCGCCGTGACCAGCACGACGAAGGACCTCGCCGCCTTCAACGAGGCCCTGGTCACCGGCGAGCTGGTGGCACCCGAGACCGTGACCGACATGCTCACGCCGCGCAGCGCCGAGCTGATCGAGTACGGCCTGGGCACCTACCGCCTGCCCGACCCGTGCGTGCCGGGCGAGTACCTGTACGGGCACGACGGCGCGAGCTTCGGCACATTGAGCGTGAACCTCACCTCGCTCGACGGCGAGCGGCAGCTCTCCTTCGGCGTGACCGGGCGGAACGTGACGCTCGACCCGGAGGCGCTGTACGACCTCAACGAGCTGCTGGTGCCGATGTTCGCGGCGACCTGCTGAGGTCTCGACGGGCTCGACCGGCGGGTGTGCCGGGGTCTCGACGGGCTCGACCGGCGTGGGCTACCGCGGGTCGAGCCTGTCGAGACCCCTCAGCCCTGCGCCCACGCCGCGGAGCTGGAGCCGCGGACCACCAGCGTGGGCTGGAACATCACGTGCTCGGCCGCGGCGTCCGGCCCGTCGAGCAGGAGGTCGGCTGCGCGGACCCCGATCTCGTGGGTCGGCTGCCGCACGGACGTCAGGGGGGTGGACAGCTCGGCGGCGAAGGCGACGTCGTCGTACCCCACCACGGCGACCTCGGCGGGGACGGCGATGTTCTCCGTGCGGAGCGTGCGCAGCACACCGAGTGCGACCAGGTCGTTGACGCAGAAGACGGCGGTGGGCCGGTCGCCCGACGCCAGCAGCCCCCGGATCGCGGCCTCCCCGCCCTCGGCGTTCAGGCTGGACACAGTAATCTCGACGAGCGCGGTCGCCGGGTCGAGCCCCGCGGCGACCAGCTCCTTGACCACACCCTCGTGCCGGTCGGCGCACTGCCGGATCGTGTGCGGGCCGTTGAGGAACGCGATGCGCGTGTGCCCCTCGTCGAGCAGGTGTCGCGCGGCGAGCTCGCCGCCGCGCACGTCGTCGACGGCGACGGACGAGATGCTCGGGTCGGACGACGGGCGGTCCAGCAGCACGACGCCGGTGCCGCGCCGGCGCACCGCCAGGAGGTGCTCGATGTCGTCGGTGGCGGGCACCACCATGACACCCTGCACGCCGTGCTCCTCGAACAGGCGCAGGTAGCGCTGCTCGCGGTCGGGCTTGTCGTCCGACGACGCGACCATGAGCGTGAAGTCGTCCTGGTCCAGGCGCTGCTCGATACCCCGCGCGACGTCGGTGAAGAACGGGTTGGCAATGTCCAGCACGATGGCGCCGACCGTGGTGATGGTGCCCGCGCGGAGCTGCCGGGCCGAGCCGTTGCGCACGAAGCTCAGCTCGTCGATCGCGGCCTCGACCCGTTCGCGCGTGCCGGGCAGCACCCGCTCGGGGCGGTTGAGCACGTTGGACACGGTGCCGACGGAGACGCCGGCGGCACGGGCGACGTCGGCGATGGATGCTCGGCGGTGAGCGGCCGGCTGGGTCATGAGCGCCTCCTTGCTTCGGGCTACATTATGAACCGATTCACGCCGGAGTGGGTCGCCCTTCGACGGGCTCAGGAACCGGAGGACCGGACATGTCGAGCAACACGGCGGGCGCACGCGTCTGCTTCACGTCCCGGGTGCGGGCGGACCGCCTGGACGAGTACCGGGTGGCCCACGCCGCCGTCTGGCCCGAGATGCTCCGGGCCCTGCGCGACACGGGCTGGCGGGACTACCACCTGTTCCTGCGCGACGACGGCCTGCTGGTCGGGATCCTGGTGACCGACGACTATGAGGCGGCGCAGCGCGGGATGGCCGCGACCGAGGTCAACGCGCGCTGGCAGGCGGCGATGTCGGGCTTCTTCGTCGACGAGGGCAACCCGGACGACGGCTTCGTGCTGCTGGACGAGGTGTTCCACCTGGAGGCCCAGCTCGCGGCCCTCCCGGACGACGCCGCGTCCGACGACCGCTGACCTGACGGGCGGACGGGCGGGCGGGCGCGTGCGCCGCGCGGCCCCGCGTGGTTTCCCCTTTGAGGCCCGGGTTTCTTCGCTTTGGAACCGTCCAAAGCGAAGAAACCCGGGCCTCAAAGGTGAGTGACGCCGAGCGGTACGCCGTCCGCTCGTCGACGCCGAGCGCCGCGCCGTCCGCTAGTTGACGCCGCCCTCCGGCTCGTTGAGCGCCTCGATGTCGCTGATCCCGGTGCGCTGGCCGAGCAGCCGGTTCGTGATCCACGTCAGGAGCCACAGGACGAAGCCGATGCCGAGGAGCCAGCCTGCGATCGTGTAGGTGAGCGGGTCGCGTCCGGTCCACGGCCCGACGAAGAACGCGCAGGCCAGCGCGCCGATGACCGGCAGGATCGTCGGCGCCACGAAGTGCCGGCGGTCGATCGGGTCGCGGCGCAGCACGAGCACGCAGACGTTGACGATGGCGAACACGCCCAGGAGCAGGAGTGCCGTGGTGTCGCCGAGCGCCGCGACGACGTCGTTGTCCGGGTCCCGGCTGACGAAGTAGATCAGGCCGAGGGAGATCGCCGTGGTGACGAGGATGGCCACCCACGGCGTCTGCCGCCGCGCTCCCACGCGCCCCAGCACGCCGGGCAGCACGTTCTGCTTGGCCATGCCGTACAGCAGGCGGCTCGCCATGAGCATGTTGATGAGCGCCGAGTTTGCCACCGCGAACATCGAGATGAACGGGAGGATGTCGCCCGCCGGGATGCCGGGCGCCGCGGTCTCGACCACGGTCACGAGCGGTGTCTCGCTCTCCGCCAGCACGCCGACCGGGACGATCGCCACGGCGAACAGGGAGACGAGCACGTAGATGACCCCGGTGATGCCGATGCCGGTGATCATCATCTTGGGGAAGTTCCGGACCGGGTCGTGCGTCTCCTCGGCCATGTTCACGGAGTCCTCGAAGCCGACCATCGCGAAGAAGGCGAGGGCGGTCGCGGCCGTCACGGCGAAGAAGGCACCCTTGTCGTTCGGGTCCTCGAACACGATGGTCCGGGAGAAGTCGACCTGGCCGGCGAACGCGGCGTAGAAGCCGATGAGGATCACGAGCAGCAGGCCGGACAGCTCGACGAGCGTCAGGAAGATGTTCGCCTTGACGCTCTCGCCCACGCCGCGCAGGTTCACGGCCGCGACCACGCCCATGAAGACCAGGGCGACGGTGATGACGAGCGTCGAGTTCTCGGCATCCAGCCCGAAGCCCACCGCGAGGTTCGAGGCGAACGCCCGGGACGCCGTGGACGCGGACGTGATGCCGGAGCACATGACGGTGTAGCAGACCATGAACGTCAGCAGGTGCACGCCGAACGCCTTGTGTGTGTAGAGCGCTGCGCCGGCCGCCCGGGGGTACTTGGTCACCAGTTCCAGGTACGAGAAGGCGGTGATCAGCGCGATGGCGAAGGCGACGATGAAGGGCGCCCACGCCGCGCCGCCGACCTGCGCGGCCACCTTGCCGGTGAGCGCGTAGATGCCCGTACCGAGGATGTCGCCCACGATGAAGAGCAGGAGGAGCTTGGGCCCCATGACCCGCTTGAGCTCGGTCGGTTCCTCGCCGAGGGCTGCGTGCTCCCCGGCCGTTGGCTGGCTCATTTCCGTCGCCTCCGTTCTGAGGCGGCACGTCTTCGGGCCACCTCCGTACGCTGCGGGCAGTGTGCACCCCTGATCGGCCAAGGGTTCCGCAACGGGCACGACTCGGCAACGGACGCGCCGCAAGTTCTTGACGCTCTGACCTGGCAGGTCTATCTTCCGAAGTATCTGTTTGAACGATTCAAACGCCAGATAGCGGTCAATGCAGACCGCCCGCACATCTCGACGGAGAGACATGCAGAACGCCGCACCGACGCTGCGCCTGGAGGGGGTCGCCAAGTCCTTCGGGCCCGTGGCCGCGCTCCGCTCGGGCACCCTGGTCGTGCAGCCCGGCAGCATCCACGCCCTGGTCGGCGAGAACGGCGCGGGCAAGTCCACGCTGGTCAAGATCGTGGGCGGCGTGTACCGCCGCGACGCGGGCGTGGTCGAGCTCGACGGCGAGCCCGTGGACTTCACGGGCCCCGCCGAGGCCAAGGCGGCCGGCGTCGCCGTGATCCACCAGGAGCCCGCGAGCTTCCCCGACCTCACGGTCACCGAGAACATCTACCTCGGCCGCGAGCCGCTGGGCCGGTTCCGTCGCATCGACCGGCGCGCCATGCGCGCGGGGGCGCGCGAGCTGTTCCGGGAGCTCGGCGTGGACCTCGACCCGGACCGCCCTGCGGAGGGGCTGTCCATCGCGGACCAGCAGATCGTCGAGATCGCCAAGGCGATCTCCCTGGATGCCCGGCTCCTGGTCATGGACGAGCCGACGGCGGCACTCAGCGCCGTCGAGGTGCGCCGCCTGTTCGCCGTCGCGCGCGGGCTGCGCGACGCCGGCCGCGCCGTCGTCTTCATCTCCCACCGCCTCGACGAGGTCGCCGACCTCTGCGACACCGTCACCGTGATGCGCGACGGCGAGCACGTCTCGACCGACCCCGTCGCCGACGTGACGGCCGACGAGCTGGTGCGGCGCATGGTCGGCCGCGCCGTCTCCGACCTCTACCCCAAGGTCCCGAGCACCCCCGGCGAGGTGGTGCTCCGGGTCGAGGGGCTCCAGTCCACCGGCACCTTCCACGACGTGTCCTTCGAGGTCCGGGCGGGCGAGATCGTGGGCCTCGCGGGCCTGGTCGGGGCCGGGCGCAGCGAGATCGCCCGCGCCGTGTTCGGCGTCGACCGGTACGACGCCGGGCACGTCACCGTGGGCGGGCGGGCGCTGCGCCCGGGCGACCCGACGGCGGCCATCGCCGCGGGCCTCGCCCTGGTCCCCGAGGACCGGCGGCTGGAGGGCCTGGTCACCGAGTCCTCCGTGGCCCGCAACGTCTCCGCGGTCTCCCGGCGCCGCCTGGCCCGCCTCGGCATCCTGCTGCCCGACGCCGAGGCGCGCCTCGCGCGCGACTGGTCCGGCCGGCTGGCGGTGAAGGCCGGCGCGCTCGACGCCGTGGCCACCACGATGAGCGGCGGCAACCAGCAGAAGGTGGTGCTGGCCAAGTGGCTGGCCACCGGCCCCAAGGTGCTCATCGTCGACGAGCCCACCCGCGGCATCGACGTGGGCACCAAGGCCGAGGTGCACCGGCTGCTCTCCACCCTGGCCGCCGAGGGGCTGGCGGTCCTGATGATCTCGTCCGAGCTGCCCGAGGTGCTCGGAATGGCCGACCGCGTGCTCGTGGTCCGGGAGGGGCGGATCGTCGCCCGGCTGGACCGGGCGGAGGCCACGCCGGAGACCGTGATGCGCGCCGCGACGCCGGGTGCGTCGTCGGAGCGGGGTGACGCCGCATGAGCGCCCTGACCGCCCTGCTGCGCCGGCGCGAGGCCGGCATCGCCCTGGCCCTGCTGGTCGTGATCGGCGTGACCACCGCGATCCAGCCCGGCTTCCTGCTCAGCTCGGGCGGCTGGCGGGACCTGCTGCTCACGCCCGCGATCCTCGTGGTGCTCGCCGTCGGTCAGGCGGTGGTGGTCATCACGCGCAACGTCGACCTCTCCGTGGGTTCGATGCTCGGCCTCACGGCGTACCTGACCGGCCGGCTGTTCATCGAGGCGCCCGACCTGCCGGTCGTCGTGGTGGCGCTGGTCGCCGTCGCGGCCGGGGCGGCCCTGGGCCTGGTCAACGGGTCGATCGTGGCGTTCGCCCGCGTGCCGGCCCTCGTCATCACGCTCGGCACCCTGTACGTCTATCGCGGGGTGGCCCTGACCTGGGCGGGCAGCGACCGGATCGACGCCGGCGACATGCCCCGGTCGTTCCTCGCGCTGGGCACCCGGCAGGTGCTGGGCATCCCCGTGCTGACCGTCGTCGCCGCCGTCGTGCTGGCCGGCGTCGGCTACTACATGTACAGCGCGCGCGGCGGGCGGCAGCTCTACGCGATCGGGTCGGACCCCGACGCCGCCGAGCTGCAGGGCCTGCCCGTCCGACGCCGGCTGCTCGGGGCGTTCGCCCTGAACGGCGCGCTCGCCGGGCTGGCCGGCGTGATGTTCGCCGCGCGGTACGGCACCGTGTCGTCCGGCGCGGGGGTGGGCCTGGAGCTGCAGGTCGTGGGCGCCGTCGTGGTGGGCGGCGTCGCGATCTTCGGCGGCAGTGGCACCGTCGTCGGGGCGGCGCTCGGCGCCATGCTGCTGCTCACGATCAACCGGGCCCTGCCCGTCGTGGGCATCCCCGACTTCTGGCAGCGCGCCGTGGTGGGCGTGCTCATCATCGGCGCCATCGCACTGGACCGGCTGCTGGCCCGGCGGCGGTCGCACCGCCTCGCCGCCGAACGAGATACCGACCAACCCGGCGACGCCGGCCCGGCCGACCGCGAGGAGGCGAACCGATGAGGACCCACGCCCGCCCGTGGTGGCAGCGCGCGCTGCTCACCCGCGAGATGCTGACCATCCTGATCCTGGTCGCGGCCTGGGTGGTCGCGTCCGCGACCGTGCAGGGCTTCGACGGTCCGCTCACCATCACCTACCTCGTGCTCGACGTCGCCCCCGTGCTGCTCATCGCCCTGCCCATGACCCTGATCATCGGCACGGGCGAGATCGACCTGTCGGTCGCCTCCGTCGTGGGCCTGTCCAGCGTGACCTTCGGGCTGCTGCACCAGGCCGGGTTCGGCCTCGGGGTCGCCCTGCCGGTCTCCGTGCTGCTGGGCGCGGTGTGCGGCGCCGTCAACGGCGCGCTGGTCGCGTACGGCGGCCTGCCGTCGCTGGCCGTCACCATCGGCTCGCTCGCCCTCTACCGCGGCCTCGCCGTGGGCCTTCTGGGCACCACGGCCGTCACCGACTTCCCCGAGTCCTGGACCGACGGCGCCACCGAGAACCTCGGGGAGTCGCCCTGGCCGGTGATCACCCTCGGCCTGGTCCTGATGATCGCCGTCTTCGCGGTGCTGCTGCACGCCACGCCGTTCGGCCGGAACGTGCTGGACATCGGCCGCAGCAGCGAGGCCGCCCGGTTCTCCGGCGTCGACGTCAAGCGGACCCTCCTGATCCTGTTCGTGCTGTCCGGGGCGGTCTCGGCGCTCGCGGGCGTCTACTACACGCTCCGCTACGGCAGCGCCCGCGGCGACAACGCGACCGGCCTGGAGCTGCAGGTCGTGGCGGCGGTGCTGCTCGGTGGGGTGTCCATCTTCGGCGGCCGCGGCGCGATCCACGGCGTGGTCGCGGGCGTGCTGCTCATCGGCGTGCTCAGCAGTGCCCTCCGGCTGGAGGGGGTCACCGTCAACGTCATCAACATCGTGATCGGCACGGCGCTCGTCGTGTCGGTGGTCGCGCCGCGCATCGCGGGCGGCCTCAGGGTCCGACGGCGTCCGGCGGTCGGGCAAGGAAGCTAGGGAGACGAACGATGAGGTTCACATCTGTGCTCGCGGCCGGCACGGCCGCTGTGCTCGCGCTGGGGCTGACCGCGTGCGGCGGCGGAGGCGACGAGGGCGGTGACGGCGCCACCGGCGAGACCGAGGGCGCCACGATCACCATGCTGCCCAAGAATCTGGGCAACCCGTATTTCGAGGCGTCCACCGCCGGCGCCGAGGAGGCGGCCGGCGAGCTGGGGGCCACGGTCGACGAGGTCGGGCCGGACACGGCGTCGCCCGACTCGCAGGTGCCGTTCATCAACACCGCCGCCCAGCAGGGCGTGAGCGCGCTGGTGATCTCGGCCAACGACCCGACGGCGATCGGCGACGCGCTCGACGAGGCGCGGTCGGCGGGCACCAAGGTGGTCACGTTCGACTCGGACACCGAGCCGCAGTACCGCGACCTGTTCGTCAACCAGGCCTCCGCCGAGGGCATCGCGGACAAGCAGCTCGAGCTGATCTCCGACCAGATCGGCGGCGAGGGCGAGATCGCGATCCTCTCGGCGTCGGCCAACGCGACCAACCAGAACGCGTGGATCGCGATCATGGAGGAGAAGCTGGCCTCCGACTACCCGGACATCGAGCTCGTCGAGACCGCCTACGGCGACGACGACGACCAGACGTCGTTCGACAAGACGGCAGCGCTGCTCCAGTCGCACCCGGACCTCAAGGGGATCGTCTCGCCCACGACCGTCGGCATCGCCGCGGCGGCGCGCTACGTGTCGACGTCCGAGTACAAGGGCAAGGTCGCGGTCACCGGCCTCGGCACGCCCAACCAGATGCGCGAGTACGTGGACGACGGCACCGTCGAGGCGTTCGCGCTGTGGAACCCGACCGACCTCGGCTACCTGGCGACGGAGGCCGCCGCGGCCCTGGTGGCGGGCGACATCACGGGCGAGGAGGGCGACACCTTCGAGGCCGGCCGGCTCGGTGAGTACACCGTGGGGGCCGACGGCGAGGTCGTGCTCGGCGAGCCGTTCGTGTACGACAAGAGCAACATCGACGACTTCGACTTCTGACCGCTCACGGCGCCCGGTGGTGACCGCGGCGGCTGCTGCTGCGGCGGTTGCGCCGTCGGGCTGCGCCGGGCCAGGTCTTGGCGTCCGGACTCCTCCCCTTTGAGGCCGAACTGGCTTCGCTTTGAGGACGATCAAAGCGAAGCCAGCCCGGCCTCAAAGGGGAGTTCGTGTTGCCCACGGCAACTACCACGCGCGCCCGAGGGCGCCGGGTGATCCAGGCGGTGCCCAGGGAAAGATCACCCGCTCCACAGGGGTGAAAACTGAGGTCGTCGTGCCTGGTCACCACTAACGTCGCCCTGTTCTTCGCGTCGGCCGCACCCCGTGCGCCCGACGCGTTTCGATGCGAGGAGGACACAGTGGTTCGGCACGCGGCAGCTCCGACATCCCGGACGAAGCAGGGCCCTCGGCACGGCGCCGGCAGGACGACGCTCGCCGGGAGCGTGGTGGGCAGAACGCTCATTCTCGGCGTGGCGCCGGCGATGGTGCTCGGCGGCGCGCTGGCCCCGGCGGCGACGGCGCTGACGACGGAGCCGTCCCTGGAGCCCGAGGGCATCGCGGCCCCCGCGGACTCCGCGCTGCCCGACGCCGGCACCACGGACGCGCAGGTCGAGAAGGTGGAGGTGGCCGCGGCTCCCGTCGAGGAGACGGCCGTGGTCGAGGACGTCACCGGCGCCGACCCCGAGCCGGCCGCCGAGACCGCCACGGCGGCGGACGGCGCGGTGGTGCTCGACACCGCCGACGCCGACGGACGGATCGCCGGCGCCATCGAGGTGCCGGAGGGGTTCCAGACGGTCGGGCTGTCCTGGCCGGCGGAGATCGACCAGGCCGTGCCCGAGATGCAGGTGCGCACCCGGGCCACCGACGGCACCTGGAGCGACTGGAGCCACCTGGAGAAGTCCACGGACGACGCCGACACCGGCTCCGCCGTCATGACCTCCGCCCCGGTCTACGTGGGCGAGGCGGACGCCGTGCAGCTCGCGACCGTGGACGAGACCGCCGAGTTCCCGGAGGGCGTCGAGCTCAGCCTGGTCTCGTCGGCCCAGGTCACCACGGCCGCGGCGACCACCTCGGGCACGGTCGCGGCGTCGACCGCGACCGCGGGGCCCACGATCATCACGCGCGAGGAGTGGGGCGCGGCGCCCCGCTGCCTCGAGCCGGGCACCGGTCCCACCTGGTTCCCCGCCGAGGGCGGCCTCAAGGCCGCCGCCGTCCACCACACGGTGAACCCGAACGACTACGCCACCGTGGCCGAGGCCATGCAGGCCATCCGCAACGACCAGGCGTACCACCAGCAGACCCACGGCTGGTGCGACATCGGCTACAACTTCCTCGTCGACAAGTGGGGCAACATCTACGAGGGTGCCGACGGCAGCATCGAGGAGCCGATCATCGGCGCCCACACCGGCGGCTTCAACACCGGCACGGTCGGCGTCGCGATGATCGGCACGTACACGACGGCGGCGGGCGTGAAGCCCACCACCGCCCAGCGGGACGGCGTGGCCAAGATCATCGGCAGCCGCCTCGCGCAGTACGACGTGAACCCGGACGAGACGACGGTCCTCACCGCCGCCGGCCACACCGACGGCGGTCGCTACCAGGCCGGCGACCAGGTGACGCTGCAGCGGGTCTTCGGGCACCGCGACACGCACCAGACCGAGTGCCCGGGCGAGCTCGCCTACCCGCTGCTGTCGGGGATCCAGGACCAGGCTGCCGTGTACGCGAAGCAGTACGCCGAGGTGGACGAGCAGTCCAAGAACTTCGTGCAGGCGATGTACCAGGACTACCTCGGCCGGCCGGCCACCGCCGCGGACATCGAGAGCTGGTCCTACCGCGTCTCGGTGGACGGCCAGGGTGTGCTGGCCGACGGCATGGCCAAGTCGGACAACTACCGCAAGGTCCGCATCAGCCAGGCGTTCCAGGCGACCCTCGGCTACACGCCGTCGGCCACCCAGACGGCCAACTACCTCGCCATGGTGAAGAAGAAGACGCGGACGATCGACGAGATCGAGCCGTACCTCATGGGCACCTCGACCTACTACAAGCACGTGGGCGGCACCGACGCGAAGTACGTGACCGCGCTGTACCAGCACATCCTGCACCGGCCGCCGACGTCGGACCAGCTCAAGCACTGGCTGCCGCGGCTGAACACCCTGGGCCGCGCGGGCGTGGTCCAGGCCCTCTGGGACAACCCCCAGGCGGTGCGGTTCCGCGTGGTCGCGACCTACGAGCACTACCTGGGCGCGCCGCCCACCACCGCGCAGGCCGACGTGTGGGTCAACCGCCTCACGAAGGCCGGCACGACCGAGGACGAGTCGACGCTGCGCCGCGCGATCGTGGTGACGAGCAAGTACCTGGCAGCGGCGGACGCGCGGTACTGACGGGCTCCGCGTGGGTCGCTGATGCGCGTGGTCGGTAGTTCGTCAGGTGGTCGGTAGCCCGAGCTGCCGACCACCTGACGAACTACCGACCACGCGCACTTGTCTTGAACCTTGACCCTGTGGCGGTCGCGGAATAGGCTTCGAATGAATCGTTTCAAGATGCGCACGAGGGCGTGCGCGGAGAGGGAGGACGCCATGGCGGCATCCACACGTGTCGAGGCGGCCAGGTCCGCGCTCCGGCAGCAGACGATCGAGCTGCCGTCCTGGGCCTTCGGCAACTCGGGCACGAGGTTTAAGGTCTTCAGCCAGCCGGGCGTGCCGCGTGACCCGTTCGAGAAGATCTCCGACGCCGCCCAGGTGCACCGGTACACGGGTGTGGCACCGCGCGTCAGCCTGCACATCCCCTGGGACCTCGTCGACGACTTCGGCGCGCTCGCCCGGCACGCCGGCGACCTGGGCGTGCAGATCGGCATGATCAACTCCAACGTCTTCCAGGACGAGGACTTCATGCTGGGCTCGCTCGCCCACCCCGACCCGCGGGTGCGGGCCAAGGCCGTGGACCACCACAAGCAGTGCATCGACGTCATGCGCGCCACGGGGTCCAAGGACCTCAAGGTCTGGCTGTCGGACGGCCTCAACTACCCCGGCCAGGACTCGATCCGGGCTCGGCAGGACCGGATCGCCGAGTCGCTGGCCGAGATCTACGCCGCGCTCGACGACGACCAGCACATGGTGCTCGAGTACAAGTTCTTCGAGCCGGCCTTCTACGTCACCGACGTGCCGGACTGGGGCACCTCCCTGCTGCACGTCATGGCGCTCGGCGACCGGGCGAAGGTCGTGCTGGACACCGGCCACCACGCGCCCGGCACCAACATCGAGTTCATCGTGGCGCAGCTCCTGCGCCAGGGCCGGCTCGGCGCCTTCGACTTCAACAGCCGCTTCTACGCCGACGACGACCTCATGGTCGGCGCCGCGGACCCGTTCCAGCTCTTCCGGATCATGCACGAGATCGTGTCCGCCGGGGCGCACGCCCCGGACGGCGGCGTGAACTTCATGCTCGACCAGTGCCACAACATCGAGCCGAAGATCCCGGCCCAGATCCGGTCCGTCATGAACGTCCAGGAGGCGACGGCGAAGGCGCTGCTCGTCGACGTCGAGGCCCTGGCGGCGGCGCAGCGGGCGGGTGACGTGCTCGGCGCGCACGGCGTGCTCATGGACGCGTACGACACCGACGTCCGGCCCCTGGTCGCGCAGGTGCGCGAGGAGATGGGGCTGGACCCGAACCCGACCGCGGCCTTCGCGGCGTCGGGTTATGCCGAGAAGATCGCGAGCGAGCGCGTCGGTGGCGCGCAGGCGGGATGGGGAGCATGAACGACGTCAGCGGATCCGGCGTGGTCTCCGGCAGCGTGGTCGCGGACCTGGTGGGCCGGTCGAACCGGCTCGGTTCCGACCCCCGGGTGACCAACTACGCGGGCGGCAACACGTCCGCGAAGGGCACCGCCACCGACCCGGTGACGGGCGAGCCCGTCGAGCTGCTGTGGGTCAAGGGCTCCGGCGGCGACCTCGGCACGCTCACCGAGCAGGGCCTGGCCGTGCTGCGGCTCGACCGGATGCGCGCCCTCGTGGACGTGTACCCGGGCGAGGAGCGCGAGGACGAGATGGTCGCCGCGTTCGACTACTGCCTGCACGGCAAGGGCGGCGCGGCGCCGTCGATCGACACGGCGATGCACGGCCTGGTCGACGCCGTCCACGTGGACCACCTGCACCCCGACGCCGGCATCGCGATCGCCGCGGCGGCCGACGGCGCGCAGCTCACCGCCGAGATCTTCGGCGACGAGGTCGTGTGGGTGCCGTGGCGCCGGCCGGGCTTCCAGCTCGGCCTCGACATCGCGGCCATCAAGGCGGCCAACCCGCAGGCCGTCGGCTGCATCCTCGGCGGCCACGGCATCACGGCCTGGGGCGACACGTCGGCCGAGGCGGAGGAGCGGTCCCTCGACATCATCCGGCGGGCCGAGGAGTTCATCGCGGCCCGGGCCGCGGCCCGCGGCACCCACGCCTTCGGCGCGGTACGCCCCGGCTACGAGCCCCTGCCCGACGCCGAACGCCGGGCCCGGGCCGCCGCGCTCGCGCCGGTGATCCGGGGGCTGGCCAGCATCGACGCCCCGCAGGTGGGCCACTTCACCGACACGGAGCCGGTGCTGGACTTCGTCGCGCGCGAGCGGCTCGTGCCCCTGGCTGAGCTCGGCACGAGCTGCCCGGACCACTTCCTGCGCACCAAGGTGAAGCCACTGGTCGTCGACGTCCCGACGTCGGCCACGGTGGAGGAGACCGTGGCCGCGCTCCGGGCCGCGCACGAGGCCTACCGCGCCGACTACGCCGCGTACTACGAGCGCGGCGCGGCCCTCGCCCGGTCCCGCGGCGAGGAGCCGCCCGCCATGCGCGGTGCCGACCCGGCGATCGTGCTGGTCCCGGGCATCGGCATGTTCTCGTACGGCCGGAACAAGCAGACGGCGCGCGTGGCCGGCGAGTTCTACGTCAACGCGATCAACGTGATGCGCGGCGCGGAGACCGTCTCGACCTACGCGCCCATCGCGGAGGCCGAGAAGTTCCGCATCGAGTACTGGGCGCTGGAGGAGGCCAAGCTGCGGCGCATGCCCGCGCCGAAGCCGCTGGCGACCCGGGTCGCCCTGGTGACCGGGGCTGCGTCGGGCATCGGCAAGGCGATCGCCACGCGACTGGCGGCCGAGGGCGCGTGCGTGGTGGTGGCGGACCTGGACGCCTCGAAGGCGTCGGCCGCGGCGGCCGAGCTGGGCTCGGCGGACGTCGCGATCGGCGTGGCCGTGGACGTGTCCTCCGAGGCGGCCGTGCGGGCGGCGGTCCAGGAGGCGGTGCTGGCGTTCGGCGGGGTGGACCTCGTGGTGAACAACGCCGGGCTGTCCCTGTCGCGCTCCCTGTTCGAGACCACCGAGGCGGACTGGGACCTGCAGCACAACGTCATGGCCAAGGGGTCGTTCCTCGTTTCTCGTGAAACGGCGCGGGTGCTGGTGGACCAGGGCATGGGCGGCGACATCGTCTACATCTCGTCCAAGAACTCGGTCTTCGCAGGGCCCAACAACATCGCCTACTCGGCGACCAAGGCCGACCAGGCGCACCAGGTGCGGCTGCTCGCGGCCGAGCTGGGGCAGTACGGCGTCCGCGTGAACGGCGTGAACCCGGACGGCGTGGTGCGCGGTTCGGGCATCTTCGCCTCGGGCTGGGGTGCCAACCGGGCCGCGGTCTACGGGGTTCCGGAGGAGAAGCTCGGGGAGTTCTACGCGCAGCGCACCCTGCTCAAGCGCGAGGTGCTGCCCGAGAACGTGGCGAACGCCGTGTTCGCGCTGTGCACCTCCGACTTCTCGCACACGACGGGCCTGCACGTGCCGGTGGACGCGGGCGTGGCAGCGGCGTTCCTGCGGTGAGCGAGCCGCTGAGCGGTCGGGCCGGGTCTCGACAGGCTCGACCACCGGGTTCGCCGGCCGAGCTAGGGCCTTCGCCGGTCGAGCCTGTCGAGACCGCGTTCGTCGCGATCGACCTGGGCGCGACGAGCGGCCGGGTGATGCTCGGGGTGGTGCGGGGCGGGTCCCGGCAGGCTCGACCGGCGGAGGACGACGACGGCACGCGGGTCGAGCTCGTCGAGTGCGGCCGGTTCCCGAACGGTCCCCGGACGGACGAGCACGGTGCCCTGCGGTGGGACGTGGACGCGCTGTGGCGCGGGATCCTCGACGGGCTGCGGGTGGCGGGCGACCTCGCGCGGGAGCGCGGCATCGAGGTCCGGGGGATCGGCGTGGACGCGTGGGCCGTGGACCACGCGTTCCTCGACGACGCCGGTGACCTGGTGGCGGACCCGTTCTGCTACCGCGACGCCCGCACGGACCACGTGGCCGACGACGTGTACCGGCGCGTGCCGTTCGCCGACCACTACGCGATCAACGGGCTGCAGCACCTGCAGTTCACCACCGAGTTCCAGCTGGTCGCGGGGGTCTCGACCGGCGTCGGCGGCGAGGAGTGGGCGCGGGCCCGGCACCTGCTGCTGGTGCCCGACCTGATCGCGTACCGGCTCACGGGCCGCCGGGTCGCCGAGGTGACCAACGCGTCCACCACGGGGCTGCTCGACGCCCGCTCGCGCACCTGGTCGGGCGAGCTCCTGGACCGGCTCGGGGCGGAGTACCCCGGCCTCGCGGGGTTGCGGGACCGGCTGCCGGAGCTCGTCGAGCCGGGCACCGTCGTCGGACCGCTCCGTGCCGAGGTGCGCGCGGCGACCGGGCTCGGCGAGGTGCCGGTGCTCGCCGTCGCCTCGCACGACACGGCGTCCGCCGTGGCGGCGACGCCGCTCGGGGCCGGGGGCGCGTACGTCTCGTCGGGCACGTGGTCGCTGGTCGGGCTGGAGCTGCCCGCGCCCGTGCTCACCAAGGCGAGCCGCGCGGCGAACTTCACCAACGAGCTCGGCCTCGACAGGACCGTGCGCTACCTGCGCAACGTCATGGGCCTGTGGGTGCTGGACGAGTGCGTCCGGGCCTGGGCGCGGGACGACGGCGCGCCCGTGGACCTGGCCGGCCTGCTGGCGGCGGCCGCCGCCGAGCCGGGCGGCCGCTGCCTCGTCGACGTGGACGGCGACGAGTTCCTGGCCCCGGGCGACATGCCGCGCCGGGTGTCGGACGCCGTCGCGCGCCTCGGCGTCGACCTCCCCACGGACGGACCCGCCGCGCGGCCCGCCCTGGTCCGGGTGGTCCTGGACAGCCTCGCGGCCGCGTCGGCGCGGGCGGTCTCGAACGCGTCGGCGCTGGCCGGCGTGGCGGTGGACACCGTGCACGTGGTGGGCGGCGGCTCGCGGAACGAGCTGCTCTGCCGGCTCACCGCCGAGGCGACCGGACTGCCCGTGGTCGCGGGGCCGGTCGAGGCCACGGCGCTCGGCAACGTGCTGGTGCAGGCGCGCGCCGTCGGGGTGCTGTCGGGCGACCTGTCGGCGCTGCGCGACGTCGTGCGCGCGAGCGGCACGCTGCGGCGGTACGACCCCTGACGTGTCAGACGGACAGATCACCGGGGTGACCTGTCCGTCCGACACGTCAGGGGCGGGTGGCGCTCGACGCGCGGACGATCAGCCGGGGGCTGAGCTCGATCCGGTGCACGGGGCGGTCGGCGTCCGCGAGCCGGCGCGTCAGCAGCTCCACCGCTCGCGCGCCGATCGCGGCCTTGGGCGGGCTCACCGCGGTGAGCGGCGGGTCGGCCAGGGCGGCCACCTCGTCGTCGTAGGCGACCACCGCGAGGTCCGCTGGCACCCGCACGCCGCGCTCCCGCGCCAGCTCGACCAGCGAGATCGCCTCCCGGTCGGAGTGCACCAGCACCGCCGTCACGCCCGTCTCCGCGCACCGGTCCAGCACGGACGCGGCGTCGGCGGCCCACGTGGCGTCGCCCAGCGGAGCCGTCTCCAGATCAAGCACCACGTCGAACTCCAGGTCCTGCGCCGCGGCGAGGAACCCGCGGCGGACGGCGGCCGAGTGCGGGCTGGTCCGCGAGGTCACCAGACCGACCTGCCGGTGTCCGCGCTCCGCGAGGTGGCGCGCCGCCGTGCCCGAGCCGAGCGCGTGGTCGGTCGCCACCGACTCCAGGGGCTCGCGGTACGGGCCGCCCACCAGGCGCCGCTCCATCAGCACCACCGGCAGGTCCAGGCCGGCGAGCCAGTCGCCCAGCTCGGTGGCGTCGGGACCGGAGGCGGGCGGCGCGACGAGCAGGCCGTCGACGCCGGGGCCGCCGTCGTCCCCGACGAGCGCCGCGAGCTGGTGGCGGATCTGGTCCACGTCGTAGGACCCACCGCGCAGGATCAGGCGTGCCGAGCCGTCCGCGGCGCCGCGCGCGCCGCGGATCACCTCGGGCCAGTAGTAGTCGAGCGACGGCACGACCACGCCGATCGTCGGCTGCCCGGCGTCGGCGGCGTCCTCGACGTCCTGCCGCCCGGCCGTGCGGGCCGGGATCCGGGCGCCGCCGTGCACCTTCTCCAGCGCGCCGTCCATGACCAGCACGGCGAGATCGCGTCGCACCGTCACGGGCGTCACGCCGAGCACGCGCGACAGGTCGCTCACGCGTGCCGAACCCGTCTCCCGCACCCGCGCGATCAGGCGCGCCCGACGCTCGCTCGGGAGCGGCGCTTCCTGCGTCATGCAACCTCCTGCGATCCCGACCCGGTGGGTCTCATGGTGACCCGGAACGTGCCCGACGGCGCCTCTGCGCGCGCCGTGAGTCGCAACCGGGTCAGGTGTTCACCCCATACGGCGGACAGCTCGGGGTCGTCCAGCGCGCGCACGTCGAGCTCGGCGTCGACGTCCGCGACGTCCCAGGTGAGGGCGAGCGTACGGCCGTCCGGCGCGTCCGGGGTACCGTCCGGCGCGTCCGGGGTACCGTCCGGCGCGTCCGGGGTACCGCCCGGCGCGAACCGGACGACCGCCCGGCCGGGCGTGAGCGTCACGTCGCCCGCGAGCAGCCAGTGCCACGCCGTCGGACCGGCCGCCAGGGCCGCTGCGGTCCGTGCCGCGTCGGTGAACCGCCAGGAGTCCTCGACGGTCACGGCCTCGGCCGCCGGGTCCAGCGTCACGTCACGCCGCCACTGCTGGAGCCCGGGCACGGGATAGGCCCCGGCGAGCTCGACCCGCGCCCGCCAGCCGGTGCCCGGCCGGACGTCGAGCCCGGCGTCGCGCCCGCCGTCGAGCTCGGCGTCGAACGTAGGGTCAGTCGCACTCTCAGCGCTCACAACGCGATCAACCCTACGTTCGCCGTCGCCGGCCGCGCGGTCGCCGGCAGCGCCGTCGGCCGCGTCGTCCGACACCTCGAAGGCGTCCGCCGCGAACTCCGGGCCCGGGGCCTGCTCCACGCCGCGCACCCGCGGGACGTTGTGCCAGTCGCCCCGGACCACCCACAGGTCGTACCGGTCCGGCCCGAAGGTGCCCGCGCGGTAGGTGGGCTTGCCCGCGTCCACGACGACCGGCACGCCGTCGAGCGCCACGATCACCGAGCCGACGTCCACGTGGTTGTGGTTCTCGTCGTTGTGCCCGCCCTTGACCGACACCGCGACGCCGCGCGCCGAGCCGGGTGCCGAGCGCGCCACCGCGATGCCCGTCGCGGGGAACACGGACCGCCCTACCAGCGGCGGCGCGGCGGCGGGGGCGTCCGCCCAGGAGCCGGTCAGCAGGCCCACGGCACGCGGCAGGGAGGCGCGCTCGTCGAACAGTCCGCCGGGCCGCCCGCGGTAGGACGCCGCGTGCCGCGCGGCCGCGTCGTCGCCCACCCGCTGCGCCCAGGCGTGCACGACGTTCCAGGGCCAGGTCGCGAGGGGCCGCGCGGCGCCGTCGGCGACGTTGACGTACCAGTCGCCGCCCAGGTGCATCGCGTGCGGGAACGCCACGGTCGCGCGGATCCGGTCCAGTGCCTCGGGGGTCGGCTCGATCCCCGCGGACGCGAGCAGGTCCTGCGCCTCCAGGGCCCGCGCGGCGCCCTGCCACCAGTAGTGGTAGCCCTCGTCGACGCCGCCGTCGATGGGCAGTGACGCCCAGTACGCGGCGATCCCCTCGGCGACGAGCGCCGAGGTGGCCCGGCGCCGGTCCGGGTCCTCCTCCAGCGCGAGGTTGGCGGCGAGCACGTTGCCCTGGATCCAGGGGCTCCAGTTCATGATCGGGTGGTCGACGCCGAGCCACCACCAGTCGCGCCGCTCCGTGAACGGCCGCAGCACGCGGGTCTGCGCCTCCTGGCGGACGCGCCAGCGCACGCCGGGCGCGCGCTCGTCGAGGGCCGGGCCGAGCAGGTGGTCGATCCAGGCGAGCTGGCCGGCCACCTCGCCCGCGCCGAGGTCCAGGTACGGCTCGGTGACGGTGGGCGTGATCCGGCCGAACCGGTCGAACGTGTCGTCGTGCGCGGCCCAGCACCACGAGGACTGCTCGCACAGCAGCAGCACGCCGTCGACCACCTCGTCGACCCGCTCGTCGCTCGGGTCGACGAGCGCCGCGAGCGTAGCGCGGGTCAGCCGCGCCTGCCGGGCCGCGACCTGCGCCTCGTAGACCGTGCGGACGCCGTCGCGGAAGAACCGGGCGTACTGCGAGGCCAGGGGCTGCGGCCAGGGGGTACCGCGCTCGGCGTCGGCGTCGGCGAGCGTGGGGGCCAGGGCGTCCGCCACACGCGACCCGGCCCAGAGGCTCCGGGCCGTGACGTCGGGCGCAGGCAGCGACGGTGCTGTCATGTGCGTATCTCCAATGATCGAAAATGATCGTAGTGGAACTCTTTCCCGAACGCCAGGGGCTTGCCAACGGCCAGGCAGGTGGGCTTCAATGGGCCATCGTTCGATCGTAGGTGATCGGAATTGTTCGTCTGAACGGTCAGGCGGACGCGGACTCGATGGAGAGGAGCGCGGTGGTGCGGCGACCTGAGGCCCTGCTCGTCATGGACGATCGGGCACTGCGTATGCAGTTCGGCCCGGACGAGGACTCCCGGCTGCACGCGATCGCGAGGCTCGGTGAGCCCGCCCGTGTGACCGCGTACGACACCCCGGAGGCGAAGGCCCGCCTGGCCGACGTCGAGGTGCTCCTCACCTCCTGGGGCGCCCCCCGGATCACCGCCGACGTGCTCGACCTCGCCCCGAACCTGCGCGCCGTGCTGCACTGCGCGGGCTCGGTCCGGTCGCTCGTGTCCGACGCCGTCTGGGACCGCGGGCTGCTCGTGACCAACGCGGTGGCTGAGAACGCGCTGCCGGTCGCGGAGTTCACGGTGGCGGCGATCCTGATGGCCGGCAAGAAGGCGCCGTTCCTCGCGAACATCGCGCGCAAGCGCCGCGACGACTGGTCGTACCTGAGCGAGCACGGCGAGCTGTCCAACCGCGGCCGGGTCGTCGGCATCGTCGGCTTCTCCCGGACCGGCCGCCAGGTGGTGGCGCGGCTGACCGTGCCGGGCTCCGGCCCCGAGACCCGCGAGATCCTCGTGGCGGACCCGATCGCGGACCCGGCCGCCGTGGCCGCCGCCGGCGCGCGGCTGGTGCCGCTCGACGAGCTGCTGGCGGCCTCCGACATCGTCTCGCTGCACGCCCCCGACCTGCCGTCGACGCGCCACCTGATCGGCGCGCGCGAGCTCGCCCTGCTGCCCGACGGCGCCACGCTGATCAACACCGCCCGCGGCGCCGTCGTCGACACCGCCGCGCTGGAGCGCGCCTGCGAGACCGGACGCATCTACGCGATGCTCGACGTCACCGAGCCCGAGCCGCTGCCGGCGTCGTCGGTGCTGTACGACCTGCCGAACGTCATGATCACGCCGCACATCGCGGGGTCGCTCGGCACGGAGGCGCGCCGCATGACCGCGGCCGCGCTCGACGAGCTGGAGCGGTACGCGCGGGGCGAGGAGTCCCGCAGCGCCGTGACGCGCGAGGACATGGAGTTCGTCGCATGACCGACCACATCTCGACCGTCCCGGCCGGCGCGGGTGCGTCCGGCCCCGAGGCCCGCGCCTGGCTCGCGGCCTACGCCGACCGGCTGCTGGCCGCCGTCGAGCCGTACGCCTCGCCGAGCGGCTCGCTCATCACGCTGCCCGGCACGCCGGGCGGGTACGGCACCGCCGTCGACGGGCTGGAGGGCTTCGCCCGCACGTTCCTGCTCGCGGGCTTCCGGCTCGCGGGGGAGGACGGCGCGGACCCGACCGGTCTCGCCGAGCGCTACGCGGCCGGCCTGGCGGCGGGCACCGACCCCGCGCACCCCGAGCGCTGGACCCGGCCCGACGAGCACGGCCAGGCCAAGGTGGAGGCGGCGTCGCTCGCCCTGATCCTGGACCTCACGCGGCCCTGGATCTGGGACCGCATGACGCCGTCCGCGCAGGAGCACGTGGTCGACTACCTCGGGACCGTCGTGGGCGACGAGGGCTACCCGGACAACAACTGGGTCTGGTTCCGGATCGTCGTGGAGACCTTCCTGCGCTCGGTCGGCGGCCCGTTCTCCGCGGACGACGTGACCCGCGACCTCGCCGCGCACGACCGGTTCCGGCGTCCCGGCGGCTGGTTCGCCGACGGCCCGGAGCGCAGCTTCGACCACTACGCCGGCTGGGCGCTGCACCTGTACCCCGCGCTGTGGGCGCGGATGTCCGGGGCCGCGGAGGTCGCGGCGGCGGCGGGCGACGACCTGGCCGTGCGCTCGGCGTCCGACCGCGAGCACCTGGCCCGCTACCTGGAGGACGCCCTGGCGCTCGTGGGCGCCGACGGCTCCCCGCTGCTCCAGGGCCGCAGCCTCACCTACCGCTTCGCGGCCGCCGCGCCGTTCTGGGCCGGCGCCGTGTCGGGCGTGGGCCGGCCGGGACAGCTCCGCGAGGCGGCGACGCGCATCGTGCGGCACTTCGCCGACCACGACGTGCCGGGCGCCGACGGCCTGCTGACCCTCGGCTGGCACCACCCGTGGCGCCCTCTCGCGCAGCGGTACAGCGGCACCGGCTCGCCGTACTGGGCGAGCAAGGGCCTGCTGGGCCTGGCGCTGCCCGCCACGCACGAGGTGTGGACGGCGGCCCCCGAGCCGCTGCCGGTCGACGTCGGCGACGTGCTCACGGTGGCGGCTGCGCCCGGCTGGGCGATCAGCGCCACGCGGGACGACGGCATCGTGCGTGTGATCAACCACGGCACCGACCATGCCCTGCCCGGGGCCGACGGCGGCGACTCGCCCCTGTACGCGCGCCTCGGCTACTCGACCGCGACGTCCCCGCTGCTGGACGCGGACGGCTGGAGCTCCCCGCTGGACCAGTCGGTCGTCCTCGTGGACGCGGCGGGGGAGGCCACGCACCGTGCCGGCTTCGAACCGGTCCCGGTCGGGACGGCGGGACCGGCCGTGGCCCTGGCCTCGGTGGCCTCCGCGCACTGGGTCGAGGCCGACCCGGCCGCACCCGACCACGGGTCCGGGCGGCCGGGGGTCGCCACCGCCGCCGGGCGGATCACCACCGTCTCGATCGTGCGCGGCGCCTGGGAGGTCCGGCTGGTCAAGGCCGCGGACGACGTCGACGCCCGGGCGACGGCGCTCCGGATCGGCGGCTGGGCCGCCGGGCCCGGCCTCGACTCGACGCTCGTACCGCTGCTGGGCGACACCGCGCCGGTCGGCGGGACGGCCACGGCCGAGGACGCGACGCCGCTCGCGGGCCCGACGACCACCCCCTGGCTGCGGTACGCCCCGGTGCCGGAGGGCTGGACCGGCGTCGCCGTCCACCTCGGGCGGGCCTCCGCCGACGACCAGGCCGCACCGGCGGCCCCGGCCGCCGCACCGCAGCTCGACCTCACCGCCGGACAGGCCGTCGTGACCTGGCCGGACGGGGAACGGACCACGGCAACCCTGCCCTGACCACACGCACCCGGTGGTACGTCACCGGGGCGTCGCAGTACGACTCACTCGAAGGAGAGTAGGAATGAACCGCAAGATCATGAGTGCGCTCGGCATCGCCGCCGCCGCCTCGCTGGCCCTGACGGGGTGCGGCGGACAGGACGAGCCCGCGGCCGCCGAGGGCCCGGTCACCATCAGCCTGGCCGGCTGGGACTTCGCGTCCACGCCGGAGTTCCAGACGCTCGCGGACGCCTATCACGAGGCGAACCCGGACGTCACCGTGGAGCTCAAGGAGTACCCGGCCGGCGACGACTACGACACCGCGCTGACGGCCGACCTGTCCGCCGGTGCCGCGCCCGACGTCTTCATCGTGAAGAACCTGAAGAACTACATCACGTTCCAGGAGGGCGGCACGCTCCTCGACATCTCCGACGTGGCGGGCGAGCTCGACCCGGCGACGGGCGGCCTGGAGCCGATGGCCGTCGACGGCAAGACCTACGCGGTGCCCTACCGCCAGGACTCGTGGCTGCTGTACTACAACAAGGCGCTCTTCGAGAAGGCCGGCGTGGACCTGCCCGACGGCTCCTGGACCTGGGACGACTACGCCGAGGCCGCCGAGCAGCTGACCAAGGGCATCGGCGAGAAGGAGGTCACGGGCACCTACCTGCACAGCTGGCAGTCCACCGTGCAGGGCTTCGCGCTCGCGCAGACCGAGGGCGCCGCGCTCGACGGCGGCGACTTCTCGTACCTGGCCCCGTACTACGAGCGGCAGCTCGCGCTGCAGGACAACGGCTCGCAGCCGTCGTTCGCCACGGTCACCACGAACGAGCTGGCCTACCAGTCGCAGTTCGGCACCCAGAAGGCAGCGATGCTCCCGATGGGCTCCTGGTACATCGGCACGCTGGTCGCCGAGCAGGCGTCGGGTGCCGCGGACACGTTCGAGTGGGGCATCGCGCCGATCCCGCAGCTCGACGAGTCCACGACCGGCACGGAGAACACCCCGGCCACGTTCGGTGACCCGACGACGATGGGCATCAGCTCCAACATCGACGAGTCCAAGATCGAGACCGCCAAGGACTTCCTGCGGTTCGCCGCCGGCCCCGACGGTGCCGCCGCGCTCGCGGAGATCGGCATCACGCCGGCCCTGATCGACGACACCGTGGCCGACGCGATCTTCGCGCTCGACGGCGTGCCGCAGGACGACCTGTCCCGCTTCGCCTACACCACGCACGACACGCTGCCGGAGAACCCGGTGGGCCAGAAGACCGCGGCCATCCAGACCATCCTCGGCGAGATGCACTCGGCGATCATGTCGGAGTCCACCCCGGTGGACGAGGCGATCACCGAGGCCGAGGAGCGCGTCGCCAACGAGGTCGGCTGATGGCGACACCCGTCGCCGAGGACCGGCGGACGCCCGGGCTCACGCAGCCCGGGCGCCCGCCCCTCCGGGCACCCCGCACGTCGCTCAAGGTCCGCAACGCGCTGATCGGCTGGACGTTCATCCTGCCGAACTTCGCCGGGTTCGCCGTGCTCACCCTCGTCCCCGTGGTCACGCTGTTCTACATCTCCCTGACGAGCTGGAACATCTTCGGCGCGGCGCAGTGGGTGGGCCTCGACAACTTCACGCGCCTGGTGGGGGACAAGAGCTTCCACACCGCGCTGGGCAACACCTTCTACTACGCCGCGCTGCACATCCCGATCACCATCGTCGTGTCGCTGAGCCTGGCGCTGCTGCTGAACCAGAAGCTGCGCGGCGCCGCCTTCTTCCGCACGGTGGCCTTCTTCCCGTACATCACGTCGATCGTCGCGGTGGCCGTGGTGTGGAACATGCTGTTCAGCCCCGAGTACGGGCCGATCAACCAGTTCCTGAGCCTGTTCGTCGACGGCGAGATGCCCGGCTGGACCGTCTCCAAGGACTGGGCGATGCCCGCGGTGATCATCGTCGGCACCTGGAAGGACATGGGCTACTACATGCTCCTGTTCCTGGCCGGCCTGCAGACCGTCCCCGGTGAGCTGCACGAGGCGGCGCGGATCGACGGCGCCAATGCCTGGCAGCGGTTCTGGAACGTCACGCTGCCGTGCCTGCGCCCCACGATGTTCTTCGTGACGGTCATGGTCACGATCCAGAGCTTCAAGGTCTTCGACCTGATCCTCGTCATGACCGACGGCGGTCCGGGCCAGGCCACGCTGGTGCTCAGCCAGTACATCTACCAGAAGGGCTTCCAGCAGTTCGAGTTCGGCTACGCCTCGGCCGTCGCCGTCGTCCTGTTCTTCATCTGCATCCTCGTGACCGTGGTGCAGTTCCTGTACAACAAGCGGAAGGAGGCGTGATGGCCGCCCGTCCGTCCGCCCTCCGGAGGTCCGGCCGGGTGCTGCTCTACGTGGTGATGATCCTCGCCGCGGCGGGCATCATGCTCCCGTTCGCCTGGATGGTGATCTCGTCCCTGAAGCAGAACAACCAGGTGTTCACGGCGCCGGTGGAGTGGATCCCCGACCCCGTGCAGTGGCGCAACTACCTCGACATCTGGGTCAAGGCCGACATGGTCACGTGGGTGCGCAACACCCTCGTCCTGTCGGTCGCCGTGACGCTGCTCCAGGTGCTGACCGGCAGCTTCGCCGCCTACGGCTTCGCCAAGATGCGCTTCCCCGGCCGCGACGCGCTGTTCCTGCTGTACATCGGGACCATCGCCGTGCCGTGGCAGTCGTACATGATCCCGCAGTTCCAGATGCTCTCGAGCTGGGGCCTGAACAACACCCTGTGGGCGATCATGCTGCTGCAGGCGTTCGGCGCCTTCGGCGTGTTCCTCATGAAGCAGTACTACGAGTCGATCCCCGACTCGCTGTCGGAGGCGGCGCGCATCGACGGGCTCTCCGAGTACGGGATCTGGTGGCGCATCATCATGCCGCTGTCGGTCCCGGCCCTGGCGTCGCTGACGATCATCACGTTCGTCTCGACGTGGAACGACTACCTCGGGCCGCTCATCTACCTGCGCGACCGCGAGCTGTGGACCATCCAGATCGGTCTCCAGTCGTTCATCGGCGAGTACAACGCCGAGCACGCGCTGATCATGACGGGCTCGGTGCTGTCGGTCCTGCCGATCGCGCTGATCTTCCTGCTCGGCCAGCGGTACTTCGTGCAGGGCATCGCGACGACGGGCGTGAAGGGGTGAGTGCCGTGGGTGCTGCCGGGGTGGGTTCGGCCGGCGCGGCCGCCGGCGCAGGCGCCCCGCGCCGTCGGCGGACCCTGCTCGGGCCCGAGACCTACGAGCTGGTGTTCGGCACCGTCTACACGGGCCTGATGACCAACCTGCTCCTGGCCGTCGCGTGCCTGCCCCTGGTGGTCCTGGTCGTGGCGACCGACCTCGCCACGACCTGGCCGCTCGCTGCCCTCGCGGCGCCGCTGCTCGGCCCGGCCCTGGTTGCGGCCTTCGCGGTGTTCGGCGCCTTCAGCGCCGACGGGTCGACGGCGGTGGTCCGTACCTTCGCCGGCGCCTGGCGCCGCCACCTGCGCCGCGGCCTGGCGATCGGGGCGCTCGCGACGGGCGCCGTGGTGGTGGCCGCGGTCGACGTCGCCTTCTTCTGGGGCCGGACGGCGGGAGCGGCCGCCATCCCCGTGCTGGTCACGCTGGCCGTCGTGGCGGTGCTGACCGGGCTCCTCGCGCTGGCCGCCGTGCCCGAGATGCCGGGCGCGCGCCTGCGGAACGTCCTGCTCGCGGCCCTCGTGCTCGGGGTGCGGCGCTGGTACCTGTCGGCCGGGGCCCTGGTCGTGCTCGGCCTGCTGGTGGGCGTCGTCGCGACCCGCCCGGCCGTGGGCCTGGGCTTCGCGGCCGCCCCGCTCCTGTTCGCGGCGTGGGGCGTCTGCCGCTTCATTCTCCGCGCGGCCGCCCGCCCGTAGCCGCCCGCCGGGCCTGCTGCCCTTGCCCCAGCCCGGGGCGATCGACCACAGCAGTTGCTGCCAGCCGAACCCTCGGACTGGCAGCGACTGCTGTGCTCAACGCCTCGGCCTGCGTGTCGTGAACCGATTGCTGTCGCCGTGCGGATACCAGGGTGACAGTGGTTCCGACGGGCAGGGAGGCACGATGCAGACGAACGAGCTCGTGACGTCGAGCGGGGCGGGGCCATGACGGCGGCCGCCGAGCTGGTGGGCGCCGACGTCGACCCCGAGGCAGGTCGCTCCGACGCCCAGATCATCGCGTCGTCCCTGCACGAGCCGGAGGACTTCGCGGCCGTCTACGGGCGGCACGCCCGGACGGTCCACCGGTACGCGTACCGCCGCATGGGGCCTGAGCACGCCGAGGACGTGGTGGCGGAGACGTTCGTGGCGGCGTTCCGCCGTCGTGCCACCTACGACCTCACCCGGCCCGACGCCCGGGCCTGGTTGCTCGGGATCGCGACCCGGGAGATCGCCCGGTTCCGTCGGGCGGAGGCGACCCGGTACCGCGCCCTGGCGCGCCTGGGGACGGCCCGCCCCGAGGACAACCTCGCGGACCGGGCCACGACGGACGTCGCTGCCCGAGCAGCCGGGAGTGCGCTCGGCTCGGCACTTGCCGGCCTCCGCCCCGACGACCGGGACGTGCTGCTGCTCTGGGCCTGGGGCGACCTCAGCTACGAGGAGATCGCGGCGACCCTCGAGATCAAGAAGGGCACGGTGCGGTCCCGGCTGCACCGGGCACGCAGGCTGGTCCGCGCGGCGCTTCCGGGTGGGCTCTGGGACGAGGAGGAGGACGGACGATGACGACGAGCACCAAGTGGACCGGGCAGGAGCTCGGTGGGACCGACCTGGATGCACTGCAGATGACGGGGGCGCTGCTGGACCCGTCGGAGGCCGACCTGGACGCCGCGTTTCGGTCGGGCCAGGCGCGGCTGACCGAGGAGCTGGGGTCGTCCGCCGCCGCGACGGACGGGCGGCACGGGCACTCGGCGGGGAGCGGCCTGCTCCGCACCGTGCGGGGTCGGCGCGGGTCGGCCGACGGGCGCAGGCCGGGTGGCCGACGACGGACCGGCGGAACGCGCAGGCCAGTGGTGCGGACAGCTGTCGGACTGGGCCTCGCGGCCACGGTTGCGGGCGGCCTGCTCTTCGCCCCCACGGCCACCCTCTCGATGCCGTGGGACAACGACGACGACGGCGCGGCCGTGGTGCCGCCCGCCTCGGCCTCGGCGGCAGAGATCCTGCAGGCTGCCGCCACACGGACCGTTGCCGCCGCCGACGACTCGTGGGACCACGTTCGGCCGGACCAGTTCGTGTACGAGCACTCGACGGGGACCACCCGTTACGAGATCGTGGGCGAGAAGCCCAAGACCAGCCTGGAGGACGAGGAGAGCTGGATCTGGAGCTCGGTGGACGGAACCCGGGACAGCCTGTCCGCGGGGAAGTTCGCCGAGGACCCGTACGAGGAGTACCCGATCTACACCTGTGCGGGGGGCGGGATGGAGCGGGCACTTGCGGCCGGCGGCGACTGCAACTCGACGCCTGGGCTCAACCTGGACGCACCCACCGACGCCGACGCGATGTACGACCACCTGCGAGACCTGCCGCAGATGGAGGACGAAGACGGACCGGCGGCGTCGATGTTCGTCAACGCCGGCGAACTGCTGTACTACCTGACGCCGAGGTCGCAGGCGGCGGTCTTCGAGGCCCTCAGCCGGGTGGACGAGCTGGTCGTGACGCCCGGGGTCACTGACGCGATCGGGCGGCCCGGCATCGCCGTCGGCATGGAGCTGAGGTATTACCGGCAGGACCTGATCTTCGATCCGGAGACCAAGGACCTGCTCGGTGTCGCGAATGTCTACCCCGACGGCATGGCGGACGCGCACGCGATCGTCGAGCGGACCATCGTGGACGAGGTGGGCCAGAAGCCCTGACGCCGGGCCCCTGAGCCCGGGCGGTCTCCTCACTTCTCTTCGAGGCCCGGGTTTCTTCGCTTTGAGACGGCTCAAAGCGAAGAAACCCGGGCCTCGAAGGGAACCTGCGTCCCTACAGGTGCGGGGCCACGTACTTCTCGTAGCGGTCCAGCACGGTCGCGGCGGTCTCCGCCGCGGGGCGGGCCCAGATCTCCTCGTTGAAGATCTCGGTCTCGATGTCGCCCACGTAGCCGGCGTCGCGCACCCAGCCCGTGATCGTGGCGAAGTCGACGTACCCGTCGCCCACGTGCCCCCGCGAGTTCAGCGGCTCGGCGGCCAGCGGCAGCGCCCAGTCGCACACCTGGTAGGACGCGATGCGGTCCTCCCGACCGGCCCGCGCGATCGACGTGCGCAGTGCCGGGTCCCACCACACGTGGTACGTGTCCACGACCACGCCCACCTCCGACGCCGCGAACGGCGCCGCCAGGTCGAGCGCCTGCGCGAGCGTGGAGATCACGGCCCGGTCGGCGGCGAAGATCGGGTGGAGGGGCTCCAGCACGATCCGCACGCCGTGCTCGGCGGAGAACGGCACCAGGTCGGCGATCCGGTCGGCCACCCGGCCGCGCGTCGCCACCAGGTCGCGGTCCACGTCCGACGTCGGGGCGCCGCCCGGCGTCGAGCCCACCAGCCCGCCGACCACGAAGACGAGCTCCGCGGTGCCGATCGTCGCGGCCTCCTCGATCGCCCGCTTGTTGTCGTCGAGGGCGGCGCGGATGCCGGCGTCGTCCGCCGCGGTGAGGAAGCCACCACGGCACAGGGACGACGCGCGGAGCCCGGCGTCGGCGATGATGCGCGCCGCCTGCGGCGCGCCCACGGCCTGGACGACGTCGCGCCACGGCCCGACGGCGCCGAAGCCCGCGGTCGCCGCGGCCTCGCACGCCTCGGCCAGGCTTGCGTGCTTGACCGTGGCGGTGTTCAGGGAGGCCCTGCTCATGCGGTCACCCCGTTCGTCGTCAGGAACGCCCGCAGGCGCGCGGCGGCCAGCGCCGGGTCGAGCAGCATGCCGCAGCCGTCGGCCAGGCGGGCCAGCTCGACCAGATGCGCGAGCGACCGGCCCGAGTGCAGGCCGCCCACCAGGGAGAACCCGGGCTGGAAGCCGTTCAGCCAGGACAGGAACGCGATCCCCGTCTTGTAGTAGTACGTGGGCGCGGCGAAGATGTGCCGCCCCAGCGCCTCGGTCGAGGCCAGGATCTTGTGCCCGCGGGCGGCGTCCCCGGCGTCGAACGCCTGCAGCGCCGTGGACGCCGCCGGGTAGATCGCCGCGAAGATGCCGAGCAGGGCGTCCGAGTGCCCCTGCTCGTCGCCCGCGATGAGCTCGGGGTAGTTGAAGTCGTCGCCGGTGTACAGCCGGGGCCGCACCCCGTCGTCCGACGCCGGGAGGGCGGCCAGCGCGCGCCGCAGCCCCACCTCGTGCGCGGCGTCGAGCAGCGACACCTTGACCCCGTCGATCCGTGGCTGGTGGGCGCGGATCAGGTCGAGGAACGTCTTCGTGGCGTCGTCCACCGAGTCGGAGCCCCAGTAGCCGGCCAGTGCCGGGTCGAACATCGTGCCCAGCCAGTGCAGCACCACGGGCCGGTCGGCCTCGGCCAGCACGGCGTCGTAGACGCGGGCGTAGTCCTCGGGTCCGCGGGCGACCTGGGCCAGGGCGCGGGAGGCCATGACGATGACCTGCGCCCCGGCGTCCTGCACCACGCCCACCTGCTCGCGGTAGGCCTCGGTGACGACGGCCAGTCCGGCGTCGCCCGGTTCGAGCGCCGCGACGGCCGCCGGGTCGAGCTGGTCCGTGCCCGCGCCGCACGCGACGCGCGCGCCCACGGAGGCGGCCTCGGCGGCCGAGCGCCGGATGAGCTCCTGGGTCGCCGCCCAGTCCAGGCCCATGCCGCGCTGGGCGGTGTCCATCGCGTCGGCCACGCCGAGCCCGTGCTCCCAGATGCGGTGCCGGTAGGCGAGCGTCGCGTCCCAGTCGACGACGGCGGGCGCGCCCGGCACGTTCTCGGCCCCGACCTGCGGCACCACGTGGGCGGCCGCGAAGGCGATGCGCGACGTGATCGGGGCGTCCGGGGTGGTCCAGGGGCCCGGGGCGTTCAGCTCGACGGCCTCGGAGCCGCTGACGCGGCCGTCGGCGTCGAACAGCGGGAGGACGACGGCGACCCCGCTCCCAGACCCGCTCTCAGTCCCGCTCACAGGGTGATCTCCGGGATGTCGATGCGGCGGCCCTCGGCCGACGACTTGAGGCCCAGCTCGGCGAGCTGCACGCCGCGCGCGGCCGACAGCAGGTCGTAGCGGTGCGGGCGCCCGGCCACGACGTCGCGCAGGAACTCCTCCCACTGCAGCTTGAAGCCGTTGTCGAGGTCGGCGTTCGCGGGGACGTCGAGCCACTGGTCGCGGAACGGCTCGGTGACCGGCAGGTCCGGGTTCCACACGGGCTTGGGGGTGTGCGCGCGGTGCTGGGCGCGGCACTCGCGCAGGCCGGCGACGGCGGAGCCGTGCGTGCCGTCCACCTGGAACTCGACCAGCTCGTCGCGGAACACGCGCACGGCCCAGGACGAGTTGATCTGCGCCACGACGTCGTCCCCGCCCGGGGTGGTGACGTCGAAGATGCCGTACGCCGCGTCGTCGGCGGTCGCCGTGTATTCGCGGCCCTGCTCGTCCCAGCGGGTCGGGATGTGCGTGGCGGTCTTCGCGGTCACGGTCTTGACCTGCCCGAGGATGCCCTCCAGCACGTAGTTCCAGTGGCAGAACATGTCGGTGGTGATGCCGCCGCCGTCCTCGGTGCGGTAGTTCCACGACGGGCGCTGGGCGGGCTGGGAGTCGCCCTCGAACACCCAGTAGCCGAACTCGCCGCGCAGCGACAGGATACGGCCGAAGAAGCCCTCGTCCACCAGGCGGCGCAGCTTGACCAGGCCCGGCAGGTACAGCTTGTCGTGCACCACGCCGACGGTCACGCCCGTGGTGGCCTGCAGCCGCGCGAGCTCGATCGCGTCGGCGAGGGTCTCCGCGGTCGGCTTCTCGGTGAAGACGTGCTTGCCCTGCTGCATCGCCTTGGACAGCGTCGCGGGGCGCAGGTTGGTCATGGCGGCGTCGAACACGATGTCGGCGTCCTTGATGGCGGCGTCGACGTCGGTGGACCAGTGCTCGACGTCGTGCAGGGCCGCGAGCTCCTTGAGCTTGTCCGCGTTGCGGCCCACCAGCACGGGCTCGACCTGGACGCGCGAACCGTCGGCGAGCGTGACGCCGCCCTGGTCGCGGATCGGCAGGATCGAGCGCACGAGGTGCTGGCGGTAACCCATGCGGCCGGTGACGCCGTTCATGGCGATGCGAAGTGTGGTCACGGGCGAGACTCCATCGTCGTGGGAATGCGCTTTCCAGGCGAGAATAGCGCACGTTTCCGGGGGAGTACATGGGCCGTCCGTGGTGGGGCGCCGGGCTGCCTCGCGGGTCGGGCCCGTCGGTGTGCTGGTGCGCGATGTCGGCAGCTGGCATCGAGGTCGGCACAGGCCTGTGCCGACCTCGACGCCGACTGCCGAACCCACGCTCGGCGGCCAGGAGGGTGCCGAACTCGCGCCCGTGCGTTGTCGGCGGAGTGCCGAACTCAGGCCTTGGACGCCGAGGGCTCGCCGGCGCGGCGCGGCGTCGAGTCGCGCAGCACCACCTCGCCGCGCACCGCGGTGCGCGTCTGCTCCCCACGGCCGAGCGCCAGCTCGGTCGCCAGCTCGCCGACCTCGGCCAGCGGGATCCGCACCGTCGTCAGCCCGGGGGACACGTCGCGCAGGGTATGGATGTCGTCGAACCCGGCCACGGCGACGTCGTCGGGCACGCTCAGGCCCGCGTCACGGACGGCGGCCATCGCGCCCACCGCCATGACGTCGTTGACGGCGAAGACGAGCTCGGGCAGCCCACCGGCGCCGCCGGAGGACGCCGCTCCAGGCGACGTCGCCCCGGACGTCGCTGCCCCGGACGTCGCTGCGCCGGACGTCGCTGCCCCGGACGTCGCTGCCCCGGACGTCGCTGCCCCGGACGTCGCTGTCCCGGACGTCGCTGTCCCGGACGTCGCTGCCCCGGACGGGTCGGGCGGCGCTGCCACTCCGCCGACGGTTCCGCCGGCGCTCCTGCCGGTGCGCTCGATCAGGTCGTGCATCGCGGAGTACCCGCCGTCGCGGGTGAACGGGCAGGCCAGCACGTCGTGGGGCGCGACGGGGTTGCCCAGCTCGGCCAGCGCACCGGTGAAGCCACTCGTCCGGTCCGCCGCCGTGCGGTGGCCCGCGGGGCCGGCCAGCACGGCGAACCGGCGGTAGCCGTGGTCGTGCAGGGCGCGGGCGAGGTCGGCCGCGCCGTCGGCGTTCGCGATCTCGACCACGGGCAGGCCGCCGATCGGCTGGCCGACCAGCGCCACCCCGCCCCCGGCCTCCTGGAACGCGTTCAGGGCGGCCTCCAGCGCACCCGGGGCGGGGCGGGTGCCGCCCGCCGCAGCGCCGTCGTCCACCGCAGCGCCGTCGTCCGCCGTCGCACCGCCACCGCTCGGTGCCGCCGCGGCGCCCGCCGCCGCACCGCCGTCCGCCGTCGGCCCTTCCTCCGGCTCCAGCCGGCCGCCCGCGAGGATGATCGCGCGCGACCGCTGGCGCCGCGCGAGCTCGACGAAGGCGAGCTCGCGCTCGGAGCTGTGCTCCGTGGACGCGAGCGTCACGATGAGGCCGGCCTGCTCCGCCGCGCGCGCCACGCCGGCGGCGATCGTGGAGAAGTACGGGTCGGCGATGTCGTGCACCACGAGCCCGAGCGCCGTGGTACGGCCGCGGGCCATGGCCTGTGCGCTGGGGTCGGGCGAGTAGGCGAGGCGGCGTGCGGCCTCCAGGACGCGCTCGCGCAGGTCCTCGCGGACGCTGCGCGTGGCACTCCCGTTGATCGCGCGCGACGCCGTGGCGAGCGAGACGCCGGCCTCGCGGGCGACCTGGCTCAGGGTGACGGGGGCGTCGGACATGAGGTCATCCTGCCGTGTCCGGCCCGCTCATGGTCGCCGAGCGCCCGGCGCGGCCGCGGTGACGCCGCGCGGTGGGACCCGGGTGATCGGTAGAACGTCAGGTGATCGGCACCCCGAGCTGCCGATCACCTGACGTTCTACCGACCACCCGACGCCCGGCCACCCGGCACTACCGATCACCCGGGCTGCGGACCCTCAGACGCGCGCCATGCGTAAGCCGGCGTCGCGGTGAGTGCGCTCGATGATGCTCGAGTACCCGGCGATCATCCGGACGTGGCTGAACCGGGGCCGGACGGCGGTGCGCGCCGACTCCAGCTCCTCGCGGCGGGCCGCCGCCTCGATCCAGGTCGCGGCGATCTCGTCGGGTTCGAACGACGTCACGAACCCGATCCGCTCGACGATCGACGGCGCGTCGCCCACCGGCGTCGTGACCGGCACGGCACCGCACATCGAGCCCTCGATGAGGCACAGCGGCGCGGCCTCGCCGAACGTCGAGGTGAGCGCGACGACGTCGGCCGTCGCGTAGACCAGCTCCATGTCGTGCCGCACGCCCAGCAGGTCCAGGCGCGCCAGCAGGTCGGGGCGGTCACCGAAGATCCGCTCCAGGTCGGCCTGGAGGTCGGGGTTGGCCGCGCTCATGCCGGCGCCGCACATCAGCACCCGGCCCTTGGGCTCGAGCGCGAGGAACAGCCGGGCCGACCGGAGGAACAGCTCGGGGTTCTTCATCTCGTCGTACCGCGCGGCGTAGACCACCACGGTCGCGTCGGCCGGGATCCCGGCCGCGCCCCGCAGGGCGAGCCGGCGCGCGCCCTGGACCGGGCGGAACCGGGCGAGGTTGATGCCGTTGGGCACCACGCGCAGCAGCTCGGCGGGCACGCCCGCCGCCCGGTACGCGTCGCGCGTGGACTCCGCACAGCAGACGACGGCGGCGAGCCGGCCGCGCTCCGCCGCGGTCAGCAGGTCGCCGAGGGCATCACCCTGGTGCTCCGGGTCGGACCGGTGCAGGCAGGCGATGACGGGGCGCTGCGGGAACGCGTCCTGGTTCACGAGCCGGAGCGGCTGCTCCTTGAGGGACAGGATGACGTGCGAGCCCTCGGCCTGGTGGGCCGCGGCCCGAAGCTCGGCCTCGCTGAACACCCGCGGGTCGTGGTTGGCGTCGGTGCTGCGGCCCAGGGAGCCGATCCGGACGCCCGCGGCGCGCAGCGCGCGGTAGCGGGGGTCGTCCTCCATCCGCTGGAGGGTGGCCTCGCGCCGGACCTCGTGGTGCAGGCTCAGCACGGAATGCTGCTGACGACCGCCCTGATGCAGACCGGCGACCACCGTCGAGTGCAGGACACGAGCCCCGCCGCTGAAGAAGCCCTCGTAGAGCGAGAGCACACGCAAGCCGTTGCGCTGGATCACAGACACCACCTCCTGCGCCCAGAGTGAGCCCTACGGATGTGCATTACATGGCAGTTCGGTTACACGAGGATTACGTATCCGAGGACTTCTGCACAAGGAGGTTGCGGATGTCCCGTTCGGCCTGGGCGGGTGATGTTTCGCGGCAGCCCAGCGCCACCCACCGCTCGATCATGGCCGGCTCGGACCGCAGCAGCGAGGTGCCGCGGCGCAGCAGGGTGCCGAGCGGCTTGCGTGCCTCCGCGACGTCGCGCAGGAACCGGAACCAGAAGGTGACCAGGCGGGGCCGCGACAGGCAGATCGCGTCCGCGAGCAGCCCCTCGGCACGGCACTCCTCGACGAGCTGCGCGGCGAAGATCCCCTCGGCGAGGATGAGCGGCGAGTCGCCGATGTCGAGGCGGCGCATGCCCGTGCGGCGCGACGTCGGGATGTCGTAGACCGGGACCTCCGCGCGGCCCTCCGTGGCCAGCTCCTCCAGCGCGGCCAGGGCGCCCTTGCCGTCCCAGCTCGCCGGGCTGTCCCAGTCCACGCTGCCGTACCGCTGCGGCAGGCCAGGGTGGTCGATGTCGAGGTAGAAGTCGTCGAGCTGGACCACCGGCAGGCCGAGCCGCTGCGTGAGCGACGTCTTGCCCGAACCGGACGGACCGGTCAGCAGCACCACCCGTGCGCGGGGGCGCCGGGCACCCGGGGGCAGTTCGAACAGGGTGGGCTCGGTCACGGGGTCGGTCACGAGATCCGATTCTCCCGCACCGGACGCCGGAGCGCGGCGGGGTGCGGGGGCTCGGGGCGTGATGCTCCTCCCTTTTGAGGCCCGGCTTTCTTCGCTTTGGGCCGCCTGAAAGCGGAGAAAGCCGGGCCTCAAAGGGGAGGCGTCGCCCGGCCAGGACTGTTCGGGCCTGGACGACGGCGGCGCGCCCTGCCCCAGCCGGGTCAGCCCGGCGCGCCCTGCCCCAGCCGGGTCAGCCCGGCGCGCCCCGCCCCGGCGCGGTCAGCCCCGTTGGTAGCGGCCCGGCGTCGTCCGCAGCAGGCGGCGGAAGTGCCGCGTCAGGTGCGCCTGGTCGTGGAACCCCGTTGCGGCCGCGACGGACGCCGCCGGCTCGCCGGCCAGCAGCCGACGCCGGGCCAGGTCCAGGCGCCGCCCCACCAGGTACCGGTGCGGCGGCAGGCCGAGCTCCCGCGTGAACGCGCGCACCAGGTGCGGCACCGTGACGTCCAGCTCGGCGGCGACCTCGGCGAGCCGGACGGGCCGGGTCGGGTCGGCGTCGAGCAGGTCGCGGGCCCGGCGCGCCGTGGAGGCCGCCGTCGGTTCGCGCGGCGGCGTCGGCCGGCCGGTCAGGTGCCAGGCCAGGCCCTCGGTGACCAGGGCGAGCAGGCTCTCGGCCGCGACGTCCTCCCGCACGGTCAGCGCCCGGTCGAGGCCCGCGAACCGCGCGCGGAGGGTGTCGTCGGGGACCAGCGGGGCGTCGACCGCCCGGCCGACCAGCGCGTCGTCGAGCACGGTGGGCTCCAGGTAGACCACGCGCTTGCGGAAGCCGGTCGCGGTCACGGACCGGCCGTCGTGCACCACGCCCGGCGGCAGCACGGTCACCCCGGTGCGCCGCGCGGCGTGCTCGTGCCCGTCCAGGCCGTACCCGATCAGGCCACGGTCCACGATCAGCACGGTCCAGGTGTCGTGCGTGTGCGCCGGGTAGGCGTGCTCGTGCCACGCGGCGTGCAGCACCTCGGCGACGCCCGGGACGCCGGGCCGCCAGGCGCGCACTACGTCCGGGGCCGGGCCGGCGAGGGCCGAACCGGCAAGGGCCGAACCGGCGGGGCGATCGAGCGGGGACACATCAAGAACGTACAAGATCCGGGGCGCCCTCCGCCCGCACCCTGGGGAGCATGACCTTCGAACAGCCCAAGATCGTGATCGTGCTGCGGGACGACCTGCTCGCCTGGCAGGAGAACAACGTCACCGCCTTCCTGTCGAGCGCGGTGACCGCCGCCTACCCGGAGCTCGTCGGCGACACCTACCGCGATGCCGACGGCCAGGAGTACCTCGCGATGCTCGGCACCCCGGTCATGGTCATGGTGGCCGACGGCGGCCGGCTCGCGACCTTCCGGGAGCGCGCCGCAACGCGTGGGCTGCGCATCGGCGTCTACACGGCCGACCTGTTCGCCACGGGCAACGACGTCGACAACCGGGCCGCCGTCGCGGGCGTGGCCAGCGAGAAGCTCGACCTGGTCGGGATCGCGGTGGCCGGCGAGCGGCGCGTCGTGGACAAGGTGGTCAAGGGGGCGCGGCTGCACCCCTGAGCGGCCGGGACCCGCACACCACCCGCCCGCTGGCCGAGCCTGTCGAGACCTCAGGACACCAGCGCCACGTGCAGCGTGCGGGGCCCGTGCACGCCCTCGACGCGGTCGAGCTCGATGTCGCTCGTCGCGCTCGGCCCGCTGATCCAGGTCAGCGGCCGGCCGGGGTCGGCGTCGAGCAGCCGCACGGCCTCCGGCACGGTCTGCACCACCTGGTCGGTCCGCACCACGCAGACGTGCACGTCGGGCACCAGGGAGATCGCGCGCCGGCCCTGGTCGGGCCCGCCGTCCAGCACGATGGTGCCCGTCTCGGCCACCGCGACCCGCGCGGCCGTGACCACGGCGTCGATCCCGTCCAGCTCGGTCGCGGAGAGCGGCGCCTCCCGCGAGTCGGTCCGCACCTCGACCCTCGCCAGCCCGCCGAGCCAGGCGGGGTCGATCCCAGCCGGCACGACGACGCTTCTCCGCCCCCTGCCTCCTCCCGGCCCAGGGCCGGTCGGCAGAAGGTCAGATGGTCGGTCTTCCGAGCTGCCGACCACCTGACCTTCTGCCGACCGCCCGGGATCGGCCTCGGGCCCAGGCGCCAGCAGCAGCTCCGCCAGCAGCCCCGGCAGCTCCGCCGCCGCGACCCGGTGCACGTGGGCCTTGTAGTCCTCCAGGCGGTCGACCAGCAGGTCCAGCACCTCCGCCGACCCCGGCGCGTGCTCCCCGGCCGGCCGGTACACGCGCGGGATCTCCGCGGGCTCCGGCGTGGAGGCGCCCAGCGCCGTGCGGATGCGGGACAGGATCTCGGTCCTGGCGTCGCTCATCGGTCGTCCTCCCGCTCGGCCCACCAGTCGCGGAACGTCTGCCGCGGCGGCTCCATCAGGTCCCGCGACCGCGTCCAGAGCGAGCCGGGGAACGGCAGCCGCCGGATGACGCCGTGCCGCGAGATCGCCCGCAGTGCGCGCGGCACCCGGGCGGCCCGGCGGAAGCGCGCGCCGTCGGCCATCGCGAAGGACGCCGCCTTCATGGCCGCCTTCCACACGCGGTCCGCGGCGTCGGGCGCGGCGCTGGCGAGCTCGACCTCGCGTGCCCGGAGCTCCACCAGGATGGACGGGATGTCGATCTTGACGGGGCAGACCTGGTAGCACGCGCCGCACAGCGTGGAGGCGTACGGCAGGTCCGACTTCTCGCCGGTGAGCTGCGGGGTGAGGATCGCGCCGATCGGGCCGGGGTAGACCGAGCCGTAGGCGTGCCCGCCCACGCGTTCGTACACGGGGCAGACGTTGAGGCACGCGGAGCAGCGGATGCAGTGCAGGGCCGAGCGTCCGGCCTCGTCGGCGAGCACCTGGGTGCGGCCGTTGTCGAGCAGCACCAGGTGGAACTCCTGGGGGCCGTCGCCCGGCGTCACGCCGGTCCACATCGAGGTGTACGGGTTCATCCGCTCGCCCGTCGAGGAGCGCGGCAGGAGCTGGAGGAAGACCTCCAGGTCGCGGTACGTCGGCACGAGCTTCTCGATGCCCATCACGGTGATCAGGGTCTCGGGCAGCGTGAGGCACATGCGGCCGTTGCCCTCCGACTCCACCACGGCGAGCGTCCCGCTGTCCGCGACGGCGAAGTTGGCGCCGCTGATCGCGACCTTCGCCGACAGGAACTTGCGCCGCAGGTGCGCCCGGGCCGCCATCGCGAGCTCGCGCGGCACGTCCGTCAGGTCCGGCGGGGCGTCGGCCATGCGCTCCAGGAAGATGTCGCGGATCTCCGTGCGGTTGCGGTGGATCGCGGGCACCAGGATGTGCGACGGCATGTCGTCGGCGAGCTGCACGATCAGCTCCGCGAGGTCGGTCTCGACCGCCGCGATGCCCTCCTCGGCCAGCGCCTCGTTCAGCCCGATCTCCTGGGTGGCCATGGACTTGACCTTGACGACCTCGTCGGTCTCCTTGGCGCGCACCAGGTCGGCGACGATCCGGTTGGCCTCGGCGGCGTCCCGCGCCCAGTGCACGACGCCGCCGCGCGCGGTCACGTTGCGCTCGAGCTCCTCCAGGAGCTCGGGGAGCCGGGCCATGACGTCGGTCTTGATCGCGGAGCCGGCATCGCGCAGGGCCTCCCAGTCCGGCACCTCCCCGACCACGCGCCCCCGCTTGGACCGGATGGTGGAGGTCGCGTTGCCCAGGTTGCGGCGGAGCTGCTCGTTCTCCAGCGCGGCGCGCGCCGCGTCGGGAAAGGAGGCGCCCCAGTGCAGCGGGTCCTCCGGGCGTCCGACGCCGCCCAGGGTGCCGGGCGCAGCGTCGGGGCTCGGCCCGCGGCCGGCGCGTGTGGCCGGCATGCCGAGGAACGTGCTCATCGGGCCACCTCCTGGCGGTCGCCGGGGTGCACCGGCGCCTCGCGGGTCGAGGCGAGGATCTCGGCCAGGTGCATGGGCCGCACGCCCGTGCCGCCGCGCGAGAGGCCGCCGCCGATGTGCATCAGGCACGACCAGTCGCCCGCGGTGAGCACCTCGGCCCCCGTCCCCACGACGTCCGCCACCTTGTCGTCGAGCATCGCCGCCGACGTGTCCGCGTTCTTCAGCGAGAACGTCCCGCCGAACCCGCAGCAGCCCTCGGCCTGCTCCAGCGGCACGAGCTCCAGCCCCTCCACGGCGCGCAGGAGGCGCTCGGGCTTGTCGCCCACGCCGAGCATCCGCAGCGAGTGGCACGTGGGGTGGTAGGTGACGCGGTGCGGGAACCAGGCGCCGACGTCGGTCACGCCGAGCACGTCGACCAGCAGCTCCGAGAGCTCGTAGGTGCGGTCGGAGACGGCCGTCGCGGTACGTGCCTCGGAGCGCAGCCCCGCGCGCTCCAGGACCATCTTCTGCTGGTGCCGGATCGAGCCCGTGCACGAGCCGGACGGCACCACGACGGCGTCCCACTCGCCGTCCGCCACCGGGGCGAAGGTCCGCACGTGGTTGCGCACCACCGGCACGGCCTCGGCGAGGTAGCCGGTGTTCACGTGCATCTGCCCGCAGCACGCCTGCGCGGCCGGGAACACGACCTCGTGGCCCAGCCGCTCCAGGAGCGTGACAACGGCCTTCGGGGCCTGCGGGAACATCGCGTCGGCGATACAGGTGGCGGCCAGGGCGATACGCATGGGCACTCTCCTTCGAGGTCTGTCCACACCATAGCCCACTGTGGACAGACCACTGAAGTAGCATGGCGGCCGTGCGAACCCACGAGCGCGTCCTGGCCCAGATCGAGGCGGGCCTCACCGCGGGCAAGTGGCCGATCGGCGAGCGGCTCCCGGCGGAGCGGGCGCTCGCGGAGGAGCTCGGCGTGTCCCGCCCCTCGGTGCGCGAGGCCATCCGGATCCTGGAGGCGATGGGCATCGTGCGCACCGCGGTCGGCTCCGGCCCGACAGCGGGCGCCACGGTGATCGACCGGCCCGCGGCCGGCCTGGGTGCGGCGGTGCGCCTGCACGTGGCCTCCGGCACCCTCCCCGTGTCCGACGTCGTCCGCACGCGCGTGCTGCTGGAGACCGGGGCCGTGCGCGACGCCGCCGAGGGGCGCTGGGACGAGGCGGACCTGGAGCCCTTGCGCGCGCACCTCGCCGCGATGGCCGAGCCCGGGCTGGGCGTGGCCGACTTCCTGGAACGCGACCAGGACCTGCACCTCGGGATCGCGCGGCTGGGCGGCAACCAGCTCGTCGAGGCGATCCTGGGCGGCATGCGGGCCGCCGTCGCCTCCTACGTGGCCGCCGGGGCGGAGGCGGTGGAGGACTGGCCGGCCACCGCCGCACGCCTGTGCGCGGAGCACGAGGCGGTCGTCGCCGCCGTCGCGCGGCATGACGCCGCCGCGGCGGAACGCCTCATGCGCGAGCACATCGAGGGCTTCTACCGCGAGACGGGTCTGGGCGGGCGCTGACCCGGCACGCCCGTCGACGTGTCAGACGCTCAGGTCACCCGGTGACCTGAGCGTCTGACACCTTCGCACCCGTGGTCGCCTGGACCACCGTGCGGCACGGGTCGTGGTCCGGGCCGGTGCCCGTGGCGGCCCGCTCCAGCAGCTCGCGGAGCACCGCGCGCTGCGCCGGCTCCAGCCCGGAGAGCAGCTCGTCCTCCGCGGCGGCCACGCGCGCGTCCATCGCGGCGAGCACCTCCAGCCCGTGCTCCGTCGCGACGATGCGGCGCGCGCGCCGGTCGGCCGGGTCCCGCTGCCGCTCGACGAGCCCGCAGCCCTCGAACGCGTCGAGCAGGTAGGTCATCACCGTCCGGTCGATGCCGAGCGAGGCGGCGAGCGCGGCCTGGCTCGGCAGGTCACCGTGCACCACGGCCGTCAGCAGCTGGTAGCCGCGCGTGCCCTGCGGCAGGTCGTCGGCGGCGGCGTCGACCCGGGCGCTCCACTCGCGCAGGAGCGCGGCGAGCGACCAGCCGAACAGGGAGTGCTGGCCCGTGCGGGTCTCGGTGGGCGCGGTGCTCATGCCCCCATCCTAGGGGAATGTGCGGCGATCCAGAAGAGTTGTGAGTAATATCGTCTGCTAGACAGACGATCTGCCGCGCTGCGCGGCAGGTGCAGAGCGACACGAGGGACACCGCACGCATGACCGACTACGGGCACAACCTGCTCTTCGGCACCTTCATCACCCCGTCCAACGGCGACCCGCAGGTTCCCGTACGGCTCGCCCAGCTCTCCGAGCAGCTGGGCCTGGACCTGGTCACGTTCCAGGACCACCCGTACCAGCCGTCGTTCCTGGACACGTGGACGCTCCTGTCGTGGGTGGCCGCGCAGACCGAGCGCATCCACCTCTCCGGGAACGTGCTCAACCTGGGCATGCGCCCGCCCGCCCACCTGGCGCGCGCCGCCGCGAGCCTCGACCTGCTCAGCGGCGGCCGGTTCGAGATGGGCGTCGGCACGGGCGGCTTCTGGGACGCGATGGTCGCGATGGGCACCACGCGCCTGACGCCCGGCGAGGGCGTCACGGCCCTCGAGGAGGGCATCGAGATCATGCGCGGTATCTGGGACGCCGGGAACCGCACGCCGCTCCGCGTGCCCGGCCAGTTCCACCACGTCGACGGCGCCAAGCGCGGTCCCGCCCCCGCGCACGACATCCCGATCTGGCTCGGTGCCTACAAGAAGCGCATGCTCCGGCTCACCGGCGCCCAGGCCGACGGCTGGCTGCCCTCGCTGCCCTACTTCAAGGACGGCGACCTGGCGCGCGGCAACGCGACGATCGACGAGGCGGCCGAGGAGGCCGGGCGCTCGCCGAGCGAGATCCGCCGCCTGCTGAACCTCGGCGGGTCCATTACCGACCGGTCCACCGGCCCGCTGCAGGGCCCGGCCGACCAGTGGGTCGAGGAGCTCACGCTCATGGCGCTGGAGGACGGCGTCAGCGGGTTCATCGCCATGGGCGACGACCCCGACCAGATCCGTGCGTTCGCCCAGGAGGTGGCGCCCGCCGTCCGCGAGGCCGTGGCGGCGGAGCGGCGCTCCGCGGGGACGGCGCCGGCGGCGGCCCGCCGGGGCGCGACGGCGCTGGCCGCGCGCCGCGACGGGATCGACTACGACTCGCTCCCGCCGGAGCTCGCGGCGCACGCCGTGGAGCCGGGCGACCGCGAGTACGGCGCGGTGCGGCACAACTACCTGCGGTCCGGCGCGCCGGGCCTGGTACTGCGGCCCCAGGGCGTGGACGAGGTCGCGGCCGGGCTGGCCTGGGTGCAGAAGCAGGACGTCGAGTTCGCCGTCCGCTCCGCGGGGCACGGCATCTCGGGCCGCTCCACGAACGACGGCGGCGTGGTGCTCAGCCTGAGCCGGATGCGTTCCGTCGAGGTGGTCGACGAGGCCACGCGCCGGGTGCGGATCGGTGCCGGGGCCACCTGGGGCGAGGTCGCGGAGGTCCTGGCCCCGCGCGGCTGGGCCATCACGTCGGGCGACTACGGCGGTGTGGGCGTGGGCGGGCTCGCCACCACCGGCGGCATCGGGTTCCTGGGCCGGCTCCAGGGCCTGACCGTCGACCACGTGGTGGCCGCGGAGGTCGTCACGGCCGACGGGCGCGTGCTGCACGCCTCCCGCGACGAGCACCCAGACCTGTTCTGGGCGCTGCGCGGCGCGGGCGGCAACATGGGCGTGGTCACCTGGCTGGAGATCGAGGCCGGCGCCGTCGGCGCCGTGGTCTTCTCCCAGATGACGCTGGACGCCTCCGACACCGCCGGCCTGCTGGAGCGCTGGGGCGCCACCGTCGAGGCGGCGCCGCGCGGGCTCACGTCCTTCATGATCCTGGGCGGCGGACGGCGCGGGCAGACGCCGATGGCGCAGCTCCTGACCGTGTTCGCGGCCGAGGGCGCCGACGCCGACCCGGACGAGGCGATCGCCCAGCTCGAGCTGCTCGCCGACGCCGGCCCGCTGCTCGGGCACCAGGCCCAGCTCCTGCCGTACTCGGGCGTGGTGCGCCGGGAGGACGCCCACCACTCCGGCGGCGGCGACCCGTCGGCGCGGTCCGGCCTGCTGACGCACCTGGACCAGGGCACGAGCCGGGCGGTCGAGCGCCTGCTGGGCACCGGGGAGTCGTACTTCACGTCGATCCGGGCCACGGGCGGCGCGGGGAACGACGTCGCCCCGGACGCGACCGCGTACGCGCACCGGCACCAGAACTTCGCGCTGTCCGCCCTGGGCTCGAACCAGGAGCGGCTCAACCAGGCGTGGGACGCCGAGATCGGGTCCGTGATGGACGGCTCGTACCTGTCCTTCGACACCGACAGCCGGCCCGAGCGGCTGCTGGAGGCGTTCCCGGAGCCGACGTTCACGCGGCTGCGGGAGGTCAAGGCGGTCTACGATCCGTCGAACGTGTTCCGGACGAACTTCCCGATCCCGCCGGCCGACCCGGCCCGGGGCGCCTCGGGGAGCGATGCCTGACAGGTCCGCCTTGTGACGCCCGGTTGTGGATAACTTCACCTGCGTGTGGGTGAGAACCCGTAGGTTCGATCGCGTCCGGTGCAGCCGGACGCGATCCGACCGTCGAACCACCACCGCAGGGGTACCCATGAACCTTGTCGCCGCCTCGCGCCTCGCGCGTGACCTGATGGACCAGCACGGGCTGAAGGCCTGGACCTTCGAGTTCGACGACGCCGTGCGGCGCGCCGGGATGTGCAACTACACCAAGCGCCGCATCAGCCTGTCCGCGCCGCTGACCCGCATCCACGACGAGCGCGAGGTGCGGGACACGATCCTGCACGAGGTGGCGCACGCGCTCGCGGGTCCGAAGGCGAAGCACGGCCCGGCGTGGCGCGAGGTGGCGGTACGGATCGGGTGCTCGGGGCTGCGCTGCGTGGACCCGTCCGCGCCGTCGATCGACGGGCCGTGGGTGGGCACGTGCCCGGACGGCCACCGGAGCACCCGGTTCCGGCGGCCGCCCGGCATCATGTCCTGCCGCTCGTGCGGCCCGCGGTTCGCCCTGGTCAACCTCATCGCGTGGACCTACAAGGGACGCAACGCGGCCATGGGGGAGCGGTACGACTCCCAGCTGCGCGGGGCCTTCCGCGAGGTGGGCGAGGTGCCGGCCACGGGACCGGGCGCCGAGGAGCGCGTGGCGCGGGCGGCGCGGGCGCTGGCCGGCGGGGCCGTCATGGAGCCGTTCGACCTCGGCGCGCTACGTTGACCTCATGGCTTCCGCTCTCACGCTCCCGTCCGGCGCCGCCGGCTCCCGCATCGTCGGCCTGGGGCACCATCAGCCACCGCAGACGCTGACGAACGACGACATCGCCCAGCGGGTCGAGACCAACGACGAGTGGATCCGGTCGCGCACCGGCATCGTCACGCGGCACGTGGCGGCGGACGACGTCACCGTCGCGCAGATGGCCACCGCCGCGGCGGAGCACGCGTTGGCCGACGCCGGCCTGACCGCGGATGCCGTCGACCTGGTGATCGTCGCGACCGCCACCAACGACGACCGGTCGCCCAACACGGCCGGCCGGGTGGCCTACGCGCTGCACACGGGCGTCCAGCCCGGCGCCTCCACGCCGGAGGGCGAGGAGGCGCCGGACCTGCGCGGCGTCGTGGGCCCGGCCGCGCTGGACCTCAACGTGGCGTGCTCCGGGTTCGCGCACGGGGTCGGCGTGGCCGACCAGGCGATCCGCACCGGGTCGGCGCGCACGGCGCTGGTGATCGGCGCGGAGAAGCTCACCGCGTACACCGACTGGACCGACCGTTCGACGTGCATCCTCACGGCGGACGGCGCCGGGGCGGCGGTGCTGCAGGCCGCGGACACCCCCGCCGTCGGGCCCGTGGTGTGGGGCACCGAGCCGGAGCTCACGCCCGCGGTGCGCATCGAGGCGCCCGAGGTGAAGTTCCAGCAGGACGGCCGTTCGGTGTTCAAGTGGGCCATCACCCGCGCCGCGGACCGGGCGCGGGACGTCGTGGCGGCGTCCGGCCTGAGCCTCGACGACATCGAGGTGCTCGTGGCGCACCAGGCGAACCTGCGGATCATCGAGCCGCTGGCGAAGGCGCTCGGCCTGGAGGGCAAGGTCGTCGTCACGGACATCACCGAGTCGGGCAACACGTCGGCGGCGTCGATCCCCCTGGGGCTGTCCAAGTGGTGGCACGCGGGCAAGATCCCGGCGGGCGTGCCCGCGCTGTTGTTCGGGTTCGGCGGCGGGTTCGCGTGGGCCGGCCAGGTGGTGATCACGCCGGAGCGGTGAGTCGGTCGGTGGCCGGTCGATGGCAGGGCGGGTCACCGCGCGGAGGGCATGGACAGCGCTTTCCCGGCGTCGTATCGTTTCAATCCCATCCACCCGACGTCGACGACGACCGAAGGAGCTCTCCACCGATGCCTGAGCCGACCACCGAGCCGATCACCGGTCCGACCCAAGAGCCCGTGCCGCCGTCGGGCCCGCTGCCCGAGGGGCGCCGCCGCTACGCCGTGGTGGGCACGGGGCACCGCGCGTCCATGTACGTCGACGCCCTGATCGGCACCCACGCGCCCGACGGCGAGATCGTCGCCTGGGTGGAGCCCAACCCCGTGCGCGCCGCGGCCTACGAGGCGCGCGTCGCGGCCGCGTTCGGCGGCGTCCGCCCCGTGTACGGTCCGGACGACCTGGAGAAGGCGATCGCGGAGCAGTCCGTGGACCGCGTGATCGTCACGTCGATCGACCGCACGCACGGCGACCTCGTCACCCGTGCCCTGCGGGCCGGCGCCGACGTGGTCGTGGAGAAGCCCATCGCCGCGCACCCCGACCAGGCCCGGCAGATCGTGGACGCCGTGGCCGAGACGGGCCGCGACCTGGTCACGACGTTCAACTACCGCTACTCGCCCCGCAACAGCGCGCTGCGCGAGGTGATCGCGAGCGGCGAGATCGGGCAGGTGCTCTCGGTCCACTTCGACTGGGCGCTGGACACCGTGCACGGCGCCGACTACTTCCGCCGCTGGCACCGCGAGAAGGTGAACAACGGCGGCCTGCTGGTGCACAAGTCGAGCCACCACTTCGACCTGGTCAACTGGTGGATCGACGGCGTGCCGCAGCGCGTCTTCGCCACGGGCGGGCGGCGCTTCTACGGCGACGACGGCGCGCACGAGTCCGGCTACGAGCCCACGGCCGGTGAGCGCGCCCTGAACGAGCGCGGCATCGACCCGTGGCAGCTCTCCGTGGAGGACAACGAGTGGCTGTCCACCCTCTACGGGCCCGAGGCCCAGGCGGTGGACGGCTACGTGCGCAACCGCTCGGTCTTCGACGCGGGTATCACCACGGAGGACACGCTCGGGCTGGTCGTCGAGTACGAGGGCGGCGCGCTGCTCACCTACTCGCTCACCGCGCACTCGCCCTGGGAGGGCTACCGCGTGGTGGTCAACGGCACGCGCGGCCGGGCGGAGCTGGAGGTCACCGAGCGCGGCTCGGTGGAGTTCGGCGACAAGGCCGCGATCCTCGACCCGAGCGCGACCGAGGTGTTCGAGGAGGACCTGGTGCGGCCCATCGGCGAGCGGCTCGTGGTCCAGCGGCACTGGGAGCGCGCCGAGGAGCGGCCGATCGTGCGCGGCGGCGGCGGGCACGGCGGCGGCGACGCGCTGCTGCTGGCCGACGTCTTCAAGCCGTCGGCCGAGCCCGACCCGCTGGCCCGCGCGGCCGGGTACGTCGACGGCGTCCGGGCGTCGTCGGTGGGGTATGCGGGCAACCGCTCGCTGGAGACGGGCGCCCCGGTCCCGGTCAAGGACCTCAACCTGGGCATCTGACCCACACCCGGGGACCGGCACCGGGCCGGCCTCTTCTCGGGTTTGACCCCCTTCTCCTTTGAGGCCCGGGTTTCTTCGCTTTGACGACCGTCAAAGCGAAGAAACCCGGGCCTCAAAGGAGAGTGATCGGGCCTGGTCTCGGCAGGCTCGACCACCGGCTGGCCGGGCCCGCCGAGACCCGGCGTCCGCCTCACACCAGCAGCGCGCCGATCACCACCAGCACCGGCACGCACAGCGCCGTCGTCCAGACGGTCGCGCGCGCCGCGACGCCGTCGAACACGCCGTACCGGGTCGCGTAGGTCGTGACGTTCACCGCCGTCGGCAGCGCCGCCATCGTCACCACGAGGGCGAGGGCCGGCGTGTCGAGCCCGACCGCCGACCCGAGGGCCCACGCCGCCAGCGGGTGCAGCAGGTTGCGCACCAGCACGGCGATCGCGATGACCCAGCCCACGAGCCGGCGGCCCCGCCCGGCGGTCACGCCGAGGTCGGCGTCCGCGGCCGGCAGGGGGACGGCGAGCGTCATCCCGAACGTGAGCAGGCCGAGCGGCGGCGCCGCGGCGCCGATCAGGTCGAACGGGAGCAGCACGACGTCGGGCAGGCGCGCGCCGGTCAGCTCGGCCACCACCGCGACGAGCAGGCCCGCGACCGTCCCGAGCGTGATCGGGTTCCGGAACGCCGCGAGGAACACCTGCCCCATCGTCCGCCAGCCCGACCTCGCGGGGGTCCCGCCGTCGGCGGACGCCGTCGCCCGGTCGAGCACCGAGAGGGTCAGCGGCGCCAGCACGAGGAGCTGGAACAGCAGCGTGGGCACGACGGCGAGGGCGTCGTCGAAGAGGTAGACCGCCAGCGGCAGCCCGATGTTGCCGCCGTTGACGTAGACGGCGGCGAGCGTCGTGACGGCGGCGGGGCCCGCGGGCAGGCGCAGGAGCCACCGCGCCGCGGCGGCCGTGGCGAGGCCGAGTACCGCCGTCGTCGCCCACGTGACCACCGCGCCGCGCGAGAGCACGTGCGCCAGGTCCGTCGAGGCCAGCGTGCTGAACATCAGGGCCGGCGCGCAGATCGTGAACGACAGTGTCGCCAGGGTCTGCCGGGCACCGGCCCCGCCGTCACCCGCCGCGGTGCGGGCGACCCCGCGGGGGAGGCCGCGGCCCGCCAGCAGGCCGGTCCGCTGGATCACCCAGCCGAGCGCGACCACGCAGGCCATGGAACCGATGGCAGTCAGGACGGGCAGCACCCGAGCACCATGTCACGCTCCCCGGTTCTACCTCGCGAGTGTCCACGGGGCGCCGAGCTCCGTGAACGTGCGCTGCTCGCGCGCGGCGCGCTCGCACCACGCGGCGACGTCGTGCACCACCGGGTGCCGCGCGTCGCCCTCGGGATTTCCCTGCCCGACGCCGCCGGGCCCGACGCCGCCCGGCCCGCCCTGCCCGACGCCGCCGGGCCCGCCCGCGACCGGCGCCACGCCGTCCACCCAGTCCACGAACGCCTCGCCGACCGGCGCCGGGTCCGGCGCCGTGCGCACGGCCTCCAGCACCCGCATGAACGCGCCGGTGTCCCGCACGTCGCACAGGAGCCGCTCGCCCGTGCCGGCCCGGACCCGCAGCAGGTTCTCCAGCAGGCCGGTGCGCTCGTAGCGCTTCTCGGCGACCACGCGCCCGGTGCGCAGCCGCACCAGGTCGTGCTCGTACCCGAGCTCGATCTCGCCCTCGGTGCCCTGCACGAGCACGCGTGCCGGGGTGCGCTCCGCCGCGCACAGCGTGAGGCCGAACCCGTAGCGGGTCCCGTCGGTGCCGACGGCGCGCAGGGACGAGGTGTCGTCGGCCTCGATGGGGTTGGCCCGCCACAGGTCGGTGTTCACGTACGCGAGGTCCGCGGCGGTCCGGGCGCCGCCCACCCACAGGGCGGTGGCCACGGCGTGCGCCAGCGGGTTGGTCACCACGCCGTCGACCACCGCGCGGTCGCCCATGCGCCGCCGCCCCGCCCACGGCGAGCGCGCCCAGTACGCGGCGGTCCGCACCCAGGTGCCGACGGCGCCGATGCCGGTCACCTGCCCCACCTCGCCGCGCGCGACCATGTCGGCGACGGCGGGCAGCGCGTGCGACCCGAAGGTCTGGAACCCGACCTGGCACAGCCGTCCGGTCCGTTCGACCACGGCGACCAGCTCGGCGTGCTCGGCCAGGGACGCCGTGGTCGGCTTTTCGAGCAGCACGTCGATCCCGGCCTCCAGCGCGGCGCGCGCCAGCGGCAGGTGCGTGTGGATGGGCGTCGCGAGCACGAGGACGTCGGGCAGCGCGTCGGCGTCGGCGGACAGCAGGTCGCCCAGGCTCGCGAACCACGGCGCCGGCTCGTCGTCGGGCTCGCGCGGGTCGACGACGGCGCTCAGCCGCGCCAGCCCCCGGTCCTCCAGGTCCGCGACGGCCCCTAGGTGCGAGCCGCCGTGGCCGTGGATGCCGACCACGGCCACCTTGGGCAGGCTCACCGTCGGCCGCCGTCGGTCAGGTCGGCGGCCAGCGCCTCGGCCGCGTCGGCCGTGAGCTCGGTGTCCAGCAGCACCGCCACGAGGTCGAGCTGCACGGAGCCGCCGTCGGGCACGAGCAGGGGCGTGTCCCAGGCCAGGGCCGGGCAGGCGCCGGGGTACTCGGCCGAACGCAGGAACCACGGCCGCACCTGGCCCGGCTGCACCAGCAGGAGGGTCGTGGACCGGCCGCCCTGCTGCTGCACGAACGCCACCCAGGGCGAGGTGCTGCCGTGCGCCCGGTTCTCGCCGGTGCCCGCCGCCGACAGCACCGTGGTGCTCTCCGCGATCGGCAGGCGCCAGAACAGGCCGCCGTACCCCGCGCCCGGCCGCCCGTTCGTGGCGGGCGAGCGGATCTCCAGCGGGCCGTGGTCCGCGTGCAGGGTGGAGCGCCAGTCGAGCACCCAGCCGGGGGCGGCGTCGGCCCCGGGCACCAGGGGGAGCAGGCGCGCCGAGACGCGGCGCTCTTCGCGGAGCTGCGGCTCGCCGTGCTCGTCGGACCACAGCACGTCCTCGACCAGGGTCTCGGCGGCCCTGCCCGCGGCGCCGGGAGCACCGGGAACGCCCGGCTCCACGCGGATCCCCGACGAGGTCTGCCGGCCGTGGTTCTTCAGCAGCGTGGGGCCCACGTCCTCGATGAACGTACGACCGCCCCAGTGACTCGTGCCGTTCACGTCCGGAACGGCGATGCCCACGCCGTAGTGGTGCCGGTGGTCCACAGGGCTCACCTCGGTGAGCGGCACCCCGGCGAGGGTGTGCACGGGGTGCAGGTAGGGCCGGCGGGCGTGCACCTTGGGCATGCGGTCGCCCGCGTCGCGGCGCACCAGCTCCAGCCCGTCGCCGCAGGTCAGCACGACGGCGTCGGCCGAGGGATCGGCGGGCACGGACCAGACCGGCGTGGCGGTCGGGGGCACGGTGGGCACCTCCTCCGGCTGCCCGACGACGAGGTCGTCGTCCGTGATGTGCACCCGTTCCGTGCCCTGGGGCACGGGTCCGGTGCTCCCGCGCACCTCCAGGCTGGGTGTGAAACGTGCAGAGCGTGCGGGGTGGGCGTCGTCGTCGATCACGGCGTGCAGCTCCCTCCAGGCGTGGCGGCCGAGCTCGGCCTGCGGCACCGCGACCGTCGTCAGCGCGGGTGTGGCGTAGCGGGACAGTTCGATGTCGTCGAAGCCGGCCACCGAGATGTCGGCGGGCACGGCCACCCCGGCCTCGTTCAGGCCTGCGAGCAGCCCGAACGCGACGAGGTCGTTGAAGGCCAGCGCCGCGGTGGCGCGGGTGGCGAGGACCGCGGGCGCGGCGGCATGACCCGCCTGGATGTCCGGTCCGGCGGGCAGGTCGAGGATCTCGAGGTCGGCGTGCCGCTGCCGGGCGCGGGCCAGGCCGGCCCGGCGCAGCTCGTCGGACGCGCTGCGCACGGGTCCGCCCAGGTAGACCAGGCGGCGGTGGCCGAGCGCCACGAGGTGCTCCACCACCTGGACGGCGCCGTCCTCGTAGTCCACGACCAGGCTGGGCGCCGTGCCGCCGGTCTCGCGGTTGACCAGCACCACGGGCTCGACGTCGGCGATGAGCGCGCTGAGCTCGGCGTCCCCGATGCGCGGTGAGACGAGCACCAGGGCGTCGCACCGCATGCGTGCCTCCAGGGCGATGGCGCCCTCCTGCTGGTCGTCCTCGACCGTGTCCGCGACGAGTACGCGGTACCCGTCCTCGGCCGCGCCGTCCATGACGCCGCGCAGGATCTGCTGGAACACGGGGTTGCCGAGGTCCGGCACCACGAGCGCCACGGTCTGCGTGCGGCCGAGCGCAAGGCTGCGCGCCGCGTTGCTCGGCCGGTAGCTGAGCTCCGCCGCGACGCCGCGCACGCGCTCGGCGATCGCGGCGTCGACCGTGCTGCGCCCGTTCATCACGCGGGACACGGTCGCGCGGGAGACCCCCGCCGCCGCCGCGACGTCGCCGATCGTGGCGACCGCACGGCGCTGACCTGCGCCTCGAACGCTGCCGCTGCCCATGTGCTCTCCGTCCATGACCTTGTCCGACCGGATCGCGCGTGGCGCGCGCCCTCGTCGGCGTGGCCCCTGCGTTACCGGTTTCCCGATGTGACCGTACACCATGGGAAACCGGTTCCTCATGTGGTACGTTCCTCCACCAGAGACCGGTTTCTCACCGACGAGCCGGGGATCGACGACGATCCGGAGGACAACGCGATGCACCACCCGAACCGCGAGCCCGGACCCTGGCGGTCCGAGCCCCCGCCCGCCCTGACGGGTCCCGTCCACACGGGGGTGAACCCATGTCAGTGATCCAGGAGCTCTCGCGCGGCAAGCAGGCCGGCGCCGCCCGCAAGAAGGGCGACGGGCGCTGGGCGCTGTTCTTCCTCGCGCCGTGGTTCGTGGGCCTGGTGCTCATCACGGCGGGTCCCATGGGCGCGTCGCTCTACCTGTCGTTCACGGACTACGACTTGCTCTCCGCGCCCCAGTGGGTGGGCCTGGAGAACTACACGCGGATGTTCGACGACCCGCGGTTCCTCCAGTCCCTCGGTGTCACCTTCACGTACGTGTTCGTCTCGGTGCCGCTGCAGCTCGCCGCGGCCCTCGGCCTCGCGCTGCTGCTCGACAAGGGCATGCGCGGGCTCGCGCTGTACCGCTCGGTGTACTACCTGCCCTCCCTGCTCGGCGGGTCGGTGGCCATCGCGATCCTGTGGCGGCAGATCTTCGGCGCGGACGGCCTGGTCAACCAGGTCCTGGCGCTCTTCGGCATCCAGGGGCAGGGCTGGGTCTCGCACCCGGACTACGCGCTCGGCACCCTGATGGCGCTGAACGTCTGGACGTTCGGCGCGCCGATGGTGATCTTCCTGGCCGGCCTGCGCCAGATCCCGCAGATGTACTACGAGGCGGCCGCGATCGACGGCGCCTCGCGGTGGCGGCAGTTCCGCAGCATCACGGTGCCCCTGCTCACGCCGATCATCTTCTTCAACCTCGTGCTGCAGCTCATCGAGGCGTTCCAGTCGTTCACGCGGGCGTTCGTCGTCAGCGGCGGCAACGGCGGCCCGTCCGACTCCACGCTGCTGTACACGCTGTACCTCTACCTCAAGGGGTTCGGCTCGCTCGACATGGGCTACGCCTCGGCCATGGCCTGGTTCCTGCTCCTGATCATCGGCGGCATGACGGTCGTCAACTTCCTCGCCTCCAAGTACTGGGTCTTCTACGATGACTGACGCCTCGACGACCGCACAGACCACGACGCCGACGGCGGTACGTCCGCCGTCCGACACCGCACCCGGCGCCCGGCGCGCCGGGCCGGGCGACCGCCGCCCGACCGCCGTCCGGCCGCGCGGCCGGCACGTCCGGGCCCGGGTGGGCAGCGTGCTCAAGCACGCGGGCCTCATCGCCTTCGGGTTCGTGATGCTGTACCCGCTGCTCTGGATGCTGGCCAGCTCGTTCAAGCCGAACGCGCTGATCTTCCGGGAGCCGGGGCTCATCCCCACCGACATCGACCTGTCCAACTACACGGACGGGTGGAACGCGCTGCTGCACCCGTTCAGCCACTACCTGATCAACTCGGCGCTGGTGGTGCTCGGCTCGCTGCTGGGCAACCTGCTGTCCTGCTCCCTGGCGGCCTACGCGTTCGCGCGGCTGGAGTTCAGGGGCAAGCGGCTGTGGTTCGCCATCATGCTGATGTCGATCATGCTGCCGATCCACGTGGTGATCGTGCCGCAGTACGTGCTGTTCTCGCAGCTCGAGTGGATCAACACGTTCCTGCCGCTGATCGTGCCCAAGCTGCTCGCGACGGACGCGTTCTTCATCTTTCTGATGGTCCAGTTCTTCCGGGGCATCCCCCGCGAGCTGGACGAGGCGGCGACCCTCGACGGCTGCAACCACCTGCGGATCTACCTGCAGATCATGCTGCCGCTGTCCATGCCGGCCCTCGCCACCACCGCGATCTTCACGTTCATCTGGACGTGGAACGACTTCTTCAGCCAGCTGATCTTCCTGACGCGGCCGGAGATGTACACCGTGCCGATCGCGCTGCGCACCTTTGTCGACTCCACGGGCGAGAGCTCGTGGGGCTCGCTGTTCGCGATGTCGATCGTCTCCCTGATCCCCGTCTTCATCGCCTTCCTGTTCGGACAGAAGTACCTGGTCAAGGGCATTGCGACCACCGGGATCAAGTAGCTCCACCCGCGATGCGACAACGACGTCAACGTCACCGAAGGAGAAAGACATGAGCACCACCGGCAACCCACGACCCACGAGGCGCGGCAAGCGGCTCGCCGGCTCGGCCGCGGGCATCGCGGCCGTGGCCCTGACCCTCGCGGCCTGCGGGGGCGGCGACTCGGGCATCGGCGGGGGCGGCGACGACGCCCCGGCCGCCGCCGAGGAGTGTCCCTGCGAGATCCGCTTCTCGTGGTGGGGCTCGGACAGCCGCCACGAGTCGACGCAGCAGATCATCGAGGCGTTCGAGGCGGAGAACCCGGACATCACCGTGGTCCCCGACTTCACCGACTGGGACGGCTACTGGGACAAGCTCGCCACCTCCGTGGCCGCGGGCGACACCCCGGACGTCATCACCCAGGAGGAGCGCTACATCTCCGACTACTCGACCAAGAACGTGCTCGCCGACCTGGGCACGCTCGACATCGACACCTCCAAGGTGGACGACGGCGTGCTGGCCGGCGGCCAGATCGACGGGACCCAGTACGGCATCCCGACCGGCATCAACGCCTACGCGCTCGTCGCCGACCCGGAGCTCTTCGCCGACGCCGGTGTCGACGTGCCGGACGACACCACCTGGACGTGGGAGGACTACGTCACCACGGCGAACGCCGTCGCGAAGGGCTCCGGCGACAAGGTCTGGGGCACGCAGGACTACGGCTTCAACGAGGCCGGCCTCAACGTGATGGCGCGCCAGCGCGGCGAGACCCTGTTCACGCCCGAGGGCGAGCTCGGCGTCTCCGAGCAGACCGTCGCCGACTTCTTCCAGGTCTCCCTCGACCTGGTCGAGGGCGGCGGCCAGCCCGACGCCGCCCGCACGGTCGAGTACCAGGCGGCCGGCCCCGAGGGCGGTCTGCTCGGCACCAACAAGGGCGCCATGGGCGTCTGGTGGACCAACCAGCTCGGCGCGCTGTCCGACTCGTCGGGCCACGAGCTGGAGCTGCTGCGCCTCCCGGGCGAGGCGGAGGGCGAGCGCACCGGCATGTACTACAAGCCGGCGATGTTCTACTCCGTGTCGGCGGACACGAAGTACCCGGAGTCGTCCGCGAAGTTCGTGGACTTCCTGCTCAACTCGGAGGAGGCGGCCAAGATCATGCTGACCGACCGTGGCCTCCCGGCGAACACCGACGTCCGCGAGGCGATCCTGGGCGACCTGTCGCCGACCGACCAGAAGGTCGCCGACTTCATGGCGGACATCGAGGACGAGATCGTCGACAACCCGGCGGTCCCGCCGCACGGCTCCGCCGAGCTCGCCGACATCATGGAGCGCATCAACACGGAGGTCCTCTTCGAGCGCATCACCCCGGACGAGGCGGCCACCCAGTTCCTGGACGAGGTCAACGCGGCGATCGCCGACTGACCCTCCACCTTCGTTGAGTGCGGGGTATTTGTTGGCCAGGGAGCACCGGGCGCAGATACCCCGCACTCAGCGGCGTTTGGGGGTCGGTAGGATGAAACCGTTCAGAGGAGAGGTGCCACAGGTGTCACATGATCTGCTCGTGCTGCGGGAGGGTGACGACGTCGCCGTCGCGACGCGGGACCTGAGCCCGGGCGACCGGGTCGCGGTTCCCGGGAGTGGCCTGGTCGACGTCGGGCACCTCGACGTCGGACAACCCGTGCCGCGCGGGCACAAGATCGCGCTGCGGGCCGTGCCCGTGGGTGGGCACGTGCGCAAGTACGGGCAGGTCATCGGGGTCGCCACCGCTCCCGTCGCTCCGGGGGATCACGTGCACTCGCACAACCTCGGGTTCGAGGACGGGTCGCGGGAGGCGCCGCTGGGTGGCACGCACCACGAGCTCCGGGTGCCGGACGACGAGCCCCGGCCCACCTTCCGCGGGTACCGGCGGGCCGACGGCCGGGTCGGGACCCGCAACTTCGTCGCGATCCTGACCAGCGTGAACTGCTCGGCCTCCACGGCGAAGATGATCGCGGACCAGTTCCGCGGGACCGTGCTGGACGAGTTCGACAACGTCGACGGTGTCATCGCCCTGACCCACACGAGTGGCTGTGGGCTGGTGCCGGACTCCGAGGGCGGGCAGATCCTGTTCAGAACCCTGCGCGGCTACGCCGCCCACCCCAACGTGACGGGCCTGCTGGTCCTCGGGCTGGGCTGCGAGATGGTCCCGGGCGCCGCGTTGTCGGCCCGGTCGGGGCAGGTCGCCGACCTCGGCATGCCCGGCATCGGCGCCCCCGACCAGACCCGCTCCGGGCTGCTGGCCGCCATCGCGGACGACACCGTGGTGCGGTCCCTGACCATCCAGGAGACCGGCGGCGTGCGCGCCTCCGTGCGGGCCGGAGTCGCCGCGATCCGCGAGATGCTGCCGCTGGTCAACGAGCGCGAACGCGTCGAGTGCGACGTGTCCGACCTGGTGCTCGCGCTGAACTGCGGCGGGTCGGACGGGTACTCCGGGATCACGGCCAACCCGGCCCTGGGCTGGGCGTCGGACCGGCTGGTCGCCTACGGGGCGACCTCCGTGCTGGCCGAGACGCCCGAGGTCTACGGCGCCGAACACCTCCTGACCGCGCGGGCCACGGAGCCCGCGGTCGCGAAGAAGCTCCTGGACCGCATCGACTGGTGGCGCGACTACGTCGCCGCCGGGGGCGGCACCCTGGACAACAACCCGTCACCCGGCAACAAGGCCGGCGGCCTGACCACGATCCTGGAGAAGTCCCTCGGGGCCGTCGCCAAGGGCGGGCAGGCCGACCTCGGTGCCGTCTACGAGTACGCCGAACCCATCACGCAGCGCGGGTTCGGCTTCATGGACACCCCCGGGTACGACCCGGTCTCCGTGACCGGGCTGGTCGCGGGCGGCGCCAACGTCGTCGTCTTCACCACCGGCCGCGGGTCGGTGTTCGGGTGCCGGCCCACCCCGTCGATCAAGGTCGCGACCAACACCCCGATGTACGCGGTGATGTCCGAGGACATGGACCTCAACGCCGGCGTCATCGTGGACGGCACCGCGACCGTGGCCCAGGTGGGCCGACAGATCTTCGACCGCATCCTCGCGGTCGCGTCGGGGCAGCAGACCGTCAGCGAGGAGCTAGAGATCGGCGCCGAGGAGTTCATCCCCTGGCACCTGGGCGCCGTCACCTGACCCTTCCGCACGTGTCAGACGCCCAGGTCCTTCGAGGGACCTGAGCGTCTGACACGTTCCAGATGGTTACGGGTAGCTCACCACCTTCGCCGGGATCGTCTCCGTGCCCGACGCGCGCGGCCCGACGCCGTTGATCACGTGCTCGTACGTGCCCACCCCGCCCAGCGACACGGTGAGCAGCGAGTGCATCCGGACCCCCGGCGTGACCGGCACCTCGAAGCCGTTGTCCGAGGTGATCGACGCGTCCGAGGTGAACACGCAGTACGAGCCCAGACCCCAGGCCTCGTGCTGCGTCACGCCGTCCGCGACCTTGTACGCCGCCCAGCCCCGGACGCCGTCGTGGTTCCAGGCCGCCTGGTTCGGCGGGTCGTACGGCAACTCGTTCTGGTAGAAGATCGTGCGGCCGCGCTCCCCGGTCCACAGGGTGTTGTACTCCTGGTAGTGCTCCACGAAGAGCCCGTACCCGTCCACGTCGTCGCCGGTGACCACCAGGCCGTTGCGCGCGGTATTCACGTCCCAGCCGACGCCGTCGCCGTGGTCGCCGCGCCATGACCAGATGTGGTCGACGATCGTGTCGTCCGCGTTCACCACGATCGCCCGGTCCACGCGCCCGGCGTGCGCGCCGCCTACGCGGACGAACACGTCGTGCAGCGAGATCGGGTCGTCCGCGTGGTCCGCCGTCGACCCGTCCGTACCGACGGTGAGCATGGACGGCGACTCGGCTGCGCCGGCGTCGAACAGCACGCCCGCCACGCGGACGCCGTCCACGTCGCCCACGCGCATCGCCGTCTGCCCGGCCGTCGGCACGATCGTGGCGTACCCGAGACCGAGCACCACGGTGTCGGCGCGGTCCACCTCGATCGTCCCCGTCGTCTCGTAGATGCCGGGCGTGAGCAGCAGGTGCAGGCCCTGGTCCAGCGCCTGGTTGATCCGGGCGGCGGAGTCGCCGGGCCGGGCCACGTAGAACTGGTCCAGCGGGATCGAGGTGCCCGACGTCGTCCCGCCGTCCCAGGTCGCGCCGCGCGTTCCCGACCGGGCCGAGGGCACGAACACCGCGTAGTCGTCCCCGTCGAGATACAGGTACGGCTTCTCGCGGATGATGCCCGTGGTGTCGAGGGTGGTCACCGCGGGTTCGGGGAACGACGTCGGCGGGGCGTTCTCGACGCCGGAGAACACCATGTTCCACAGTGTCCCGGCCCAGCCGCCCGTGAGCGTCGAGTCGCGGGTGTACCACTGCTGCTGGGTCCAGGCGCGGACCTGCCCGTCGACCACGGAGTCGGCGATGTACCCGCCCGACGCCCAGCCGTACCGCGACGAGTGCAGCATGAGGTTGCCCTTGACGTGCACGCGCCGCATGGGCGCGGCCTGCGACACGGCCCACCGCATGTCCCCGCCCGACGGCGTGACGGCCAGGTTCTCGACCGAGCGCCAGAAGTTCTGGGTGGCGTTGCCCTCGAACCACTCCGCGTCGGCCCAGACGCCGCCGGTGATGTTCACGTCGTCCGGCCTCGTCCCCAGACCGGAGATCGAGGTGTGGAAACCGGCGTTGACGTGCACGGGGTAGGTGCCCGGCTCGAAGAGGAACTGGTGGCGCCCGTCGCCGAACTGGTCCGCCTCCTGCTGGTCGTAGACGGCGTCCACGGCTGCCTGGACCTGGGCCGTCGGGGTGTCCGGGCCGAAGACGTGCACGTTCGGCCCGAGATCACCGCCGCCGGGGATCGGGTCGCCGGGCGTGGTGCCGCCCTCGCCGGTGAACACCTTGAGCTCCCACAGCGAGTAGCCGTACCCCGTGCCGCGCGCGGTTCCGGTCAGCCGCACGTACCGGCCCGAGCCGACGACGTCGAGCGACTGGTTGCCGCCCGTGCCGTTCGTGACGGTCCTCAGGGTGCGCCAGGTGGTGCCGTCGTCGGAGGCCTCGATGCGGAAGTCCCGGCCGTACGCGGTCTCCCAGGCGAGCTCGACGCGGCACAGGTCCTGGACCGAGCCGAGGTCCACGCGGATCCACTGCGGGTCCGCGGCCGCGCTGCTCCAGCGGGTGCCCGGGTCGCCGTCCACGGCCGAGGCCGCGCCGAACGGCCCCTCGGTGGACGACGCCGTCGCCGTCCGCCCGAGGGCCGCGTTCGTGGTGCCGCAGGCCGCAGCCGCCGCCCGGTCGGCGACCGGCGCGGGGCCCGACGCCGGGGCGGACGCGGGTGCCGCCGGAGCGGCCGCCGCCGTCAGCGGCGCCGCGACGCAGGCCGCGACCGCCGCTGCCGCGAGCCACACCCGGCCCGCTCTCATGAAGCCACCTCCTCACGTGCGGCCGTGGTCTCGGGCACGAGCTCGTAGTTCTCGTCGAGCACGGTGCCGCGGTGCGGCTTGTAGAGGTCGTAGCCGCGCGGGTTGCACTGCAGGCCGCCGTTGATGCAGTGCTCGACGAGCCGGCGGAGCACCTCGGGGTCCCAGGCGTTGACGAAGTCGTAGTGCCACGACTGGTCGGACCCGCTCACCAGCGCGACGTCGGACATGTCACCGCTCACGGGCCACGCGATCTTGAACTCCAGCATCGGGACCGCGACGGGGTGGCTCATGGGGCACTGGCCCGCCTCGGGGTACGCCATGTGGGAGCCGTGGCCCATGTGGGCGGACTCCTCCGGCGTCAGGTGCATCCCGTCCCAGCAGCTCGGCGCCTGGTACCGGATGTTGAGCTGCGTGCCCTCGGGGCAGCGGGCCGGGATCTCCCAGCTCTTGGAGATGTCGCCGCACTCCCAGCCCTCGACCGCGCCGGGCGCGGTGCGGAACTCGTCGACCGTCGCCATCATGTCGCCGGTCACGAACTGGAGGCCCTCCGGGAACGGCACCACGTCCTGGTAGTCGTCGATGCCCGACTTGTAGTAGACGGTCATCGGGATGTTCGGCTCGACCGGCACACCCGCCTTGGTGATCGCGGGGAACCAGTAGGCCGAGTGGTCCTGCGGCACCGTGCAGGTGCTCTCCGGCATCGCGTTCAGGCTCGTCGGCGTGGTGAACGCGTCCGTCGAGCGGTTGCCGATGAACGTGTGCAGGTGCGACCGTCCCGGCTGGTTCGGGTACACGATCGAGTCGTCCGGCAGGAAGTGCGAGAAGGTGCAGTTCGCCTGGAACTCGTGGTGCGTCACCTCGTCACCGGGGAACGGCGGCGGGTCCTCCGGCCCGCCGGCCTCGCCGTCGCCGAACACCTGGAACTCCAGGAGCGAGTAGCCGTAGCCGGTGCCGCGGGCCGTGCCGACGAGCTGCACGTAGCGGCCGGTCGCGGTGATGTCGTAGACCTCGGTGCCCCCGGTCCCGGCGCCCTCGGTCACGACCGTGGTCCAGGTCTGGGCGTCGGCGGAGACCTGGAGGGTGAACGCCGCGCCGTACGCGGCCTCCCACTCCAGGGCGACATGGTCCAGGGCGTAGGAACGGCCCAGGTCGATGCGGATCCACTCGTCGTCCGTGGGGGCGCTCGCCCAGCGGGTGGTGCGGTCGCCGTCGACCGCGAACCGCGGTCCGAGGCCGCCGGACTCCGAGCTGGACGCCGCCGTGAGCGCACCCTGCGAGAGCAGGGTGTTCGGGTCGGCGACGGCGGTGGTGGCGCCGATGGCGCCCGCCGCGCTCAGGGTCGAGGCGAGCAGTGCGGTGGCGGCCAGGCCGCCCATGATCCGGGGCGTCAGGCTGCGAGGTCTGACGCCGCCGGGTGTGCGGCCGCGTGGCGTGCCGATTGCTGTGCGCATGGTTCCTCCTGTGATGGTGGTGTGCCTTGCTGACCCGTCGCTGCCGTGCTCACTGCTGGTAGACGCCGACCTCGTACAGGGAGTAGCCCCACTCCGTGCCGCGCTCGGTGAGGTTGAGCCGCACGTACCGGCCCGTCCCGGCGACGTCCAGGCTGTCGACGCCGCCGTTGCCGCCCGTCACCGTGCGGACCGTGGTCCACGCGTTCCCGTCGTTCGAGGTCTGCACCTGGTAGGACTTGCCGTACGCCGTCTCCCAGACGAGCTGCACGTGGTCGAACGACTGCACCGAGCCGAGGTCGACCTGGTACCAGGCCGTGGGGCCCCACTCGCTGGCCCAGCGCGTCGAGGCGTCGCCGTCGACGGCGCGGCCGGGCGTCCAGTCGCCGTTCCACGGGTCGAAGCTCGACGCCGTCGCCGTCCTGCCGCGCGCGATGTTCGTCCCGTCGACCGGGGGCGCGACGACGCGGAACGACCGGGTCTCCACGCCCACGTTGCCGTGGCCGTCCTCGGCGAACACGTAGACCTTCCAGACGCCGAGCATCTCGGGCGCCGTGACCCGGAACGTGCCCGGGGCCGTCTGGTCGAAGTCGGCCTGTGCGATGCCGCCCGCGTTGTTGACGTACTTGCTGTTCAGCATCACGTTGGCGTCGATCGGGTCGCCGTCCGGGTCGGTCACGTCCACGCTGACCGTGAACTGCTCCCCGGCGGACACCGCCGTCGAACCCGCGACGTTCATCGCGGTGATGCGCGGCGGGGTGTTCATGCCGGAGGTGTCGACGCCCCAGGCCCGCGCGATCGAGTAGTAGCCGAGGCGCTTGTTGTCGCCGGGCAGCACGTTGAACCAGACGCCGCCGAAGTCGCCCTCGATGCCGTAGTGGAAGAACGTGGCGCCCAGCGCGACGCCGTCGTGCTCCCGCAGGCAGCGCCAGGAGTCGACGTACGCCCGCTCCTTCTCCAGGTCGGTGGGCTCGTCGGGCACGCCGTTCGTGTCGTCCGGCACCTCCCACTCACCGGCCGCGCCGCCCTCCGTGATGATGTACGGGCGGTCGTAGCCGCCGGCCTCCCAGGCCGCGGGCACGTTGCACAGGTCGCCGTACGCGTTGACGGAGAGCAGGTCGAGGTCCGGGGCGTTGCGCTCGAGGTACGGCCAGGCGCCGACCCACGCGTCGGTGCTGGTGGTCGGGTGCTTCGGGTCGGCCTGGTGGACGGCGCCGCTCACCTCGTTGACGAAGGCCGCGTACGCGTTGCGGATCGCCTCCAGCTCGGCGCCCGAGTAGCAGTTCTGCAGGCCCAGGAGCGACTCGTTGCCGATGTTCCACATGAGCACGCCCGGGTGGTCCTTGTACGCCGCGACCTGGGCGAGGATGTCGGCCTTGGTGTTCGCCTTGTAGGTGGCGTCCGTGCGGTAGTCGATGCAGCCGCCGGACCCCGGTCCGCCGCCGGGCAGGAGCCAGAAGCCCATCACCACGCGAACGTCGTGCGCCGCCGCCGAGTCGAGGAGCTGCCGGGTGTCCGCCCCGGTGCCCCAGGTGCGGATCGTGTTGGCACCCATGGCCGTGAGGGTCGGCATGTAGTGGTCGGCCGTGCTGAAGGCCGGTCCCCACGTGAAGCCGCGGACGGTGTACGGCTGCCCGTCGACCTCCAGGTCCCAGTCGCCGTTCTCGCCCACGACCTCGACGGTGCTCGCGCCTGCGTCCCGCACCGGGACGTTCGGGTGGCCGGGGTTCACGTAGCCCGGGTCCCCGGGGTCGCCCGGGTCGGTGCTGCCGCCCGCCTCCCCGAAGACGCGCAGCTCCCACAGCGAGTTGCCGTAACCGCCCGAGCGCGCGGTCGAGAGCAGCCGCACGTAGCGGGCCGTGCCGTCCACGTCGAAGGTGTCGGTGCCGCCGTCGCCCGAGGTGGTCGAGTACACGGTGGACCAGGACGACCCGTCGGCCGAGACCTGGAACTGGTACTTCGTCGAGTACGCCGACTCCCAGACCAGCTCCACGTGGTCGAGCGTGGCGGAGCGGCCCAGGTCCACCCGGATCCACTGCGGATCGCTGAACTCGCTGGCCCAGCGTGTGCCCAGGTCGCCGTCGACGGCGGCGCTCGCGGGCGTGTAGTCCGGGTTCTCCACGGAGGAGGCGGTGGCGGGGCGGCCCTGCGACAGCAGGACCGGCGCCGCTTGCGCGGCGGCGGCTGCGGGTGCTGCGGGCGCGGGTGCTGCCGGCGCCGGCGCTGCAGGCGCCGAGGCGGCGGGCGCGACGAGCGCCGCCGCGGCCAGCAGGCCGGTCGCCAGGGCGGCGGCCCCGGCGCGTGCGCCACGCCTGAGCCTGGTCGCGCGGGCGCCGGGTGATCCGGTGGTGGTCATGGTGTTCCTCTCCGTCCGCTCGTCGGCGGCCAGGTGCGGCGGCCGTGGCGCGGTTCGTCGTTGAGCCTGCGCTCGCGACGCTCCGGTGCGTCGCGAGTTGGGAGAGCGCTCTTACGCCGCCCATCCTTGACCCGTTCTTGGCGGAGCGTCAAGAGCCCGCGTGGCAGACTTCACCTGCTGTTTTTTCATTTTTCCTGGCTTTTGTGCGGACATAATCGGCCTTGATGACGACACCGCGCGGCGCGAGATCTGTCGCATCTCATCCGCACAAGTTCCCTCGGAGAGCGCTCTTACTCTGTTACCGTCGGCCTGTGAGCAAGGATCTGCGGCGTGCGGCGCCGACCCTGGAGGACGTGGCGAAGGTCGCCGGTGTCTCTCGCGCGACCGTGTCCCGCGTGATCAACGGCAAGCGCAAGGTGGCGCCCGCGGTCCAGGAGGTGGTGCTGGAGGCGGTCGCGGAGACCGGCTACGTGCCGAACCGGGCGGCGCGCTCGCTGGTCACCCGCCGGACGGGCACGGTGGCCGTCGTCATCTCGGGTGCGGACGCCGACCCCGAGGGTGAGCTCGACCTGTCGGGTGTCTTCTCCGACCCGTTCTTCGGCCGGGTGGTCGGCTCCCTGGTGCGGACGCTGCGCCCCCACGACGTGCACCCGGTGCTGATGTTCGCCGACGACGCGCAGACCCGCGGGCAGGTCACCTCCTACCTGCGGTTCGGCAACGCGGACGGCGCCCTCCTGGTCTCGACCTACGCGGACGACCCGCTCCCCGAGGAGCTCATCGGCACCGGCCGCCCCATCGTGCTGTTCGCCCGGCCGGGTCACGCGATCCCGGCGAGCTACGTGGACCTCGCCAACGCCGACGGCGCCCGGATGGCCGCGAACCACCTGCTCGACCGTGGCTGCCGCACGCTCGGCGTCATCTCCGGGCCGCTCGACGTCCCGTCCGCGCGGGACCGGCTCGACGGCTTCCGTGATGCCGCCGCCCGGCGCGGGCACGCCTTCGTCCCCAGCGTGGCGGGGTCGTTCACCTTCGAGAGCGGGGAGTCGGCCATGACCGAGCTGCTCGCCGCCGCACCGGACCTCGACGGCGTCTTCGTCTCCAACGACCTCATGGCGCAGGGCGCCATCCACGTGCTCCAGAGCCACGGGCGGCGCGTCCCCGACGACGTCGCGATCGTCGGGTTCGACGACAGCCCCGTCGCCGTGCAGACTCGCCCCCGGCTGACGACGGTGCGGCAGCCCGTGGAGAAGATGGCGGAGGAGATGGCACGGATGCTCCTGGAGCAGATCGACGCCGACGAGCCGGCCGTCCGCTCGGCGATCTTCGAGCCGATCCTGGTGGTCCGCGACTCGGCGTGAGGGGCCCCGCTGGCTGGGGCCATCTGACGGGCTGCGTATTTGACTTCGGTCGGTTGCATCGAGGTCGGTCGGTTGTCGGACCGGTCTCAAGGCAACCGACCGAAGTCGCGCTGGGCTCGACGCTCCCCATGGGACGCCCGCGCGTACGGGTAACCCGTGTGGGAATCCCTCACGACCGGGCTGGGGGCATCTTGCTAGGTTCCTGAACAAATCGGCCGTCGGTGTCGACGACGGCCCAGGACCCGAAGCGAGGTGGTTCCCCGTGAGAGCTCGTCGCGTACCGCTCTTTGTCGCAACCCTTGTCGCCGCACTCCTGACGACCGGGGTCGTCGCAGTCCCCGGCTCGGCGGCCACCGCGGGCGGCTCGGCCGCGCCCGCCGCGGTCGCCGACTGCAGCGCGCCCGCCTGGAGCGCCGGCGCCGTCTACGTCGGCGGCAACCTCGTCACGCACGCCGGTGCCTCGTGGCGCGCCAAGTGGTGGACCCAGGGCGAGACGCCCGGGACCACCGGTGAGTGGGGCGTCTGGGAGCGGGTCGGCACGTGCGACGGCGGCGAGCCGCCCGTCGACCCGCCGGGCACCGACGACTTCCCGGTCAGCCAGGCCCAGTTCAACTCGTTCTTCCCGAACCGGAACTCGTTCTACACGTACGCGGGCCTGGTCGACGCGCTCAGCGCCTACCCCGGCTTCGCCAACAGCGGCAGCGAGACCGTCCAGAAGCGTGAGGCCGCGGCGTTCCTCGCCAACGTCTCGCACGAGACCGGCGGCCTGGTCCACATCGTGGAGCAGAACACCGCGAACTACCCGCACTACTGCGACCGGAACCAGCCCTACGGCTGCCCGGCCGGCACCGACCAGTACTACGGCCGCGGACCCGTCCAGCTCAGCTGGAACTTCAACTACAAGGCCGCCGGCGACGCCCTCGGCATCGACCTGCTGAACAACCCCAACCTGGTCTCGACCAACTCGGCGATCGCCTGGAAGACCGGCCTCTGGTACTGGAACACCCAGAACGGTCCGGGCACCATGACGCCGCACAACGCGATCGTCAACGGTGCCGGGTTCGGCGAGACGATCCGCAGCATCAACGGCTCCATCGAGTGCAACGGCGGCAACCCGGCACAGGTCCAGAGCCGGGTGGACACCTACCTCCGCTTCACGAGCGCCCTGGGCGTGGACCCGGGCGGCAACCTCTACTGCTGACCCGCCATCCCACCGCGGTGGGATGCGTTGACCACAGCAGTTGCTGCCAGGAGCAGGGCTCGACTGGCAGCAACTGCTGTGGTCAACACCCGGGAGGCGCGGAGCGCCGACGTCGGGCGAAGTGAGCGGGCGAGGAGAGCGCGGCGACTAGGTTCATCCAAGAGTGAGAAGGAAGCCGCCGCATGGCCTCGCCCGGGGCACACCCTAGACGTCAGGCCGGCACCAGGTCGAGCAGGTTCTGCGGTGTCACCACCCGGGAGCCGCGCGGCAGGTCCTCCGGGGCGTCGAAGCCGAGGTACGTCACCGGTCCGGCGCCCTGCGGAACCGAGTGGTGCACCTTCACGCCGTCGGCCCGGAGCAGGTCCACCAGGTGGCGCACCGTGAGGTAGCGCCGTGCCGCGATGTCCCTGACCAGCGTCGTCGTGGTGACGCGGTGCCCCTCGACGGTGTTGAAGCTCGACCGTCCGCGCAGGTTCAGGTGCAGCCACAGCGCCTCCCAGCCGTCGTCGGCCCGCAGGAAGGCCAGCGGGACGGCGACCTTTCCGGAACCGGCCAGGTCGGACTTCAGCCGGACCGTCGCCGGCTCGAACGGCAGCCCGGCCTGCGCGACCTCCCGGGTCATGAACCCGAAGAACCCCTCGGCGACCTGGTCGAACCCCTCGCCGGAGAAGACGTGCACCTCCGGCACGACGACGTCCCGCCGGATCCCGGACAGCCTGACGTCCACGAATTCCGTGGCGCCGTCCGGGGCCTCGGTGAGGTCGCCGGAGTGCACGAAGCCCCCGCCGCGCAGCCGCGTCCACGAGACGTGCTCGGCGTCGGCGAAGTCGCGGTCCTGCAGCAGGCACGACAGGTCGAGGTCCGTGTCCGTGCTCTGCTGCCGCCAGTGCACGAAGAACCGCAGCAGTTCGCCGGTCACCCGGGTCCGCGAGCCGCGGGGCAGCACCCCGGCGCCGTCGGGCTTGGCCCGCGCCGACAGGGGGAGGGCCACGTCGAGAAAGTCGGGCTCGACCACCAGCTCGTCGGGCCGGGTGACCCGGCGGAGCACCTCGGCGTCGCAGGCCCGGGCCAACGCCGTCAGCGCGTCCTGCCGGAGGTCCGCACGGTCGTCGGCCACGGCCCACGCCCCGCCCTGCCGGTTGACGAAGACGCGCCGGCCGGTGCCTGGCCGCCCCGCGCTGGTCTTCCCGTCGACGAGGCGCCGGTTCTCGAGGTGCTCGCGCAGCCCGAGCACCACCCGGCCGGAAACGGACGGCAGCGCCCGCTTCGCCGCGTCGACGACGGCGGCCGCCTCGGCGTCGTCGGACGCCGACCGCAGCAGGTGGTCCGCGCGCCGCACCAGCGTGCCGGGAGACGCCGCGAGCAGCCGCAGGGCGTCGGCCCGCGCACCCGTCGCGAGCGACCGCTCGACCCGGGCGGCCAGGGACGGCGCGTCCTCGTCGCCACGGGCGACGGCGAACACCCGGGCAGCCGACGGCAAGGCCCGGTGCTCGTGCGGGTGCAGCCGCTCGCCGAGCCGCTTCCACGCCTCCCGGTGTACCGCGACGTCGCCGAGCTTCGCGGGCGACGCCGCCACGACCGCGTCGAGCGCTCCGAGCAGCACGCGCCGCACGGGGCGCGGCAGCGACCGGAACCGTGTCGCCGTCTCCAGCGTCACGTCCCCGCCGGACAGCGCGCACGCCAGCCGCAGGACGTCGGTGACCGTGTCGGCCTGGGGCTCGCGCCCGTACAGCACGTGCGTGGCGTTGACGATCGCGCGCGCCGCCCGCACCGGCACCACCGCGGGCTGCTCCATGCTGCCGCAGTGCCCGGCCAGCAGGGTGAGCGCGGTGAGGTCGGCGTCCGACAGCGGCGTCGTGCTCCCCGCGAGGTGGAGGTAGAGGCGGTGGGCCTCCTCGTCGAGCGTGCCGCCGACGTCGAGCACCGTGCGCCGGTCGCCCAGCGCGGGCACGAACGCGTCGTGCGCCGCCACCATCTCCTCGTAGGTGTGCTGGTACCGGCCGTAACGCGGCAGCGCGAGCAGATCCGTCCCGCCGCGACGCGCGAGGATCTCGTCGGCGGCCGTGGCGCCGGGGCCCTCCTTCAGCGCATCCCGAACGCACGACACCCAGAAGTCCAGCGTGTCCGGCACATTCTGCGGGAAGTCCTGGAAGTACGCGTTGTGCGCCACGTGCGCACCGATCGCCTCGTGCACGACGGCGAGGGTCTGCACCGCCACGAGCCGCGCGTCCTGCGGCGACAGCGTGCCCAGGTAGCTCAGCAGGCGGCCCGAGGCCTTGTAGCCCGAGGTCAGGAGCACGGCGTCGAACCGCCGGGCGACCGAGGCGGCGTCACCGGTCGAGACGGCGGTGAGGGGGACGCGCCCCGTCCGGCGGACGACCAGGTCGAAGATCTGCGCAGACATGACGCGCATCGTGGCACGGAACCGTGGTCCGGAGGGACAGGTTTCCCGTGCCACGATGGCCGTATGCCTCTCGCATCCCGGTACCTCGCAGCAGAGGACCGTTACGACACCATGCAGTACCGCCGCACCGGCCGCTCGGGTCTGGACCTGCCCGCGCTGTCGCTGGGGCTCTGGCACAACTTCGGCGACACCAGCCCGTTCGACACGCAGCGCGCCATCCTGCGCCGCGCGCTCGACCTGGGCGTCACGCACTTCGACCTCGCGAACAACTACGGCCCGTCCTACGGCGCGGCCGAGGCGAACTTCGGCCGGCACCTCGCCGCCGACCTCAAGCCGTACCGCGACGAGCTGATCCTCTCCACGAAGGCCGGCTACGACATGTGGCCCGGGCCCTACGGGGACCACGGCTCGCGCAAGTACCTGCTGGCCAGCCTCGACCAGTCGCTGACCCGCATGGGCGTGGACTACGTCGACGTCTTCTACCACCACCGGCCCGACCCCTCGACGCCGCTCGAGGAGACCATGGGCGCGCTCGCCTCGGCGGTCCAGCAGGGCAAGGCGCTGTACGTGGGCGTCTCCAACTACTCGCCGGCGCGCACGCGTGACGCCGCCCGCATCCTCGGCGAGCTGGGCGTCCCGCTGCTCATCCACCAGCCCTCGTACTCGATGTTCAACCGGCACATCGAGAACCCCGCCCACGAGGACGGGTACGACGGCGTGCAGAGCGAGTCGCTGCTCGACGTCGTCGGCGAGCTGGGCGTCGGGACCATCGTGTTCTCCCCGCTCCAGCAAGGCCTGCTGACCAGCAAGTACCTCGCCGGCGCCGCCCCGGCCGGGTCGCGTGCGGCCCGCTCCGACTCGCCGTTCCTCTCGGACCGGGCCCTCACCGAGGACTACCTGGGCCGCGCCAAGGCGCTCAACGAGATCGCCGCTGGCCGCGGGCAGACGCTCGCGCAGCTCGCCCTCGCCTGGGTGCTCCGGGACGAGCGCGTGACCTCGGCGCTCATCGGCGCGTCGTCCGTGGCGCAGCTCGAGGACAACGTCGCGGCGCTCGCGGCGGGGCCCCTGACCGCGGACGAGATCGCGGCGGTCGAACCCCTGGCGCGCCCCCTCAGCTGACGGGTCGGCCTCGCCGCTCGACGCCGTCCGCCCCGGGCACCACGCCCGGGTCGGGCGGCGTCGGCCGCTCCACACCCCCCGTTCCACCGCACTTCACGAGGCCGTCGCGCCGAATCGACCGGGGCGGCGGACGATGGGGGTTGTCCGCCGCTCGACGGGGAGGGGTACTGGGGGTACTGCACTCGCGAGAAGGAGCACCAGCGTGACCGACACCAAGTCCGCGATCGTCGTCGGGGCCGGCATGGTCGGCCTGTCCACCGCCTGGCACCTGCAGGAACGCGGCGTGGAGGTGACGGTCCTCGACCGCCACGGCGTCGCCGCCGGCTCCTCGTGGGGCAACGCCGGCTGGCTCACCCCGGGCATGGCGATGCCGCTGGCCGACCCGTCGCTCTGGGCCTACGGGCCGAAGGCGATGCTCGACCCCGACGCGGCCCTCAGCGTCCCCTTCCGCTTCGACCGGGCGCTCTGGGGCTTCCTCGCCCGGTTCATGTCACACGCCACGCCCGGCGCGTGGCAGCGCGCGATGGCCGCCCTCACCCCGATCGACCGCCTGGCGCTCGAGGCCTACGACGAGCTGGAGGCCGGCGGCGTGCACGCGACGTCGTACGCCCGGCCCTGGGTGGTCGGGTTCGAGCGGGAGCAGGAGTCGCGTCCGTTCGTCCACGAGCTGCGGGCGGTCGCGAAGGCCGGCCAGGAGGTCAGGCTGTCCCGGGTGCCCGACGGCGTCCGCGTGCCGCACCTCTCCCGGGCGGTCCGGTCGGCCTGGACCCTGGAGGGGCAGCGGTACATCGAGCCGGGGCCGTACGTGGAGGCGCTGGCGACGTCGGTCAGCGCGCGGGGCGCGAAGGTGCTGACGGACGCCCTGGTCACGGCCGTCCGGCCGGTGCCGGGCGGTGGCGCCGCGGTCGAGGTAGCCGGCCGGGACGCGCTGCGGGCGGACGCCGTCGTGGTCGCCACGGGCGCGTGGCTCCCTGACCCGGCAGCTCGGCGTGCGCACCCGCGTGCAGGCGGGGCGGGGGTACTCGTTCAGCGTGCCCGTGTCCGGCCCACCGATCGACCACCCGGTCTACTTCCCGGCCCGCCGCGTGGCCTGCACCCCGTACCAGGGGCGGTTGCGGATCGCCGGGACCATGGAGTTCCGCGGCCCGGACGAGCCCTTCCAGCCCCGCCGCGTCGAGGCCATCGTGAACTCGGTGCGCGGCCTCTTCGAGGACGTCGACCTCGACTCCCGCGAGGACGAGTGGGTGGGCTCCCGGCCGGTGACGCCGGACGGGCTGCCGCTCGTGGGCCGGACGGCGGCGCCCGGCGTCCACGTGGCGGGCGGCCACGGGATGTGGGGCATGGTGCTCGGCCCGGCCACCGGCCGCGCGCTCGCGGCGCAGATCACCACCGGGGAGACGCCGGAGGAGATCCGGCCGTTCGACCCCCTGCGCTGACCTCCGGCACCGGGCGCCGGCGACGTCAGGCCGCGCGCCCGGCCAGCCGGTCGAGACCGTCGAGGATCAGGTCGAGGCCGAACTCGAACTCGGTCTGGTCGTCGCACCAGCCCAGGGTGGCGCCCGGATCGTCGTGGGCGACCTCGGCGAGCATCTGGACCAGGTGCGGCACCTGGTCGGCCATCTGCTGGAGCATCGCCGTGGCCTCGTCGTCGGCGCCCTCCCGGGCACCGCCGTCGGCGGCGGAGCCCGCGGTCGCGCCGTCGGGCTCGAAGAGCTCCTGGGAGAACCCGAACGCCCGGCTGCCCAGGGCGTGCATCGCGTGGTGCACCAGGTCCCAGGAGAAGCCGCCGCGGCGCATCAGCCCGAGGAGCGAGTCGCAGTAGCGGACGATGTGCAGGCTGAAGGACGTCCGCGTCTCCAGGACGGTCGACGCCCAGGGGTGGCGCAGCAGCACCGTGCGCGCCGTGAGGACCTGCCGGCGCAGCGCGGGCTTCCAGGCCGACGGCGGTGCGTCGTCCGGCAGGGGGTCGAGCAGGGCGACCGCGTCCTGGATCTCCGCCGCGACGACGTCGACGACGCCGTCGAGCAGGTCCTCCTTGTTGGCGACGTGATGGTAGAGCGACATCGCCTCGATCCCGAGCTCGCGGGCCAGGCTCCGCATGGTGAGCGCGCCGAGACCCTCCCGGTCCGCCAGGGCGACCGCCGACTCCAGCACACGGGCACGGGTCAGGGTGGTGCGCGGTGGCGTGCCTGTCGTCTGCGGGGAAGTCATGGTCTCGCGATCCTACGTCCGCCGACCCTTGACGGGGCGCGGCGCCGGATCTACCTTACGACGTAAGGCTTACGCCGTAAGTCTCCTCCGGAAGGCGGTGCGTCATGTGGACCTGGATCCTGTGGGTGGTCGCGGCCCTGGTGCTGCTGGGGCTCGCCGCGTTCGCGGCGCTGGTGCTGGCCATGCGGACCAAGAATCCGCGCGGCCTCGCTGTCGTGCGCCGGTTCAACCGGCGGTTCACCAACCGTGGCGCGCTGCGGGACGCGGGGGAGCCCGGCGCGTCGGCGGCGCTCGTCCGGCACGTCGGCCGCCGGTCCGGGGCGTCGTACGCGACGCCGATCGGGGTGTACCCGATGGGCGGCGACTTCCTCGTGTACCTGCCGTACGGCCGGGCCGTGGACTGGCTGCGCAACATCCGGGCCGCGGGCACCGCGGAGCTGCGGGTCGACGGGCGGACGCACCTGGTGACGCCGGAGCTCGTCGAGCGGGTCGTGGCATGGCCGTAGCTCTCCGCGGCGGACCGCCGGGTCGCGCGGCTCTTCGGCGTCACCGACTACCTCGCGCTGCGGCGGGTGCCGGCGCGGGCGGGCGACGCGCCGTGAGGGCCGTGGTCCGCGACCGGTACGGGCCGGCCGACGTGCTGCGGGTCGCCGTCGTCGAGCAGGCCGAGCCGGGCCCGGGCGAGGTCGTGGTCGAGGTCGCCGCCGCCTCGCTGAACATGGCCGACGTCGACCACCTGCTCGGCCGCCCGCGCCTCGCCCGCCTCGCGACCGGGCTGGTCCGGCCGACCAACCGTGGCGTCGGGCTCGACGTGGCGGGGACGGTCGAGCGGGTCGGGCCGGACGTGACCGGCCTGCGCCCCGGCGACCGCGTCTGGGCCGACCTGTTCGACAGTGGGCACGGCGCGCTGGCCGACCGGGTGTGCGTCCGGGAGTCGGCCCTCTCGCCGCTCCCGGGGCAGGTCGCCTTCGAGGACGCCGCCACCGCGCCGCACTCGGGCTCGCTCGCCCTCCAGGGGCTGCGCGCCGCCGGGCCGATCCGGCCGGGGGAGCGGGTGCTGGTCAACGGGGCGGGCGGCTGCGTGGGGCCGTTCGCGGTGCAGATCGCGCAAGCCCGGGGCGCCGTGGTCACCGCCGTCGACCACGGCGACAAGCTGGAGCTGCTCCGCGAGCTGGGCGCGGACGAGGTGCTCGACTACCGCGAGGAGGACGTCACCCGCTCGAGCCGGCGGTTCGACGTCGTCCTGGACATCGCCGACACCCGGTCCGTCGTCGCGGTCCGCCGCTGCCTGGCGCCGGGCGGCCGGTACGTGCTGATCGCGCGGCGGATCGGCTCGTACGCCGAGAAGGCGCTGCTCGGCCCGGTGGTCGGCGCGCTGACCCGCACCCGGATCGGCACCTTCGCCTGGCACCCGAACCGCCGCGCCGACCTCGACGAGCTGGCCGGGCTGCTCGCCTCGGGCGCCGTGCGCCCCAGGATCGACCGCCGCTACACCCTCGACGAGGCGCCCGAGGCCGTCCGCCGCCTGGCCACGGGCGCCGCGAGAGGCAAGCTCGTGGTGGTCCCGGAGACGGGCCGCGGTCGAACGTAGGGTTGGTCGCTCGATGAGCCCTGGTGGAGCGACCAACCCTACGTTCGGCGTCCGCCGCTCGGCGCGGGCGCCGCATCGCGGTGTCGTGGTGGCAGGATCGGGCGCATGACGCAACGCCGCATCCTCATCCTCTCCGGCCGTGGACGTTACGAGGACCCCTGGCACGACCACGCGGCGACGTCGCACGTGGCCGCCGGGATCCTCGGTGAGCTGGGGGCCGTCGAGGTGCGCGGGCTGTTCCGCGACGCGCTGGACGACCTGGACTCCGTGGACCTCCTGGTCGTCAACGGCGGGACGGGCCGCCGGGACGCCGACTTCGACGGGTCCGACGACGACTGGCGCCCCGTCCACGACCGGCTGTCCGCCTGGGCGCGGGCCGGAGGCGCCGTCCTCGGGCTGCACCAGGCGGCGAACACCTTCTACGACGCGCCCGACTGGGAGGCCGTGCTGGGCGGCCGTTGGATCCCCGGCGAGTCGATGCACCCACCGATCGGCACCGCCCGCTTCGAGCTGGTCCAGGGCCACCCGGTCACGGACGACCTGCGCGTGGTCGAGGCCTTCGACGAGCGGTACTGCCACCTCCGCGTCGCCCCGGAGACGCGGGTGCTCGGCACCACCCTGGACGAAGACGGCGTCCCGCACCCCGTCGTGTGGGTCAACGAGGCGCACGGCGGCCGGAGCGTGTACTCGGGGCTCGGCCACGACGTCCGCTCCTTCGCCTCGGCAGGACACCAGGAGCTGCTGCGCCGCGCCGGGTCCTGGCTGCTGTCGTAGGCCCCTTGACCTCAACCGTTGTTGAGGTTGTTGGCTGGTCCGCATGGAGATCATCAGCATCGACACGGTGACCCGCTCGCTCGCCGAGACCGGCGCGTACTACGAGACGGTCCTCGGCCTGCCGGTCCGCAAGGAGATCGGCGCGGTCGAGATCACGGTCGGACGCACTGTCCTGCGGTTCCGTGAGGACGTCGACGCCGCGGGCGACCAGCACTACGCCTTCCTGATCGACGACGCGCGGTTCGACGCTGCCCGCGCGTTCCTCGCGGCAGGCCCCGGTCTGCTGAGCGACGGCGACCGCACCGAGTTCGAGGCGCAGGCCGCCTGGAATGCCCGGTCGCTGTACTTCCCGGGACCGGACCGGTCGGTCCTGGAGGTCATCGCGCGCCGTGATCTCCCCCGAGACCTGGGTGCCGGACGCGGCGCGGGTGCGAAGGCCTCGAGCCTGCCCGTGCCCGGCACCCAGCCCAGCCCGTCGGAACCGTTCGGGCCGGGCGACCTGCTGTCCGTGAGCGAGGTGGGCATCGCGGTGCCCGACGTCGTGGACACCGCCGACCGGCTCACCGAGGCCGGGATCGGCCGCTACCCGGCCGGTTCGGCGACGTTCAGCCCGGCGGGGCACATCGACGGCATGCTGATCCTGGTCAGCGTGGGCCGCAACTGGTTCCCGACGACGGACCGCATCGTGGGCGAGCCGCCCGTGACCGTTGTCGCCCAGTCGGGTCCGGCGAGCCCGGGCGTGGTACCCGGGCGGTACGAGCTGGCCCCGGGCCGGGTGCTGGTGGTGCGGCAGTAACCGTGCCTCACCTCATGCCCCCTCGGCGAACCCTGCCTGGCGCCACACCTCGTAGACCGCGATCGACGCCGCATTCGTCAGGTTGAGCGACCGGCGACCCGGCAGCATCGGGATGCGCAGCTCGTCGGTGACGCGGGGGTGCCTGAGCGCCTCGGGCGGCAGGCCCGTCGGCTCCGGGCCGAACAGCAGCACGTCGCCGGCCCGGTACTCGACGTCGGTGAAGCGGGTGGTCGCGCGGGTCGTGAACGCGAACACGCGGGCCTCGGGCAGCGCGTCGAGGGCCGCGTCGAGCGACGCGTGCACGTCCATGACGGCGAGGTCGTGGTAGTCGAGGCCGGCGCGCTTCAGCTTGGCCTCCGACAGGTCGAAGCCCAGCGGCTCCACGAGGTGCAGCCGCGCCCCGGTCACGGCGGCGAGCCGGATCGCGGACCCGGTGTTCCCGGGGATGCGCGGCTCGTAGTACACGATGTGGGCGAGTGGGTTCTCGGGCATGGGGGCGTCAGGCTGCTGCGGCACGGGTCCATTCTCGCTGCCCGACGGCGGGGCGTCGTCCTTGCCGCCGTCAGGCAAACCCGCCTACCCTGGCCACATGACGCACGGGCTCAACTGGTGGCGGCTGCACCCGCAGCCGTGACCTGACGCGCCCACCCGCACAGAAGTCCCGAGCTGCTCGCCGCAGCCCGGGACTTTTCTGTGCCCGACGTCGTGCGCGGGCGGCTCCCTGACCCAGGAGACCCAGCATGTCCATGACCCTGCCGCCCGAGGCGGCCCCGACGTCGTCCGCCCCCGGCACGCTCCTCGACCTCGAAGCTGCGCGCGAGCGACGCAGCACCACCCGCTCGGCCGTGGCGGCGCGCGAGCGCACCGCGGTGCTGGAGGACCGTATCGCCCGCAACCCGGGCGAGTACCGGGTGCTGACCGGCGACCGCCCCACCGGGGCCCTGCACCTGGGGCACCTGCTGGGCACCGTCGCGAACCGCGTGCGCCTGCAGGACCTGGGCATCGAGGTGTTCCTCATCGTCGCCGACTACCAGGTCATCACCGACCGGGATGACGCCGGCGATCTCCACGCCACCGTGCGCGAGGTGCTGCTCGACTACCTCGCGGCGGGCCTGGACCCGGAACGCAGCACCGTCTTCACGCACTCGGCGGTGCCAGCCCTCAACCAGCTCCTGCTGCCGTTCCTGTCGCTGGTCACGGTGGCCGAGCTGGAGCGCAACCCCACGGTGAAGTCCGAGGCGGAGGCGGCCCTGCTGCGGCAGAAGCGCGGCATCTCGGGCCTGCTGCTCACCTACCCGGTGCACCAGGCCGCCGACATCCTGTTCTGCCACGGCAACCTCGTGCCGGTCGGTGTGGACCAGCTGCCGCACCTGGAGATCACCCGGACCGTGGCGCGGCGGTTCAACCAGCGGTACTCGGCCGCGCGCCCGTACTTTCCCGAGCCGGACGCGCTCATCGCGCCGTCCACCACCGTGCTCGGCAGCGATGGTCGCCGGATGTCGAAGTCACGGGGCAACGCGCTGGAGCTGCGGGCCTCGGAGGACGAGACGGCGAGGTTCTTCAAGCGCGCGAGGACCGACGCCGAGCGTGCCATCACCTACGAGCCGGAGCGCCGGCCGGAGATCGCCAACCTGCTCCAGGTCGGCGCGTACTTCACCGGGAGCACCCCGGAAGAGCTTGCCGAGGAGGTCGGCGGAGCGGGCGCGGGGCGCCTCAAGGCTGTCGTCACCGAGGCGGTCGTGGAGGGTCTGCGTCCCCTCCGTGCCCGACGCCGGGAACTCGCCTCTGCCGGGCCGCGCCACCTCGACGAGGTGCTCGCGCGGGGCAACGCGCGGGCGAACGAGATCGCGGACCGCACGCTCGACGACGTCCGCGGGCTGATGGGGATGCGCTACTGACGTGGTCCTGCTGTCCACAACCCTGTGGACAAAGGAGATCCCCGGCCGGGATGCCTCAATAACCCGGCCGGGGAAATCTGTTCGGACGGCCGACGGCGCGACGGGTAGCCACCCGAGAAGGCCGCGCCGTCAGCCGCCCGAGATCATCGGGCCAGGCGCTCCCGCAGGGCGTCGAGCTGGGCGCGCAGCGCCGCCGGCGTGTGGTCGCCGAACCGGTCGAAGAACTCCTCGGTCAGGTCGGCCTCGGCCTGCCACGGGGCGGTCGGCACGTCGAAGAGCGCGGCCATGTCGGCGTCCGGCACGTCGATGCCGTCCAGGTTCAGCGTGCCCGGCGCAGGCAGGCTGCCCACCGGCGTGGCCACGGAGGTGTCCTCGCGCAGGCCGCGGCCGGCCTCGACCTGGCCCACGATCCACTCGATCACGCGCGAGTTCTCGCCGAACCCGGGCCACAAGAAGCGGCCGTCCTCGCCGCGGCGGAACCAGTTGACCTGGAAGATCCGCGGGCGCTTCGACTCCTCGATGCCCGCGCCGACCTCCAGCCAGTGCGCCCAGTGGTCGGCCATGTTGTAGCCGCAGAACGGGAGCATCGCGAAGGGGTCGCGGCGCAGCTCGCCGAGCGCGCCCTCGGCAGCGGCGGTGCGCTCCGAGGAGATCGTGGCGCCCATGAAGACGCCGTGCTCCCAGCCGAACGACTCCGCCACGAGCGGCACGTTGCTGGCGCGGCGGCCGCCGAACACGATCGCGTCGACCGGCACGCCGGCCGGGTCCTCCCAGGTGTCCGCGATGGTCGGGCACTGCGCGGCGGACACGGTGAAGCGGGAGTTCGGGTGCGCCGCGGGGGTCTCGGAGTCCGGCGTCCAGTCGTTGCCCTGCCAGTCGGTCAGGTGCGCCGGCGGCTCGGCAGTGAGGCCCTCCCACCAGACGTCGCCGTCGTCGGTCAGCGCGACGTTCGTGAAGATGGTGTCGCGGTCGAACGTCGCCACGGCGGTCGGGTTCGTGTCGACGCCGGTACCGGGCGCGACGCCGAAGAAGCCGGCCTCGGGGTTGATGGCGCGCAGCGTCCCGTCCGGGCCAGGCCGCATCCACACGATGTCGTCGCCGAGGGTCTCGACCTTCCAGCCCGGGATGGTGGGCTGCAGCATCGCGAGGTTCGTCTTGCCGCACGCGCTCGGGAAGGCGGCCGCCAGGTGGTACTGGCGCTGCTCGGGCGACGTGATGCGGATCAGCAGCATGTGCTCGGCGAGCCAGCCCTCGTCGCGCGCCATCGCCGAGGCGATGCGCAGCGCGAAGCACTTCTTGCCGAGCAGGGCGTTGCCGCCGTAGCCGGAGCCGTACGACCAGATCTCGCGGCTCTCCGGGAAGTGCACGATGTACTTGGTGTCGCTGCACGGCCAGGCCACGTCCGCCTCGCCCTCGGCCAGGGGCGCGCCCACCGAGTGCACGGCGGGGACCCACTGCTGGCCGGCGTCGATCAGGCGCAGGATCTCGTCCGAGACCCGCGTCATGACGTGCATGGAGACGACGACGTAGGGCGAGTCGGTGAGCTCGATGCCCACCTGCGAGATGGGACCGCCCACGGGGCCCATCGAGAAGGGCACCACGTACATGGTGCGGCCCTTCATCGAGCCCTCGAAGACGCCCTCCAGCTCGGTGCGCATGTCGGCGGGCGCCACCCAGTTGTTGGTGGGGCCGGCGTCCTCCTCGTCCTGCGAGCAGATGAAGGTGCGCGACTCGACGCGGGCGACGTCGGCCGGGTTGGAGCGCGCCAGGTACGAGCCCGGCCGCTTCTCCTGGTTGAGCGCGACGAGCGTGCCCGCGGCCAGCATCTGGTCGATGAGGCGCTGCTTCTCGTCGGCAGAGCCGTCGCACCAGACGATCTCGTCCGGCTGCGTGAGCTCGGCGACGCGGGCGACCCAGTCGCGCACGTCCAGGTCTCCGGCGGCAGGGATGCCGTTCGCGGCCGTGGACGCCGAGGTGTCTGCCGTGGTGGAGTCCTGACCGATGGTCACATCGGCCACGAGCTCGGCGACGAGCCGGGTTCGGCGGGGGTTCGCGAGGACGGACATGTGCGCTCCGATCGTCAGACTGCGGGCCACGGTGGCGGGCTTGTTTCCACCTTCACGTGCGGATCGCCCCGAATTCCAGCCCACGAGCTGTCAAGAATCGCCGATCTTCACGTAGTGTGAAGGAGCGGGTTCCTGCTGGCCCGTCCTGGGCAGCGACCGGGTGAAGCGACCACGAGCGGAGGGCGACATGCCTGCCGGAGGCGAGCCGACGTCGTCGGGCACCGAGACGGACCTGATCACCCTGGGGCGCCGGATCCGGCACCTGCGTACCGCCCAGGGGCTCACGCTGGACGCGCTCGGCGAGAAGGTCGGCTCGGCGCCCAGCCTGCTGTCGCTCGTGGAGAACGGCCGCCGCGAGCCGCGGCTCGGGCTCCTGCGGTCGATCGCGGAGGCGCTCGGCGTGCCGATGGGCGAGCTGCTGAGCGCGGAGCCGCCGTCGCGCAGGGCGGCGCTGGAGATCGCGCTCGACCGGGCGCAGCGCGGCCAGCTCTTCACCACCCTGGGCGTGCCCGCGGTCAAGCCGAGCCAGAAGCTGCCGATGCCGGTCCTGGAACAGCTCGTGGGCCTGCACGACGAGCTGGCCCGGCGCGAGCAGATGGCGATCGCCACGCCCGAGGAGGCCCGGCGGGCCAACACCGAGCTGCGCCTGGAGCGGGAGGCCCGCGACAACCACTACCCGCAGTTCGAGGCCGTCGCGGAGCAGCTGGTCAAGGCCGCCGGGTACACGGGCGGCGCGCTCACCCACCGCACCGTGGCGCGGATGGCGGAGCAGATGGGCTTCACGCTGCTGCACGTGGGCGACCTGCCCCGGTCCGCCCGGTCGGTGACCGACCTGCGCAACGGGCGCATCTACCTGCCCCCGGCGTCGACCCCGGGCGGGCACGGCCTGCGGTCGCTCGCGCTGCAGGCGCTGGCGCACCGTGTGCTGGAGCACGACCGGCCGCGGTCCTACGGCGAGTTCCTGCGGCAGCGCGTCGAGATCACGTACTTCGCCGCCGCCTGCCTGGTGCCGCAGTTCGTGGCCGTGCCGTTCCTCCAGGAGCGCAAACGGGAGCACGACCTCGCGGTCGAGGACTTCCGCGACGCCTTCGGCATCACGCACGAGGCTGCCGCGATGCGGCTCACCAACCTCGCGACGCACCACCTCGGCATCCCGCTGCACTTCCTGCGCGTGGGTGCCGACGGCGCGCTGTTCCGCGGCTACGCGAACGACGGCCTGCCGTTCCCGCAGGACGTCACGGGCGCCATCGAGGGTCAGCTCATCTGCCGGCGCTGGGCGGCGCGCGAGGCCTTCGAGCGCCGCGACCGCGCCACCGAGTTCTACCAGTACACCGACACTCCGGCCGGGACGTTCTGGTGCTCCACGCAGACGGGGTCGACGTCGCCCGCGGGCGGGCCCGACGGCGGTTCCGGCGCCTTCTCGATCACCGTGGGCGTGCCCTACGCGCACGCCAAGTGGTTCCGGGGGCGGGACACGCAGGTGCGCCGCGTCTCGACCTGCCCGGACCCGGCGTGCTGCCAGCGGCCTTCGCCGGAGCTCACCGACCGCTGGTCGGGCGAGGCCTGGCCGTCGGGGCGCATGCACCAGCAGATCCTCGCGGCCCTGCCGCGGGGCGCGTTCCCCGGCGTGGACGACGCTGAGGTGTACGCGTTCCTGGACAAGCACGCCCCGGACTGACCGTGTGTCAGACCTGCAGGTCATCCGGGTGACCTGTACGTCTGACACGTCCGGAGACTGCTGATACGTGCGCACGTATGACCTTCCGTCAGGTCCTCCGGGCGGCGTCGGGTTAGCGTAGGCGACCGTGGCATCGAACCTGGCTTGCATCGGACTGGACGTCTGGCGACGTAGCGAATTTCGCGACCTGGTGGCTTCCGCTCGCGCCGAGGCGGAGACCATCGCCAAGGACGGCGAGGTCGGCGTGCACATCTGGACCGACGCGTCCGGTGCCCGCCTGATCATCACGACGGAGGGCGACCTGGTCCGGGTGGTCACGCCCACGTTCTACGCCGCGCCCGGCGCCATCCTCTCCGAGCCGCAGGCGGTCGACGGCGGGCTGGTGCTCGCCGAGCTCGTGAACCAGCACGACGAGGTCATCACCGAGATCGCCTGCCAGCTCGAGGAGCTCGCGCTGCTGGGCACCGCGGAGGCCCCCGTCACGGGCCCGGCGTCGATCGTCGTGCTCGGCAACTCCGTCCAGGTGATCGGGCGGGCCGACGCCGCCGTGTCCGGCCTGGTCTTCGAGCCCACCGGCGCATACGCCGCGTCCACCGACGCCGTCGCGCACCTGACCGGCGTGGTGCTCGCGATCGAGGAGCGCTCCGTCGCCCGCACCGGCCAGGACTTCACCGCCGCCCGCGTGCAGACCGACGGCTTCCAGGTGACCCTCTGCCACCCGACCGGCCAGCCGGCGCTCACCGTGGGCGACGTCGTCGAGGTGGACGGGTACGTGGTCGCGTCGCTGCCGGAGCTGCGCTGACTCCTGCGGGAGGTCCCTCCCCCTTTGAGGCCCGGGTTTCTTCGCTTTGCGGCGCCGCAAAGCGAAGAAACCCGGGCCTCAAAGGGGAGGAGGCAGCGCCCAGTACGGCGCGACGGCCTACTCCTGCGACGCCAGCGGGCCGCCCCGGGCGTCCAGACGGTCCAGCAGCTTCGGCAGGACGTCGCCCAGCCGCAGCCCGTCGTGCTCGAACTCGTTGGTGACCCACGGTTCGACGTTGCCCACGTGGGCCGCCGTCTCCAGCGAGAGGGACGCGTCCACGAACATGTCGTCGAAGTACACGGCGGCCTGGACCGGGATCTCGTTGTCCGCGAGCCGGTGCAGGTCGTACAGGTCGCCCCAGTCCTGCCGCTGGGCGAGGGCGTCGGCCGCGGCCTCGAACGGCCGCAGGGCGCTGATCTCGGAGAACATCCAGGGGTAGATCATCTCGCCGGTCAGCAGCAGCGGCCGGGCGTCCTCGCCGAACGCCGGGTCGGCGTCACGCACGGACTGGGCCGCCCACGCGGTGGGGCCCGTGTGGGCCTGCGCGTAGATCGACTCGTGCAGCAGCGCGTACAGCGGGTTGGTCGCGAACGACGTCTCGGCGGCGACCGTCGCCCGGAACGTGTCGCTGAGCGGGCCGCCGTGCGGGGAGTCGAACGCCTCGTCGATGATCCAGTGCACGCGCTCGAACCCGGGCTGCATGCCGAAGTCCATGCCGAGCGTCTGGAACCGCCGCACGGTGAGCGGGTCGCCGCCGGGCTCGGTCACGCCGCCGGCCGCGAGGCGGTCGGCGATGCGGCCGAGGGCCTTGGTGACGTGCGGGTACCGCGCGCGGAACCGCTCGTTCTTGGCCACCACGCGCGGCTGGGTGCGCTCGTAGACCTCGCGGGCCGACGCCGTCAGGCCGGGCAGGCCGCCGGTCACGAGGCTCGCGTTGAGGCCCTCGGGCGCGAACGACAGGTACGTCATGGTGATGAAACCGCCGTACGACTGGCCCAGCGAGGTCCAGCGCCGGCCGCCGAAGAGCGTCGTCCGCACGTGCTCGGCGTCGCGCACGATGTTGTCGGCGCGGAAGTGCGTCAGGTACTCCGCCTGCTCCGTGGGCGTGCCGAGGGCGTTCAGCGCCTCCGCGCGGACGGCGCTGGACCGCCCCGTGCCGCGCTGGTCGAGGAGCACCACCCGGAACCGCTTGAGCGCCGCGCCCACCCAGCCGTCCGGGCCGGTGGGGCGGGGACCCTTGCCGCCGGGGCCGCCCTGGAGGAACACGAGGAGCGGCAGGTCCTCGGTGCGGCGCGTGGGGTCGACAAGCTCGCGCGCGAACACCGAGATCGTGGGGGACCCGTCGGGCTGGGACCAGTCGAGCGGGACGTCGACGGAGTGGTCGGTGACATGGACACCGGGAAGCGTGTAGCTGATGGGCACGGGCCGAGCCTACGACCGCGCGGCGAGGCGTGGCAGTGCCGCGGGTGCGATATTCGTTGCATTAGTGGAGTGGCTGCTCTAATAATTGGACCATGACGACCACCGAGGTACGCCAGCCGCCCGCACTCCCCACCGTGCTCGGCCTGGCCGTGCTCGCGCTCGGCCTCCTGCTCGGCTGGTTCGCCGCGCCGCTGGCCGGCGGGATCGCCGGGCTGATCGACGCGACGCCGTTGCCCGTGCCGCGGCTGCTCGCGCTGATCGAGTCGCTGCCCCTGCCCTGGACGCTCGGCATCCTGGGTGGGCTCGGCCTGGTGGGCGGCGCCTTCATCGCCTTCCTCACGGTGGGCGAGGCGCCGCAGCTCACGGTCGCGAACGACCACCTGGAGCACCAGCAGGAGGAGCGCGAGGTGTGGGTCGAGCGGTCCGACGTCGGCGCCGCGTTCCGCGACAAGGAGGACCTGGTCCTGCTGCGGCCCGACGGCGGCCTCCGCACCCGTCTCGACACCGACACCCTCTCGGCCGCGAAGGTGCAGGAGGCGTTGACCCGGCACGGCTGGCCCTGGCACGACGCCGACCCGCACGAGCAGCAGTTCGAGCGCTGGGTCGACGGCCGGCCGGGCTTCACGGCCGCCGAGCACGAGGTGCTCCGCCGTCGGCTGGAGGAGCGCAAGGACGCCGCCGCCCGCCGTCAGGCGGACGAGGACCTGGCTGCGCTCGGCCTCGTGGCGCGTGTCCGGGACGACCGGATCCAGGTACGCCGCACGGCCGCGACCGAGGACGCGCGTGGCACGGACCGTTGATCCCGCCCGGCACGAGGCGCGCCGGCTGGTCATCATCGACGCCGCGCTCACCGTCTTCGCGGAGCGGGGGTACGACGGCACCACCACCGCGGCGATCTGCCGGCAGGCGGGCATCGGGTCGGGCACGTTCTTCCACTACTTCCCGACCAAGCTGGACGTCCTGCTCGCGATCCTGGCGCTCGGCATCCAGGAGGTGCGTGACGCCGAGGCGGTGTACGCGGGCCGGACGGACGCCCTCGGCGTCGTGCTCGACATCGTGCGGCAGGGCGCCGACGACGCCGCGGAGCCGCGGATGCCCGGGTTCGTGCGCGCGGTGGGCGGCGTCATGCACCTGCCCGACGTCGCGGCCAGGCTCGACGACGACACCCACGCCCAGCAGGACCTGATCCGGCCCTGGGTCGAGCGGGCCCAACGGGCCGGCGAGATCCGGCCGGACCTGACCCCGGACCGGATCACCTCGTGGCTGTACCTGCTCACCGACGGGTTCCTCGGACGCGTCGCGGTCGACGAGGGGTTCACGGCGGAAGGCGAGAAGGAGACGCTCGTGGAGACGGCGCGCCGGTTCCTGGCGCCCTGACGACGTTGCCGGGAGACGTGTCAGACCCCCAGGTCACCGGGGTGACCTGGGGGTCTGACAGGTGCGGTGCGGTCAGCCGATGTCGGCGTCGACCCAGTCGAACGTCTTGGTCACCGCCTTCTTCCAGCTCCGGTACAGCCGGTCCCGCTCGCCCGGGTCCATGTCGGGCGACCAGCGCCGGTCCTCGGCCCAGTTGTCGGTGACGTCGGACTCGCCCTTCCAGAAGCCGACGGCGATGCCCGCCGCGTAGGCCGCGCCGAGCGCGGTGGTCTCCGCGACGACGGGCCGGACGACGTCGACGCCGAGCTGGTCGGCCTGGAACTGCATGAGCAGCTCGTTGGCGACCATGCCGCCGTCGACCTTGAGCTCGGTGAGCTCCACGCCGGAGTCCGCCTTCATGGCGTCCATGACCTCGCGGGTCTGGTAGGCCGTGGCCTCCAGCGCGGCCCGCGCGATGTGGTTCCGGTTGACGTACCGGGTCAGGCCCACCAGCGCGCCGCGGGCGTCGGGCCGCCAGTACGGCGCGAACAGGCCGGAGAAGGCCGGCACGAAGTACGCGCCGCCGTTGTCGTCGACCTTGCGGGCGTACCACTCGACGTCGGGCGCGTCGGTGAACAGGCCCAGGTTGTCGCGGAGCCACTGGACCAGCGAGCCCGTGACGGCGATGGAGCCCTCCAGCGCGTAGATCGGGGCGCTGTCACCGATCTTGTAGCAGACCGTGGTGAGCAGGCCGTTCTCCGACGGCACCTTCTCCGTGCCCGTGTTGAGCAGCATGAAGTTGCCGGTGCCGTACGTGTTCTTCGCGGTGCCGACCTCGAAGCAGGCCTGGCCGAACGTGGCCGCCTGCTGGTCGCCGAGGATGCCCGCGATGGGCACGCCGGGCACCATGCCCCGGGGGCGTCCGGTGCCGTACACCTCGGAGGAGGAGCGGATCTCGGGGAGCATGGAGAGCGGGATGCCCATGTCCGCCGCGATGTCCTCGCGCCACGACAGGGTGTCCAGGTCCATGAGCATGGTGCGGGACGCGTTCGTGACATCGGTGACGTGCACGCCGCCGTCGACGCCGCCCGTCATGTTCCACAGGACCCACGCGTCCGTGTTGCCGAACAGCAGGTCGCCGCGGTCGGCCGCCTCGCGGGCACCCTCCACGTTGTCGAGGATCCACTTCACCTTGGGGCCGGAGAAGTAGGTGGCGAGCGGCAGGCCGACGATCGCCTTGTACTTCTCCGGGCCCTCTGACCCGGCGAGCTCGTCGACGATCGCCTGCGTGCGCGTGTCCTGCCAGACGATCGCGTTGTAGACCGGCTTGCCCGTCGTCTTGTCCCACACCACCGTGGTCTCACGCTGGTTGGTGATGCCCACGGCCGCGAGGTCGGTGTGGTTGAGGTTCGCCTTGGTCAGCGCGAGGCCCACGACCTGGCGGGTGTTGTCCCAGATCTGGTCCGGCTTGTGCTCCACCCAGCCGGCCTTGGGGAAGATCTGGTCGTGCTCGAGCTGGCCGCTGGACACGATGGTCCCGGCGTGGTTGAACACGATCGCCCTGGTGCTCGTGGTGCCCTGGTCGATCGCGAGTACGTAGTCAGCCATCGGAGTTGACTCCCTTGTCCGTGTCGAAGTCTGTCTGGGGGGTTCGGCTCAGAGGGCCGCGGCGAGGAATCCGCCCAGCGCCCCGCCGACCAGCGGACCGAGCACCGGGACCCATGAGTAGGCCCAGTCGCTCGAGCCCTTGCCCGGGATGGGCAGGACGAAGTGGGCGACCCGCGGGCCGAAGTCACGGGCCGGGTTGATCGCGTATCCCGTCGGGCCACCGAGGCTGGCGCCGATGCCGAGCACGAGGAGCGCGGCGGCCAGCGGCCCCAGGTCACCCGGCCAGTTCGCGAACGACAGGATCACGAAGACCAGCATGAACGTGCCGATGACCTCCGTGACGAAGTTCCACGTGTACGACCGGATCGCCGGGCCCGTGGAGAAGACGCCGAGCTTCACCGCGGGGTCGGCGTCCTGGTCGAAGTGCTGCTTGTAGGCCAGGTACGCGAGGATGGCGCCGACGAAGGCGCCGCAGAGCTGCGAGACCCAGTAGATGAGCATGTTGGGGAAGTCCGCCGCGACGCCGGGAGCGAACTCCTCGGCGCCGCTGGCGAGGATGCCGAGGGTGACGGCCGGGTTGATGTGCGCGCCCGACTTGAGGGACACGAACACGCCGGCGAAGACCGCGAGGCCCCACCCGAAGTTGATCATCAGCCAGCCGCCGTTGAAGCCCTTGTTCTTGGGCAGGATGGCGTTCGCCACCACACCGGCACCGCCGAGGAGCAGGATCATGGTGCCGAGGAACTCCGGCACCATGATGTCCGTGAATGCGTTCATCGCTGACTCGCTTTCTGCCGACAGCTCTGTCGGCGTACGGAGGTAGTCCCGGCGGTCCCCTCTGGGGCGACCCGTCGGCTGTGTAGAAGTGGTTTCCTTCGGTTTCCTTAGCCTCGGAGCGGCTGCATGGCCGCTACGTCCGGTGTGGTCAGGCGCGCCCGCTCGGCGCCCTCGTCGTCAGGCTCCTGTGCGGCCTGGCGTTCCGCGTCGATCCGCGCCTGCCAGGCGCTGATCTCGCGCTCGGCGTCCGCCGCGTCCCACCCGAGCAGCGGGCCGACGACGGCGGCGATCTCCTCGGCGGCCGCCGTGCCGCTGTCCGGCACCTCGTAGACCAGGCGCGTGCGGTGGCTGAGCACATCCTCCAGGTGGAGGGCTCCCTCGTGGCTCACCGCGTAGTGCACCTCGGCACGCAGGTAGGCGGAGGCGTGCTCCAGCGGCTTGGCGAGCGACGGGTCGGCGTCGCACAGCTCCACGATCTCGGCCAGGTTGGCGCCGTACCGGTGCAGCAGGTGGTCCAGCATCGGGGGTGACCAGCCGAACCGCTTGCCCCACGTGCGGGCCTGGCGCTGCACAGCGCGCAGCCCGACGGCGCCCGTGAGCGGGATCTGGTGCGTGATCGACGGCAGCGCCGCGGCGCGCTGCCCGATCGCGAAGTCCACGGCGTCCTTGGCCATGATCCGGTACGTCGTGAGCTTGCCGCCCGCGACGACGGTGAGGCCCGGCGTCGGCGACGCGACGGTGTGCTCGCGGCTGACCTTCGCGCTGCTCGTGCCGGCCTTGGTGCCCGGCTGCAGCAGCGGGCGCAGGCCCGCGTACGTGCCGATGACGTCTTCCCTGGTCAGCGGGTGTGCGAGCACCGCGTTCGCGTGGTCCAACACGTAGTCGATGTCGGTGCTCGTGGCCACGGGGTGGGTCGGGTCGAGGCTCCAGTGGGTGTCCGTGGTGCCGATGATCCAGTAGCGGCTCCACGGGATGACGAACAGCACGGACTTCTCCGTCTGCAGGATCAGCCCGACGTGCCCCCGGATGCGCTCGCGCGGGACGATCAGGTGCACGCCCTTGCTGGCGAGCACCCGCAGCCCGCCCTCCGAGCCCGCCAGGGCCTCGGTGTCCTCGGTCCAGACGCCGGTCGCGTTGATCACGGACCGCGCCCGGACGGTGATCTCCTTGCCCGTCTCCAGGTCCACCACCACCGCGCCGTTCACGGCGCCGGTCGCGCCCTGCGTCAGGCTGACCACCTGGGTCCGGCTGGCGGCGTGCGCGCCGTAGCTGGCGGCCGTGCGGACCAGGGTCGCGACCAGGCGGGCGTCGTCGACCGAGGCGTCCCAGTACTGGACGGCCCCGACGGCGGCGTCGTGCGCCAGGTCCGGGAACTTGGCCTCCATCTGGTGGCGGCTGAGGTGCCGGTGGAACGGCATCGGCCGGCGGCCGGGGGTCACCGTCGCGAGCACGTCGTACATCGCGATGCCGGCGCCCACGTAGGCGCGCTCCCAGACCCGGTGCTCCAGGGGATACAGGAACGGGACCGGCCGCACCAGGTGCGGTGCGAGGTCCCGTAGCAGGAGGTCGCGCTCCGTGAGCGCCTCGTGCACCAGCTCGAAGTCGAGCATCTGGAGATAACGGAGGCCGCCGTGCACCAGCTTGCTGCTGCGGCTGGACGTGCCCTGCGCCCAGTCCTGTGCCTCGACGACGGCGGTCGACAACCCCCGGGTGACCGCGTCCAGGGCGATGCCGGCGCCGGTGACGCCGCCCCCGATCACCAGCACGTCGAGCTCTGCGGCGGGGCTGACACTGGCTTCGAGCGCAGCCAGCGCCTGGGTCCTCGCTTCTGCGGTCAGGCGGGTAGAGGCCATGCGCCAAACTCACCACGCATTCCGTGACTTGGCAAGACCTTTGCCCTTGTGGCGAGGGTGTGTTGGGATGTTCTCTCGCTCACTTTCCGGTTTGCCATTCGTTTCACCAGGTACGGGGCGTGCGGGCGCGTCCGGATGTCACCCGCACGTCACCCGCTGCGCCCGCCCGCCGTAGTGTGTCGCCGTGACGACACCCGAGGCGCCGGCAGTGCCCGTGATCCGACCCGCCCTTCCCGCCGACGTGCGCACCATCCGCGACCTCGTCCAGCCGCTGAGCCAGGAGCGCATCCTCCGGCCCTACGAGATGGTCGGGTACTTCGAGGCGGTCCAGGAGTTCCTGGTGGCGACCGACCCCGCCGCGCCGGACTCCGCCGTCGGCTGCGGGGCGCTGCACGTGATGTGGGACGACCTCGCCGAGGTGCGCACGCTGGCCGTGCACCGCGACTGGCGTGGCCGCAAGGTGGGGCACGCGCTGCTCGAGGCGCTGGTCGAGCGGGCCCGCGCGCTGGGCCTGAGCCGGGTCTTCTGCCTCACCTTCGAGGTCGACTTCTTCGCCGCGCACGGGTTCCGGGAGATCGACGGCACGCCCGTGACGCCCGAGGTGTACACCGAGCTGCTGCGCTCGTACGACGAGGGCGTGGCCGAGTTCCTCGACCTGGCGCGCGTGAAGCCCAACACGCTGGGTAACTCGCGGATGCTGCTGGAGCTCTGACCCCGCGCTACCGGGGCAGGTGCAGGCGGCCGACGTCGTCCTGCTCGGCCAGGCCGTCCTCGACCAGGCCGGCGATCGCGCGGTCGAGCTGGGCCGGGTCGTGCCACAGGCCCGCGAGCAGCGCCCGGTCCACGGGTTCCGACGCGTGGCGCAGCTCCGCCATCACCCGGCCGCGCGCCTGCCGGTCGGTACCCGCCCAGGCCTGGGTGCGGCGCCTGTCGGCGTGCGCGTCCGGGGGTGAGCCGGCGCGGCGCCACGCGCACAGCCCGGCGACGGGACAGGCACCGCACTTCGGCGCCTTCGCGGTGCAGACGAGCGCGCCCAGCTCCATCGAGGCGGCGGCCCACCGCGCGGCGTCGGCGTCGCCCTCGGGGGCGAGGGACGTCGCCAGCGCCCGTTCGGCGGCCGTGTACGACGGCGCGGGCAGCGCCGACCCGCCGACCGCCCGCGCCAGTACCCGCCGCACGTTCGTGTCGACCACCACGGACCGCTTGCCGTAGGCGAACGCCAGCACCGCGGCGGCCGTGTACTCGCCGACGCCGGGCAGGGCGAGCAGCTCGGGCTCGGTGCGGGGTATCACACCGTCGTGCCGCTCGACGATCGCCCGGGCGCACTCCTGCAGGCGTAATGCGCGGCGGGGGTAGCCGAGGCGGCCCCAGGCGCGCAGCACGTCGGCGGTCGGGGCCTGCGCGAGGTCGGCGGGCGTGGGCCACTGCTCCAGCCAGGCGTGCCACGCGGGCTCGACGCGCACCACGGGGGTCTGCTGCAGCATGACCTCGCTCACCAGCACGCCCCACGCGGTGCGGTCCGGCGCCCGCCAGGGTAGGTCGCGCGCGGCGCCGTCGAACCACCGCACGACGGCGGAGCGGACCTCGGTGCGTCGCGTCGCCTCGGTCGGTCGTGTGGCCTCCACTGCTGTTGTCACGGGGACTCATCCTGCCGCACGGGTGGTGGTCCGGCCGACTAGGTGGGGGCCGGTGCGCGAGTGGGCGGCGGGCGGCCCGGCGCGGCCGGGCGGCCCGTGAAGTAGGACAGGTGACCGACTCGGCGGCGCGGCTGCCGCACCGGCCGTGCGCGGGGCCGTACTTTGGTGCCGCGGCCGTCCTCGCGCGTCGGTCGGAGGTGTCGCAACAGCTTCTGGGGGTCGAGCAGGTGGTCAGTGCGCCGGAACGGGCCGAGTGGTCCCTGGGTCGGGTCGCCGTGGAGCAGCGCCCGTCCGGCAGACGCCCGCGCCGGCCGAGACGGCTGATCGCAGTGCTGGTCGTGGTGGTGCTGGGCGGGATCGGCGTCGCGGTGACGTGGCCGCAGCCGGACCCGCCGATCGTCGCGGAGAAGCTGAGCCCGCCGGAGCCTGTTGACCCGAACGCCGCGGCCGCCCCGTGCACGCCCGAGGACCTCGACGTGGGGCTCGCGGCCGACCGCACGGCGGTCACGCCCGGCGTGCCGGTCAGGTTCACCGTGTCGGTGCGGAACACCGGTCAGGTGCAGTGCCTGGTCGAGGCGCCCCGGCACGGGCTCGCCGTGACCGTGTACCAGGGTGAGCTGGGCGAGCAGACGGCGGAGCGGGCCTGGTCGTCGGCGGACTGCGCCGACCAGGACGAGGAGCGGCTGCTGCTTCTCGGGCCGGGCGACGTCGACGTCACGAACGTGAGCTGGTCCGACGCGCGCTCGGCGCCCGGCTGCGCGCCCGACCAGCCCAAGCCGACGGCCGGCGCGTACACGGCGCAGGTCACGCTCGCCGGTGTCGAGGGCGCGGCCAGCGACGTCGTGCGGCTGACGTACACGGTGCCGCAGCCGTCCGGGTCGCCGTCGCCGTCGGGGTCGTCGTCGGGCGAACCGTCCGGGAAGCCCTCCGGGAACGCGTCAGACGACCCGAGTGCGGACCCGAGCGCGTCGTCAGAGGGCGGCGGGGGCGGAAAGGCCGGAGAAGCCGGAGAGGGCGGAGCGGATGCCGGCGCGGAGCCGGACACCGACAAGAAGGCCGAGCCGTCGAGCCCCTGAGACCAGCCCTCCGGACCAACCGGCTGACCCGACTCCCCGTCGATGCCGAGTCGGCCGGTTGGACCGACCGGGTAGCTGACTCGGGTGTTCGCCGGGGGCGAGTCAGGTGGTTGGTCGGACTACCCGCCCGACCCGGCGCACACCTCGGCCCGAGCTGGTGGCGCAGGCGGGGCAGAAGGTCAGACGTAGCGTTCGAGGATGCTCGACTCCGCGAGCCGGGACAGCCCCTCGCGGATCGTCCGGGCGCGCTGCTCGCCCACGCCGTCGACCGACATGAGGTCGTCCACGCTCGCGGCGAGGAGCTTCTGCAGGCTGCTGAAGTGCCCCACGAGCTGCTCGATGGTGACGCTCGGCAGGCGCGGCACCTTGGACAGGAGCCGGTAACCGTGCGGCGCGACGGCGGCGTCCAGCGCGTCCCCGCCGCCCGGCAGGTCCAGGATCCGGCCGATCTGGCTCATGTCGAGCAGCTCCTGCGACGTGAGCGCGGAGAGTTCCGCCTGCACGTCGGCGAGCGTGCGGTCCTTGCGGCTCAGCACGTAGTCGCGGATCACGAACTCGCGGTCCGAGCCGACGTCGCCGATCAGCTCGTCGAGCTGCAGGGCGAGCAGGCGGCCGTCCACACCGAGCTCGATCACGTAGCCGGCGATCTCGTCGGAGATACGCCCCACCATCTCCAGGCGCTGCACCACGGAGCACACGTCGCGGACGGTGACCAGGTCCTCGATCTCCAGCGCCGACAGCGTGCCGGACACCTCGTCGAGGCGGGCGCGGTAGCGCTCCAGCGTCGCGAGCGCCTGGTTGGCGCGGCCGAGGATCGTGTCCGAGTCCTCCAGCACGTGCCGCTGGCCGCCCACGTAGAGGGCGACGATCCGCATGGACTGGCTCACCGAGATGACCGGGAACCCGGTCTGCTTGGCCACGCGCTCGGCCGTGCGGTGCCGGGTGCCGGACTCTGTGGTCTCTATGGTCGGGTCGGGCAGCAGCTGCACGGCGGCCTTGCGGATCCGGGTGGCGTGCCGGTCGAGCACGACGGCGCCGTCCATCTTGGACAGCTCGCGCAGGCGGGTGGCCGAGAAGTCGACGTCGAGCGAGAAACCGCCGGAGCAGATCTGCTCGACGACCGGGTCGAGACCGAGCACGATGAGCGCGCCGGTGCGGCCGCGCAGGATGCGTTCGAGTCCGTCGCGGAGTTCGGTCCCGGGCGCGACGGCGGCCAGGGTCTCACGGAGCAGCTCGTCAGTGTGCGAGGAGGTCGTGGCCACGAAGAAATCCTACGCTGTGCCCTTGGGGGCAAGCAGTTGGTTTCATGAACCGGTCATCTGTCGTCCATCGTGTTGTCACCTCGACGGCCTAGGCCCTGCGCCCATTCCACCGCGTCGCGGATGTGCGTGGCCTCGACGAGCTGGAGCCCCTCGGGCGCCTTGACCCCGGTCCCGTGCGGCACGACGGCGTGTGCGAACCCCAGGCGGGCGGCCTCGCCCAGCCGGCGGTCCAGCCCGGCGACGGGCCGCAGGTCCCCGGCCAGGCCCACCTCCCCGACGGCCACGGTGGCGCCGGGCAGCGGCTTACCGGTCCGCGCGGACACCAGCGCGAGGGCGGCCGCGAGGTCGGACGCCGGCTCGGTGATCCGGACGCCGCCCACCGTCGAGGCGTAGACGTCCTGGTCGGCGAGCCGCAGCCCGCCGTGTCGCTGGAGCACGGCGAGGATCATCGCCAGCCGGCTGGAGTCCACGCCGCTGGTCGCGCGGCGCGGGTTGTTCAGAGGGCTCGGCGCCACGAGCCCCTGCACCTCGACGGCGAGCGGGCGTCGGCCCTCCAGCGTGACCGTGATGCACGACCCGGCCACCCCCGTGCCGGCGTGCGACAGGAACAGCCCGGACGGGTCCGGCAGCCCCACGATCCCGTCCTCGGACAGGTCGAAGCAGCCCACCTCGTCCGTGGGGCCGTACCGGTTCTTCACCGCGCGGATCATGCGCAGGCGCGAGTGCCGGTCGCCCTCGAACTGGCAGACCACGTCCACCAGGTGCTCCAGCGTGCGCGGGCCGGCCACGGAGCCGTCCTTGGTCACGTGGCCCACGAGGATCGTCGGGATCTGCCGTTCCTTGGCGACGGCGATCAGCGCAGCGGCGACCTCCCGCACCTGCGAGACGCCACCCGGGGCCCCGTCCACCTGCGCGGACGCGATGGTCTGCACCGAGTCGACGATCAGCATGTCGGGCTGGTTCGCCTCCAGGTGCCCCAGCACCGTCCCCAGGTCCGTCTCGGCGGCCAGCAGCAGGGTGCGCGAGAGCGCCCCGATCCGCTCGGCCCGCAGCCGCACCTGCCCGGCCGACTCCTCACCGGTCACGTACAGCACGGTGCGGGGCGACTCGAACCCGTCGGGGCCGAGCGCGCCGTCGGCCACGTTGCTCGCGACGGCGAGCAGCAGGGTCGACTTGCCCACGCCCGGCTCGCCCGCGAGCAGGATCACGGCCCCGGGCACGAGGCCGCCGCCGAGCACCCGGTCGAACTCGCCGACGCCGGTCGGGTTGGCGCGGGCCGACTCCACGTCGATGTCCGCGATGGGCCGGGCGGGCGCGCGGGCGGGGGAGACGGCGGCGGTGCGCGGCCCGGTCGCCGCCGGGCCGTCCTCGGTCACGGTGCCCCACTCCTGGCACTCCCCGCACCGGCCGACCCACTTCACGGTGGTCCAGCCGCACTCGGTGCACCGGTACGCGGGCCGGGCCTTCTTGGAGGTCAATGAGGTCACGAGGGGAACCGTACGTGCCGCCACTGACACCGGCCGAAGATCACCCGCGCCGTACCCCCTCGGGCGGCCGCGGCCAGCACTCCGGCCAGGTAGTTTGCGATCATGCCGGCCACCGACGGGCGCATGGTGCGCCCCGCCGGGTCGCGCCCGGCCCCGGACCTCCCCACCCCCGCGCGCACCGCGCGCCGTTCGGCGACCCGCCTGGCCGGGCTCACGGTCGCGCTCGCCGCGGCGCTCGGCACCGTGCTCGTCTGGTGGGCGATGGTCACCACGTGGCCCGGGCAGCGGGTCGAGGAGCTGGTCTTCGTCACGGCCGACCTCTTCCAGGACGTGGTCAACCGGCCCGTGGAGCCCGTGCTGCTGCTCGGCTCGCCGCCGTGGCTCGTGACCGGCTTCCTCGCGGTGTGCGGCATCGGCTTGGTCCGACGGCGGTGGGGCGCCACCGCCCTGGCCGCCACCGTGATCCTCGGCTCGAACCTGACCACGCAGCTCATCAAGGACGGTGTGTTCTACCGGACGGGCCTCGTCGGCGAGTGGAACCGCGACATCAACACCCTGCCCAGCGGCCACGTCACCGTGGTCGCGGCGGCCTGGGCGGCGCTCCTGCTCGTCACGCCCCGCCGCTGGCGGCCGGCGACGGCGCTCGCGGGTGCCGCCGTCACCTGCGCCATGGGTCTCGCGACGATCGCGGACCGGTGGCACCGCCCGTCGGACGTCGTCGCGGCGGTCCTCGTGGTGGTGCTGTGGACGGCGCTGGCCTGCGCCCTGGCGCCGGGCGGGTGGGTGGACCGGCCCGAGGACGACCCGATCGGGCGCGCCGCCGTGCCCACGCGGCTCGTCGCGGTCGCACTCGCGATCGCCGCGGTCCCGGCCGCCGTGCTGTCGGTTCTGGCCGCCGCCGCGGTCGAGGGGCGCCTCGGCGCCGGCCTGCCCGGGGACGCCGGGCTCGTCGCGTACGCGGGCGGCCACCTCGCGGCGTGCGCGATCGCGGCGGCCGCGTTCGCGGTGCTGCTCCCGCTGAGCCAGGCGGCGGCGCGGCCGCAGGCGGCCGGGCGGGGGAGCGTCTCGCTCCGAGATTGACGCTGGCGCACGGCGCTGTGGGCCGGGCGGGCCGCCGTTTCACCGCGGATTCGAATCTCCGCGGGTGATCTTTTGGGTGAAAAGCATGTACACGGAGGCGTTCGCCTGAGGCCGGATCGGCGGAATGTTGCCATTTTCCGATGTGCTACCGAGAGTTTTGGCCGATTTGACCAGAACTGTGCTTGCCCTGGTAAGAATCCGTGCGCCCGCTCGTGCACGGGGCCGTTCTTATCGGGTGAGTCAGGCCGTCGTGGCCTGGGGGCAGGTCATGATGCGGAAACCGGTTCTGAGGTCGCGGGCTCGAGACGGTCTGGCGCGCGCGGTACGGGTGGTCATGCTGCCGCGTGCGCGTCGGGCAATCGCGGTGGGTGTGGTCGTCGCCCTGGTCGGCGGCGTGGCATGGGCTGCTGATGTCCCCGGCGCGATCTCGGAAGTCGTGCTCGCCTCCGGTGACGATGCTGGCGTTGGCGCGAACGACGCGAGCGTGGAGTGTCCTCGCGAGGCCCAGACTGCAGCCGAGGCGTCCGAGATCGCCGAGCGGTGTGGTCACGACGTGATGATTCTCGATTCCTTGACTGTCTACGACACCAGCTACGCCACGCCGCGGGGGACTTTCCGGCAGGAGGCTTCGGGCACCGCGCTGAGGTCCGCTGCGTCGGGTGAATGGCAACCGGTCGACCCGGAGGTCGTCCTGGACGCGTCAGGTACGCCCACAGTCACCTCTGCGGCCTTGGGGATCAACTTCACCGACGGCGGAGACTCCGGCGAGGTGGTGTCGCTCGACCGCGACGGGCTGGAGCTGTCGCTCGGGCTGCCGGTAGGGCTCGGGAACGCGATGGTCGATCCGGATGACGCGACGCGCGTGATCTACCCGGTGCTCGACGCGACGGGCGCCGCGATCGAGGGCGCCGACCTCATTGTCCGAGTTCACAGCGACACCACGGGCGTGACCCCGGTGCTTCGGCTGGACAGCGCGGTCGCCGCGGCAGCGGTCACGGCCGCGGCGGGGCCCGATGGTCTGAATTTTGACGTGGGAGTCTCCGATGGTCTGGAGCTGACCGATGTGCCGCCGATCGACCAGACCGGCCAGCAGCCCGCAGAGGTACCTGGGCCGACGGACGGGGTCTTCTACGCGGTGAGTACGAGCGATGCCATGCAGGATGACCCGCTGGTGTTCTCGGGCGGGCAGGCGATGCAGTGGGACTCGGCAGGCGGTGCCGAGGCCGGGTCCGGTGCGGAGCGCACCGCTGGCGCGAAGACGCTTGCCAGTGCACAGAACGACGGCGATCCGCAGGGCGACCGTGTTGAGGAACCCCTACCTGGAGACGTTGTGGTCGCCATGGGTGTGGAGATCGAGCCGGACGGCTCCACAGCCGCTGTCGGTGCTGAAACCAGCATGTTCACCGATGCCGAGACCGTATGGCCGGTCTTCGTGGATCCGCCCCTGACCGGTACCAGGAACGCCAAGACCGCCATCAAGAGCGCTTGGCCGGACTCGGCTGCGGAGTGGCAGTGGGGCGACTCTGCCGGCGTCGGGTTCTGCGATGTCACGAAGGACATCATCTGCGAGCGATCGGGAAACGTCTGGCGCCTGATCTGGCAGTACAAGGGCCTCGAGTCCATCGGCGCGATGGACTCGACCGACATCGTCTCGGCGACGTTCCGTGCAGTAGGAACCCATTCGTACAACTGCACAAAGACACCGATGGACCTGCATCGGGTGCCGCCGATCAGTACGGCGACCACGTGGAACAACCATGCTGCCTCGTGGTCTTCCAGCAACCTCGTCAGCACCAAGTCTGACGCGTACTACTCGTCCGCCTGCGGTGGAACCCACGGCACCGAGTGGAACGCAACCTCAGCCGCCAAGGACGTCGCAGCCAACGGCTGGAGCACGCTCAATCTCGGGGTCAAGGGTCGGTCGACCAGCAACATGGAGTCCTGGAAGAAGCTGCGTTGGGATGCTGTGTTCGCCGTTGAGTACAACCGCAAGCCCGAGGTAGCGCGAGGGCACCAGACACTCGTCGACGGTAGCGACGTCGGATGCCACACCACGTCGTTCGCACCGCTGATCGTCACGACCCAGCCGACCTTGTCGGTCGTGGGCGATGACCCTGACGGGGGCAGCGTTCAGGTGAAGTTCGTCGTGGTCCGGGACTCTGACGGCAGCCGGATCTGGGAGACGACGTACTGGAGCAAGGGCCAAGCTGCGCCGGCGCGATTCAGCAAGACAATCCCCGGCGGCGTGCTGAGCTCGAACGTGTTGTATCGATGGAGAGCACAGGTCACTGACGGGTCGCGGACGTTCGGGTACACCGACTCGCCCGCGTGCTGGTTCAAGGTCGATATCAACGCGCCTAAGCCGCCAAAGATCGAGGTCGTGACGCCTGATGAGGAGCCCTCGCGAGGAATCCAGGCGGTCTACGAGCAGGACAAGGAGCGGGGCGGAACCGGACAGAAGGGCTGCTTCCGATTCCTGCCCAACGGTTCGACGGATGTGGCCTCGTACGTGTATGGCTTCAATACGGGTAACACATACCCGAGTTCCGTGACTGCGGACTCGGCGGGCAAAGCGATCATGTGCCTGTCGCCAACCGCAGTGGGGGCCAAGACCCTTCAGGTGAAATCGGTTGACGACGCCGGAAACCGGTCGCTCAACTACGGTTCGCACGAGTTCGACGTCGCTGAGGCGCGTGAGGACGGGATCTGGACCTTTGACGAGGGCGCGAGCCCGTCCGAGGACCGGTCCGTACGCACTGCCGGCGAGGCGACCGGGGCCGGAGACCTGGCAGTGACAGGACCCACCTGGGTCCAGGGTCCGCACGGGTTGTTCGGTGCGCGCGACAACGACCTGGCACTCCGTTTCGACCGCAACGCGGCACAGGAGGCGGTGACAGAGGCGCCGGTCCTGGACACATCGCAGGACTTCGTCGTTTCAGCCCACGTCCGGCTCGCAGAGGACGCCGATCGGGCGGGTTACTACGCGGCACTGTCGCAGGACTCGATCGACTACTCGGGATTCTGGCTGGGTTACCGGCCCACGTCGTGCCCGGACGGCACACCTGGACAGGGCTGCTGGACATTCGGGCTGAACACGTCGAGTACGACGAACGCCTACACCTACCTGAAGTCGGACCAGGAAGTCCGGTTCGGCGAGTGGGTGCATCTGCTGGCCGAGTACGGCAAGTCCGACCAGGCGATGCGGCTGTACGTGTGCGACGCCGGTACGCCTGCGGAGCCCGCCATCGGTGAACCACACCTTTCCGAGCTGACCGGGTTCACCTCCGCTGTTCCTCGGACACCTGGCCCGCTGACCGTGGGTCGCATGCGCACCACGGGGTCACCGTCGAATCCTTGGGACGGCGAGATCGACAACGTGCGGGTCTTCAAGGGCGAGGTTCTCGCATCGGCCAAGATCCGCCGCCTGTGCCAGGGCGCTGAGGCCACAGGCACGGCCGGCGACGGGATCGACCCGACGATCGGCGGGGAGACCACCCAGTGAGCGAACAGCCGACTGCCAGTGCCGTAACGAGTTCGATGATGAGGACAGGCTTCATGAGGCGACCTGACAGGTTGGCCGATCGTTGGCTGCGGGTGGCGACGACCGTCACCGCTGCCCTGCTCGCGATGGTGCTGGGCGCTGACCCGGCTGCGGCTGGGCCGGCGACTGCTCAGATCGTTCGGGCGGCGGTAGCTGCATCGAGCGAAGAGGACTCACTCGAGTCTCGCGGTGAGCACCTCGACCAGGTCACCGCCGAACTGGATCAGGGGCAGATCTTCGACGCCGTCGACATCGACGGAGCGGAATGGGTTCCTGATGATGAGGAGGGTGAGGTCGAGCTCCCAGCCGAGCCGACGCCCGAAGAAGCCACCGAGACGACGTCCGTTGCCTCGCTGATGATGGCAATGGAAGACGGCACGACGACGTCCGACGCCGAGCCGCTCGTCGACACCTCTGGGATCGAGGTCGAGGCCAGAACCGTCCCCGGTTCACCGATCGCCGTCGAGCAGGTCGAAGCGCGTGTGGCCGACGCAGCCACGGCGGCTTTGGCAGGAACGTCCGGTCCCCTCGTCGTGCTCACCTCGCCCCCCGCGGACGATGATGAACAGGCATCGGACGCGTCTGGTGTCGCGACGTCCCGCGCACTGCGACCGACGGGCGACGTGGAGCTGAGCGTCTCCTACGCGGCGCTCGCCGACCGCGTCGGTGGTGACTGGGCCTCGCGTCTTCGATTGGTCTCGATCCCGGAGTGCGCGCTGGAGCAGGCCGAAGAGACCGAGGGACTCGGCAACGCGGCGTCTGGCACCGACTGCGAGCCGACTCCGATCGAGTCGTCCGTCAACAACACGGGTGACCAGACGGTGACGGCGAAGGTCGGCCTCTCCGCTACCGGGACGAGCATGGTGGCTCTGACGGCAGGCACCTCGGGCTCGGCAGGTGACTGGGGAGCGACCTCGCTGGCGCCGTCGGCATCCTGGGGCGTTGCGGGTTCGTCTGGTGCGTTCACCTGGTCGTATCCCTTGCGCACACCGGGTGTCTCCGCGGGGCCGTCGCCCGAACTGGGGCTGTCGTACTCGTCCGCGGCCAGCGACGGGCGGGTCGCTTCGACGAACAACCAGACCTCGTGGGTCGGAGAGGGCTTCGACGTCACGTCGAGCTTCGTGGAGCGCACGTTCGTCCCGTGTGCGGACGACCAGGACGCTGTCGACGGACAGGCGCCGAACAACGCCGATCATCTGACCGGTGACCTGTGTATCGGTGAGGACAATGCGACGCTGACGTTCAACGGCTCGGCGGTAGAGCTGAACAAGGGTGCGGATGGGCTGTGGTACAGCAAGAACCACGACGGAACCAAGGTCACTCACCATTCCGGGGCGGACAACGGGGACAAGACCGGTGAGTTTTGGAAGGTCACCACGGTCGACGGGACGCAGTACTACTTCGGTCGGGACGAGCGACCGTCCGACGGCCTGGGTCTGAACTCGTCCTGGACGGTGCCGGTCTACGGCAACCACCCGGGTGAGGACTGCTACGAGCCGTCGGCGGACGGTGGATTCGGTGCTTCCCGCTGCACGCAGACCTACCGGTGGATGCTCGACTATGTCGTGGACCCGTCCGACAACTCGATGACCTACGTGTACGAGACACAGGTACGCAAGTACGGGTACAACCTGGGTGACGGCGTGGAAAAGTACGTGGCGGGCGGAAACCTGCTGCGGATCGAGTACGGCACCCGGCAGGGCGCTGAGGCCACAGGAACAGCGCCTGTGCGCGTCGAGTTCGACACGACGTCCCGCTGTGTGCCGGGCACGGGTGTGGACTGCGCCGTCGGCCAGATCCGGTCGAATGCTGCCGCGTGGCCGGACGTCCCCGCGGACCTCGTGTGTGTGGAGTCGGCTACCAGCTGCCCGGACGAGACCATTAGTCCTGCGTTCTACTCGACGCGTCGGCTGGCAAAGATCAGCACATCGGTCCGTGTCAGCGGAGCGTACGTCCCGGTGGACTCCTGGCAGTTGGACCAGTCGTTCCTCGACCCGGGTGACGGATCGCTCGGCACCGGCGGCACCGGTCGGATCCTGTGGCTGAAGAAGATCACGCACACAGGCCACGGCGGTACTGCCACCACGGGAGACGACAAGGCGTTGCCGGCGGTCGTCTTCCAGCCCACCAGGACCCTGCGCAACCGCGTGGACTCAGGCGACGATGGGTATGCGGCGATGTTCCGCCCACGCATCTTGGCCGTGCGCACCGAGTCCGGCGCCAAGATCAGCGTCAACTACCGCACCGAGTGTTCCGCAGGCGATGTCCCCGGTGATCCGGCGGAGAACAGTCGGCTGTGCTTCCCGGTGAAATGGGACGGGGACGCCATCGACTGGTTCCACAAGTATGTGGTTTCGTCAGTGGTTCAGGACGGGTCGTCCGTCGTCGAGGGCACCAACCAGCTGGTCACCGGGTCCGGCCAGGTCACGACCTCCTACCTGTACGAGGGCGGCGCGGGATGGGCCAAGCCCACCGGCGCGCTCGTCAAGCCCAAGGAGGTCACCTACTCCGACTTCCGCGGGTTCGGCACCGTCACGACAGTCACCGGGGAGGGCGGCGATGCATCCACGTCCGTGGCGCGCTATTTCCGGGGCCTGGGCGACGAACTGACTGTCGGCCCACCCGGTAACACCGTGACGGTCACTGACGACGAGCGATACCAGGGGCAGGTGCTCTCCACCTGGGACCAGACCGGAGACGGAAAGAGAGTCTCGCAGTCGGTCACCGTGCCCGGTGACATCGTCACAGTCGCCAAGGACGAGGCGGACAAGACCATCTCCACCCGGATCGCTTCTTCGACCGCACGGGGTTATACGTTCAACGCCGCGGGCGACGTGGCGCAGCAGACTCGCACGGAGACGTCATTCGATGCCAATTCGCAGGTCAAGCAGATCGACGACATCGGCGCCGTTGGCATCGCGACGGATGACGTGTGCACGCGTATCACCTATGCGCACTCCAGCGACACCACGCTGGCGGAAGCCCACATCGTCGGCGCCGCCTCGCGCACGGAGGTGGTGGCCAAGGAGTGCGCGACCACTCCGGCGCGGCCGGCCGACGTCATCACGGACACACTCGCGGTCTACGACAAGGCAGGTCGAACGACCGAGACATGGGAAGTAGACCCCGAGCTCGACCCAGACACGGGCACGCTGAACCCTGCCACGAAGGCCGGCTATCTCCGCACCTCGAAGGTCACCTACGACACTCTCGGGCGTGTGACTGCGCAGGAGGACGCACTCGGACGTGTTTCGGGGACCGAGTACACACCGAGCACGGCCTCGGTGGTGTCCTCGGTCAAGACAATCTCGCCCCAGGTCAGCACCGCTGTCGGCAAGCTCGAGCAGATCACGAAGATCAACCCGGCCACAGGTTCGGTGCTCTCGACGACCGACCCGAACGGCAAGGTGACGGCCGGTAACTATGACGGGCTCGGCCGTCTCACGTCGGTCCGGTACCCGCAGCACGCGAACGCCGTCGTTCCATCGGTCGAGTACGAGTACACGGTGCGAGCCAATGGCCTGAACGTGGTGCTGACCAAGACGATCGGAGCCGACGGGGAGCGGCAGCACGCGAGTGCGACCCTCTACGACGGCCTGATGCGTGCGTTCCAGACGCAGGCCGAGGGCGTCGACTCCGGCGAGACGCGCACTGCGAACGCTACGGCGCGGGGCCGCATCGTCACGCATACGCTCTACGACACGGCAGGGCGGGTCAAGAAGGCGGTCGGCGACTGGTGGGCCAAGGGGGTCGTGTCTGGGACACCGGTCGAGCCGCCGCCTGTCACCGAGTCTGCTACGACCTACGTGTACGACGGCGCGGGCCGGCCAACCAACGAGATCTTCTGGACCGGCACCTCGGCCAACCCGGAGTATGAGAAGTGGCGCACGGTCACCGACTACGACGGGCAGTACACGACGGTGCTGCCGCCCGCGGGCGGCACGGCCTCGACCACGGTGACCGACGCGCGTGGTCGCGGCACGCAGCTGTGGCGGTGGACATCGCGGCCGAATGCGGCCGCGTCGGGATTCGATCCGCGTACCGCGACCGCCTCGGGTTACCAGGTGACTCGGTACGTGTGGGACGCCGCGGGTCAGCTCTCCGAAATGAGTGACCCGGCGGGGAATCAGTGGACCTACAAGTACGACTTCGCCGGCAACACAGTTCGTACTGGTGACCCCGACGCGGGTGTCACCACCACCGACTACGACAAGGTCGGGCAGGTCGAGAAGGTCACCGACGCGACGGGCTCATCGCTGGCCTACACGTACGACCCACTGGGACGGGTGACCCTGCTGGCCGACGGCAGTGGTACGGCACGCGCCCGCTGGGCCTACGACCAGACGCTGGATGCCGCGGGTGAACCCCTGCTGGGCCAGGTGTCATCGTCGACCAGGGTCGCCGACGGCGCTTCGTACACGACGAAGATTGACGCGTACGACGCCGCCTACCGGCCGACGTCGACCACGGTGACTCTGCCCTCCAGCGGTGACCTGGCGGAGCTCGGTGAACAGGAGTTCACCACGAAGTCCACCTTCACCGCTGACGGTCAGGTGGCTTCCGTGACACTGCCCCGGGTCACTTCTGCAGGCGGGTCACTGGCCATGGGGTCGGAACGGGTCACGACCCATTACGACACCGCCTCGATGCCCGAATGGATGGGTGGCGGGTTTGGCTGGGGCACGTACGTCGCAGCGTCGCGCTTCAGCGCGACGGGGCAGCCGACGCTGATGGACCTCGGCAACACCTACGGTGCGGTCGTCTCGTACCAGTACGAGTCGGGGACCAAGAGGCTCGAGGGCATCAAGCTGGACCGGGAACGGTTCAACGGTGCCGACCTCGACGTCCACTACGGGTACGACGACGGTGGGAACGTAACCTCGGTCAAGGACACCCCGACTGCGGAGTGGCTGGCCGGGCTGCCGGAGCATCAGGACAATCAGTGTTTCTCCTACGACGGCCTTCAGCAGCTGACGGTGGCGTGGACGCCGCACGACGGAGTGTGCGACCAAGATGTGACGCCGATTGCCGACGCGGCTCTGGGCGGTTCGGCCGCGTACTGGAACGAGTACACGTACGACGTTCAGGGGCGTCGTACCGACCTGGTGTCGCGCACCAAGGAGGAGGTTGGCGGAGCCGTCACCACGTCCACCACGACCTATACCCACGGTGCGGGCCTGGGTTCTTCGAACGCGGCGCTGAAGGCGGGGCCGCACGCGGTCGTGGCTTCTCGGACGGTCGTCGAGGCTCCAGATGGGACGCAGCAGGTCACGACTGGGGCGTTCGGGTATGACGCGTCGGGGCGGCAGGTTGCGCGTCCTGGGCTCGACGGGAACACGACCGAGTCGCTGACATGGGATCCCGAGGGCGAGCTCGCGTCGGTCGTGACGACTGGTGACGGGTCCGAGGGGGACGGCACCTCGGCGGATGCTGACGCCCAGTACGTGTACTCGGCCGATGGCGACCGGATGGTGCGGACCGACTCCACGGGCACCACGGTCTATCTGCCGGGCGGGCAGGAGGTGCACGTCGATGCCGAGGGAGTCGTCTCTGCGACTCGGTACTACGGGTTCGCGGGGCAGTCGGTCGCGGTTCGTCAGGGCAAGGGGCTGCAGGGTGTGACGTCGCTGGTCTGTGACCCACACGGGACTGCGCTGGCGGCGGTACCGAACACCACCTGGACGCGGGACAGCGTGGTGCGGCAGTACACCGATCCGTTCGGCGCCGCCCGTGGCGCAGACGCGGAGGCGACTGTCCAGGAGATGCCGGGCGACCGACAGTTCCTGGGCAAGACTCGCGACGATCACACCGGGCTCACGCTCCTCGGCGCGCGGTGGTACGACGAGTCTCTGGGACAGTTCCTGAGCACGGACCCGGTTCTGGAGCCGGGTGTTCCTGCGCAGTTCAATGCTTACCTCTACTCGGGCAACAACCCGCTGACCTGGGCTGACCCCTCCGGGATGTCCTGGCTGTCCGACACGTGGAACTCGGCCAAGAAGGCGGTGACCAAGGGTTCGTTCTGGTCAGGGGCTGCGATCGGGACTCTCGCCGGCTGGGTCGCAGGGACGGCTGTCACCGCTGCCTGCACGGCCGCTACCGGGGGCCTTGGGGCACCGGGATGTGTCTGGGCGGGCATCGTGGTCGGCGGCATTGTGGCGGGTGCAGTCGGGTCGCTTGTCGCGAACGCGCACGCCACTGCGTTTGAGGGACAGCGACAAAAGGGTGCCAGGGAACTTGCTGGTGAGGCGGGTGCGGCGGCTGTGGTCGGAGGTGTCACAGCGGGCGTAGGCAAATTGTTCTCGCCGATGGCGTCGAGGTTGGCGGGATCGGTCGCCTCCGCGTCGCGATCGATCGCTTCCAAGACCTCGTTTGCTCAGCGCCTCGAGACCGCTCAGCGTGCGTCGGCGGCGCAAGCTGCCGAACGTGCGCAGGCGGCTCGTGTGAGCGAGTCCGTGACGAACCTGCGTGCGTCGGGGAACAACCCCGCGAACACCTGCAAGACCGGAGCTTGCGGGCTCCCTGGTGGCAAGTGTTTTGTCGCGGGCACGCTGGTCCTGACGGAGGACGGCAAGAAACCGATTGAGGAAATCGAGGCCGGGGACAGGGTCTGGGCCAAGGACCAGACCACTGGCCGGGAGGTGCTCCGTGCCGTTGACAAGACCTACGTCCGGCAAGCTACAGAGTTGTATGAGCTCACGATTGACGGTGACGTCATCACTACAACGGCCGAGCACCCGTTCTGGGTCGACATGCGAGGGTGGGTCGACGCCGGTGATTTGGTCGTCGGTGACATGCTCGTCACACCTGAAGGTACGACGGCGGTCGAGCGAATCAAGGTCGAGCCGACTGGCGAGCCGGTTACGGTCTACAACTTCCGTGTCACGGAAGACCACAACTACTACGCCTTTGCCGGCGACGTGCCGGTGCTCGTGCACAACGCGGACTACATTCCGTGGTCAAGTGGTGTGGTTAACCGGGCCGCGCGAGCAATCGCTGACGGTGAGACAGCGATCCATGTTGCTAATCGGAACCAGGCGGAAGAATTGTTCCTCGGCATCTACCAGTCGCATGGATACAGGAACGCGTCCGGGATGGACGGTCCGCGCACGCGGGAATTCTTTGGATCGAAGCAGGGCACCTATCACTGGGACGATCAGCTTGATGCAGATGGTCGCGTACTTGGGCACGGCGCCGGAAATGCGGATGGCGCGCTGCCACATCTCCAGGTGCATACACTTGAAGGTCCGATCGTTCGAATTTTCTGGGGTGGATAATGCGGCAAAGAGTTCGTAACCGGCTTGAAATGCTGAAGGCGCCCGTTACTCAGCGCCTGGCCGATCCCAGCCGTGAGTCGTGTTCCTGGATTTGGGTCCTTCCAGTGCCTGATGGCCGAATCCGGATCGCCCGGATCGTTGTCCCTCGCAATCTCGTTGATTCGGGTGACTGGTTCGGAGAGGAGGACTATGAGACGGCCGAGTTGAGGTTTGTGGACTCCATCGATGAGGTGGATGACGTCGTCCGAGTGGTCGGTGGAGATCCCGAGGCGCTCGATTCGCCGTGGAACAACGAGTTTCCTCTGTGAGCATGGTGGCCCGCCGGGCAGGAGCGATCCGAACCTGCACCGGGCTGTAAGTGCTGCTCGTGACGAGCTTCGAACCGCTGCGCTGGCCATCGGCGAGCTAGGGCGCGTTTCTGAATTGGTCCGTGACCTGCGGTTTCGGCATGCTTCGGGTTCGTGGTGGACGCGGCTGGGCGACATGATCTGATGGACGAGGCGTGAAGTGGTCGGGCCGTTGTTGACGGTGGCGGGGTGCGGTCGTTCGGCGCGGTATCTGTGGAGGCAGGTCGACGGGATCCGGCACCGAGTCCGGGCGGGGTGCCCGTGGCGAGACGTGCTGGACCGGTATGGGCCGTGGTCGAGTCTGTATCGGGTGTTTCGCCGGTATCAGCGTGAAGGGGTCTGGGACCAGGTCCTGGACCTGTCGCGGACGCTGGCCGATGCCGGCGGGCAGATCTGCTGGGAGATGAACGTGGACTCCACGATCGCCCAGGTCACCAGCATGCCGCTGGCGGGCGCCGGGACCCGGACGCGCAGAAGGAAACGCCAGGGGCCGAGCCCGCTGATCATGGGTTGGGTCGATCCAGGGGTGGGTGGACCACGAAGATCCACGCGGCCTGCGAGCAAGGGCAGGAGCTCATGGGGATGGTCGTCACGGCCGGGCGGCGGGGGACAGCCCACAGTTCGGCCCGGTGCTTGACACCGTCCCGGTCAAACGTCCCGGCGGAACTACGCCCGCGCACCACGCCGGACCGGGTCCGGGGCGACAAGGCCTACGCCTCAGGGGCCAACCGCCGCCTCCTGCTCGGGCGTGGGATCCGCGCGACGATCCCGGACAAAAAGGACCATGCCGCCCACCGCCGGGCGAAGGGTTCGGCCGGCGGACGGCCGCCGAAGGTCCACTACGAGGACTACAAGAAGCGGCACGCGGTGGAGCGCATTTGCAACCGGCTCAAACGGTGGCGGGCGGTCGCGACGAGGTTCGACAAGCTCCAGGTCCGCAACGAGGCGAGCGTGAAGGTCGCCGCGATCGACGACTGGATCGCCGCCGTGGTCCGAGTGGCTTGAGCCCTGGCACCTTGCTCCGTGCAATCACAGCCCCTGGCCTGCTACGCCGATTCCGAGGACAGCCAGTACGTCGAGGGCCCCGATCACGTTGCCCTGCTGGGCATGCTTGAGGACCTGGACAGCAGCAACAACACGTTCTTCGTGATCTACCCCAACGACGTGGCCCTGGACTGGTCCATCTCGGTCCACACCCGCACCAATGGTCTTGGCGGCTACGAGATCGAGCGGCGCGACGCAGCGACCAGCGAGCACAACACAACCGCCGCGGCCGACCACGTCACGATCGTCACCGAAGTCCTGACCTGGATCCGACACCGCTGACCAGTTCCGAAACAGGCCCTAGGTGCATTGGCCCCCACGAGCGTTTTTTGGCCGAGCCGCTCTCGGCGATCTCCACAGTGACCCCGGCGGGTCTGTTTGGCGGTGACCTGGTCGGCCAATTCTTCCAGGGTGTGTGAGTCGTGCTGCGATCCGCGCACCGGCCGTCAGTCGCCGACCGGGTCGACGGGCAGGCCAGGCGGCGACTTGGGTGTTCAGGGCCAGCCAGCGGTTAGTCTGGTCGAGGCGCTGTGTCGCGCATCCACGTGAATCTGTTCTTGGCCGTCTCCCGAGCCGGACGTGCCCGTCTCGAGCATTCCGGCCAACTACGAGTGCCGTCATGCTGCCCACGGAGTTGTTATGCCTTTGGCACAGGAGCGGCGGTGCGTGGTACGCACCATCACGGCGTTGAACAATCCGCTCTCGGGCTCGAGGACCGGCCGGTTCTCGGGTGGTGAGATTTCGCTCTGCTTGCTGCGGCTGCCGGGAGGTAACCCCGGTGTTGAAGCACGCTCAACCGGTTTGGAGGCGACGATGATCCGACTGCGCGAAGGTGATACGGCGGAGGTTCCGCGCCTTGAGTTTGACCCCTATGTGCCTGTCACGGTGACATGGCCTGGGTACCCGTCGCGTGCTCGATGTTCCTTGCTTGTTCGCGTGATCGAGGATGCGGGACTCCTTGAGATGAAGTTCGATCCTGAGGCTGGCGAACTTATCGAGGCTGTGCTGTGAATGCGCCTGTAGTGCACACGTCCCCTTCGGTCCAGGTTGCCTCGGTCCGGCGGATGGGTCGGCGCACGATGTTGTCGGCGGCGATGCAGGTGTGTTCCCACCCACCCCTCACCCGGCCCCGCCGGGCGTGCCTCCCTGCCGATGTCAGTGGCGCGACATAAGGTCTCGGATGAGCCATCGTGAGGTATCCGATGGACCTAGTACGGGGGAGCCAGACATGACCGACCAGCGCGTGAAGTCACCACGCACCGGTGCGACAGCAGCGGTGACCGCGCGGAAGGCGTCGCCCGCCGTGTACCGGCGTCGTCGCCTCGTCGTGTTCGTGGGCGTGCTCGTCGTGGTGCTCGTGCTGGTGCTCCTGGCCGGCTTCGCGTGGCCCGGCTTCTGGCGGTCCGAGGCGACGCCGGAGCCTGTGCCCACGGTGACCGTCACCGCGCCCGTGCCGACGCCCACGGTCAAGGCGATGGACCGCAGCGGCGAGGAGACCGCGTTCCAGAAGGCCCTGCCCTCGGCAGTGCTGCAGCTCGCCCTCGGCTCGCTCACCGAGGCCAAGGAGCCCCAGGGCGAGGGCGCGCTGGAGGCCTGGAACGCCGAGTACTCCGACGGCGACTCGCTCGAGGTCGCGGTCGTGGCCGGCCAGTGGGCCACGGAGGACGAGGCGGCCACCGGCGCCGCGGCCTGGGCCGCGTCCGCGGGCGAGGCCGACCGGACGGGCGACGTCAAGGTCGGCAAGAAGGTCGTCGGGCAGTACACGTTCGTGCAGGCGAAGGGCGGCACGACCGTCGTCGTGTGGCAGAACGGGACCGCCGTGCTCCAGGCGACCGGGCCGACCGACGTCATGGAGGACTTCTACACGGCGTTCCCCCTGTGACGAGGGCTCGGCCGGCAGGCCCGCGTCGCCCGGTCCGGGCGCGCCGAGAGACAATGGTGTGGTGAACCAGCGACTTGCAGTGCTCGGGGCCGGGAACATGGGCGAGGCGGTGCTCGCGGGTGCGTTGTCGGCGGGCTGGGCCGCGTCCGACGTCGTCGCCACCGTGCGGACCGAGGCCAAGGCGCAGCACCTGCGCGAGACCTACCAGGTGGCCACCACCAGCGACAACGTCGCCGCGGTCCAGGGTGCGGGCATCGTGCTCGTCGGTGTGAAGCCCAAGGACGTCGGCGCACTGCTCGACGAGATCGCGTCCGCGATCGACCCCGCCGCCGTCGTCGTCACGGTCGCGGCCGGCCACCCCACGGCGTTCTACGAGCGCCGGCTGCCGGCCGGCGTCGCCGTGGTGCGCACCGTGCCGAACACGCCCGCCGCGATCAGCGCGGGCATCACGGCGATCGCGCCGGGCGCCGCCGCCACGGAGGTCCACCTCGAGGCGGTCGAGCACCTGTTCGCCGGCACGGGCGCCGTGGTGCGCGCCGCGGAGAAGGACCTGGACGCCGTCTCGGCGATCTCCGGCTCCGGCCCCGCGTACGTCTTCTACGTGGCCGACGCGCTCGCCGAGGCCGGCGTGCTGCTCGGCCTGACGCGCGACGTCGCGCGGCGCCTCGCCATCCAGACGCTGCTCGGCGCGTCCCGCCTCATGGACGAGACGGGCGAGCACCCCGTGATCCTGCGCGAGAAGGTCACCTCGCCCGGCGGCACCACGGCGGCCGCCCTGCGGGCCCTGGACGACGGCGGCGTGCGCGCCTCGTTCCTGACCGCCGCCACCGCGGCGCGTGACCGCGCCCGTGAGCTGGGTGGATGATTCCTCCCGTGACCATCTCTCGACCCGCGACGACGCGGCCGCCGGCCATGGCCGACGTCGCCGCGCTCGCCGGCGTGTCCCACCAGACCGTCTCGCGTGTGCTGAACGGCCACCGGAGCGTGCGCCCGGCGACGCGTGAGCGGGTGCTGGAGGCTATCGCCGAGCTTGGCTACCGCCGCAACAGCGCGGCACGCGCCCTGGTCACGGCCCGGTCGACCACGGTGGGCGTGGTGACCACCGGGTCGCCGCTGTTCGGCCCGTCGAGCACGTTGATCGCGGTCGAGGAGGCGGCGCGGGAACAGGGCTGGTACGTCAGCGTCGCGACGCTGCGGCAGTACGACGGCGCCACCCTGCACAAGGCCCTCGAACACTTCATGGACCAGGCGGTCGAGGGCATCGTGGTCATCGCGCCGCACAGCGACGTGGCCGACGCCGTGGAGTCGTTCCAGGCACCCGTGCCCGTGGTCCTCATCGCCGCCCGCGAGCTCCAGCCCGACGTCCCGGTCATCCCGCTGTCCGTGGACCAGCGAGCCGGGGCCCGTCTCGCCGTCGAGCACCTGATCGAGCTGGGACACCGGCAGATCCTGCACGTCGCGGGCCCGCTGGACTGGCTGGACGCCGTCGAGCGCGAGGAGTCCTGGCGCGCCGTCCTCACCGAGCACCGCCTGCCCGTGCCCGAGCCGGTCGTCGCGGGCTGGACCGCGGACCGCGGCTACATGGTGGGCCTCGACCTGGCCCAGCGCGTCCGGTCCGGCACCGGTCCCACGGCGGTCTTCGCCGCCAACGACCAGCTCGCGCTCGGCCTGCTGCGCGCCTTCTGGGAGTGCGGCGTCTCGGTGCCCGACGACGTGTCGGTGGTCGGCTTCGACGACGTCGACGGCTCCGGCCACTTCATCCCGCCGCTGACGACGGTGCGCCAGCCGTTCGTCGACCTCGGCCGGCGGAGCGTCGCGCTGCTCCTCGCGGCGGTCGACGGCGGCAGGCCCGCGGCCGAGCTGATCGCGCCCGAGCTGGTGGTGCGCAGGAGCGCGGCCTCCCCGCGCCTCTGACGGCAGTCCCTCGGACGAGCGTCCGCCGCACCGGCGCTCCGCCGTGACCGGCCCCGGACGCCCCGTATACCTTTCTCAGAACGTTGCTGAAGAGAGCGTTGACACGTTCGCGAGGCAGTGGCAGAGTCACCGCGCACGAGGATGTTTACGTTCACATTCCCGTCGTCGGGCAACGTCGTCCGGCGTGTTCCAGGACATAGCCGTCCAGGTGAATCCGGACGCCGTCGTCCGGGGAAAGGGGTGTGGCCGTGCCCGGTCGCCGCCCACCGAGCCGCCGCGTCTCCGCGGCCGGCTGGAGTTTCGTGACGCCCTTCCTGGTGGTGTTCGCGCTGTTCATCGTGACCCCGCTGGTCTACTCCATGTACCTGAGCCTGTTCCGCAACCAGCTCATGGGCGGGACCACCTTCGCGGGGTTCGCCAACTACGTGACCGCCTTCACCGACCCCAAGCTCTGGGACGGCATGGGCCGCGTGGGCCTGTTCCTGGTGGTGCAGGTGCCGATCATGCTGGGGATCGCCCTGATCGCAGCGCTCGCGATCGACAGCGGCCGCCTGCACGGCAAGAGCTTCTTCCGCGTGGCGCTGTTCCTGCCGTACGCCGTGCCCGGCGTCGTGGCGGTGCTGATGTGGGGTTTCATGTACGACGACCGGCTGGGACTCACCGGCAGCGTCAACGACCTGGTGGGCTTCCCGCTCATCGACCCGTACACCAAGCAGTGGATCCTCACGGCGATCGGCAACATCGTGACCTGGGAGTTCGTGGGCTACAACATGCTGATCCTGTACGCGGCGCTCAAGACGGTGCCACTCGAGATCTACGAGGCGGCGGCCATCGACGGCGCCAACCAGTTCCGCATCGTGCGGTCGATCAAGATCCCCGCCGTCCGCGGGGCCCTGGTGATCGCGACGATCTTCTCGATCATCGGCAGCTTCCAGCTGTTCAACGAGCCGACGATCCTGAAGCAGATCGAGCCGGCGCTGATCTCGACCTACTACACGCCGAACATCTACGCCTACAACCTGAGCTTCGTGGGCAACCAGGTGAGCTATGCCGCCACCGTCGCGATCGTGATGGGCGTGATCACCGCGATCGTCGCGTACGTGGTGCAGCTCCGCGGGACCCGGAGGGAGATCTGATGGCCGGCTACTCGTACCACCGTCCGCGCAAGTCGATCACCCTGACCGTCCTGCTGGGCGCGCTGCTGATCTACTCGATCCTGCCGCTGACCTGGATGCTGTTCAGCGTCACCAAGACCCAGCCCGAGCTGCTCAGCTCGTTCGGCCTGTGGTTCTCGGGCGACTTCGCGTTCTTCGACAACATCCAGGCCGTCCTGACCCACGACGACGGCGTCTTCCTCAAGTGGCTCGGCAACACGCTGGTCTACGTGGTGGTGGGCGCCGGCGGCGCCACGGTCCTCGCGACCGCCGCCGGGTACGGCCTGGCCAAGTACCGGTTCCGCGGTCGGAACGGTGTGTTCGCCGTCATCCTCGGGGCGATCGCCGTGCCCGGCACCGCGCTCGCGGTGCCCACGTTCCTGCTGTTCAGCCAGTGGGGCCTGACCAACACCATGTGGGCGGTGATCCTGCCGTCCCTCGTCTCGCCGTTCGGGCTCTACCTCATGTGGGTGTTCTCGGCGGAGGCGGTGCCCACCGAGATCCTGGAGGCGGCCCGGGTCGACGGCTCGGGCGAGTGGCGCACGTTCTTCACCATCTCGCTGCGCCTCCTGGCGCCCGGCATCGTCACGGTGGCGCTGTTCGCGATCGTCGCCACGTGGAACAACTACTTCCTGCCGCTGATCATGCTCAACGACCCGGACCTCTACCCGCTGGTACTGGGCCTGTACCAGTGGCTGGCGGATGCGTCGGGCATCGGCGCCCAACCGGTGTTCAACTTGGTGATCACGGGCTCGTTCCTGACGATCGTGCCGATCGTCGTCGTGTTCCTCGTGCTCCAGCGGTACTGGCAGTCCGGCCTGAACGCAGGCAGCGTCAAGGCATAGGCGAGGTCGGCCCCGCCGACGTCGAGAAACCTGAACTACAACGATGTGGAAGAAGGAAGACCATGACCATCACCCGTAACCGCCGGGTCGCGCTCGGCGCCCTGGCCGCTCTGATGGCAGCCTCGCTCACCGCCTGCTCGGGCGGCGGGGACGACGACGGCGGTGGCGCCTCCTCCGAGGGGGCGACGGCCGACGAGATCGAGGCCGCGCTCCAGGAGGGCGGCAGCATGAGCTACTGGACCTGGACGCCGCAGGCCGAGACGCAGGTCGCGGCGTTCGAGAAGGCGTACCCGAACGTCGACGTGACCCTCGTGGACACGGTGGGCGCCGGCGACGCCAACACCAAGCTGCAGAACGCGATCGCCGCTGGCACCGGCGTGCCCGACGTGGTGCAGATCGAGTACCAGTCCATCCCGCAGTTCCAGCTCCCCGGCCAGCTCGTGGACCTCACCGCGTTCGGCTTCGCCGACCTGCAGGACCTGTACACGCCGTCCACCTGGGGCGCCGTCTCGCAGCAGGGCATCTGGGGCCTGCCCCAGGACTCCGGCCCCATGGCGTTCTTCTACAACCAGGAGGTCTTCGACGCCGCGGGTGTCGAGGTGCCGACCACCTGGGACGAGTACAAGGAGGCCGCGGCCAAGATCAAGGAGCACGACCCCGAGACCTGCATAGGCAACGACACCGGCGACGCCGGCTTCACCACCAGCATGATCTGGCAGGCCGGCGGCACGCCGTTCCACACCGAGAACGGCGCCGTCACCATCGACCTGGCCGACGAGGGCACCACCAAGTGGGCCGACATGTACCAGCCGCTCATCGACGACGAGCTGCTGTGCCAGCTCCCGGGCTGGAGCGACGAGTGGTACGCCGCCCTGAACGACGGCACCATCGGCTCGGTCGCGCTCGGCGCGTGGATGCCCGGCATCCTGGAGGATGGCGTCCCGGACGGCAAGGGCAAGTGGCGCGTCGCCCCGATGCCGACCTACGACGGCACCCCCACCAACGCCGAGAACGGCGGCAGTGCCGAGTCCATCCCGGGCGCGGCGGAGAACAAGTTGCTCGCGGCGGGCTTCCTCAAGTGGCTCAACTCGAGCGACGAGTCGATCGACGCCTTCATGGAGACGGGTGGCTTCCCCGCCACCGTGAAGCAGCTGGAGTCCCCGGAGTTCCTGGGCTACGAGTCCGAGTACTTCGGCGGGCAGAAGATCAACGAGGTGCTCGCAGCGGGCGCGGCCGACGTCAACGAGGGCTGGCAGTACCTGCCGTGGCAGTCGTACGCGAACAGCATCTTCGCGGACACGGTGGGCCAGGCCTACCTCGACAAGTCGTCGCTGCTGGACGGTCTCGCCGCCTGGCAGGAGGAGAACGTGTCGTACGGCACCGAGCAGGGCTTCGAGGTGAACGGCGGCTGACGCCGGGCCCTCGTTGCTTGTCGTGCGGCTGAGCCTGCGGTTCCGCTCCGGGCAGGTGCCTCGTTCCTCGGCCCCTACCCTGCGCTGCACCTCCGGCTCAGCCGCCGCACCGGGCGGTGAACCGCCGCCCCGCACGTGTCAGACCCCCAGGTCCCCCGGGTGACCTGGGGGTCTGACACGTGCGGGGGACCGGCTTGGGTACAGCGTTGTCGGCGGGTATCGTGTGAGCGCTAACATCGCCGGGCGGAGGAGCGGGCTGCTCACCGCCGCGGCCGAACGACGGAGACACGAGCTACGCCTCGCGACGGTGCGGGCAGGACGGAGCGGTCCACGATGGTGGAGCGGCAGGACGAAGGAGCGGGACAGCTCGCCGGCCACCGGGAGGCGATCGAGCAGGGGCGGACCGCTCTCGGCATCGAGCTCGGCTCCACCCGGATCAAGGCGTGCCTCGTCGGGCCGGACAACGCGCCGCTCGCGAGCGGCAGCCACGACTGGGAGAACCAGCTCGTCGACGGCGTGTGGACCTACTCGCTGGAGGCGGTCCGGACCGGCCTGCAGGAGTCCGTCGCCGCGCTGCTCGGAGACGTCGAGCGGCGGTACGGCGTGCGGCCCACCACCGTGGGCGCCCTCGGCGTCTCGGCGATGATGCACGGCTACCTCGCGTTCGACGACGCGGACGAGCTGCTGGTGCCCTTCCGCACCTGGCGCAACACCACCACCGAGCGCGCGGCCACGGAGCTGACCGGTCTGTTCGGGCACAACATCCCGCTGCGCTGGTCGGTCGCCCACCTGTACCAGGCGATCCTCGACGAGGAGGCGCACGTGCCGCGGGTGCGGCACGTGACCACGCTGGCCGGGTACGTGCACCGGCTCCTGACCGGGCGGCACGTGCTCGGCGTGGGCGACGCCTCGGGCATGTTCCCGATCGACGTCGCCACCGGCGGCTACGACCAGCGCATGCTGGCGCAGTTCGACGAGGCGGCAGCAGGCCACGGCTTCGGCCGGGGCATCGCGGACCTGCTGCCCGGCGTCCTGCCCGCCGGCGCGGACGCCGGCGTCCTGACCGAGGAGGGCGCCGCCCTGCTCGACCCGAGCGGCACGCTCCGGCCGGGCATCCCGCTGTGCCCGCCCGAGGGCGACGCCGGGACCGGCATGGTGGCGACCAACTCGGTGGCGCCGCGCACCGGCAACGTGAGCGCCGGGACCAGCATCTTCGCGATGGTCGTCCTGGAGCAGCCGCTGGAGCGGGTGCACGACGAGCTGGACCTCGTGACCACCCCCGCCGGGGACCTCGTGGCGATGGTGCACTGCAACAACGGCGCCAGCGAGCTCGGCGTCTGGGCCGAGGTGTTCGGCCAGTTCGCGGCAGCCCTGGGGCAGCCGGCCGAACCGGGTGCCGTCTTCGAGGCGTTCCTGCGGTCCGCCCTGGACGGCGACGCCGACGGCGGCGGCCTGCTCGCCTACAACTACCTGTCCGGCGAGCCCATCACCGGCCTGGAGGCCGGGCGCCCGCTGTTCACCCGCATGCCGGACAGCCGGCTCACGCTGGCCAACTTCGCCCGCACGCAGGTCTACAGCGCGTTCGGCACCCTGAGCCTCGGCATGCGCGTGCTCGCGCAGGAGCGGGTCGAGCTGGACGCCATGTTCGCGCACGGCGGCATGTTCAAGACCGCGGGCGTGGCCCAGCGCCTCCTGGCCGCCGCGCTCGGCGCGCCGGTGGCCGTGGGCCGCACGGCGGGCGAGGGCGGTGCGTGGGGCATCGCCGTGCTGGCCGCGTACCGGGCGTCCGCGGCCGGCGCGGCCGCCCCGGCGCAGGACCTGGGCGAGTACCTGGGTACCGAGGTGTTCGCGGACGCCGCGCTCGACGTCGTCGAGCCGAACGCCGACGACGTGGCGGGCTACGCCGCCTTCCTGGAGCGCTACAGCGCGGGCCTGGCGGTCGAGCGCGCCGCCGTCGCCGCGCTCCGCACCCGAGACACGACGCAGGAGAGCGACTGATGAGCAAGACACTGACCGACTACTCGCCGGCCGTCCAGGAGGAGGTGGCGCGCGTCCGCGCCGTCGTCTCGGACCTGCACGCCGAGCTGCCGCGCTGGGACCTCGTGGTCTGGACCGCGGGCAACGTGTCGCAGCGGGTGCCGAACACCGAGGTGCCGGACGGCAGCGCCGACCTGTTCGTCATCAAGCCGTCGGGCATCTCCTACGACGACCTGACGCCGGCCGACATGGTGGTCTGCGACCTCGACGGCACCCTCGTGGACGGGACGCGCTCGCCGTCGTCGGACACCGCCGCGCACGCCTACGTGTACCGCCACATGCCCGAGGTGGGCGGCGTGGTGCACACGCACTCGACCTACGCGACGGCCTGGGCCGCGCGCGGCGAGGAGGTGCCGTGCGTGCTGACGATGATGGCCGACGAGTTCGGCGGGCCCGTGCCCGTGGGGCCGTTCGCGATCATCGGCGACGACTCGATCGGCCGCGGCATCGTCGAGACCCTCAGCGGCCACCGCAGCCCCGCCGTGCTCATGCGCAACCACGGCCCGTTCACCATCGGCAAGGACGCGCGCGCCGCCGTGAAGGCCGCCGTGATGGTCGAGGAGGTCGCCCGCACGGTGCACGTCTCCCGCCAGCTCGGCGAGCCCGTGCCGATCGAGCAGCACCACATCGACGCCCTCTACGACCGCTACCAGAACGTCTACGGCCAGCAGGCCGCGACCACCACGGAAGGACAGGCATGAGCACCAAGCCCTACGCGGACCGTGAGGTCTGGTTCCTCACCGGGAGCCAGGACCTCTACGGCGAGGAGACTCTGGCCCAGGTCGCGGAGCAGTCCCAGGAGGTCGCCCGCGCCCTGGACGCGTCGTCCGACGTGCCGGTCAAGGTCGTGTGGAAGCCCGTCCTGAAGGACTCGGCCGCCATCCGCCGCGCCATGCTCGACGCCAACGGCGACGACCAGGTGCTGGGTGTCGTGACCTGGATGCACACGTTCAGCCCCGCGAAGATGTGGATCGCGGGCCTGGACGCGCTGCGCAAGCCGCTGCTGCACCTGCACACGCAGGCCAACGTCGAGCTCCCCTGGGACGAGATCGACATGGACTTCATGAACCTCAACCAGGCCGCGCACGGCGACCGGGAGTACGCGTACATCGCGACCCGGCTCGGCGTCGCGCGGACGACGGTCGTGGGGCATGTCTCCAACCCGGCCGTCACCCGCCGGGTGGGCACCTGGGTGCGCGGCGCGGCCGGCTGGGCCGCGACGCACGAGCTCAAGCTGGTCCGGTTCGGCGACAACATGCGCAACGTCGCGGTCACCGAGGGCGACAAGACCGAGGCCGAGCTGCGGTTCGGCGTCTCGGTGAACACCTGGGGCGTCAACGAGCTGGTCGCTGCGGTCGACGCGGTCGAGGAGTCCGCGGTCGACGCGGTCGTCGCGGAGTACGAGGCGAAGTACGACGTCGCCCCCGAGCTGCGCGCCGGCGCCGAGCGGCACGAGTCGCTGCGGTACGCCGCGCGCCAGGAGATCGCCCTGGAGGGCTTCCTGGAGGCGGCCGGCGCCAAGGCGTTCACCACCAACTTCGAGGACCTCGGCGCGCTGCGCCAGCTCCCCGGCCTAGCCGTCCAGCGCCTGATGGAGAAGGGCTACGGCTTCGGCGCCGAGGGCGACTGGAAGACCGCGGTGCTCGTCCGCGCGGCCAAGGTCATGGGGCTCGGACTGCCCGGTGGCGCCTCCCTGATGGAGGACTACACGTACGACCTCACCCCCGGCTCCGAGCTCATCCTCGGCGCGCACATGCTGGAGGTCTGCCCGTCGCTGACCACCGCGACGCCGCGCATCGAGATCCACCCGCTCGGCATCGGCGGCAAGGAGGACCCGGTCCGCATGGTCTTCTCCGCGGACGCCGTAGAGGGCGCCGTCGTCGTGTCGCTCGCCGACATGCGCGACCGGTTCCGCCTGACGGCGAACGTGGTCGACGTCGTCACGCCGCCGCGCGACCTGCCGAACCTGCCCGTGGCCCGGGCCATGTGGGCGCCCCGGCCGTCGTTCGAGATCTCCGCCGAGTCGTGGCTGACGGCGGGCGGCGCGCACCACACCGTCATGTCGACCGCCGCGGGCATCGAGGCGTTCGAGGTGTTCGCGAACATCGCGCGCACCGAGCTGCTGGTCATCGACGAGGACACGACGCGCCGCGGCTTCGCCGACCAGGTGCGCCACAACCAGGCGTACTACCGCCTGGCCCAGGGCCTCTGACCCACCCTGCTTCGTTGAGTGCTGGCTATTTGTTGCTCCCGAGCCTTCTGGGCGACAAATAGCCAGCACTCAACGACGGGTCAGGTGGTGCCGGCCGTGGCTGCGGCCGTTGTTGACGCCAGCACGGCGATCATCACCGCGTTGAGCTCGTCGATCGCCCGCTTCACCGCCGCGCCCGCCCACTCCGAGTCGGCGATCTCCTTCGCCCGCCGCTTCAGCTCCCGCCGGTCCTGGTCGGGGAAGAGCCTGCGGATCAGGTCGGTCGCGAGCAGCAGCGAGACGAGGGCCGCCGTCTCCTCGTCCAGGTCCGCGCCCCCGGTCAGGGCGGCCAGCACCCGCTCGCGGACGGCGGCCTCCGGCGCCGGGTCGTGCGCCGGCCACGTGGTGCTGGGGAACAGCCCGAGCACCTTGACCTGCTCCTCGCGCAGCACGCCGCGTGCGGCCAGCCCCTGCTGCAGCGTCTCGCGCAGCGTCCGGGCGAAGCCGCCCTGCCCGACCTTCCGGATCGCGTCCTTGGGCCTGCGGCCGTCCAGCAGCGTGAGGATCTCGCGGCGCAGGGGGTCCGACGGCGTGGCCCGGCCCGTCACCCGGAACCTGCCCTTCTGCCCGCCGTCGACGCCGTCGGACACGTCGAGCGCCCCCGCAGCATGAGCTCGGCGACCTCCGCCCCGGCCAGCGCGAACTGCAGCTGCGGCGTGCCGATCAGCGGCCTGCCCGAGGCGTCGTCGAGGGCGAGGAGCAGGTACTCCTCGGCGAGACCGATCTCCATGGCTGTCTCCTGTCGTCGTGCCGTCGGGTCCAGCAGACCACGGCGTGCCCGGCCCGCGGATCCTTCGCCGGGATGACACCAGGCCCGTCGGAGGGCGGAGGCGGAGAGCAATGTCCGGATCGTGGTAGTTGGCTCGTTCCGTTCCCTTACCAGGGCAAACGAGACAGACTCGTTACTGGAATGTGACGTCCTCCGCTTTCGGTCCGTATTTGTGAGCGCTAACATTCCAACGGGCACCACGCCGCTAGCACCCGCACGATGCCGTGCGGGATCTCAAGGAGGAGACATGGCACGCACGACCCTGACCCGTACCGTTCTGGCCGCAGTGTCGGCAGCCGCGCTGTTCGCACTCGGCGCGTGCAGCTCGGACGCCGGCACCCAGACCGGCGGTGGTGGCGAGACCGGCGCCGCCGCTGACGACGGCGTCATCACGCTCGGTTTCTCGCAGGTCGGCGCGGAGTCCGGGTGGCGCGCCGCCAACACCAAGTCGATCCAGGACACGCTCACCGCGGAGAACGGGTTCGACCTGAAGTTCTCCGACGCGCAGCAGAAGCAGGAGAACCAGATCCAGGCGATCCGCTCCTACATCACACAGGGCGTGGACGTCATCGCGTTCTCCCCGGTGGTCGAGACCGGCTGGGACGCCGTGCTCCAGGAGGCCAAGGCTGCCGGCATCCCCGTGATCCTCACGGACCGCGCCGTCGACTCCAGCGACGAGACGCTGTACGAGTCGTTCATCGGCTCGGACTTCGTGCTCGAGGGCGAGACGGCCGGCCAGTGGGCCGTCGAGCAGTACGACGGCGAGGGCTACAAGGCCGTCGAGCTCCAGGGCACCACCGGCGCCGCGCCGGCGATCGACCGCAAGGAGGGCTTCGAGTCCGCCATCGAGGGCTCCGACATCGAGATCATCGACAGCCAGACCGGCAACTTCACGCGCGCCGAGGGCAAGACCGTCATGGAGGGCTTCCTCAACGCCCACGACGACATCGACCTCGTGTTCGCGCACAACGACGACATGGGGCTCGGCGCGATCGAGGCGATCGAGGCCGCCGGCCTGACGCCGGGCGAGGACATCAAGATCATCACGATCGACGCCGTCAAGGACGGCATGCAGGCGCTCGCCGACGGCAAGATCAACTACATCGTCGAGTGCAACCCGCTGCTCGGTCCGGACCTGGCGGACATCGCCAAGAAGGTCCTCGCCGGCGAGGAGGTCGAGAAGCGCATCGTGGTCAAGGACGAGGCGTTCGACCAGGAGGCGGCGAAGGAAGCGCTGCCCACCCGCGAGTACTGACGCCCCTGCCGCCAACCCTGGTGGTCGTGGGCCGCGTCCGCTGGTCGAGCTGGTCGAGACCCGGGTCTCGACCAGCTCGACCAGCGGGTGGGTCCGCAACCCGGGGACCACGTAAGAAGGTCGAGGATGACCCAGCAGACCACCCCACCCGTCGTCGAGATGACCGGTATCAGCGTCGAGTTCCCGCCGGTCAAGGCCCTCGACGGCGTCGACTTCAGCCTGCGCCCCGGTGAGATCCACGCCCTCATGGGCGAGAACGGCGCGGGCAAGTCCACCCTGATCAAGGCCCTGACGGGCATCCACTCGCCGACGGCGGGGACCATCCGCGTCGACGGCGTCGAGCGCCGCTTCAGCGGTCCCGCCGACGCCCGGGCGCACGGCGTCAGCACCGTGTACCAGGAGGTCAACCTCTGCGAGAACCTCACGGTCGCGGAGAACATCATGCTCGGTGCGGAGCCGCGGGTGCTGGGCGGCCTGAACTGGCGGGCGATCCGTCGGCAGGCGGCGACGCACCTGGAACGGATGGGCCTGGACATCGACCCGGCGTCGTCCCTGGGGTCGCACTCGCTCGCGGTGCAGCAGCTCGTGGCGATCTGCCGGGCCACGGTGGGCGACTGCAAGGTGCTCATCCTCGACGAGCCCACCTCCAGCCTGGACACGGACGAGGTCGAGCACCTGTTCACCGTCATGCGCGCGCTGCGTGCCGACGGCGTCGCGATCCTGTTCGTCAGCCACTTCCTGGACCAGGTCTACGAGGTCTCCGACCGGATGACGGTGCTGCGCAACGGCACCCTCGTGGGGGAGTACGTGACCGCCGACCTGCCCGCCGCGGAGCTGGTACAGCACATGATCGGCCGGTCCATGGACGTCCTGGAGGCCGCGGAGGAGGTGCTGGAGCAGGCCGAGCGCCCCGCCGACGCCACCCCGCTGCTGCAGGTGGTCGGCCTGGGCCGCAAGGGTTCGGTGCAGCCGTTCGACCTCGACCTGTACGAGGGGGAGGTGGTCGGCCTCGCCGGGCTGCTCGGCTCGGGCCGCACGGAGCTGGCGCGTCTGCTCACGGGCGCCGACCGGGCCGACGTCGGGCAGGCCCGCGTGTCCGGGCGGCCGACGCGCCTGCGGAACCCGCGCGCGGCGATGCGCCACCGCATCGCGTACACGTCCGAGGACCGCAAGGGTGAGGGCGTCGTGGACGGCCTGACCGTGCGCGAGAACATCGTGCTCGCGCTCCAGGCGGAGCGCGGCTGGATGCGGCCGCTGCCCCGCAAGCAGGTGGACGAGCTGGTCGCGCGGTACATCAAGCAGCTCGGCATCCGGCCCGCCAACCCGGAGGCGCTCCTGCGCAACCTGTCCGGCGGCAACCAGCAGAAGGTGCTGCTCGCGCGGTGGCTCGCCACCGCCCCGAAGCTGCTGGTGCTGGACGAGCCGACGCGCGGCATCGACGTCGGCGCCAAGGCGGAGATCCAGAAGCTGGTGGCCGAGCTGGCCGCCGACGGCATGTCCGTCGTCTTCATCTCCGCGGAGCTCGAGGAGGTGCTGCGCATCTCGCACCGCATCGCGGTGCTGCGCGACCGGCGCAAGGTGGCGGAGATCGACGGAGGAGGAGCCACGATGGACCAGGTGGTCGACCTCATCGCGGGAGGTGGGGCGGCATGAGGGACGTCCTGCGCCACCATCTCTTCTGGCCCGTGGCCGCGCTCGTCGCGCTGCTGGTCGCCAACACGGTCGCCCGGCCCGGCTTCCTGGCGGTCACCGTCCGGGACGGCCACCTCTTCGGGGCCCCGATCGACATCCTGCGGACGACGGCGCCCCTGCTGCTCGTCGCCCTCGGCATGACGCTGGTCATCGCGACGCGCGGCATCGACCTGTCGGTCGGCGCGGTGGTCGCGGTCTCCGGGGCGGTCGCGCTGTCGCACATCGCGTCGTCGCCGAACCCCGACTCGCCCGTCACGGTGCTCACCGCGATCGCGCTGGCCCTGGCGCTGTGCCTGGTGCTGGGCGTGTGGAACGGGTTCCTGGTCTCGGTGCTCGGCATCCAGCCGATCATCGCCACGCTCATCCTCATGACGGCGGGCCGTGGCGTGGCCATGCTGATCACGGGCGGCATGATCACCACGGTCAACAGCGCGCCCTTCAAGGTGCTGGGCTCCGGGTTCTGGCTCGGGCTGCCCGTGGCCGCCGTCATCGCGTTCGGCGTCTTCGCCGTGGTCGCGTTCGTCGTGCGGCGCACCGCGCTCGGCATGCTGCTGGAGGCCACGGGCATCAACCCGGCCGCCAGCCGGCTCTCCGGCGTGCGGTCCCGGACGCTGACCTGGACCGTGTACACGGCGTCAGGCCTGTTCGCGGGCCTGGCCGGCTTGCTGATCAGCGCCGACACCATGGCGGCCGACGCCAACAACGCCGGCCTGTTCATCGAGCTCGACGCCATCCTCGCGGTGGTGATCGGCGGGACGGCGCTCTCGGGCGGCAAGTTCAACCTGTCCGGCACCCTGGTCGGCGCGCTGGTCATCGCCACCCTGGAGCGGACCGTCACCGTGCTCGGCATCTCGCCGCTGGTCACGCCCCTGTTCATGGCGCTCGTCGTGATCGCCGTGACCCTGCTCCAGTCGCCACGGATGCGGGAGCGGCTCACGGCCGCACGCCGCCGCCAGGTCATGACACCGACCGAGCCGCAGACCGCCGCTCGGCCCGACTCGACTCCCGGCTCGACTCCTGGCTCGACTCCCGACTCGACGGAGGTGAAGGCCGGATGACGACGTCGGCCCCCGCCCGTACCCCGCGCGTCCGGCGCGGGCAGTGGCTCCCCACCCGGCTGGACCGGCGCTACCTGCCGGTGCTCGGCACGTTCGTGGTGCTCGCCCTCATGCTGATCGTGGGCGGCACCCGGTACGAGAACTTCCTGACGCCCGCCGTGATCTCCAACCTGTTCATCAACAACGCGCACCTCATCGTGCTCGCGGTGGGCATGACGTTCGTGATCCTCACGGGCGGCATCGACCTGTCGGTCGGGTCGGTCCTGGCGCTGTCCACGGTGATCACCGCGGCGCTGCTCCAGGCCGGCTGGCCGGTGGGGGTGGTGATCCCGCTCGCCGTGCTCGCCGGGACGGTGATCGGCCTGGCGCACGGCGTGATGATCCACTACTTCCAGGTGCAGCCGTTCGTCGCGACCCTCGCGGGCATGTTCCTCGCGCGCGGGCTCTGCTTCCTCATCGCGCCGGAGTCCATCGCCATCGACAACCCGGCGTTCATCGAGCTGGCCACCTGGGTGCAGATCTTCGGTGAGTGGCGCATGACCTCCAGCGTGCTGATCGCACTGATCGTGGTAGGCCTCGGGTTCCTGGTGCTGCACTTCACGCGGTTCGGCCGCACCGTCTACGCGATCGGCGGCGGCGAGCAGTCCGCGCTGCTCATGGGCCTGCCCGTGGCCCGCACCAAGGTGCTCGCCTACGTGGTGAGCGGCACCTGCGCCGGGCTCGGCGGACTGTTGTTCGCGATGGCCTTCCGGTCCGGGTACTCGCTGACCGGCGTCGGCATGGAGCTCGACGCCATCGCCGCCGTCGTCATCGGCGGCACGCTGCTCACGGGCGGCACCGGGTTCGTGCTCGGTTCCGTGCTCGGCGTGCTGGTGCTCGGCCTGATCCAGACCATCATCACGTTCGAGGGCACCCTCAGCTCCTGGTGGACCAAGATCGTGATCGGCGTGCTGCTGCTGATCTTCGTGCTGCTCCAGCGCGTCCTGAGCCTCCGCCGCACGTAACCCTCATACCCGACCCCTGACTCGCCGCACCGCCTGCGCCGAGTCAGGGGTGCAGTCCCATCCGACAGCCACAACGACGTGACGAAAGGAAGTACAACGATGAAGAGATCGACCAGACGCAGGACCGCCCTCGTGGCGGCGGCACTGAGCCTGGGGCTTGCCGTCCCCGGGGTCGCGGCGGCCACGACGCCCGCCGTCGGCCCGGCCGCGCCTGCCCAGGAGCCCGCACCGACGTCGGGCACCGCCGCAGATGGCGACCACGCCGCCTATTTCTTCCCCTACTTCACGGGCGAGTCCACCGCGGACGGCGAGACCATCTCGTTCGCCGTCTCGGACGGGCCCGACCCGCTGGAGTGGACCACCCTGAACGGCGGCGAGCCCGTGCTCACCTCCGACCTCGGGACGACGGGCCTGCGCGACCCGTTCCTGATCCGCGGCGGCGACGGCACCTACTACCTGCTCGCCACCGACCTGCAGATCTACGGCGGCGGCAACTTCGGCGACGCCCAGGAGACCGGCAGCCGGTCGATCATGGTCTGGGAGTCCACCGACCTCGTGAGCTGGGGCGAGCAGCGCGAGATCGAGCTGGCCCCCGAGAACGCCGGCAACCTCTGGGCGCCCGAGGCCTACTGGGACGAGGCGGCGAGGGAGTTCGTCGTCTACTGGGCCTCCGCCCTGTACCCGGCCGACGTCCCGCCAGCCGAGCGCGACATCCGGGACTCCTACCAGCGCATGCTCTACGCGACGACCACCGACTTCGAGACGTTCTCGGAGCCGCAGCCCTGGATCGACGAACCGCAAGGCGACGGCCTCGGCATGATCGACTCCACCGTCCAGGAGGAGGACGGCGTCTACTACCGCCTCACCAAGGACGAGTTGTACATGGGGATGCGGCAGGAGTCGTCCACCGACCTGCGCCGCACCCAGGGCGTGTCCGACGGCGACGGCTGGGACCTGATCAAGGAGCGCGTCGGGTTCGGGCAGCCCAACCCCTGGGGCGGCACGTTCACCGGCGGCGAGGGGCCCACGGTGTTCCCGTCGCTCACCGACGACCGCTGGTTCCTGCTCCAGGACCAGCCCAGCTACCACGGCGGCCAGGGCTACATGCTCTTCGAGACCGACGACCTGAGCAGCGGCGAGTGGACCGCCAACCTCGACGCGATCCTGCCGGCCAGCCCCCGGCACGGCACCGTGCTGCCGATCACCGCTGAGGAGCGGGACCGCCTGCTGGCCGCGTACCCGCCCGCGGAGACCCCGGTCCAGGAGCACACGCTGGACGTCGACGCCGACGCCGCGGGCACGGAGATGAGCGACGACCTCTACGGCGTCTTCTACGAGGACATCAACTACGCGGCCGACGGCGGCCTGTACGCCGAGCTGGTCCGCAACCGGTCCTTCGAGTTCGCCGCGACCGACAACTCGAGCTTCACCGGCATGACCGGCTGGGACGTGGTGCAGCGGGGCGGCTCAGGTACGGCCACGGTGCAGTCCGAGCGTGGCCAGTGGCTCAACGACAGCAACCGCGCCTACCTGACGGTCCAGGCCGACGGCCCCGGCGTCGGCGTCCGGAACGCGAGCTACAACGAGGGCTTCGCGATCGAGAAGCGCGCGAAGTACGACTTCTCCGTGTTCGCCCGCGCCGAGCGGGGACAGCGCCTCACGGTCAGCCTGGAGTCCCCGGACGGGATGACGACGTACGCCTCCACCACGGTGAGCGTCAACGGCTCCGACCGCTGGAAGAAGCACACGGCCACCCTCACCGCGAACCGCACCGTGAACGACGCCCGGCTCGTGGTGACCGGCGGCGCTCGCGGCACGTTGCGCCTGGACATGGTCTCGCTGTTCCCGCGCGACACCTGGGTGGGCCCGGTGAACGGTCGCTCGGCGCTGCGCAAGGACCTCGCCGAGAAGGTCGCCGACCTGGAGCCGTCGTTCCTGCGGTTCCCCGGCGGCTGCGTCACCAACGTGGGCACCTTCGACACGTACCTGGAGTCGGACGGCGCCGACCGCCGTCGGACCTACCAGTGGAAGGAGACCATCGGGCCGGTCGAGGAGCGGCCCACCAACTGGAACTTCTGGGGCTACAACCAGACCTACGGCCTGGGCTACCTGGAGTACTTCGAGTTCGCCGAGGACCTGGGCGCCACGCCCCTGCCGGTGCTCTCGGTGGGCGCCAACGGCTGCGGCAGCACCATCCCCGAGATGACCGACGACGCCCGCATCGACCGCTGGGTGCAGGACACCGTGGACCTCATCGAGTTCGCCAACGGGTCGGTGCGGACCGAGTGGGGCAAGGTGCGTGCCTCGCTGGGCCACCCCAAGCCGTTCGGCCTGAAGTACATCGGCCTGGGCAACGAGGAGAACACGGACACCTTCCAGGCCAACTTCCCGCGGTTCCGCGACGCCGTCGAGGCCGCCCACCCGGAGGTCACCGTGATCTCGAACTCCGGCCCGGACGACACCGGCGCCCGGTTCGAGGAGCTGTGGGACTTCAACCGCGAGCAGGGCGTCGCGATGGTCGACGAGCACTACTACAACGACCCGTCGTGGTTCCTGTCGAACACCGAGCGGTACGACTCCTACGACCGCGAGGGGCCGCACGTCTTCCTCGGCGAGTACGCCTCGCGGGGCAACGCGTGGTCGAACGCGCTGTCCGAGGCGGCGTACATGACCGGGATCGAGCGCAACTCCGACCTCGTGGAGCTCGCGTCCTACGCCCCGATGTTCGCCAACGAGGACTACGTGCAGTGGTCCCCGGACATGATGTGGTTCGACAACGACGAGTCGTGGGGCTCGACGTCGTACTGGACGCAGAAGATGTTCATGACGAACACGGGTGACCAGGTGGTGCCGTCCACGCACGACGGCCCGGAGGAGACGCCCGCCGACATCTCGGGCGGCGTCTTCCTGTCCACCTGGAACACCCGGGCGGCCTACGACGACGTCGTGGTCACCGACAACGCGTCCGGCGACGTGCTCTTCTCGGACTCGTTCGACGACGCGTCCGGCTGGGACCCCCAGTCCGGCACGTGGGCCGTGGCGGACGGCGAGTACGTGCAGTCGGCCGGGAACGTCACCGACGCGCGCTCGATCATCACGGACGCGTACGCCAAGGACTGGGACAACTACACCCTGGAGCTCGACGCCCGGAAGCTGGGCGGCAGCGAGGCGTTCCTGATCGGCTTCGCCGCCGGCGGCCGGGACGACTTCTACTGGTGGAACCTCGGCGGGTGGAACAACACCCGGCAGGCGCTGCAGCGGGCCGACAACAGCTCGGCGAACGAGGTGGCGGCCGTGGAGGGGCACTCGATGGAGACCGGCCGGGACTACCACGTGAAGATCGTGGTCTCGGGTCGCACCATCAAGCTCTACCTCGACGGCGCGCTGCAGATGACGTACACCGAGCCGACCACCGAGTCGCTGTACCAGGTGGTCACGCGCGACGAGCGCACCGGCGACCTGGTGCTCAAGGTGGTCAACCCGTACGAGTCGGTCGCGCGCACGTCGGTGTCGCTCGCCGGGGCGAAGGTGGACTCCCGGGCGTCCGTGACCGAGATGAGCGGGGCGCCGTCGGCCAGGAACACCAAGACCCAGCCCGAACGGGTGGTGCCCGTCGAGAGCAGGACGCGGCTCGACGTGTCCCGCTCCGGTGGTGGGTCGGCGTTCACATACGACTTCCCGGCCCACTCGATCACGTTCCTGCGGCTTCAGGAGCGTTAGCCGGTTCACGCCCACGGGACCACCGTCACCCCGTACGGTGGTCCCGTGAGCAAGCTGCCCGAGGACGTCCGGGAACGCCCCATGCCTGATCCTGCCGAGCTACGTCAGCTGGTCGCCGACCTCCGCCGCCTGGTGCTGACCTACAAGTTCGGGATCGACGAGGTCATGACCAAGATCTCGATCCTCCGGGACGAGTTCCGGCACATGCAGAACTACAACCCCGTGGAGCACGTGGGGTCGCGGCTCAAGTCGTTCGAGTCGATCGTCGCCAAGTGCCGGCGCAAGGGCATCCCGCTCACGCCGGATGGCGTGCGGGGCCAGATGTTCGACATCGCCGGGGTGCGGATCACCTGCAGCTTCGTCAACGACATCTACCTGGTGCGCGACATGCTGCTCCAGCAGGCGGACCTGACGCTGCTGGAGGAGCGCGACTACATCAAGCACCCGAAGGCGACGGGGTACAAGTCGCTGCACCTCATCGTGCAGATCCCCGTGTACCTGTCCGACCGGGTCGAGAAGGTGATCGTCGAGATCCAGCTCCGGACCATCGCCATGGACTTCTGGGCGAGCCTGGAGCACAAGATCTACTACAAGTACGACGGCGACGTGCCCCGCCACCTGACGGACTCGCTCAAGCTCGCCTCCGACGTCGCGTGGTCGCTCGACACCTCGATGGAACGCATCCACGACGAGGTCAAGGCGATCTCGGGCGACGAGGAGCCCGTGGCGAGCCGGCACAACCTGCACACGCCGGAGGAGATGCTGCGCGACTTCTGGCGCGCGGCGGAGGCGGACGGCGGCTTCGGCTTCGACAGCGAGACCTGACCCCCGCCCCGCCGGTCGAGCTCAGCCATCGTTGGTCGAGCTTGTCGAGACCTTCCCAGGTCTCGACAAGCTCGACCAGCGTTCGGGCTAGCGGGTCGACAGGGACCCCGACAGCGCTGTCCACGACTCCGGCGGCAGGGTCACCGTCGTGGTCGTGCCGCCGCGCCCGGCGACGCGGCCCGCGACGTCGAACGCGCCCCAGTGCTTCTCGGCCACCTTCGCCGCGTGCTCCGGTCCGACGACGGCGGGCTCGTGGTCGGCCGTCATCGACCAGCCCTCGCTGATCCCGAGCGCCGCGCCCGGGTGCGCCAGCTCGACCTCGACCGGCTCGGGGGAGCGGTTGGTCAGGAACAGCGCCACGGCGCCGTCCGACAGCGTGGCCGCCGCTGTCACCGACGGCACCTCGCCGTGGGCCTTGGTCGTGATCGTGGGCGTGGTCACGCGCAGGTCGAGCGCCTCGCCCTGCGCGAGCCGCGCCGTCGTCGCGAACGGGTGGAACGTGGGCTGCCGCCAGGCCTCGCCGGCCGGCTCGGTCATGATCGGCGCGATGACGTTGACGAGCTGGGCCAGGCACGCCACGGGCACCCGGTCGGCGTGGTTCAGGAGCGTGACCAGCAGGTCGCCCACCACCACGGCGTCGAGCCCCGAGTAGACGTCCTCGATGATGCGCGGGGCGTCCCGCTGGATCGGCAGGTTCTCCTCGCCCGGGAACCGCGTGGTCAGGTACCAGACGTTCCACTCGTCGAAGCTGACGGTGATCTTCTTGTCGGAGCGGCGCTGCGCCCCCACCGCGTCGGCCGAGGACACGACCCGCTCGATGAACCGGTCCATCGCGGTGCCCGAGCCGAGGAACGACGCGCGGTCGCCGTCGACCTCCTCGTAGTAGGCGTGCATCGAGATGTGGTCCACCAGGTCGTACGTGTACTCCAGGACGGTGCGCTCCCACTCGCCGAACGTGGGCATCTGCATCGAGGAGGAGCCGCAGGCCACGAGCTCGATCGACGGGTCCACGAGCTTCATCGCGGCGCCCGCGTTGCGGGCCAGCTTGCCGTACTCGTGCGCGTCCTTGTGCCCGATCTGCCACGGGCCGTCCATCTCGTTGCCCAGGCACCAGAGCTTGACCCCGTAGGGCTTCTCCCGGCCGTTGGCGATGCGCAGGTCGGCCCAGCGGGTGCCGGCCTCGCCGTTGCAGTACTCGAGCAGGGCCACGGCCTCCTCGACGCCGCGCGTGCCGAGGTTGACCGCCATCATCGGCTGGATGCCCTCGCGCTCGGCCCACTGCAGGAACTCGTCGGTGCCCACGAGGTTGGGCTCCACGGTGCGCCAGGCGAGGTCGAGGAACGGCTTGCGCTGCTCCACGGGCCCGACGGCGTCCTCCCACCGGTAGTTCGACACGAAGTTGCCGCCCGGGTACCGGACGGTCGTGACGCCCAGCTCGCGGGTCAGGTCGGCGACGTCACGGCGGAAGCCGTGCTCGTCCGACGTCGGATGGCCGGGCTCTTGGATGCCCGTGTACACGGCGCGCCCCAGGTGCTCCACGAAGGAGCCGAAGAGGCGGCGATCGACGGTACCCACGGTGAAGTCGGGGTGCAGCAGGACGCGGGTGCGGGAGGTCGTCATTGTTCCTCGCTGATCGGTCGGCGGTTCTACAACGTTGCACACTAGCCGATGGACGACGCGGCAGCGATGCCCGTCCTCTACCCTGTGGAAAAACCGGACGAGCGGAGGCAGGCAGCGTGGCCGTGACGATGCACGACGTGGCGCAGCGCGCGGGCGTCTCCATCAAGACCGTGTCGAACGTGGTGAACGGCTACCCGTACATCCGGGCCGCCACCAAGGAACGCGTCGAGGCCGCGATCGAGGAGCTGGGCTACCGCGTCAACATGTCCGCGCGAAACCTGCGCACGCGGCGGACCGGGCTGATCACGCTCGCGGTCCCGGAGCTGTCGCTCCCGTACTTCGCGGAGCTGGCCGACGCCGTCATCTCGGCCGCCGACGCCGCCGGCTGGACCGTGCTCATCGAGCAGACCAGCGCCAGCCGCGAGCGGGAGACCGAGGTGCTCTCGGGCCGGCGTCGCCACCTGACCGACGGGCTGATCTTCTCGCCGCTGGCGCTCGGGCCCGACGACATCGGCCTGTTCACCGTGGACTTCCCGCTGGTGATCCTCGGCGAGCGCGTGTTCGGCGCGCCCGCCGACCACGTGACGATGAACAACGTGGCCGCGGCCAAGGCGGCGACGCTCCACCTGGCCTCGCTCGGTCGGCGTCGGATCGCGGTGATCGGGGCGCACGAGGGGGAGCAGGTGGGGTCGGCCGCGCTGCGCACCGAGGGCTACCGTGCGGGGCTGGCGGAGGCCGGGCTGCCGTTCGACCCGGAGCTGGTGGGCGAGGCGGGCCTCTGGCACCGCTCGACCGGCGCCGAGACGATGAGCCGGATGCTCGACGACGGGGTGGAGATCGACGCCGTCTTCGCGCTCAACGACGCCCTGGCGCTCGGCGCGCTGCACGCCCTGCACGCGCACCGGATCGACGTGCCGGGGCAGGTCGCGCTCATCGGGTTCGACGACGTCGACGACGCGCGGTACTCCGTCCCCGCGCTCTCGTCCGTGGACCCGGGCCGGGACCAGATCGCGCACACCGCGGTGGAGCTGCTGCTGGAGCGCATCGGTGCGTCCGGCGAACCGGCGCCGTTCCGCAGGGTCGTGCCGGACTCCCGGATCGTGGGCCGCGAGTCCACGGGCGAGGACGGCGAGGTCGTCGGCGTGCAGCCGGGCGGCACGGAACAGGTGGCGGCAGACCTCACCTGGGCCTGACCGGCGCCCGGAGGGTGGTCGGTGGTTCGTCAGGTGATCGGCACCTCGGACTACCGATCACCTGACGAACTACCGATCACTGAGGTGCACCCCTTGCCACGGCGGCATGGTTGCCGGTAGAACGGTGCCCGGCGTTTCCTACAACGTTGAAAAGTGACCCGGTGACGACGCCGGGAGCGACGTGGTCCCTCGACCGCGGAGCACCGAATCAAGGAGGACTCGGATGCGTACTTCAGCCCGACGCCGAGGCGTGGCCGCCGCAGCCGCCGTGGCCGTATCCGCCGTCGGCCTCACGGCCTGCTCCGGCGGCGGCGGGGGCGCCGAGGAGGCGACCTGCACCAACGAGATCAAGCAGCCCGACGCCGCACAGGTGACGGTGTGGGCGTGGTACCCGTCGTTCGAGTCGGTCGTGGACAACTTCAACGAGACCCACACCGACCTGCAGGTCTGCTGGACCAACGCGGGCCAGGGCGCCGACGAGTACAACAAGTTCCAGACCGCCATCGAGGCCGGCACCGGCGCGCCCGACGTGATCATGCTCGAGGCCGAGGTGCTGCCCACCTTCACGATCCTCGAGTCCCTCGTGGACCTGTCCGAGTACGGCGCCGCCGAGCTGGAGGGCGACTACACGCCCGGCTCCTGGTCGGACGTCTCCAACGGCGACGCGGTCTACGCGATCCCCGTGGACGGCGGCCCCATGGGCATGCTCTACCGCGCCGACATCTTCGAGGAGTACGGCGTCGAGGTGCCGACCACCTGGGACGAGTTCGCGACCGCCGCCCAGGACCTGCGCGACGCCGGCTTCGAGGGGCACATCACCGACTTCCCGACCAACGGCAACGCCCTCAACTACGCGCTGTTCGCCCAGAACGGCTGGGAGCCGTTCCAGTACGACGCCGCCAAGCCGACCGAGGTGGGCATCACCGTCGACAGCCCGGAGGCCGAGGAGGTCCTGAGCTACTGGAAGGGCCTGATCGACGACGACCTGGTGGCCACGGAGGACGCCTTCACCACCGACTACAACGCGGCGCTCGTGGACGGCACCTACGCCGTCTATCTCGCGGCCGCCTGGGGCCCCGGTTACCTGCAGGGCCTGTCGGAGGCCGACGCCGACGCCGAGTGGCGCGCGGCCCCGCTGCCGCAGTGGGACCCGGAGAACCCGGTGCAGGTGAACTGGGGCGGCTCGACCTTCGCCGTGACCACGCAGTCCGAGCAGCCGGAGGCCGCGGCGACCGTGGCCAAGGAGCTGTTCGACACCGACGAGGCGTGGAAGCTCGGCGTCGAGGAGGCGGCCCTGTGGCCGCAGTGGAAGCCGATGCTGGAGTCGGACTGGTTCACGGGCCTCGAGGCACCGTTCTTCGGCGGGCAGAAGATCAACGAGGAGGTGTTCCTGGACGCGGCCAACGGGTACGAGGGCTTCTCGTTCAGCCCGTTCCAGGTCTACGCCTACGACCAGCAGACCCAGGCCCTGTACGACATGGTGCAGAACGGCACGGACGCCGCGACCGCGCTGGGCACCGTCCAGGACGGCCTCGTCCAGTACGCCACCGAGCAGGGCTTCACGGTCTCCGAATGAGTGCGAGCAAGAGCGTCGTCGCGCCGGCCGCGACCCCGCCGTCCGCGACCCGCCCCACCAGCAAGATCGCCAGCCGGCGGCAGCGCTGGGGATACGTCTACGTAGCGCCGTTCGCCGCGGTGTTCGCCGTGTTCCTCGTGCTGCCGCTGGGCTACGCGCTGTGGATGAGCCTGCACACCAAGGGCATCGCCACGGCCGGACGCAGCGTGTTCGTGGGCGCCGACAACTACGTCAAGGCGTTCACGGACCCGGTGTTCCTGGAGGGCCTGTGGCGGGTGCTCCGGTTCGTGCTGGTGATGGTGCCGGTGCAGATCGTGGTCGCGCTCGTGGCGGCGCTCCTGCTCGACACCCTCGCCACGCGGCTCAGCCGGGCCACACGCCTGCTGATCTTCGTGCCGTACGCGATCCCCGCGGTGATCGGCGCGCTCATGTGGGGCTTCTTGTACAGCCCCCGGTTCGGCCCGGCGCAGGACGTGTTCGCCCTGGTGGGCCTCACGGCGCCGAACTTCCTCAGCTCCGCCAACATCTTCGGGTCGCTCGTCAACATCGTGACCTGGCAGTGGGTGGGCTACTACATGATCATCATCTACGCCGCGCTACGGTCGATCGACCCGTCGGTCTACGAGGCCGCGGTGCTCGACGGCGCGGACGGCCGCCAGATCGCGCTGCGTATCAAGGTGCCGATGATCTCGTCGTCGATGGTGATGATCGTGGTCTTCGCGCTCATCGGCACCCTGCAGTTCTTCACGGAGCCGCAGGTGCTGCGGTCCTCCGCGCAGGGCGCCATCCCGTCCGACTACACCCCGAACATGTACGCGTTCGCCACGGCGTTCAACTACAGCCAGTTCAACTACGCCTCGACGCTGGCGTTCGCGCTCGGCTTCCTCGTGTTCGTGGGCTCGTACGTGTTCCTGTTCCTGACGCGCAAGCAGAGCGGGCTCAAGTGATGGCGACCTCGACCCTGACCTCCCAGGCGACCACCGACCGCACGGCGCGGGACCCGTCCGGCCCCGTGGGCCAGGGCCGCCGCATCGGCTCGCACGTGGTGCTCGTCATCCTGGCGGTCTACTTCGTCGTGCCACTGTGGTGGCTCGCGGTGGCATCCACCAAGACCAACGCGGGCCTGTTCGCCGGAGACGCGCTCTGGTTCGGCTCCGACTTCGCGCTCTGGGACAACATCACGGGGCTGTTCACCCACCAGGGCGGCATCTACTGGACCTGGTTCCGCAACTCCTTCGTGTACGCGGTCGCGGGTGGCGTGGGCGCCACGGTGCTCTCGGTGCTCGCCGGATACGGCCTGGCGAAGTACCGGTTCCGCGGGCGCTCCGTGTTCTTCGCGCTGCTCCTGGGCTCGGTCATGGTGCCGATGACGGCGCTGGTCATCCCCACCTTCGTGCTGCTCAGCGGGATGGGTCTGCTGAACACCATGTGGGCCGTCATCCTGCCGTCGCTGCTCAGCCCGGTCGGCGTCTACCTCGTGCGGGTCTACGCCCAGGACGCGGTGCCGGAGGAGGTGCTCGACGCCGGCCGGGTCGACGGAGCGGGTGAACTTCGGCTCTTCTTCCAGGTGGTCCTGCCGCTGCTGCGCCCGGCGATCGTGACTGTGCTGCTCCTCACCACCGTCGCCACGTGGAACAACTTCTTCCTCCCGCTGGCCGTGCTCCGCGACCCGAACCTGCTGCCCGTGACGGTCGGCATCTACAACTGGCAGGCCCTCTCGAACGCCGGCGCGGGCGGCGAACAGGTCTGGAACCTGATCGTCACGGGCTCGTTCCTCTCGGTGGTCCCGCTGGTCGCGGCGTTTCTCTCGTTGCAGAAGTACTGGCAGGGCGGCCTGTCGCTCGGCAGCGTCCGGTGACGTCCGGCGCGCCCGGTCGGGGCGCGCCGGATTCAAGAGTTGACTGTATCGATGCCGTAACCATCCAAGAAGTTCTCCTTACTTACCCGCGACCCCCGCTACGGTGATCCCCGTCACCGAACGATCGTGGCGGTTCTCAGCCGACGCGGTTTTGACCAATGGGCTTGTGAGCGTTCACAATCTGTTGCGTTCACAAAGTGAAGTCGGCCGGGTTGCAGAGACGTTGCCCGGGCAACACTCGAAGAGGAGAAGTCATGGCAAGGAAGCTGTGGGCTACGCGTGGTCTGGCCGCGCTGGCAACGGGCGCGATGGCCGTCTCGCTCGCCGCGTGCGGCGGTGGCGGTGCCGGCGCCGGTGGCGCCGATGGTGGTGCCGGGGACGGCGAGGCCGGCGGCCTCGTGGGTGTGGCCATGCCCACCCAGACGTACGAGCGCTGGATCGCCGACGGCGACGCCGTGAAGACGGGCCTCGAGGAGGCCGGGTACGACGTCGACCTGCAGTTCGCGGGCGACGACATCCCGACCCAGCAGCAGCAGATCGACGCGATGATCAACAAGGGCGCCGAGGCGCTCATCATCGCCTCGATCGACGGCACCGCGCTGGGCAGCCAGCTCGAGGCCGCCGCCGCCGCGGACATCCCGGTCATCTCCTACGACCGCCTGATCCGCGACTCGGAGAACGTCGACTTCTACGTCACGTTCGACAACTACACGGTCGGCGTGCAGCAGGCCACCTCGCTGCTGACCGGCCTGGGCATCCTCGGTGAGGACGGCAAGGAGGCCGCGGACGCGCCCGAGGGCCCGTTCAACGTCGAGCTGTTCGCCGGCTCGCCCGACGACAACAACGCCGGGTTCTTCTTCAACGGCGCGATGTCCGTGCTCCAGCCGTACATCGACGACAAGACGCTCGTCGTGCCCTCGAAGCAGGTCGACTTCGGCACCGTCGCCATCCAGCGCTGGGAGCAGGAGCGCGCGCAGAAGCGCATGGAGGACCTGCTGACCTCCACGTACACCAAGGGTGACGTGACCGTCGACGGCGTGCTGGCCCCGGCCGACGTCATCTCGCGCGGCATCATCACGGCCCTGGAGAACGCGGGCTACGGCAAGGGCGACCTCGCGATGCCGATCATCACGGGCCAGGACGCCGAGGCGTCGTCCGCCAAGCTGATCGTCGACGGCGCGCAGTACTCGACCATCTTCAAGGACACGCGCCTGCTGGCCGAGCAGGCCGTCACCGCCGCCACGTCCTTCCTCGAGGGCAACGACCCCGAGGCGAACGACACCGAGACGTACGACAACGGCAAGAAGATCGTGCCGTCGTACCTGCTGCCCACGGTGATCGTCACCAAGGACAACCTGCAGGCCGAGCTGATCGACTCCGGCTACCTCACCGAGGACGAGGTCGCCTCCGGTCAGGTCGACGAGTAGGTCTGACCTCCTCGCGACAGCCGGCTCCACACCGCTGACCCTGTGTCAGGCGGTCAGGTCACCCTGGTGGCCTGACCGCCTGACACAGGGCCTCGGGCGGGTCCGGCCTCGCACCCTCACTATTGGCGACAAGTACGCGACAAGGACTGGCATGGCCGATTCGGCGCCGACCGACATCCTCGAGATGCGCGGCATCACCAAGACATTTCCTGGGGTCAAGGCACTCCAGGACGTCAACCTCACCGTCCGCCGGGGCGAGATCCACGCGATCTGCGGCGAGAACGGGGCGGGCAAGTCCACCCTCATGAAGGTGCTGTCGGGTGTGTACCCGTACGGCACCTACGAGGGCGACATCGTGCTCGACGGCGAGACCGCCCAGTTCGGCACGATCAACGACTCCGAGGCGCTGGGTGTGGTGATCATCCACCAGGAGCTCGCCCTCGTCCCGTACCTGTCGATCGCCGAGAACATCTTTCTCGGGAACGAGCGGCTTCGGGCCGGCGGCGCCATCGACTGGAACCGGACCAACGCCGAGGCAGCCGAGCTGCTCGCGCGGGTGGGCCTGAGCGAGTCGCCGACGACGCCCATCTCCGCGCTCGGCGTGGGCAAGCAGCAGCTCGTCGAGATCGCCAAGGCGATCTCCAAGGACGTGCGCCTGCTCATCCTCGACGAGCCGACGGCGGCGCTGAACGACAACGACTCCGAGCACCTGCTCGGCCTGCTCCGGCAGTTCAAGGAGCAGGGGATCACGTCGATCATGATCTCCCACAAGCTCGCCGAGATCGCCGAGATCGCGGACCGCACCACGATCATCCGGGACGGCCGGTCGATCGAGACGTTCGACATGGCGACGGCGGGCGCCTCGTCCGACGAGATCCAGGACCGCATCATCCGCGGCATGGTGGGGCGCGACCTCGACAACCGCTACCCCGACCGCGTGTCGAACCCCGGTGACGAGGTGCTGCGCATCGAGGACTGGACGGTGTACCACCCGACCCAGCCCGGGCGCGTCATCGTCGAGAAGGCGAACCTGAACGTCCGCGCGGGCGAGGTCGTCGGCATCGCCGGCCTCATGGGTGCCGGGCGCACGGAGCTCGCCATGTCGCTGTTCGGCCGCTCCTACGGGCGGGACATCAGCGGCACGGCGTACATCCACGGCCAGCCGGTCGACGTGCACAACGTGCCGGACGCGATCAAGGCGGGCATCGCCTACGTGTCGGAGGACCGCAAGCAGTACGGGCTCAACCTCATCGAGGACATCCGCCGGAACATCTCGGCGGCGAGCCTCGGGAAGCTGGCGAAGAACGGCTTCGTGGACGAGAACGAGGAGCTCAAGGTCGCGGAGGAGTACCGCGCGTCCATGAACATCCGCACCCCCAACGTGCTGGTGGAGGTGGGCAAGCTGTCGGGCGGCAACCAGCAGAAGGTGGTGCTGTCCAAGTGGCTGTACACCGCCCCTGAGGTGCTGATCCTCGACGAGCCCACCCGCGGCATCGACGTCGGCGCCAAGTACGAGATCTACACCATCATCAACGAGCTGGTCGCCGCCGGGAAGGCCGTGCTGGTCATCTCGTCGGAGCTTCCCGAGCTCCTCGGGATCTGCGACCGCATCTACACCCTGGCCTTCGGCCGCATCACTGGCGAGGTCGACGTGCCCTCCGCCACCCAGGAAGGACTCATGGCCCTCATGACGCAGGAGAACACGCAGCAGGCGCAGGAGGCGACGGCATGACCGGCATCGCCAACATCCGGGACCTGCTCACCCGGAACATCCGCACCAGCGGCATCTACATCGCGTTCGTGGCGATCATCGTGCTGTTCTCGGTGCTCACCGACGGGCTGCTGCTCAGCTCGCGCAACCTCACCAGCCTCGTGCTGCAGTTCTCGTACATCCTGATCCTCGCCATCGGCATGGTGATCATCATCATCGGCGGGCACATCGACCTGTCGGTGGGTTCGGTGGTCGCGCTCACCGGCGCCATCGCCGCCGTCGTCGTGATCCGGAACGGCCTGCCCTGGTGGGTCGGCGTGCTCGCCGCCCTCGGCACCGGGTTGCTGGTGGGTGCCTGGCAAGGATTCTGGGTCGCGTACGTAGGAATTCCAGCGTTCATCGTGACGCTGGCCGGCATGCTCCTGTTCCGCGGCCTCACGCTCCAGGTGCTGAACAACGTCTCGCTCTCGCCGTTCCCGAGCGAGTACACGAGCATCGCCACGGGCTTCTTCAACGGCCTGCTCGGCGGCTACGGCTACGACACCTTCACGCTCGTCATCTTCGCGATCGGCGTGCTGGGCTTCGCGTACAACTCGTGGCGCACCCGCCGCGCCCGGATCGCCTACAACCAGACGGTTGAGGCTCCGGCGCTGTTCGTGCTGAAGCTGGTCGTGGTCGCCGCCGTCGTCATGTGGTTCGCCTACAACCTCGCCACGTACCGCGGTCTGCCCGCCGTGCTGATCATCCTGGCCGTGCTGGTCCTGGCCTACACGCTGATCACCAAGCACAGCGTGTTCGGCCGCCACGTCTACGCCATCGGCGGCAACCTCGCCGCGGCGCAGCTCTCCGGCGTCCGGGTCAAGCGCGTGAACTTCTGGATGTTCGTGAACATGGGCTTCCTGGCCTCGATCGCGGGCATCGTGTTCTCCGCCCGGTCGAGCGCCGCCCAGCCGGGCGCGGGCAACATGTTCGAGCTCGACGCGATCGCGGCGTGCTTCATCGGTGGCGCCGCCGTGACCGGCGGTATCGGCACCGTGACCGGCGCGATGGTCGGCGGTCTGATCATGGCCGTCATGTCGAACGGCATGTCGCTCATGGGCGTCGACCAGTCGACGCAGCAGATCGTCAAGGGCATCGTGCTGCTCCTGGCCGTCGCGTTCGACGTCTGGAACAAGAAGCGGGCGTCGGCCGCTCGCTGATCCGCGCGGGGCGGGCCTCTTCGAGGCTCGCTTCCAGGGAACGACCTCAGGCACCGCCTCCTCCAGGGCGGTGCCTGAGGTCTTTGCGCTTCGGCGCCCCCGGGGCCGACGGCGGGTGGTGGGCGAGAATGGCGGGATGGCCCACCCTGATCCCGCGCCCCGGCGGGGCCGCCGTCCTGCCGGGCAGGACGCCCGTGCCGAGATCCTGGCCGCCGCGCGCGACGAGTTCGTCGAGAACGGCTACCAGGCGGCGTCCCTCCGGGCCGTGGCCCGGCGTGCCGGGGTGGACCCGGGCACGGTGCGGCACTGGTTCCCCGACAAGGCGCGCCTGCTGACGGCGACGCTCGGCGTCGCGGGGATCGAGCCGGACAAGGTGGTCGAGCGGGTGTCCGCCGGCCCGGTCGAGTCGCTCGGGGAACGCCTCGTGGAGGCGGTGATCGGCATCTGGGACTTCGACGGCGGGGACACCGTCCGCGTGGTCATCCCGGCCGTCATGTCCGATCCCGAGCTGCGCGGCCTGCTGCCGCAGTTCATCGGCGCGGCCATCCTGGCGCCGGTGATGCGCGCCCTCGATGTGGTTGACGCCCCGCTGCGCACCGCGCTCGTCGCCTCGCAGATGTCGGGGATGCTGCTGACCCGGTATCTCATCCCGGTGGAGCCGCTGGCCTCGCTCACCCCGGCCGAGGTGGCGCGGCTCGTGGGCCCCACCCTCCAGCGCTATCTCACCGGAACGCTCTCCGCCACGGAGGGTGCCGCCGAGGGCCTTGCGCGGTAGCCGCCGCAGGAGCACAATTCCTCACATGAGGAAAAACGCGGTCGTCATCCGGGACCTCCGGGTCGTCCGGGGCGGGAGGCCGATCATCGACGGGCTGGAGCTCGACGTGCCCGCGGGGTCCGTCGTGGGGCTGCTGGGGCCGTCCGGCTCCGGCAAGACGACGCTCATGCGCACCGTCGTGGGCGTGCAGGACAAGGTCACCGGCACTGTCCAGGTGCTCGACGCCGCCGCGGGCAGCCCGGGCCTGCGCCGCAAGGTCGGCTACATGACGCAGGACGCCAGCGTCTACACCGACCTCACCGTGGCCCAGAACCTGCGGTACTTCGCGGCCCTGGCCGGCGTCCCGTCCCCCGCGAAGGCGGTCGCGGCCGCCGTGGCGACCGTCGACCTCGGCGGGCACGAGAAGCAGCGGGTCGGCACGCTGTCCGGCGGCGAGCGGTCCCGCGTCTCGCTGGCCGCGGCCCTGGTCAGCGACCCGGAGCTGCTCGTGCTGGACGAGCCGACGGTGGGCCTCGACCCCGTGCTGCGCCGCGACCTGTGGACGGTGTTCCGGCGACTCGCGGCCGAGGGTCGCACGCTCCTGGTCTCCAGCCACGTGATGGACGAGGCCACCCAGTGCGACCGCCTGCTCCTGATGCGGGCCGGCGGCCTGGTCGCGGACACCACGCCCGACGAGCTGCTGACCACCACGGGGGCGCCCGACGCCGAGCGCGCGTTTCTCGCCCTCATCGACGCGGCCGACGCCGCCGCCAGCCCGACGCACGAGGAGACCGCGCGATGACCCTGACCCTCGCCACTGCCGGCCGCGTGCTGTCCCAGCTCCGCGGCGACCACCGCACGGTCGCCCTCATCCTGCTGCTGCCGTGCCTGCTGATCGGCCTGATCGCCTGGATGTTCGACGACCAGCCCCAGGTGCTCGACCAGTTCGGCCCCATGCTCGTGGGCCTGTTCCCGCTCATCGTGATGTTCCTGGTCACGAGCGTCGCGACGCTGCGCGAGCGGCAGTCCGGCACGCTGGAGCGGCTCATGACCACGCCCATCCGCAAGGGCGACTTCGTGGCGGGCTACGGCCTCGCGTTCGCGACGCTCGCGCTGGTGCAGGCGGGTGTCGTGGTCGGCTTCGCCGTGCTGGTCGGGATGGACGTGGCCGGCCCGCTCTGGCTCGTCGTCGTGGTGGCGCTGCTCGACGCGATCCTCGGCTGCACCCTCGGTCTGGCCGCCTCCGCGCTGGCGCGGAGCGAGTTCCAGGCGGTGCAGATGATGCCCGCGATCCTGTTCCCGCAGCTCATCACCTGCGGCCTCCTCATGCCGCGCGACCAGATGCCCGAGGTCCTGGAGTGGCTGTCCCGGGTCTTTCCGCTCACCTACGCCATCGAGGCGATGACGTCGCTCGCCGCGGGGGACGAGTGGGCCGACATCCGCGGCGCCGTCGGCGTGATCGTGCTGTTCATCGTGGGCGCGGTGGTGCTGGGGGTCGCGACGCTCCGCCGTCGGACGGCCTGACCGCAGCACGGGTCAGACGTACAGGTCACCGGAGTGATCCGTACGTCTGACACGTGTCACCGGAGGTGCAGGGCCTTCGCGACGTCGCCCCAGTGCACGTACGAGAAGCCCGTGGCGTCCCGGTCCGGGTCGACGTCGGGGCCGGTCTCGGGCTCGTCGTGCGTGACCAGCAGCCCGGACCGGTACTCGCCGACGGGCGCGTTGGACACGGCCAGGCCGTCGGAGCCGTTGACGTCGTCCACGCCGTCGCCCGCCACGCGGAAGGTGCCGAGCGAGCGGTTGCGGCCGGTCAGGGCGTAGACGCCGTAGGTGTCGTCGCCCTGGCTGGAGACGATGACGTAGCCCGTGCGACCGGGGCCGTACCAGATGTCGACGCCCTCGGCGTCGGCGGTCAGGTTCGTCCCGCCGTACGACGGCGCCGCCGGGTCCACCGGGGCGCACTCCTCGGTCTCGGGGTCGTAGGCGTCGTGCACGCCGAAGTCCCGGACCTTGTCGACGAGGCGCGGCGCGCCCGAGCCGAGCGGCAGCGGCACGCGCCACAGGCCGACGTCCTCCTGTGTGGCGTACAGGGTGCCGGTGCGGCGGTCGACCGCCACACCCTCGAGCTGCGGCTCGACGCCCGGCTCCTCGCACGGCACCCAGGTGGTGCCGTCCGGCAGCCGGAACTCGCCGGGGAGCTCCAGGTGCTCGACGTCGGTGTAGCCCACGCCGTCCGGGCCGGTCGTGAGACGTGCCGTCGCGATGGTGGTGCTGCCCTCCTGGGTCACCACGGCGTACGTGCCGCCGCGCCGCGGCTGGTAGACGGCCAGGCCGTACGCGGTCTGGTCCTCGGCGACCGTCTCCCGGTCCGGGCTGAACAGGAACTCCAGCTCCGGGGCGGTGACCTCGGTGAGCGGTGTCGCGGCGTCGGCCCCCGCGGGGTCGATCGCGAAGAAGCGGATCTGGTCGTTGTACCGGTCCGAGACGACGGCGACGTCCGTCGCCCGGCCGTTCACGTCCAGGCCGTAGGCGATGTCCACGTTGTTGAACCGGCCGGGCACGCCGTCCGCGCGCGGGGCCGGCGTGGCCGCGACCGACTGCAGCTCGGCCGCGGCCACGTCGTAGACCCGGAGGCCGCCCTCCTTGGCCGTCGCGACCACGATCGACCGCGCCGAGTCGTCCGGGTGCACCCAGATCGCGGGGTCGTCGCCGGACGCGTTGCCGCCGGCCTCGTCGTCGTACAGCGGGGGAGTCTCCACCGACGTGGTGACGGTGGCGGTCCGGTGCTGTCCGTGTCCGGCGGAGGCGGACGCCGCAGCGGGTGCGAGGAGCGGCAGGAGCAGCAGGGCGGCCGACAGGGCGGCGAGGCGACGTCGCATGCCCGGAACGATCCCGAACCGGAGTGAACGCAGCGTGTACGGCGACCGGTGATCGGCAGTACGGCGGGTGATCGGTAGAACGTCAGGTGATCGGCAGCTCGGAATGCCGACCACCTGACGTTCTACCGATCACCCGGATCCGCGGCCGCGCCGCGCCCCCGGCCTGCCGGGTCAGTCCAGGAGCGGGTCCAGGCCCCACAGGGGGAAGACGGCGCGGCGGGTGGCCTGGACCGCGCGGTCCACCGGGTCGGCCGGGTCGTAGCCGTCGCGCCAGCTCCGGAACGGCACCTCGGCCGTGCCCATCGTGTGCGCGGCCTCCAGGTCCAGGGCCTCGACGGCGTCGCGCCAGGCGGCGGGCAGCTCGCTCCCGCGTTCCACGGGGGCGTGCGCGGCCTCGGCGACGAGCGCGGTCCAGGCGAGCGGGACGACGTCGGACACCGCGTACCCGCCGCCGCCGAGAGCGAGCCAGCGGCCGTCGGCGTGCTCGTGCGCGAGGGCGTGCGCCCACTGCTGCGCGGTGCACTGCGCGTCCACGGAGACGTTCAGGTTCGAGAGCGGGTCGCGGCCGTGGGCGTCGCAGCCGTGCTGGGAGACGATCGCCTGCGGGCGGTGCTCCCGGACCAGCGCGGGCACGACGGCGTCGATCGCCCGCAGCCAGGCCGGTCCCGAGGTGCGCGCCGGGACGGGGATGTTGACGGCGGTCCCCTCGGCGGGGCCGGGCATACCGACGTCGGCCGAGGCGCCCGTGCCGGGGAACAGGGTGCGGCCGTCCTCGTGGATCGAGAACGTCAGCACCCGCGGGTCGTCCCAGAAGATCGCCTCGACGCCGTCGCCGTGATGGGCGTCGAAGTCCAGGTAGGCGACCCGTTCCGCACCGAGGTCCAGCAGCCGCCGGATCGCCGCGGCCGCGTCGTTGTAGACGCAGAACCCGGACGCCGCGCCCGGCATCGCATGGTGCATACCGCCGGCGACGTTCACGCCGTGCGTGATCTCGCCGCGCCACAGGGCGTCGGCCAGCGCGACGGACCCGCCGAGCTGCCGGGCGGCGGCCTCGTGCATCCCGACGAAGAGCGGGTCGTCGTCGGTGCCCAGGCCGCGCATCAGGTCGGGTTCCAGCGTCGTCCCGGCGTGCCGGACGGCGGCGACGTACTCGGCGTCGTGCACCGACTCGATCACGGCGTCGGTCGCGGGCTCGGCATCCACCACCTCGAGCGTGGGCCGGTCGAGCAGGCCGAGCGCCTCGACGAGCCGCATCGTCAGGTCGAGACGGGCGGGCGACATGGGATGCCCGGGGCCGAAGTCGTACTCGAGGAGTCGCGGACTCCAGACCAGCCGGGCGAGGTGCACCCGCCCACGGTAACGGACCCGGCCCGGGGCGGGCGCCGTGGTTCATGAACGGCGTCGTCGGCCCGGGGAGCGGGTTGCTGCCCGGCAGCGGCCCTCCGGCGTGGCAGAGTAGGGCGTCGATCATCAGGACGCAGCGGAGGGAGCAGGTCGGATGCCGCCGATCTTCCGGCACAGGCTGTTCGGCCTCCGGGAGCTGGTGGACGAGCTGGCGTTCCGCGCCCCGGCGCGCCTGGCCGTCACCGTCTTCGCGGGTGTCATCGGGCTGTTCGCGATCCTGCTGCTGGTGCCGTTCGCGACCGCCGACGGCGAGGGCGCGAGCTTCGTCGACGCGCTGTTCACGGCGGTCTCCGCCGTCTGCGTCACGGGTCTCGTGGTCCAGGACACGGCGACCTACTGGTCGTTCTACGGGCAGGTCGTCATCCTCGCGGGCATCAAGGTGGGCGGCTTCGGCATCATGACCGTCGCCTCGCTGCTCGGCATGATGGTGTCGCGCAAGATCGGGCTGACGCAGAAGCTGCTCACGGCGTCGGAGACCAAGACGAGCCGGCTGGGCGACGTCGGCTCGCTGGTCCGCGTCATCATCATCACCGCGACCACGCTAGAGCTGTCGATCGCGCTGCTGCTCTTCCCGCGCTTCCTGATCCTCGAGGACAACGTGGGCACGGCGGCCTGGCACTCCCTGTTCTACGGGATCTCCGCCTTCAACAACGCGGGGTTCGTGCCGACGCCCGACGGCCTCATGCCGCACGTGGGTGACTGGACGCTGCTGCTGCCCATCGCGCTCGGCGTCTTCATCGGGGCGCTCGGGTTCCCCGTCATCCTCAACATCCAGCGGTCCCTGCCCCGGCCGGGCCACCGCTGGCACGGCTGGACCAAGCGGCTCTCGCTGCACAGCAAGCTCACGCTGGTGACCAGCGGCGTGCTGCTCGTGGTCGGCGCCCTGCTGCTCCTGGTCCTGGAGTGGACCAACCCCCGCACGTTCGGCCCGCTGAGCATCGGGGACAAGCTGCTCGCCGCGTTCTTCGCCGGGGTCATGCCCCGCTCGGGCGGGTTCAGCACCGTGGACATCGGCGCGATGCACGAGTCGAGCTGGCTCATCCAGGACGCGCTGATGTTCGTGGGCGGTGGCTCGGCGTCCACCGCGGGCGGTATCAAGGTGACCACGCTCGCGGTCATGCTGCTGGCGATCATCGCCGAGGCTCGGGGCGACCGGGACATCGAGGCGTTCGGCCGCCGGATCCCGCGCGACGTGCTGCGGCTGTCGATCGCGGTCGTGTTCACCGGCGCGAGCATCGTGCTGGTCTCGTGCGTCGCGCTGCTGCAGGTCACCGACCTTCCCCTGTCCAGGGTGCTGTTCGAGGTGCTCTCGGCGTTCGCGACCGTCGGTCTCTCGACGGGAATCACGTACGACCTGCCCGACGCCGGCAAGTACGTGCTCGCCGCCCTGATGTTCGTGGGGCGTACCGGGGCGGTGACCGTCGTGGCGGTGCTGGCGCTCCGCGACCGGCGGCGCATCGTACGCTTCCCGGAGGAACGCCCGATCATCGGCTGACGACGTGTCAGACGCACAGGTCACTAGGGTGACCTGTGCGTCTGACACGCGGAAGAGAGGACTACCGTGCCGGAGAAGAAACCCGAGCGGGACGCGGGTGTGCTCGTGATCGGCCTGGGCAGGTTCGGGTCGGCGATCGGCGCCACCCTGGACCGGCTGGGCCAGGACGTGCTCGCCGTGGAGCAGGACCCCACGCTGGTGGCCCAGTGGTCCGGGCGCCTGCCGCTGGTCGAGGCCGATGCGTCCAACCCGGACGCGCTGGAGCAGCTCGGCGCGAAGGACTTCGGCGTCGCCGTGGTCGGCGTCGGCTCGTCGCTCGAGGCGTCGGTGCTCATCACCGGCAACCTGGTGGACCTGGGCACGCCCCAGATCTGGGCCAAGGCGATCTCCGCCGAGCACGGCCGGATCCTGACCCGCATCGGCGCGCACCACGTCGTCTTCCCGGAGGCGGACGCCGGTTCGCGCGTCGCCCACCTCGTCAGCGGCAAGCTGCTCGACTACATCGAGGTCGAGGACGGCTTCACCATCGTGAAGATGCGCCCGCCCCGCGAGGCGCAGGGCTTCACGCTGGCGCAGTCCAACATCCGCAAGCGGTACGGGATCACCGTGATCGGGGTGAAGTCGCCGGGCGTGGACTTCGTCTACGCGACGCCGGAGACCCGGGTCTCCGCCAACGACCTGCTTGTCTGCTCAGGCCACGCCGACCTGCTGGAGCGGTTCGCGGCCCGGCCCTGAGCCGTGCCGCGGACGGGCCTGGCAGCCGGCTGTGGAGGCAGGTCCGGCGCACCTCACACCGCCGTCGATTACGGGGCGCGCGGCAGAGCAGGTAGCCTAGGTAGCGGACTCCTTTTCGTGTTGGTCGGCCATCGTCACTATGGCGTCACTGTCCCGGACCAACCGTGGACCATTTCGCCGCGCGGCCCGTCGTCGGGCTGCCGCCGACCGACCGACCGAACATTGCGAGGACCTATGGGCTCCGTCATCAAGAAGCGCCGCAAGCGCATGGCCAAGAAGAAGCACCGCAAGCTGCTTCGCAAGACGCGCCACCAGCGCCGCAACAAGAAGTGACGCGCGCGCCGTCGGGCGCGTGACGAGCAGGCCCGGCCCCCCTGGGGGGCCGGGCCTTCTTCGTTTTTTCTGTGCCTAGTGCCCGCGCAGCCGCCGTCGGGCCGCCCGCAGCACCAGGCCCAGCACCCAGGCCGCCCCGGCCCACGACGCCGTCCGGACGCCGCGCCCGGCCGCGCGCTGCGACCGCCCCCGGAACTCGCGGATGGGCCAGCCCACCTCCTGCGCGTGCCGGCGCAGCCGCAGGTCGGGGTTGATGGGGCACGGGTGGCCCACGGACCGCATCATCGGCAGGTCGTTGAGCGAGTCGCCGTAGGCGTAGCTCTCGTCGAGGTCGATGGCCTCGGTCTCGGCGAGCGAGACGATGGCGTCGGCCTTGGCCTGGCCGTGCATCAGGTCGCCGGTGAGCCGGCCCGTGTAGAACCCGTCCTTGTGCTCGGCCACGGTGCCGAGACCGCCCGTGGCGCCGAGGCGGCGGGCGATGAGCTGCGCGATCTCCACGGGCGTGGCGGTCACCAGCCACACCTGGTGGCCGGCCGCGATGTGCTCGTCCAGCAGCCGGCGCGTGCCGGGGTAGATCCGCAGCGACAGGACGGCGTCCCACACCTCCTCGCCGAGGGTGGCGATCTCCGCGACGCTGCGGCCCGCGATGAGCGAGAGCGCGCGGTCGCGCACCTGGTCGATCTCCTCGCGGTTCTCGCCCCAGAGCAGGTATCGCGCCTGGATCAGGGCGAACCTCAGGATGTCCCGCGTACCGAAGAACTTGCGCTGGTACGCGGACTTGGCCAGGTGAAAGGCGCTCGCACCGCGGATGATCGTGTTGTCGACGTCGAAGAACGCCGCGGTGGCGGACGAAGGGAGCGTCGACGGCATGGAGGTCACTCTATCGGCGTGCCACAGGACGCAAGTCCTCGCCGGGCACCGGGGCAGAAGCGCTGGTAGAACCGGGGAGTGACGCAGAACATCCGGACCTCCGAGGGCGCCGCGCTCGCGCGGTTCCTCCACCTGCTGGTCGCGGTGCTCGCCCTCGGCGGCTTCGGGATCGAGCTCGTCGTCGCCCTCACCGGAGGCCCTGGTCTCGCACCGACGCACGCCGAGCGGATCGTCCGGATGTTCAGCTACTTCACGATTCAGTCGAACCTGCTGATCGGCGGGGTGTCGGTGGCGCTCGCGCTGGACCCGCGCCGGGACGGCCCGGTCTTCCGGGTGCTGCGCCTCGACGCCCTGCTGTGCATCACGGTGACCGGCATCGTCTACAACACCGTGCTGCGCGGACTGGTGGAGCTGACGGGCGCCGGGATGGTGTCGAACGTGATGCTGCACGTCCTGGCGCCGGTGTTCGCCGTCGTCGCCTGGCTGCTGGTGGGGCCGCGGCCGCGCGTGACGGGGCGGACGGTGTGGTGGTCCGTCGTCTACCCGATCGCGTGGCTGCTCTACACGTTCGTGCGCGGCGCCGTGACGGGCTGGTACCCGTACCCGTTCCTGGACGTGAACACGCTCGGCTACGCGGGCGCGGTGACCAACTCCGCGATCGTCGCCGTCGTCTTCCTCGTCCTGGCCTGGGGCGTGCGCTGGGCGGACGGGCGGCTGCCGGACACCGACCGTTCGGTGGCCCGCACGTGACGTAACCTCGGGGCGTGACCACTGCCGCCGAGACCCGGGTCGTTCTCTACACACGCGAGGCGTGCCATCTGTGCGAGGACGCACGTGCCGTCGTCGAGAAGGTGTGCGAGAGCGCGGGGACCGCGTGGCGCGAGGTCGACATCGACAGCGCGCCCGCGCTGCGCGACAAGTACGGGGAGTACGTCCCCGTGCTCGAGGTGGACGGTGTCCAGCAAGGTTTCTGGCGCGTGGACGGTGCGCGCCTGGCACGCCTCCTGGCATGATCGTCCAGGCAGTGTGTGCGTACGCCCGCGACACAGTGGTCGCGGGGAGGGGAGCAGCACGTGGTCGAACTCAGTGACGGGACAGTCCCGGCAGCAACCGTGGGGAGGCTGCCGTACTACCTGCGCGCCCTGCGTGACCTCGCGGCCGAGGGGGTGGACCTCACCTCCTCGACGGAGCTCGCCGAACGGTCGGGCGTCAGCTCGGCGCAGCTGCGCAAGGACCTCTCGTACCTGGGTTCGTTCGGCACGCGCGGCGTCGGGTACGACGTCGAGTCGCTCGCCTCGTACATCACGGTCGCCCTGGGGCTCGAGACGGAGCACCGGCTGGCGATCGTCGGCATCGGAAACCTCGGGCACGCCCTGGCGAACTACTCGGGGTACGCGACGCGCGGCTTCCAGGTGGTGGCGCTGCTGGACGCGTCGCCCGACGTCGTGGGCACGGACGTGGCCGGCGTGACCGTGGAGCACGTGCGCGAGGTGGCCGAGGTCATCGAGCGTGAGCGGGTCTCCATGGTGGTGCTCGCGCTGCCGGGCCACGGCGCCCAGGACGTGGCCGACGCCGTGGTCGGCTCGGGCGTCCGGGAGATCCTGAACTTCGCGCCGGTGGCGCTCCAGGTGCCGGACGACGTGGTGGTGCGCTCGGTCGACGTCGGTGGCGAGCTGCAGATCCTGGCCTTCCACGCGGCCACCCGCGCGGCGGCCCTCTGACGACCGCCAAAAAACGCTGAGTGCGGGGTATGTGTGCGATCGAGCTGCTCGATCGCACACATACCCCGCACTCAGCGGTGGTGCTGTTCAGGGACGAGCGGGGCTCAGCCCTTGGCGATCGCGCTGACGTCCAGCGTGATCTTGACCTTGTCGCCCACCAGGAAGCCGCCGGTCTCCAGCGTGGCGTTCCATGTGAGGCCGAAGTCCTTGCGGTTGACCTCGAGGCTGGCCTCGAAGCCGGCGCGGTCGTTGCCGAACGGGTCCTTGGCGGTGCCGGTGAACTCGGTCTCCAGCTCGACACCCTTGGTGATGCCGTTGATCGTGAGGTCGCCCGAGATGATGTAGTCGTCGCCGTCGGCCTTGATGTCGGTCGAGGAGAACGTCCAGGTCGGCTTCTCGTCGGCGTGCCAGAAGTCGGCGCTCTTCAGGTGGCCGTCACGACCGGCGTCGCCGGTGCTCACGGAGGCCGCGTCCAGCTCGGCGGTGACGCTCGACGACTCCAGGTCCTCGCCCACCGTGATGGTGCCCGAGGTGACGGCGATGCTGCCGCGCACCTTCGCGATGCCGGCGTGGCGGACGGAGAAGGAGGCAGCGGTGTGGGAGGGGTCGATGTCGTAGGCGCCGGTGGTGAGACCTGCGGGGAGCGGGGTGGCCATCAGGGGGACTCCTTGTGGGTGCGACGGTTGAGGTAGATAGTTGAGGGATCAACTAGATCTGATGCGTTCCAACATAACGGGTCCCGTAACGTATTCCTAGAGGGCGCCCGGCACGTCGCAGATCACATTCGGGCCGGCGGGCGATCATGGCTCCCGGCGTGACGGCGTCACCCGGGCCGGCCCTCCTGGCAGCTCGGCGAGCACGAAGGCGGTGGGCGAAGTGGCAGCGGAGACGATCCAGGGTTCCGATCTCTGGCTGACCGAGGAGCAGCAGGGCTCCTGGCGGCACTATCTCGAGGGGACCGCACGGTTCGTGGAGGCGCTCAGCGCGGTGCACGACCGGACCCTCGACCTGTCGCTCGGTGAGTACAGCCTGCTGGTGCAGCTTTCGGAGGCCCCCGAGCGCACGATGCGCATGTCGACGCTCGCGGACGGCCTGGTGCTCTCGCGCAGCCGCCTGACGCACACGGTCGCGCGCATGGAGGCGCGCGGGCTCGTGGAGCGCCGGGCGGCGGAGGGCGACCGCCGCGGGGTGAACTGCACCATGACCGACGCCGGCTACGCGGCGCTGGAGGTGTCGGCGCCGGGCCACGTCGCGGCGGTGCGCCGGATCATGGTGGAGGCGCTGGACCCCGAGGAGTTCGCGATGCTCGGCCGCATCATGGCCAAGGTCGCGGAGTCCTCGAAGAGGTCGGGCGGCACCGAGGAAGGCCTCACGGCGCTCTGCGACTGACCGCCGCGCCCCGCGGCACGTGTCAGACGCACAGGTCACCCGAGGGATCTGTGCGTCTGACACGTCGGCGGTGGGGATGGTGGGGCCTACTCGGTCAGCACGCGGCTGAACATCGGGCGGTAGGCGTACCCCGCCACCAGGGCACCGAGGACCGGGAACAGCAGGAACACCCAGAGCTGCCCCCAGGCCCAGCCGCCGGCGTAGATCGCGGTGGCGATGGAGCGGGCGGGGTTCACCGACGTGTTCGTGATCGGGATCGAGACCAGGTGGATCAGCGTGAGCGTCAGGCCGATCGCCAGCGGGGCGAACCCGGGGGAGGCGATCCGCGCCGTCGTGCCGAGGATGACGAACAGGAAGACCGCGGTGAGGATCGTCTCGGTCAGGATCGCGGAACCGAGCCCGAAACCGTCCGGGGAGTGCTCGCCGAACCCGTTGGCCGCGAAGCCCGACTCGCGCGCGGCGTCGAAGTAGCCGTCCGGCCCGCCGAGGGCGATCAGCGCCAGCACGCTGGAACCGAGCACACCGCCGATGATCTGCGCCACGACGTAGCCGCCGACGTCGTTCCAGGAGAACCGGCCCGAGGCCGCCAGGCCCAGCGTCACGGCCGGGTTGAAGTGGCCGCCCGAGATCGGGCCGAGCGCGAACGCGCCGACCACGACGGTGAGGCCGAAGGCCAGGGCGACCCCGAGGAAGCCCACGCCCACCGTGTTGGTCTCGGCGTCAGGGAAGTTGGCTGCGAAGACCGCGGTGCCGCAGCCACCCAGCACCAGCACGAACGTGCCCAGCGCCTCGGCGGCCAGGCGCGCGTACATGGCTGGCGATGCTGTCTCACTCATGTGGAGCCCCCTTGCTTGCATCGGACGGTTTCATGGCGAAACCTTTCCGCTGAATGTAGGTCGGCGACACCGGATCGGCGCGAGATGACGTAATGCACACTCGCGGAAGGTCACGGGCACCCAGGGTCGGATGGGAGACTGTGGGTCATGGTTTCCACGACGGTTCACCTGCTGCGTCACGGCGAGGTGTACAACCCCGACGGCCTGCTGTACGGGCGCCTGCCCGGCTACCGGCTGTCCGACCGTGGCCAGGCGATGGCCAAGATCGTCGCCGACCACCTCACGAGCACCGGCCGGGACGTGACCCGCGTGGTGGCGTCCCCGCTGCAGCGGGCGCAGGAGACGGCCGCCCCCGTGGCACAGGGCTTCGGCCTGGAGCTCGCCACCGACGACCGCATCATCGAGGCCGACAACCGGTTCGAGGGCCTGGTCGTCGCCGGCCCCGGCGGCGGGGCGCTGAAGAACCCGCGCAACTGGCCGCACATGTGGAACCCGTTCCGGCCGTCGTGGGGCGAGCCCTACACGGCCCAGGTCGAGCGCATGCGCGCCGCCGTCGAGGACGCGCGCCGCGCCGCGGAGGGCCACGAGATCGTGCTGGTCAGCCACCAGCTCCCCATCTGGCTCACGCGCCGGGCGCTCGAGGGCGGGACCCTCTGGCACGACCCGCGCAACCGGCAGTGCAACCTCGCGTCCCTGACGTCCCTGCACTTCGAGGACGACCGGTTCGTCGGCCTGCACTACACGGAGCCCGCCGCGGAGCTCTACGACGGCGCGAGCAAGGTCGCCGGCGCGTGATGCGGGGCAAGACCGTCAAGGCGGTCCAGTGGGTAGTGGTCGTCGGCATCGTGCTCGGCCTCGTCGTGTCGCTCGCCGCGTGCAGCCCGGCGGACTCGGGCGCCGGTGACGTCGTCGGGCAGGGGTACGTCTCCGGTGACGGTTCGGTCCAGACGTACGACGTCGGGGACCGCAAGGGGCCCGTCGCCATCACGGGCACCGACTTCGAGGGCAACGACGTCGACAGCACGGACTGGGCGGGCGACGTGGTGGTCGTGAACACCTGGTACGCCTCGTGCGCGCCGTGCCGCGCCGAGGCGCCCGATCTCGTGAGCCTCGCGGGGTCGAAGGACGGCGTGCAGTTCCTCGGCATCAACACCGAGGACGACGCCGGTTCCGCGCAGGCGTTCCAGCGCACCTTCGAGGTGCCCTACCCGAGCATCGAGGACCGCAGCGGCAAGGTGATCGCGAGCCTGAACGGCGTCGTGCCGCTGCAGGCCGTGCCCACCACCGTGGTCCTGGACCAGGAGGGCAACGTGGCCGCGCGCGTCATCGGCCAGGCCGAGCACTCCACGCTCGAGTCCCTGATCGACGAGGTCCTGGCGGAGGCTGCCTGATGCTCGCCGGCTCGATCGCGACCGCCGTCGGCGGCGGCTTCGCGAGCACCGCGTTCAGCGGGTCCCTGCTGCTGGCGGTGCCCGTGGCGCTGCTCGCGGGCCTCGTCTCGTTCGCCTCGCCGTGCGTGCTGCCGCTCGTACCCGGGTACGTCGGGTACGTGAGCAGCATGGCCGCCGCGTCGGCCGGCACGACCCCCGGGATCGTGTCGACGCGCACCAAGCCCGCCCGCGGCCGCGTGGTCGGCGGCGTCGCGCTGTTCGTGCTCGGCTTCACCGTCGTGTTCGTGTCGTTCGGCGCCGCGTTCGGCAGCCTGGGCGCCTACCTGGTGCGCTGGGAGGACGTGATCATCCGCGTGCTCGGCGCCGTGGTGATCCTGCTCGGCCTCGGGTTCCTCGGGGCCGTCCCGTTCCTGCAGCGCGAGGCTCGGTTCCACCTGACGCCGCGCGCCGGCCTGTGGGGCGCGCCGCTGCTCGGCGTCGTCTTCGGGCTGGGCTGGACGCCCTGCATCGGCCCGACCCTCGGCGCCGTGCAGGCGCTCGCGATCGACGAGGCCTCGGCAGGCCGCGGCGCCCTGCTCGGCGTGGCGTACTGCATCGGCCTGGGTGTGCCGTTCCTGCTCGTGGCCCTCGGGCTGCAGAGCTCGGAGCGCATGCTGGACTTCCTGCGCAAGCACCGCCTCGCGGCGCTGCGCATCGGCGGCGGGCTGCTGGTGCTGGTCGGGCTGCTGCTGGTCACCGGGCTCTGGACGCGGATGACCGGGGCCATGCAGCTCTGGATCGGCGGATTCGAGACGGTGATCTGATGGCCGGTCGGACCAGCAGCCGGGACAGCGCCCGCGACAGTACCCGGGACAACAGGCCAGGTACCTACGTCCCCGAGGGCATCGCGGACGAGTTCACCCAGGGCGAGCCCGGCGAGGCGCCCGGCGCCCCGGCGTCGGATCCCCGGGGGCCCAGGCCCGAGCGCCCCACCGCGCCCGCGCTGGGCCTCGTGGGCACGCTGCGCTGGATGTGGCGCCAGCTCACCTCGATGCGCGTGGCGCTCATGCTGCTGATGCTGCTCGCCGTCGCCGCCGTGCCCGGGTCTGTCCTGCCGCAGCGCAACCAGGACGCCGCGGGGGTGCTCGAGTACCTCGCCGACCACCCGACCGCCGGGGAGTGGCTCGACAAGGCCGGCTTCTTCGACGTCTACTCGTCGGTCTGGTTCTCCGCCATCTACATCCTGCTGTTCGTCTCGCTCGTGGGCTGCATCCTGCCGCGGTCGGCGGCGCACTACCGCGCCCTGCGGGGCCGCCCGCCGCGCGTCCCGTCCCGGTTCAACCGGTTCCCGGCCAAGGCCACCGCCACCACCGGCGCGTCGCCCGAGGAGGCGGCCGACGCCGTCGCCGCCCACCTGCGCGGCAGGCTCTCCTGGCTGCCCACCTTCCGGGTGGACCGGGGCGAGGAGGCGGCCCGCGGACGGCGTCCTGCGTCCGCCACCGTGAGCGCCGAGCGCGGCTACCTGCGCGAGACCGGCAACCTCGTCTTCCACCTGGCCCTGGTGGGCCTCCTCGTCTCCGTCGCGACCGGCCAGCTGCTGCACTACCGCGGCCAGGCCATCGTCACCGAGGGCCGCGGCTTCGCCAACGCCGTCGTGGACTACGACACCTTCGAGAAGGGCGGGTGGTTCCGCCCCGGCTCGCTGGTGCCGTTCTCGATGACGCTCGACAAGTTCGAGTCGGAGTTCGCGAGCGACACCGTGGCCTTCGCCCAGGCGCGCGACTTCACGGCGCACGTGACGGTGACCGAGCCGTCCGGCGAGGAGCGGCCCGAGCAGATCAAGGTGAACCACCCGATCGTCGTCGACGGCGCCAAGATCTACCTCCAGGGCAACGGTTTCGCCCCCGAGATCACCGTGCACGACGCCGAGGGCGAGGTCGCCTTCTCCGGCCGGGTCACGTTCATCCCCGAGGACACGATGTACACCTCCCGCGGCGTCGTGAAGGTGCCCGACGTGTCGCCCGGGCTGGACCAGATCGGGCTCGTCGGCTACTTCCTGCCGACGGCGGAGGTGAACGAGGACGGGTCGGCCCGCTCGGCGTTCCCGCAGCCCGTGGACCCGCTGCTCGTGCTCGAGGTGTACACGGGTGACCTGGGGCTCGACGACGGCTCGCCGCAGAACGTGTACGAGCTCGACACGGCGTCGCTCACCCCGGCGCTGGAGGAGTCCGGCGAGCGCGTCAAGGTGCTGGCACGGCCCGGCGAGACCGTGGACCTGCCGAACGGGCTCGGCACCCTGACCCTCGGCGAGGACCTGCCGCGCTACGTCGCGCTCGACCTGCGGCACGACCCGTCGCTCGCGTTCGTGCTCGTCTTCGCGCTGCTCGCGCTCGCAGGGCTCACCGTCTCGCTCTTCACCCCGCGGCGGCGCGTCTGGGCGCGGGCGTACGACGGGCCGGACGGCGTTACGGTGGTCGAGGTCGCGGGGCTCGCCCGGGGCGACGACGCCGGCCTCCAGGCCGAGGTCGACCGCGCCGTGGGGGCGGTCCCGGGAGCAGAGCCCGGACCGGCGGCCACCGGACAAGCTCAGGAACCGCGCATCGAGACCGGATCGGAAAAGGACTGAACATGGAGCTGGCAAACCTGAGCGTGCTGCTCGTCTGGGGTGCCGCGACGGCGCTCGCGATCGGGCTCATCGCGTTCTCGGTGGACCTCTCGCGCCTGTCCGGCGCGAAGGTCGACGCGCGGGACGCGGCGCGCAGCCGCGACAAGGTGAGCGTCGGCGCGGGGGCCGGGGACGACGTGCCCGGCCTGATCGACGCCGAGGCCGCCCCCGTCACCGGCGCGGCGGCCGGCCCGGTGAGCCGCAAGTTCGCCGGGATCGGGATGTCCGTGACCTGGCTGGCCGCGGCGCTGCTGCTGATCGCGATCGTGCTGCGCGGCATCGCGGCGGGGCGCACGCCGTGGGCCAACATGTACGAGTTCACGCTGGTCGGCACGTTCGTCGCCGTCGCGGTGTTCGCCGGCGTGAACACGCGGCGTGACGTGCGGTACCTGGGCGCGTTCGTGAGCGGGCTCGGCGTGCTGTTCCTGGTGCTGGCCCAGGAGAAGTTCTTCGTGGAGGCGATGGGCGTCCAGCCCGCGCTGCAGAAGTACTGGCTCGTGATCCACGTGGGCGTCGCCATCTGCGCCACCGGCATCTTCACCGTCGCCTTCGTGGCGTCGGTGCTGCAGCTCCTGCGGGACGCCCGGGACAACGGCTCCCCGGTGCTCGGCAGCCGGCACTGGGGCTGGCTCGACCACACCGCGGCGCCCGCGGCCCTCGAGTCGCTCTCGTTCCGCCTGAACTCCGTGGCGTTCGTGCTGTGGACCTTCACGCTCATCGGCGGCGCCATCTGGGCCGAGGACGCCTGGGGCCGCTACTGGGGCTGGGACCCCAAGGAGGTCTGGAGCTTCATCGTCTGGGTGGTCTACGCGGCCTACCTGCACGCACGCACCACGCGCGGCTGGTCCGGGTCCCGTGCGGCCTGGTTCGTCGTGGCCGGCTACGCGTGCGTGCTGTTCAACTTCACCGGCGTGAACCTGATCTTCAACGGGAAGCACTCGTACTCGGGCCTGTGAGGCCTGACGACCACACGACCGAGGGCACCGGATCCGCGCGGATCCGGTGCCCTCGGTCTTCTCCCGGGCTCAGTTGCTCTCGGTGTCGTCGTCCTTGGCCTCCTGGCGGCCGCGGGCCTCGCGCTCGCGCTTGCGCTTCTCCTGCTCCAGCAGCCAGAGGAACTCCGGGTCGTCGTCCGGGGCCACGGGGCCGGAGGGGCGGCGCGGGCCGGGCCGCGGGGGCGTGGTCGGGCGGGTTCCGCCGGAGCCGGGGCCCGAGGCGGGGCCGGCGCCGGACCGGCGGCTGACCCGCACCACGATCCACGAGATCGCACCGAGCAGGGGCAGGAGGACGATCAGGAGAACCCAGAGCCACCGGGGCAGACCTGCACGTTCGTCCTCGTCCGCGCCCCAGACATCGGTCAGGGCATACGCCATGAGTCCGACGACCACCAAGATCAGGAGTACGCGAGGCATACCCCCAGCCTACGGTGGGTTGGCGCGGGCGGGGCAGCCCCCGACGTGACGTTCGCCCCGTTGTCGCCCGGCGGGCCGTCGTCGTGCGAACGCGGGGCGTGCCCCGGCCTACCATGGGTGGGTGCCCCTCGTGATCTACTCCCTGCTCCGTGTCGCGCTCGTCGCCGCGGCACTCGGCGTGCTCTACCTCGTCGGACTGCGGGGCTGGCTGCTCCCGGTCGTCGCCGTGCTGGTCGCCCTGGCGGTGTCGTACCTGACGCTGGGCAGGCCGCGCGACGCCGCGACGCAGTGGATGGCCGGCCGGGCCGAGCGGCGTGCCGCGGCACGGGCCGCGGCCCCGAAGATCGACGCCGACGCCGCCCACGAGGACGCCGAGGTCGACGAGAAGCTGCGCGCCGACTGACCCCGAACCTCCGACGGGTCAGCCGCTCAGGTCACCCGGGTGACCTGAGCGGCTGACCCGTTCGGGGGGATCAGATCGACAGGCCGAACCAGAGCAGCAGCCCGTAGCCCAGCTCGTACAGCCCCGTGCCCGCCAGGACCGGGACGAGCAGCTTGCCGCGCGCCCCGGCGAGGATCGGGATGGACAGCAGCGCCGCCGGGCCGAGCAGCAGCAGCACCACGAGCGACCACGGCGCCCAGAACACGCACAGCGCGCCGAGCAGCACCGGGACCCAGATCATCGCGATGTACGCGCGACGTGCCCGGTAGTCGCCGAGCCGTACCGCGAGGGTGCGCTTGCCAGCGAGGACGTCGGTGGGGATGTCACGCAGGTTGTTCACCATGAGCAGCGCGCACGCGATGAGGCCCACGCCCACGGCGCCGAGCACCGCGGGCCACGTGATGCGGTCGGCCTGCGTGTACGTGGTGCCGAGCACCGCGACCAGGCCGAAGAACACGAACACGGCGATCTCGCCCAGGCCCCGGTACCCGTACGGCGTCCTGCCGCCCGTGTAGTACCAGGCGGCGACCACGCTCACCGCGCCGACCGCGAGCAGCCACCAGTGCCCCGACACCGCGCACAGGATCAGGCCCAGCACCCCCGCGACGCCGAACGCCGCGAAGGCGGCACCCTTCACCGCGCGCGGCGGGGCGGCGCCCGACGCCGTGAGCCGCATCGGTCCGACGCGGTCGAGGTCGGTGCCCCGCACGCCGTCCGAGTAGTCGTTGGCGAAGTTGACGCCCACCTGCAGCGCGAGGGCGACGCCCAGCGCGAGCAGCGCGGGCAGCCAGGCGGAGGAGCCGACCTGCGCGGCCGCGCCGGTACCCACCATGACGGGGGCGGCCGCCGCCGGCAGCGTGCGGGGCCGTGCCCCGGAGATCCACTCGGCGGCAGTGGCCATCAGCGTGTCCTTCGTTCGTGGGGTGTGCCTGGGTCCTCGCCACAGCGGCACCGGGCCGGGGCCCGGTCCTGGCGGAGGAACGAAGTCATGGTCGCACGGGTTCCCGGCCCGGAATTCGCTCGGCCCGCACGACGGCGTCGCGCACCGCCCGGCGGTCCACCTTGCCCGGGCCCCGGGTCGGCAGGGCCGAGGTCACGTACACGCGGCGCGGCGCCGCCGGCGCCCCCAGCAGTGCGCCGACGGCGGTGCGCAGCCCGGCCAGCAGCTCGCCGCCGGCGTCGGCCAGGTTCTCCGGTGGGCCGACGGCGGGCGCGTGGCCCGGCAGGGCGAGGACGGCGACCACGGCCTGGCCCCACTCGGCGTCGGGCACGCCGACGACGCACGCCTCGCCGGGTGTGCCGCGCCCGGCCAGGTGCCCGGCGATCGCGTCCTCGACGGCGGCCGGGGCGACGTTGACCCCGCCGGTGAGGATCACGTCGTCCGCCCGGCCGAGGATCGTCAGGCGGCCGTCGTCGAGGCGGCCCAGGTCGGACGTGCGGAACCAGCGGGTGCCGTCGGGGTCGGTGCGGAAGGCGGTGGCCGTCGCGTCGGGGTCGCCCACGTAGCCCTCGGCGAGCACGGGGCCGGACAGCTCGACGACGCCGGTCGCGCTGTCGGGGCTCCCGGCGTCGGCCAGCCGCACCCGCACGCCCGCCAGCGGGACGCCGTCGTACACGCAGCCGCCGCTCGTCTCGGACATGCCGTAGGTCGTCACGGCGCGGACCCCGGCGGCCCGCGCGCGGGCCAGGAGCGGGGCGGGGGTCGCGGCGCCGCCGACCAGTACGCCGTCGAACCGCGCGAGCGCCGCGAGGCCGGCGCCGTCGTCGTCGTCCCGGGTCCCGGTCCCGTCCCCGCCGTCGGCCGCGCCCCCGCCGTCGGCCGCGGCGACGAGCCGGTGGAGCTGGGTGGGCACGATCGAGACGTAGGCGCGGCCACCCCCGTCCGTGCCCGTGGAGTCGAGGAAGTCCCGCGCGAGGGCGGCGAACGCGCCGGGCGTGAAGGGGGTCAGGTCGCCGACGCGCACCTCGGTCCCCGCCACGACCGTCCGGTTGACCACCTGGACGCCCGCGACGTGCGTGGGCGGCAGCACCAGCAGCCAGCGGCCGGGCCCGCCGAGCCGGTCGTGGGTGGCCTCGGCCGAGGCCCGCAGGGCCGCGGCGCTCAGCGCGACCTCGCGGGGGTTTCCCGTGGAACCGGAGGTCCGGAGCACGAGCGCGGTGCCGGGCGGTACTGCAGCGTCGGACAGGCGGGGCTGGGGGGCGTAGACGGCGCCGCCGTCGAGGGCGTCCCGGACGGCGCGCACCACGGCGCCCGCGGGGTCGGTCAGGGTCACCTCCTGAGCGTAAGCGCGCTCGAGGGGCCGGGCGTCGCGCGGATCTGTAAGGTGTGCGCCACACGGACCCCTCGGGGCTCGGCACCGAACACTCGCGGAGGAGTACCGATGACCACGCGTTGGAGGACGGCGGTCCGTGCCACGGGTGCGGCCATGGTGCTGGCGGTCGGGCTGACCGGATGTGACGGGGGCCGCCCCGCCGAGGCGCAGGCGACGCCCACCACCACGGTGGCGGCCTCGGTCGAGGGCGACCGGGGCGGGCCGCCCGAGCCGGAGGTGCCGCTGGTGTGGCCGCTCACGGGCGTGCGGACCGAGAAGATCGCGCACCGTCCCGCGGTGTCGGTGAAGATCGAGAACGCGACCGCGGCCCGGCCGCAGAGCGGCCTGGTGGAGGCCGACATCGTGTGGGAGGAGGTCGTCGAGGGCGGCATCACCCGCTTCGTCGCGACCTACCACTCGAACCTCCCGGACGCCGTCGAGCCGGTGCGCTCCATCCGCCCCATGGACGCCGCGATCGTGGCGCCGCTCGACGGGATCCTGGCGTTCTCCGGCGGGCAGGGCCCGTTCATCGCCGCCGCGCAGCGGGCGGGCACCCAGACGGTCATCATGGACAAGGGCGCCCCCGGCTTCCGGCGCGATCCCGGCCGGGCCGCGCCGCACAACGTGATCGGGCACGTTCCCACGTGGGTCGAGCAGGCCGACGGGCAGCGGACGAGCCCGCCCCCCGCCCAGTTCGAGTACGCGCGCAAGGTCGGCCGGGGTTCGGCGCCGCAGGACGGCAAGGTCGCCCGCTCGGTCGACGTGCGCCTGTCCACGCTGCAGCGCACCGTCTGGACGTGGGACGGGGACAACCGGAAGTACCTGCGCAGCGAGGGCTCCGCGCCGTCCGTCGCCGCGGACGGCCGCCGGCACGCCGCGCGGAACGTCCTGGTGCTCTCCACCGAGGTGTTCAACACGAAGTGGCGGGACCCGGCCGGGGCGCCCGTTCCGGAGCACCGGCTCGCCGGGCGCAGCGGCAAGGGCACGCTGCTGTCGATGGGGCACGGCCTCTCGGTGACGTGGTCCAAGAAGGACCTGAACTCGCCGATCGTGCTGCGGACCGGCGACGGCGAGCACGTGCTCCTGGACCCGGGCAACACGTGGATCGAGCTCGTCCCGAAGGGCAAGGGGAGCTGGCAGGTGGGGTGATCCGGGGCCGCCGCCGGCCCGGGTATTCTTCCCGCACGGCGACGGCGGACGGCCGTCGTGGCTGATGAGAAAGCCTTCATCCGGGTCTCATCACGAGTTCATGGCGGGCTTGTTGAGTAACGACGTCGCACCATCGCGTCCCTCGACAAGAAAGCGTGGCCGCCATGAGCATCCTTGAGACCTCCCCGGAGCTGCGCGGGCTCGACCCGCGCCCCGTCGCCGTACCGCTGCGGGCCGACGCCGCCCCCGCAGCCGTGCGGATGCCGGACCCGGCCGCGCACCGTCTGCTGCGCGCCAAGAAGGCCTACTCCACGCGGTTCGTCGCCGCGGCGATCGAGCAGGACCCGGCCGCCTTCGGCCTGGACACCGACCTGACCCGGGCACCGCGGCCCGGGGACGTCGTGCTGGCGCGCGTGGTCACGATCGGCCAGCACCGTCGGCTCGAGTCGCCCGTCTCCCGGCGGCAGATCCTGTTCGAGGGCGACGAGATCGTCGTGGCGTACGGGTCGCGCTACGCCGCGGACCAGTTCCTCGCCGTCCTCCCGGAGGACCTCGGGCCGTGTCACCTCGCCGCCGCCGGCGGGCTCGCCTCGCGGGTGGTGGACCAGCACGCCGCGGTCAAGGACGCCACGGTGATCGAGCCGATCGGCCTGCTCACGACGTCGGGCACGGCCGTCAACCTCGCGGCCCACGCGCCGCACCCGGTGCGCGCGGCGGGGAACGCGACGGGCAACGCCGCGCGCGTCCCGGTGATCGCGGTCATCGGCACGTCGATGAACTCGGGGAAGTCCACCACGCTGGCCTGCCTCGCCCACGGCCTGACGGCGGCCGGGCTCACGGTCCACGCCGGCAAGGCGACGGGGACGGGTGCGGGCAACGACGCGCACCACTTCGTCGACGCGGGGGCGAGCCACGTCCTCGACTTCACCGACTTCGGCCTGCCCAGCACGTTCGGCCTCCCGTTCGAGGACGTCCGCGACGTCTTTGCGACGATGGCGGACGTGCTGGCGTCCCCGGTGCGGCCGGGTGCGCCCGCGCCGGGCGTCGTGCTCATCGAGATCGCCGACGGCGTCTACCAGGGCGAGACCGGTCGGCTGCTGGTCGACGACGCGTTCCGCTCGGTGGTCGACCGCGTCGTGTTCGCGGCCGGGGACGCCCTCGGGGCGAGCGGCGGCGTCGCGGCGCTGCGGGCCCTCGGCGCCGAACCGTCGGTCGTGTCGGGGGTGCTCACGGCCTCGCCGCTGGCCACCGCGGAGGCCCGCCGGGCGCTCGACGTGGATGTCGTGCCGACCTACGACCTCTGCCTGCCCGCCGTCGCGTGGGCGGCCGCGGGGCTGGGGGACGCGCGGCTCGGCGCGGGCCATGCGGTCGCCTGAGTCCGCGGTGTCCGGCTCCGGCGTACCGTCGCCCGGGGCGCCGTCGCGCGGGCCGGACGGCGGCTCGCCCGAACAGGGTGGCCGCGTGCCCGAACCGGGTGGCCTGCCGCGGATCTTCGTCGGCGCCCGACGCCGCTGGGTCGTCGGCCTCGCCGCGCTCGGCATCGCCCAGGGTGCGCTCGGGGCGGTCGGCGCCTGGGCGCTGACGCAGCTTCGGCCGGGCAGCGCGTGGCCCGTGGTCATCGCGATCCTGAGCATCGTGGCGACGGCGGTGGCCATCGGCGGGCTGCGCATCGAGGAGCGGGTCGTCGCGGAGCGGCTCGGTCAGGACTACGTGCGCGAGCTGCGCCGTGAGCTGGTCGAGTCGGAGCTCACGCCGGGCGGCAGCACCCACCTCGGCATCACCGTGGCCCGCACCACCAACGACCTCGCGAGCGTGCGCAACTGGGTGTCCCAAGGGGTCGGACCGCTCGCGGCAGGCATCCCGCTCATCGCCGGGTCCGCCGTCGGGCTCACGGTGCTCGACCCGTTCCTCGGCCTCGGGTTCCTGCTTCCGCTGGGCGTGCTCGCCGCCGTCATGGTGCCCTGGGCGCGCACCGCGTACCTGAAGTCGCGGCGGCTGCGGCGGGCTCGCGGGCGGATGGCCACGCGGATCGCCGACACGGTCGGGGCCTCGGAGGGGATCATCGCGGCGCGCGGCGCCGGCCGCGAGCTCGACCACATCGACTCGGCGTCCGACGACGTGGTCGACCGCGCCGTCGACCGGTCGGCGACCGTCGGTGCGCTGCGGGCCGGGGGCACGGTCGCCGCACTGCTCGCGACGCTCGCCGTCGCCGCCGTCGGCGTGGTGCGCGGGCTCGACCCGGCCGTCACCGTGGCCGCGATGGCCATGGCCGGGCTCGCCTCCACCCCGATCGTGGACCTGGGCCGCATCGTCGAGTACCGCCAGACCTTCCTGGCCGCCCGCGCCGTGCTCGTCCCGGCGCTCGCCGACGCCGCCCGCCGGAAGGCGGAGCACGAGCAGGCGAGCAGCGTGGCCGCGCAGGCCGACGTGCCGGACGGCGCGGACGGGCCCGGCCGGGTGCACCTCGTGCTCCCCGGCCTCGTCCCGGACGGGTCGCCGCTGCGTGCGGGGCCGGGCGCCCGGATCCGGCTGAGCGGCGTCGACGGTGGTGGTGCCGACGCCGGCAGCGGCGGTCGCGGTCGCGGCGACGTCGCCGGTGGTGATGCGGAGGCGCCGCTGCGCCTGATGCGGCGGGTCGTGGGCCTCGACCTCGCGCCCGCCGGGACCACCGACGAGATCTGGGTGGCCGGGCGGAACCTGCGGGCGGTGGCGCCGGGGGAGGGGCGGGCGCTCGTCGGCCTCGCGACCCGGGGCAGCGTGTTCGAGCGCGGCACGCTGCGGCGCGCGCTGCGCTACCGCCGTCCGGACCTCGACGACGCCACGGCCGACGCGGTCTTCGAGGCGGTGGGCCTCGACGTCGGCCGGTTCCCGGACGGGCCCCGCACCGTGCTGCGCGCCGGCGGGGAGCCGCTGACCGTCGACCAGCGTGCCCGGCTCGCGCTGGCCCGCGCGGTCTACGGCGAGCCGCCGCTGCTCCTGGTCGCCGACCTGGACCGCGACCTGGACGACGAGGGGCGCGACCGGCTCGCGGACGTGCTCGACGGGTACCCGGGGGTCGTGCTGTTCACGGGGTCCGACGACCTGGCCCGGGCGCTCGGCGCCGAGGAGGTCCGCCTGGCCGCCGGGCCGGTCCCGGTCACGCCGGACGGCCGCCCGGCGGACGACGACTGACCCGGTGGTGACCGACCGCCGAGTCAGTCGGGTGGTCGGTCAGTAGTAGTACGGGAAGGCCGACCAGTCGGGGTCGCGGCGCTCCAGGAACGCCTCCTTGCCCTCGACCGCCTCGTCCGTCATGTACGCCAGCCGCGTCGCCTCGCCGGCGAACACCTGCTGGCCGGCGATGCCGTCGTCGGCGGCGTTGAAGGCGAACTTGAGCATCCGGATGGCCTGCGGCGACTTGCCCGCGATGATCCGCGCGTACTCCAGCGCCAGCCCCTCCAGGTCCTCGTGGGCGGCGACCTCGTTGACGGAGCCCCAGCGCTCGGCGTCGTCGGCGGAGTACTCGCGGGCCAGGAAGAAGACCTCGCGGGCGCGCTTCTGCCCGAGCTGGCGGGCGAAGTAGGCGGAGCCGTAGCCGGCGTCGAACGAGCCGACGTCGGCGTCGGTCTGCTTGAACTTGCCGTGCTCGCGGCAGGCGACCGTGAGGTCGGCGACGACGTGGAGCGAGTGGCCGCCGCCGGCGGCCCAGCCGTCCACGACCGCGACCACGACCTTGGGCATGGTCCGCATGAGGCGCTGCACCTCCAGGATGTGCAGGCGGCCGGCCTTGGCGGGGTCGATCGAGTCGGCGTTCTCGCCCTCGGCGTAGCGGTAGCCGTCGCGCCCGCGGATGCGCTGGTCGCCGCCGCTGCAGAACGCCCAGCCGCCGTCCTTGGGGGAGGGGCCGTTGCCGGTCAGCAGCACCGTACCGACGTCGGACGTCATGCGGGCGTGGTCCATGACCCGGTACAGCTCGTCCACGGTGTGCGGGCGGAACGCGTTGCGCACCTCCGGCCGGTCGAACGCGACGCGCACCACGGGCAGGTCGCGCGGCTCGGGGCCGCTACGGTCGACGCCGCGGTGGTACGTGAGGTCGGTCAGGTCCTCGAACCCGGCGACCGTGCGCCAGCGCTGCGGGTCGAACGTCTCGGAGACCTGACGGGGGAGTTCGGTGCTCGTGCTCACGCGGACCAGCCTAGTTCGGGCGGTGTCGGTGTCGGCACCTAGGGTGTCCGCGAGGAGAGGAGCGCCCATGCTCGTTCGTCATCGCGGACTCGAACCGTCGGTCGACCCGTCGGCGTACGTCGCCCCGTCGGCGACCGTCGTGGGGGACGTCCGGATCGCCGCCGGAGCCAGGATCCTGCACGGCGCGGTCCTCACGGCCGAGGACGGCGCCGTCGTCATCGGCGAGGACACGGTGGTGATGGAGAACGCGCTCGTGCGCGGACGCGCGGACCACCCCGCCCGGATCGGCGCCGCGGTGCTGATCGGCCCCCACGCGCACGTCAACGGCAGCACGGTCGAGGACGAGGTCTTCGTCGCGACGGGCGCCTCGCTGTTCCCCGGCAGCGTCGTCGGCGCGGGCGCCGAGGTACGCATCAACGGCGTGGTGCAGGTCAACACCAGGATCGCCCCGGGCGGCCTCGTGCCGATCAGCTGGGTGGCCGTGGGCGACCCGGCCACGATCCTGCCCCCGGACCGACACGAGGAGATCTGGGCGATCCAGCGCGAGCTCGACTTCCCGGGCACCGTCTACGGGGTGGGCCGGGACGTCCCGATGCGCGAGCTCATGCGCCGCCAGTCGGACTTCTACGGTGCGCACCGCGACGACGCGCCGGTCGACGGGACCACGTAGCGGCGCGGGCCGCCTAGTTCGGGCGCTCCGGTTGCCGTGCCGGCGCGACGTCCTCCGGCCGGACCTCGGGGCGCGCGCCGCGCGTGGCTCCCACCGACGCGATGACGACGCACAGCACCGCGATCCACTGCGACCAGTGCAGCAGCTCCCCGAGCACGACGAGGCCGATGAGAGCCGCCATGGCCGGTTCGAGGCTCATCAGGATGCCGAAGACGCGCGGCGGCATCGTGCGCAGCGCCTCCAGGTCGAGCGAATACGGGACCACCGACGACAACAGGGCGAGACCGAGCCCCGCGACCAGGACCCACGGCTGGACCAGCGCCGCTCCGCTGTCGGCCACGCCGACGGGAACCGCGACCACCGCCGCGACGAGCATGCCCAGGGCCAGGCCGTTGCCTTCGGTGGTGTGGCGGCCCAGCGCCGCGCTGACCCAGATGTACAGGCCCCAGCACACCCCGGCGCCGAGGGCGAACAGCAGGCCGACGAGGTTCACGTCGCCGCCACCGCCCATGAGCAGGACCACACCGGCTGCTGCGAGCACCGCCCAGAGCGCGTCCAGCCACCGCCTCGACCCGATCAGCGCCACCGCGAGCGGCCCGAGGAACTCGACGGTGACCGCGATCCCCAGCGGGAGCCGGTCCAGTGCCAGGTAGAAGCAGAGGTTCATCAGGCCGAGGGTCAGGCCGTAGGCGACCACCACGCTCCACACCCGACGAGTCAGCCGCAGCGACGGCCGCCACAGGAGCAGCAGGATCGCCGCGGCGAAGAACAGGCGCAGGGCGACCGTCCCGAAGCTGCCCACCTCGCCGAACAGCTGCTTGGCCAGCGCGGAGCCGAGCTGGACGCTGACGATGCCGAGCAGGACGAGGGCCGTCGGCGGGACCCCGCCGAGGCCGCGCCCCACCAGTCCGGTCAGCAGAACGGTCAGCGACGGCCCCGGGGTCGGGCCGCGTCGAGCGCTGTCGTCGTTCATGGGGACCACACGTGGAGTATCGACGACCACGGCCCCGGGCAACACGTCATTTGGTCGTAGCCGAACGCGACCCGGGCAGCTGCCCGGTCGATAACCTGGGGGCGTGCTGCTGATCGGTGAACCCGTGGTCTGGTCCACGCCCCTGCGGACCCGCTTTCGCGGGATCGACGTGCGCGACGGCGTGCTCCTGCACGGCCCCGCCGGCTGGGGCGAGCTGTCCCCGTTCTGGGACTACGACGACGAGGAGTCCGCCACCTGGCTGCGCGCCGCGCACGAGGCCGCCTTCACCGGCTGGCCCGACGCCGTGCGGCGGAGCGTGCCGGTCAACGTGACCGTCCCCGCCGTCGGGCCGGAACGGGCGCGCGAGATCGTGCTCGCGTCCGGCGGCTGCCGCACCGCCAAGGTCAAGGTCGCCCAGCGCGGCCCCGACGGCACGCTCGAACCCGTGGGTGCCGAGATCGAGCGGGTCGCCGCCGTCCGCGACGCCCTCGGGCCCGACGGCGCGATCCGGGTCGACGCCAACGCCGCCTGGACCCCGGGCGAGGCACTGGCCCACCTCGCCGAGATCGACCGCGCCGCCGGCGGGCTGGAGTACGTCGAGCAGCCCTGCGCCGACGTCGACGAGCTCGCCCTGGTGCGCCGCAAGCAGGACGTGCCCGTCGCGGCCGACGAGTCGATCCGCCGCGCCTCTGACCCGATGCGCGTCGTGCGCCAGGAGGCCGCCGACATCGTGGTCCTCAAGGTCCAGCCCCTCGGCGGCGTCCGCGCCTGCCTCGACCTCGCCGAGCAGGTCGGCCTGCCCGTCGTCGTCTCGTCCGCGCTGGAGAGCTCGGTCGGGCTCGCCGCCGGCGTCGCGCTGGCTGCCGCGCTCCCCGAGCTGCCGTACGCCTGCGGGCTCGCGACGTCCCAGCTCCTGGCGCACGACGTCGTCGCCGAGCCCCTGCTGCCCGTCGACGGCGCGCTCCCCGTGCGCCGTCCGGAACCGTCACCCGAGGCGCTCGCGGCCATGCCCGCCGACGGCCCGACGACGGACCGCTGGCTCGCCCGGTACCACCGCCTGACCCGGATCCTGGAGGACGCATGACCATCCCGCCCGCCGTGGCCGCCGCCCGAGCCCTCGTCGCCGACCTGGTCACCCGGGGTGTGCAGGACGTCGTGCTCGCGCCCGGCTCGCGCAGCGCCCCCCTGGCCTATGCCGTGGCCGAGGCCGCCGACGCAGGCCGGCTCACGCTGCACGTCCGGATCGACGAGCGCGACGCCGGCTTCCTCGCGCTCGGCCTGTCCAAGGGGTCGGAGGGCGCGCCGGTCGCCGTCGTCACGACGTCGGGCACCGCCGTCGCGAACCTGCACCCGGCCGTGCTGGAGGCGAGCCACACGGGCCTGCCGCTCATCCTGCTCACGGCCGACCGCCCGCACGAGCTGCGCGGCACCGGCGCGTCGCAGACCACCGACCAGGTGGGCATCTTCGGCTCGGCGGTGCGGTTCGCCGTGGACGTCCCGGCGCCGGCCGGCCCGTCGGTTCCGGCCGACCCGGCCGGCGGGTCCGGCCTGGACGACGAGGCGGTCCGCGACCTGCGGAGCGTCTCCGCCCGCGCGGTCAGCGCCGCGCTCGGGTTCCGCTCGGGACACCCGGGGCCGGTGCACCTCAACCTCGCCTTCCGGGACCCGCTGACGCCGTCCGCCCCGCTGCCCGGACCGCCCGCGGACACCGCGCAGGAGGGGTATCCCCAGCCCGACCCGCCGCTCGTCGTGCCCGCCGTGCTGCAGCACCTCGGCTCGCCGGCGCTGCCCGGCGACCCGGCGCGCACCGTCGTCGTCGCGGGCGACGGCGCCGGCCCCGAGGCGCGGCAGCTCGCCGAGGCGCAGGGCTGGCCGCTGTTCGCGGAGCCGTCGTCGGGCGCCACGGGCGGCACCCACGCGATCGCCGGGTACCGGCTGCTGCTCGGCTCCGCCGAGCTCGCCGACGACATCGAGCAGGCGGTGGTGCTCGGCCGCCCCACGCTGTCGCGGCCGGTGCAGCGGCTGCTGGGCCGCCCGTCCGTGGCGGTCACCGTCGTCGCACCGGGCGCGGGTCCCTGGCCCGACGCGGCCCGCAACGCCGCCGTCGTGCTGCCAGGCCTGGCGCCCGTCTGGTTCGAGCCGACCGCCGAGCAGCCCACCCCGTTCCTGGAGCGCTGGCGGACGGCGGGCGCCGCCGCCGCGCGCGTCCTGGACCAGGTGACCTGCGACGACGCGGTGCTCGGCGGTCCGACAGCCCTCTCCGTGGCGCGCGCCGTGGCCCGCGTCCTGGGCCCTGCCGACCTCCTCGTGGTCGGCTCCTCGAACCCCGTGCGGGACCTGGAGCTGGTGCTCGGCCTCGACGGCCCCGGCCCCGCCGTCCTCGCCAACCGCGGCCTCGCGGGCATCGACGGCACCGTGTCGACGGCGGCCGGCGTGGCCCTCGCCGCCGCCCGCCGCGGCCTGCGCACACGCGCCCTCCTGGGCGACCTCACGTTCCTGCACGACGTCGGCGGCCTGCTGCGCGGTCCCGACGAGCACCAGGTGGACCTGGAGATCGTGGTGGTGAACGACGACGGCGGTTCGATCTTCGCAACCCTGGAGCACGGGGCGCTCGCCGCGACCGGGGACGCCGCGGGCGCCACGTTCGAGCGGGTGTTCGGCACGCCGCACGGGGCGAACCTGGCGCAGCTCTGCGCGGGGTACGGGGTGGACCACCAGCTCGTCAAGGACGTGCCGACCCTCCGGCACGCGCTGCAGGCGCCCAGCCACGGCATCCAGGTCATCGAGGTGCGCGTGCCGCGCGGCGACCGCCTGACGGAGTCGCGCGCCCTGGCGGCCAGGGTCCAGGAGGCCGCAACCGCCGCACACTGAACCGCTGAGTGCGGGTTATCTGCGCTTCCGGGCCGCCTGGAGGCGCAGATAGCCCGCACTCAGCGGGGTCTCGGGTTATGCAGGGAACTCACAGACTCGTTTAAGGGTGGGACAAGGAACGGGGTGTCAACTAGTTCTGACTTCAAGGAGGGTCACGATGACCGAGCAGAACAGCACCACTCCGCAGCCGGACCAGCAGCCGTCCGAAGCGCAGCCGACCCAGCAGCTGCCGGTCGCCGGCCCGGCACCCGCCCAGAACGCGGGCGCCGAGCAGTCCCCGACCCCTGCGCAGTCGACGGCGCCCGTCCCCACGCTGCCCGAGAGCGTCTCGCCTCAGGGTGGAACGCCCGCGGGCATGACGCCGGCCCAGCACGAGCGGGCGCACGCACCGGCCCAGCACGCACCGGCCCCCGCCCCTACGCAGCAGGTCCCGGCGCAGCACGCGCCGGCCCAGCACGCCCCCGCCCAGCACCACACGACGCCCGTGCAGACCGTGGCCCCCGGCGGCCCGCCCACGCCGTCGCCGTCCTACGTCAACCCCTACGCAGCCCCCGCCACCGCGACCGCCGAGCCGCGGCCGCGGAACCGCACCTGGGTCCCCGTGGTCAGCGCCGCCGCGGCCGCCGCGCTGCTGGCGAGCCTGGGTACGGCCGGTGCCATCTCGCTCACGAACGGTTCGGACGGCGCGGCCTCCCTCGCCGACGTCGGGCAGACGAACAACCAGACCGTCCCCGTGAAGAGCTCGACCGTCGAGAACCCGGACTGGACCGCGGTCACCTCCGCGGTGCAGGAGTCCGTGGTGTCGATCCAGGTCGAGAGCCAGGCGGGCGGCGCGGAGGGCTCCGGCGTCGTGCTGGACTCCGACGGCCGGGTCCTGACCAACAACCACGTCGTCTCCGGCGCGCAGACCGTGCAGGTCACCCTGAGTGACGGCAGCGTGTACGAGGCGAAGATCGTCGGCACCGACCCGACCACGGACCTCGCCGTCGTGCAGCTGACGGACCCGCCGTCGGACCTGAAGCCGGCGAAGTTCGGCGACTCGGACGACGTCGTGGTGGGCGAGCCCGTGATGGCGCTCGGCAACCCGCTGGGTCTGGCGAACACCGCCACGACGGGCATCGTGTCCGCCCTGGACCGCCCGGTCACGGCCAGCGCCGAGGACGGGTCCGACCAGGTGGTGACCAACGCGATCCAGATCGACGCCGCGGTGAACCCCGGCAACTCGGGTGGTCCGCTGTTCAACGCGTCGGGCGAGGTCATCGGCATCACGTCCTCGATCGCGACGCTGTCGAGCGGCGGTGGCGGGACGTCCAGCAGCTCCGGCTCGATCGGCCTGGGCTTCGCCATCCCCGGCAACCTGGCCACGCAGATCGGTGACCAGCTCAAGGAGAACGGCACCGCGGAGCACGCGTTCCTCGGGGTCTCGATGTCGGACGCCACCGCGACGGCCGACGGCGTCACCCGGCGCGGCGCGGGCGTCGAGGACGTCGTCGCCGACTCGCCCGCCGGCAAGGCCGGGATCCAGCAGGGCGACGTGATCGTGGCGATCGACGGCGACGCGGTCAACGGGCCGGAGTCGCTCACGGCGTTCGTGCGGGAGAAGGCGGCCGGCGACAAGTCGGTGCTGACCATCGTCCGCGACGGCAAGACCGAGGAGGTCACGGTGACGCTCGCGGTGAAGGAGGAGTCCGCGACCCAGGACTCGCAGGACCAGAACCAGCAGGACCAGCAGGGGCAGCTGCCGGGCCAGCAGGACGGCTCGGGCTCGGACCAGACCAACCCGAACAACATCCCCGACTGGCTCCAGGACTTCTTCAACAACCAGGGCTGACCCGCCCTGCAGGACACGTGTCAGACCCTCAGATCACGCGAGTGACCTGGGGGTCTGACTCGTATTCGCGTTCAGCGGGTGAACTTGGCCCGACCGGTTTAGGTTGGTCCGCGTGTCTGGGACGTACACCGTGGTCAGGACCCTCGGCAGGTCGGATGCCGCACACGACATCCTCGAGGAGCTGCCGGAGTGGTTCGGCATCGACCGGTTCACGCACGAGTACGTCGAGGCGGCGGACCGGTTCCCCAACTACCTCGCGGTCGCCTCGCCCTCCGTCGGGGCGGACGGCGGCGCGGTCCCGGCCGACGACGTGCTCGGCGTGCTGCTCCTGGACCAGCGCTACCCGACGTCGGCCGAGGTGCACCTGCTCGCCGTCCGGCGCAAGCACCACCGCGCAGGCATCGGGCGCGACCTCATGGCCCGGGTCGAGGACGACCTGCGCGGCCAGGGCGTGCGCCTGCTCAGCGTGAAGACGCTGGGACCCTCGGCGCACGACCCCGGTTTCGACCAGACCCGCGCCTTCTACGGCGCCTGCGGCTTCCACCCGGTCGAGGAGTTCCCCGACCTCTGGGCGGACGACCCGTGCCTGCTGATGGTCAAGCCCCTCTGACCGGCCGGCCCAGGGCCCGGCTCAAGCCTTGGCTCGTGCCCCGAACAGCGCCTCGGCGGCCCCCGGTACCACGGCGGCGACGACACCGCCCAGACTGCGCTCGAGGTAGCCGACCAGCTCGTCGTCGGCGAGGTCGGAGTTGATGCCGCCGTCGACCAGGGCCTGCTCGGCGAGCGCCACCCAGGAGCGGACCGCGATGCGCAGCAGCTCGGTCTCCGGCACGCCCAGCTCCAGGAGGACGGCGAGGGCGCGCTCGGTCTGCTGGCGCCTCGCGTCCTCGATCACCGCGCGCACCTCCTCGTCGCCGCTGGCCGCGCCGCGCACGAGCGAGTAGAAGGTGGGGCCGTGCTCCCGGACGTACTCGACGAGCCGGGTCAGGGTGTTGGCCAGGCGGTCGGCGGGCGGGAGCTCGGGCTGCGGCTCGGAGGCGTGGAGCATCGAGTCGCGCGCGCGGCGCACGATCTCGTGGTGCAGGCCGTTCTTGGAGCCGAAGTAGTAGTAGACCAGACCCGTCGAGACACCGGCTTCGGCGGCGATCTCCTCGACGGTCACCTCGGCCAACGGGCGGTCCGCGAGAGTCGCGACTCCGAGGGCCACGAGCTGGTTGCGGCGTTCCTCCGGACGGAGGCGCGTGCGTCGGGCTGTTGCCATGTGTCGAGCATATCCGGCATGCTTTGCGCCGCCGTCAGGGGGTCAATTGACGGTGAGTCAGTAATCGCGCTACGGTCGCGGCGGGACGACGATGCCGTCGTCCTCACATTGGCATAAGGGGAACACCAATGAAGCTCAGCAAGCTCACGGGGACACGTAAGGGCCGCGTGGCCCTCGCCGTCATCCCGGTCACCATTGCCGCCAGCGTCCTGCTCGGTGGGGTTGCACAGGGCGCAGTGCCCGTCTCGTTCGCCATCTCCGGCAGCCAGTTCAAGATCGGCGCCGACAAGCTCGCGGGCACCGGCTTCTCGCAGTACGCGGGCGTCGCGACCGCTTCCGACGGCACGCAGCACCCCGCCGCCATCGCGAACATCAAGGACGCGCAGCTCTACAACCTCTGCCAGTCGGTCGTGCAGGACACGCCGCTCGGCAAGGTGGGCCTGCTGATCTCCGCGGGCACCGGTGACGAACCCGCCAAGGCCACGGACCTGCAGATCGGCATGAGCGACCTGTCCGGTACCGCGATCTTCAAGAACATCCGCATCGGTGTGGACGCCTCGACGGTCAACACGACCAAGAAGGGCGACGCCGGCGACTTCGCCATGGACTCCGACTCGATCGACATCGACGGGCTCCAGCAGGTGTCGTGGAGCACGCAGGCCGCCGTCTTCCAGCTGACGGACCTCAGCCTCAAGATCACGGACGGCACCGAGTGCTTCTGAGTCCGGGTGACGGCCCGGCGTCCGCCGGCCGCCCCGGACTGCGCGCGAGGTTCGCCGACTGGCGCAGGGACTTCCGCCCCTGGCGCAGGCAGCGGCCGTTCGTCGGGGGCGTGCTGGTAGTGCTCGCGGGCCTGGAGATGCTCCTGTCCGGCCCCATCAAGCTGGACCAGCTCGGCATGAACGTCGTGCTGCAGTTCGGGGTCGAGGGAGCGCAGGCGACGATCCTGCCGCTCGCCCTGGTGCTGCTCGGGATCCTGGTGATCGCCCAGCCCGTGCACCGCATCTTCTACGGCGTGATCGCGCTCGCGATCTCCGTCTACTCGATCGCCGGCGTGAACCTCGGCGGCTGGATCATCGGGTTCCTGCTCGGTGTGGTCGGCGGCATCGTCGTCGTCTCCTGGGCCCCCGAGGCGGCGGAGGCCGGCACGGCCGAGGACGCCGACGAGGCCGGGTCCGGGAGCGAGGCCGGGTCCGGGGCGGACGCCGGCACCGCAGGCGCCGGTACCGCGCAGGACGGCGCTCCGGCATCGGACGCCGCCGCCGAACCCGCCGCCGCGGACCGCCCCGGGACCGGGTCGCCCGCGGGCGAGACACCCGCGGACGACGCGCCCGCGGACGGCGACGCCCCGCAGGCGGACGAGCCGGCGCCGCAGGCCGCCGAGCCCGCCCCGGAGACCGAGTCGATCCCCCGCGCGGACTCGCTGAGCGGCGCGCTGAAGGCCCTGTCGCAGAAGTCCGCGGCGGTCGTGGTGGCGGGCGCGATGGCGGTCGGCGGCATGAGCCTGCCGGCGACCACGTCGATGGCCGAGACCCAGCAGGACGACTCGTTCTGGTGCGTCGTCTTCGGCGCGTGCGACGACGGGGACGCGGAACCGTCCGCCTCGCCGACACCGTCGCCGAGCACGTCCGAGTCCGGGGGCGACGAGGCCGAGGACCCGGTCGGGGATGCGGTCGACGACGTCACCGGCGGCGCGACCGACCCGGCCGAGGGCGGCGACGCCGGCTCCGGTGACGAGGCGGACGGCGGCTCCGGCGACGATGCCGGCACGGGCAAGGACGGCGAGCCCGAGTGCCAGGAACCGACGCAGGACGGCGAGGTGCCCGCGGACGCCGCGGAGGAGGCTCCGAGCGACCCGTGCGGCGAGATCGACCCGCAGGCGACGATCGAGGAGGCGCTCCACACCGAGCTCGGCACCTGCGTGAAGGTGACGTTCGGCGGCAAGTTCGACCTCAACATCGACCTGCCCGGCCAGTGCGGCGCCAAGGAGGACGGCTCCGTCTTCTCGCTCCCCGCCGACCTGGAGAGCCGGGACCTCACGATCCCGCTCACGGGCATCAACGGGATCGGTCTGGCGAACGTGCCGGTCAAGAACGACGGCTCGCGCCGCGACGCCATCAAGATCTCGGCCGACAAGGTCGTCGTCGACGGGTTCTGGCTCAAGTCGTACGCATACGACGAGGGCACGGTCGCGGGCACCGACACCCGCGCCAACTTCGTGTCGCTCGAGGGCAACGCGCACATGTACGTGTCGTCGATCCACGCGAACCTGCCCGACGGCCAGGACCTTCTCGAGGTGGCGACCAAGGTGCTCGAGGGCGCCTCGCTCATCGAGATCCTGCTGACCGCGACGGACGCGCGGATGGGCTTCATCGGCGCGACGTCCGACCTGCAGGTCTGGGACACCTTCCGTGAGCAGGTCTGGGGCGACCCGGCCCACCCGATCGGCAAGGGCCCGCGAGCAGGCGACGCCTGACCCTCCCGCCTTCGTTGAGTGCTGGGTATTTGCGGTCCGGACGACGATCCGGCAACAAATACCCAGCACTCAACGCGTACGCGGGCGGGTCAGGGCGTGACGCCCAGGGCGTAGCGCATCGGCTCCAGCTTCGCCTCGGACTCCGCCAGCTCCGCCTCCGGGTCCGACGCCGCGACGATGCCGCACCCCGCGAACAGGCGGATGTGGCGCGGGTCGGTCGCGGAGATCTCCGCCGACCGCAGGGCGATGCCCCACTCGCCGTCGCCCCCGGCCCCGACCCAGCCGACCGGGCCCGCGTACCGGGCGCGGTCCAGGCCCTCGATCTCGCGGATCAGGCTGCGCGCGACGGTCGTCGGTGTGCCGCACACGGCGGCGCTCGGGTGCAGCGCGGCGGCCAGCGAGAGGGACGACGGCGCCGGCCGTCCCGCTCCCGCGCCCGACCCCGCGTGCTGGTCCGTCAGCACGCCGGTCACGTCCGTCGCGAGGTGCATGACGTTCGGCAGGTGCAGCACGAACGGGGCCTCGGGCACGTTCATCGACGAGCAGAACGGCTCCAGGGCGGCGGCCACGGAGCGCACCGCGAACTCGTGCTCCTCCAGGTCCTTCGAGGACCGGGCGAGCTGGGCGGCGCGCAGCAGGTCGGCGTCGTCGGCGTCCGCCGCGCCGTGCTCGCGGCGGATCGTGCCGGCCAGCACCCGTGAGGCCACCAGGCCCTTCTCGCTGCGCACCAGCAGCTCCGGCGTCGCGCCCACCATGCCGTCCACGCTGAAGGCCCAGCAGGCGTCGTAGGCGGACGCGAGGCGGCCCAGCAGGTGCCGGGTGTCGAGCGGGTGCTCGGCGGTCGCCACGACGTCGCGTGCGAGCACCACCTTCTCCAGCTCGCCGGTCTGGATCCGGGCGATGCCCTCGGCGACCACGGCGGGCCAGTCGGCCGCGCCCACGGCGCCGTCGGCCAGGACCACCCGGCCCGGCTCCGTCACGGGCTGGTGCGGGTAGGCCGACAGCAGGTCCTCGCCCACGGGCGCGGACCGGTCGCCCACCAGGGAGATCGTGGTCATCCAGGCCTTCTCGCCCCGCCGCCCGACGACGACGCGCGGCACGATCAGCACGCCGCTGGCCCGCGCGGGGTCCTCGGACTCGTCCCCGGGGGAGACGTCGTCGAAGGCGAAGCTGCCGAACGCGACCAGGCCGCTGCCGGGCAGGTTGACGTCGTCGTGCACCACGGCGTTGTCGAGCACCTGGCGCCAGGCCTCGTCGGCGTCGGCGAACCGGCCCGGGCCGAACGTCTCGAACCGCAGCGCCTCGCCCCAGCCCACGAGGCCGTCGCCGTGCCGCACCCAGGCCAGGGCGTGGGTGTCGGGGAGCCGGTCGACGAGCGCGGTCGGGGTGTCCGGCAGGTCGTCGGTCGCCACGGTGCGGACCACGAGCTGCGGGCCGTGCGGAGCGCCCGGCGGCGCCTCGTCGGACACGGGCGGTGTCTCGACCGCCCAACCGTCGTACACGCTGGTGCCGGAGGGGGAGCCGGTGGGTGTGCCGGGAGCGCCGCCGGAAGGTGAAGCGATCATCGCTTTCAGCATAGGCGCGCCCACCGCGGCTCGCGGCAGGCGGTAACGGAGGTCACAGCGGGTGGTCGGCAGTTGGTCAGGTGGTCGGCACCCCGGAATGCCGAACACCTGACCAACTACCGACCACCCGGATCACCCGCGGCCCCCAGCACGCCCCCGCCTCGTGAAACGATGGCCGCATGTCCCGTGCAAGCCTGGAGAAGAAGCCGGCCGAGGTCGCGTCGATGTTCGACGGGATCGCCGCCCGCTACGACCTGACGAACGACCTCATCTCGATGGGGCAGGACCGGCGCTGGCGCCGCCTCACGGTCGAGGCCGTCGCCGCGATGCCGGGTGAGCGCGTGCTGGACCTCGCCGCGGGCACCGGGACCAGCAGCGAGCCCTTCGCCGCCGACGGCGCCTTCGTGGTCCCGTCCGACTTCTCGATCGGCATGCTGCAGGTCGGCAAGCAGCGCCGTCCGGACCTGCCCTTCGTCGCGGGCGATGCCACCCAGCTGCCCTTCGCCGACGAGTCGTTCGACGCGGTGACCATCAGCTTCGGCCTGCGCAACGTGGTGGACACGCTCGCGGCCCTGCGCGAGATGCGCCGCGTCGTCCGGCCGGGCGGGCGCATCGTGATCTGCGAGTTCTCCACCCCCACGTGGGGCCCGTTCCGCACGGTCTACCAGGAGTACCTGATGCGCGCGCTGCCCGTGGTGGCGAGCGCGGTGACCCGCGACAAGGGCTCCTACGACTACCTCGCCGAGTCCATCCGGGGCTGGCACACGCAGGTCGACCTTGCCAAGCTCATGCTCGAGGCCGGCTGGGAGCACGCCGCCTACCGCAACGTCACGGGCGGCATCGTGGCCCTGCACCGGGCGGTCCGCCCGGCCTGACGCCGTCCGCAGCATCTTCGCGAGGTCGTGACTTTGCATCGAGATCGGTCCAGCGCTGGACCGATCTCGATGCAAAGTCACGACCTCGTTGCGTCGTGCGCCTCGGGCGCCCCGGGCGGGAGCCCTCGCGACCTCCCCAAGTAAGGGGAACCTTCCTACACAATCCCCCCTAAGTGTGGCTAGGGTGTCGGTGTTGTGACAGGGTTCACAAGGGCTTGTCAGGAAGCCCTTGCCGAACCCCGCACAGCAGGTCAGCAACGACCAGGCAGCGGGTTCCCAACGGGGGTGAACGTGCGAAGAGTGATACGCGACGACGCGGATGTCATCGTGGTGGGCGCCGGTCCGGCCGGCTCGTCCACCGCGCACTGGTGCGCGGCCGCGGGACTCGACGTGCTGCTGCTGGAGAAGGGCGAGTTTCCCCGCGACAAGATCTGCGGCGACGGCCTGACGCCGCGCGCCGTGGCCGAGCTCGTGCGCATGGGGGTGCCCACCCGCGAGGAGGACGGCTGGATCCGCAACCGCGGGCTGCGCGTCCACGGCGGCGGCCGCTCCTACGAGCTGGACTGGCCGGACCTCACGACCTACCCGGGCTACGGCATGGCCCGCGCCCGGATGACGCTGGACCAGACCCTGGCCCAGCACGCCCAGGCGAGCGGCGCCAAGCTGCTGGAGCGCACCAAGGTCACCGGCGCCGTGCGCGACGACGACGGCCGCGTGGTCGGCGTCACCGCCCAGCCGCTGGACGCCCGCGGCCGCGCGGAGGGCCCCGTCAAGGAGTTCCGCGCCCCCGTGGTGGTCGCGGCCGACGGCGTCAGCTCGCGCTTCGCGCTCGGCATCGGCCGGGAGCGCCGCGACGACCGCCCCATGGGCACCGCCGTGCGGGCCTACTACCGCACGCCGCGGCACGACGACCCGTTCATGGAGTCGCACCTCGAGCTGTGGGACGGGGAGCCGGGCAAGAGTGCCCTGCTGCCGGGCTACGGCTGGATCTTCCCGCTCGGCGACGGCACGGTGAACGTCGGCCTCGGCAGCGTGTCCTCGACCCCGGCCCGGCAGTCCGCGGCCGGCATCGACTACCGGCGGCTCATGGAGACGTGGCTCGACAAGAGCGCGCCCGAGGGCTGGGACCTGGTGCACGAGCCGGAGCGCGGGCCCATCCGCGGCGCGGCCCTGCCCATGGGCTACAACCGCGGCCCCCTGTACGCGGACGGCGTGCTCCTGGCCGGCGACTCCGCCGGCATGGTGAGCCCGTTCAACGGCGAGGGCATCGCCTACGGCCTGCAGGCCGGGCGCGTGGCCGCCGAGGCGATCAGCCAGGCCCGGCACCGCGCCACCGACGACGCCCGCGAGGCCACGCTCGCCACCTACGCGGAGCGCATGCGGGCCGACCTGGGCGGCTACTACACGCTGGGCCGCTGGTTCGTGCGGCTCATCGAGCACCCCGAGATCATGCGGGTCTGCGTCCGGTACGGCCTGCCGCGCAAGGTCGTCATGCAGTTCACGCTCAAGCTCCTGTCCGACTGCTACGAGCCGCACGGCGGCGACTGGGTCGACCGCGTCATCGCAGGCCTGACCAGGGTGGTCCCGAGCTCATGAGCATCACGTCCATGAAGGGCACGTCGTCCACGAAGGGCACAGCATGAATCCCTACGTACCCATCCTGATCCTCATGGCGATCGGGGCGGTCCTGGCGCTCGGCGGGGTCGCCGCGAGCGCGATCATCGGCCCCAAGCGGTACAACCGCGCCAAGCTCGACTCGTACGAGTGCGGCATCGAGCCGACGCCGCACGCGGTCGGGGGCGGGCGGCTGCCGATCAAGTACTACCTGGTGGCGATGACATTCATCGTCTTCGACATCGAGGTCGTCTTCCTCTACCCGTGGGCCGTGGACTTCACGACGCTCGCGACGTTCGGGCTGGTGGCGATGCTGGCGTTCCTGGCGCTGATCACCGTCCCGTTCGTCTACGAGTGGCGCCGCGGCGGCTTCGACTGGGTCTGAGAGAGCGACTGGACGCGCGGCGCCTGACGGCGCCGGGCAGCGACGCCGGGCGGGGGTCCGGCAGCAAGGAGGGGACATGGGTGTCGAGGAAGCGCCGTCAGGGTTCCTGCTGACGACGATCGAGGACCTCGCGGGGTACCTGCGGAAGGCCTCGGTGTGGCCGGTGACGTTCGGCCTGGCCTGCTGCGCCATCGAGATGATGGCGGCGGGCGCGTCGCGGTTCGACCTGTCGCGGTTCGGCATGGAGGTGTTCCGTGCGTCGCCGCGCCAGGCGGACCTGATGATCGTGGCCGGCCGGGTGAGCCAGAAGATGGCCCCGGTGGTGCGTCAGGTGTACGACCAGATGAGCGAGCCCAAGTGGGTGCTCTCCATGGGCGTGTGCGCGTCGTCCGGCGGGATGTTCAACAACTACGCGATCGTGCAGGGCGTGGACCACGTGGTCCCGGTCGACATCTACCTGCCCGGCTGCCCGCCGCGCCCGGAGATGCTGATCAACGCGATCCTCGGGCTGCACGACCACATCCAGAACGCGCCGCTGGGCGTGAACCGGGTCGAGGCCGCGCGCGCCGCCGAGGCGGCCGCGATGGAGGCCACCCCGACCTTCGAGATGAAGGGCCTGCTGCGATGAGCGACGTCACGCCGGGCGGCGACCAGGGCTCGGCCCTGACGCCCCCGGAGGGGGCGGCCACCTTCGAGGTGGTCGAGGTCAAGAAGGGCATGTTCGGCGCCCACGGCTCGGGCGACACGTCCGGCTACGGCGGCCTGGTCACGCCCGTCGCGATGCCCGCGGCGTCCCCCCGCCCGTACGGCAGCTGGTTCGACCAGGTGGTCGACGTCCTGGCCGAGGTGCTGGAGGAGGCCGCGCGGACCGGCGGGCCCACCTTCGACCAGGCGGTCGAGAAGGTGGTCGTGGACCTGCACGGCGCCGCGAGCGCGGAGGCGCAGCAGGCGGAGCTGACGATCCACGTCGCCCGCGAGCACGTCGCCGCCGTCTGCCAGGCGCTGCGCGACGACCAGGACCTGCGCTTCGAGCTGTCGCTCGGGGTCAGCGGCGTCCACTACCCGCACGACACCGGCCGGGAGCTGCACGCCGTCTACCACCTGGCGTCGGTCACGCACTCCCGCCGGCTGCGGCTGGAGGTCGCCGCGCCCGACGACGACCCGCACATCCGGTCGACCACGTCGGTGTACCCGTCCAACGACTGGCACGAGCGCGAGACCTACGACTTCTTCGGGATCGTCTTCGACGGCCACCCGGCCCTGACCCGCATCGAGATGCCGGACGACTGGGTGGGCCACCCGCAGCGCAAGGACTACCCGCTCGGCGGCATCCCCGTCGAGTACAAGGGCGCCACGGTGCCCCCGCCGGACACGAGGAGGAGCTACTCATGAGCGCTCCCACTGACCACAGGCCGCCGCCCGCCCCGCACGCGACGCGCCCCGCCGGGAACGAGGACATGTCGTCCACCGTGCGCGCCTTCGAGGCGTACGGCGACGGCGACTGGGACGACATCGCGCGCGAGGCGATCGGCGAGGAGCGGATCGTCGTCAACATGGGTCCCCAGCACCCGTCCACGCACGGCGTGCTGCGCCTCATGCTGGAGATCGACGGCGAGACCGTCACCGAGGCCCGCGCCGGTATCGGCTACCTGCACACGGGCATCGAGAAGAACATGGAGTTCCGCACCTGGACGCAGGGCACCACGTTCTGCACCCGCATGGACTACGTGGCGCCCCTGTTCCAGGAGGCCGCGTACTGCCTCGCCGTCGAGAAGCTGCTCGGCATCACCGACGACGTGCCCGAGCGCGCCAACGTGATCCGCGTGCTGATGATGGAGCTCAACCGGATCTCCTCCCACCTGGTCTGCCTCGGTACCGGCGGCAACGAGATGGGCGCCACCACGGTGATGACCATCGGGTTCACCGCCCGCGAGGAGATCCTGCGGCTCTTCGAGGCCGTGACCGGCCTGCGCATGAACCACGCGTACATCCGGCCCGGCGGCGTGGCCGTCGACGTGCCCGAGGGCTTCACCGCCCAGGCCCGCGCGGCGCTGAAGAACGTGCGCGGCTACCTCAAGCAGCTCGGCGACCTGATGCTCGCCAACCCGATCTTCAAGGCCCGGCTGACGAACGTCGGCGTGCTGAACCTCTCCGGCTGCATGGCACTGGCCGTCACCGGACCGGTGCTGCGCTCCACGGGCCTGCCGTACGACGTCCGCAAGAACAACCCGTACTGCGGCTACGAGACCTACGACTTCGACGTCCCCACCTCGAAGGGCGCCGACTGCTACGACCGCGTCGTGCTCCGCGTCGAGGAGTGCTACCAGTCCCTGAAGATCATCGAGCAGGCCCTGGAGCGGCTCGACCGCACCGAGGGCGAGCCCGTCATGGTCGCCGACAAGAAGATCGCGTGGCCGGCCCAGCTCGCCGTCGGCGGCGACGGCCAGGGCAACTCGCTGGAGCACATCAAGAAGATCATGGGCACCTCCATGGAGGCCCTGATCCACCACTTCAAGCTGGTCACCGAGGGCTTCCGCGTCCCCGTGGGCCAGGCCTGGCAGACCGTGGAGCACCCGCGCGGCGAGCTCGGCGTGCACGTCGTCTCCGACGGCGGCACCCGCCCCTACCGCGCGCACTTCCGCGACCCCTCGTTCAACAACCTCCAGGCCACGTCGGTGATGTGCGAGGGCGGCCAGGTGGCCGACGTCGTCGTCGCCGTCGCGTCCCTGGACCCCGTGCTGGGAGGTGTGGACCGATGACCGCAGACCCGCAGGCGGCCACCAAGACCGGCTACGACGCCGAGACCGTCGCAGCCCTGACCGCCGACGCCACGGCGATCATGGCCCGCTACCCGGACCCCCGGTCCGGCCTGCTGCCGATGCTGCACCTCGTGCAGTCGGTCGACGGGTACGTGAGCCGCGACGGCATCCTGTTCTGCGCCGAGATGCTCGGCATCACCGCTGCCGAGGTCTCCGCCGTCGCCACGTTCTACACCCAGTACAAGCGCCACCCCAACGGCACCTACACCGTGGGTGTGTGCACCAACACCCTGTGCGCCGTCATGGGCGGCGACGCCATCTTCGACGAGCTCAGCGAGCACCTCGGCGTGGGCCACGACGAGACCACCGACGACGGCGCCATCACCCTCGAGCGCATCGAGTGCAACGCCGCCTGCGACTACGCACCCGTCGTGATGGTCAACTGGGAGTTCTTCGACAACCAGACGCCCGAGACGGCCACGGCGCTCGCGGACCAGCTGCGGCTCGGCGACGACGTCGTCCCCACGCGGGGCGCCGCGTCCGTCTGCTCGTTCAAGCAGATGAGCCGCATCCTGGCCGGCTTCCCCGACGGCCGCGCCGACGAGGGCGTGGGCGCGGGAGAGCCGACCCTGGCGGGCCTGAGCATCGCCCGCGAGCGCGGCTGGACGGCGCCGGGGTCCCCCTCGCAGGTTGAGCCTGCCGAAACCGGGGTCTCGACAGGCTCGACCAGCGGTGGCTCGACCAGCGCCGGGCAGACCAGCCCGCCGGTCGGCACGCCCGGCTCCTCGGCTGAGCGCAAGCCCGCCACGTCGTCCGACACCGAGGTCGGCAAGGACAAGAAGCCCGGGGAGGACGCGAAGTGAACCTCACACCGGTACTCACCGACACGTGGGACAAGGACCGCTCCTGGCGGCTGGCCACGTACGAGCGCAACGGCGGCTACGCCGGGCTCAAGAAGGCCCTGACCATGGAGCCGGCAGCGCTGGTCCAGGCGGTCAAGGACTCCGGCCTGCGCGGCCGCGGCGGCGCGGGCTTCCCCACGGGCATGAAGTGGGGCTTCCTGCCCCCGCCCGACGGCGGCCCGCGGTACCTGGTGGTCAATGCCGACGAGTCGGAGCCGGGCACCTGCAAGGACATCCCGCTGATGCTCGCCAGCCCGCAGCACCTCGTCGAGGGTGTGGCGATCACGAGCTACGCGATCGGCTGCGACCATGCGTTCATCTACGTGCGCGGCGAGGTGCTGCACGTCTACCGGCGGCTGCTGAACGCGGTCGAGGAGGCGTACAAGGCGGGCTACCTGGGCAAGAACATCCAGGGCACGGGCTTCGACCTCGACGTCACGGTGCACGCCGGCGCCGGCGCCTACATCTGCGGCGAGGAGACGGCGCTGCTCGACTCCCTGGAGGGCCTGCGCGGCCAGCCGCGGCTCAAGCCGCCGTTCCCCGCCGTCGCCGGCCTGTACGCGCGGCCCACCGTGGTCAACAACGTGGAGTCCATCGCGTCGGTGCCCGGCATCGTCGCCCGGGGAGCCGACTGGTTCTCCTCGATGGGCACGGAGAAGTCGCAGGGCCACGGCCTGTTCTCCCTGTCGGGGCACGTCACCCGACCCGGCCAGTACGAGGCTCCGCTGGGCATCACGCTGCGTGAGCTGCTCGACCTCTCAGGCGGCATCCGGGCCGGGCACGAGCTGAAGTTCTGGACCCCCGGCGGGTCGTCCACGCCGATCTTCACGCAGGACCACCTCGACACTCCGCTCGACTACGAGTCGGTGGGTGCCGCGGGGTCGATGCTCGGCACGCGCGCGCTGCAGATCTTCGACGAGACGGTGTGCGTGGTGCGGGCCGTGTCCCGCTGGACCGACTTCTACGCGCACGAGTCGTGCGGCAAGTGCACGCCGTGCCGCGAGGGCACCTACTGGCTCAAGCAGGTGCTGCGCCGCATCGAGGCCGGCGAGGGGCAGGACGGCGACCTGGAGCTCCTGGTCGACCTGTGCGACAACATCCTGGGCAAGGCGTTCTGCGCGCTGGGCGACGGCGCGGTCTCGCCCGTCACGTCGAGCATCCAGTACTTCCGAGCCGAGTACCAGGCGCACATCGACGGCCACGGCTGCCCGTTCGACCCGAGCGCGTCGGCGCTGTTCCCGTACACCCCGAAAACAACGTCACCGGGCGCTGCGCTGGTCGGAGCAGCGGGCGCCGGCGCGGGAGGTCACCGATGACCGTCACCACGAACAACCCCCAGACCGAGGCGGCCCCGGTCGAGCTCGTCACCTTCACCATCGACGGCACCGAGGTGAGCGTCCCCAAGGGCACGCTGATCATCCGGGCCGCCGAGCAGGCCGGCATCCAGATCCCGCGGTTCTGCGACCACCCGCTCCTGGCGCCCGCCGGCGCGTGCCGGCAGTGCCTCGTCGAGGTGGCCATGCCGGACCGCGAGGGCAACGTGCGGCCCATGCCGAAGCCGCAGGCGTCGTGCACGATGACGGTCGCGCCGGGCATGGTCGTCAAGACGCAGCACACGTCCGCCGTCGCCGACAAGGCGCAGCAGGGGGTCATGGAGCTGCTGCTCATGAACCACCCGCTGGACTGCCCGGTCTGCGACAAGGGCGGCGAGTGCCCCCTGCAGAACCAGGCGATGAGCAACGGGCGGCCCGAGACGCGGTTCACCGACGTCAAGCGCACGTTCCCCAAGCCGATCGCGCTGTCCACGCAGATCCTGCTGGACCGCGAGCGCTGCGTGCTGTGCCAGCGCTGCACCCGGTTCAGCGAGGAGATCGCGGGCGACGCGTTCATCGCGCTGCAGGACCGCGGCGCGCACCAGCAGATCGGCCGGTACGACGAGGACGTGCTCGGGTTCACCGGGGCCGAGTCGAGCACCGGCCCCGTGGACCGCCCGATCGGGGAGGCCACCACGGACACGTCCGGGCGGCCCTTCTCCTCCTACTACTCGGGCAACACCGTGCAGATCTGCCCGGTCGGCGCGCTGACCGGCGCGGGCTACCGGTTCCGGTCGCGGCCGTTCGACCTGGTCAGCACCCCGAGCATCGCCGAGCACGACGCGTGCGGCTCCGCGATCCGCATCGACCACCGCCGCGGCCAGGTGCTGCGCCGGATGTCGGGCGAGGACCCGGTGGTCAACGAGGAGTGGATCACCGACAAGGACCGCTTCGCGTTCACGTGGCAGTCCGCCCCGGACCGCGTCACCACCCCGCTGGTGCGCGAGAACGGCGAGCTGCGCCCCGCGTCCTGGGTCGAGGCCCTGGAGATCGCGGCGGCCGGCCTGGCCGCGGCGCGCGAGAACGGTGGCGTGGGCGTGCTGCCCGGCGGCCGGCTCACCGTCGAGGACGCCTTCGCCTGGTCCCGGTTCGCCCGCACGGCGCTCGGCACCAACGACGTGGACCAGCGGGTGCGCGTGCATTCCGCCGAGGAGGCCGCGTTCCTGGCCCGCGTCGTGGCGGGCTCCGGCATCGGCGTGACGTTCGGCGACCTGGAGCAGGCGCCCGCGGTGCTGCTCGTCGGCCTGGAGGCCGAGGAGGAGGCGGGCGTCACGTTCCTGCGGCTGCGCAAGGGCGCCCAGGGCAAGGCCGGTACCAAGGTCTTCTCGATCGCGCCGTACGCCACCCGTGGCCTGACCCGCCTGGACGGCACGCTGCTCCCGGCGGCCCCCGGCACCGAGGCCGAGTGGCTGACCAGCCTGACCACCAGCCTGGCCGGCGGCCTGCTCCCGGCCGACGCCCCGACGTCCGACATCGACACGAGCGCCCTGGCCCAGCCGGGCGCCGTCATCCTCGTGGGCGAGCGCCTCGCGGGCTCGCCGGGCGCCTACACCGCGGCCCTCGGGCTCGCCGAGGCGACGGGCGCGCGGCTCGCGTGGATCCCGCGCCGTGCGGGAGAGCGCGGCGGCGTCGAGGCCGGCCTGCTGCCGGACCTGCTGCCGGGCGGTCGCCCGGTCGCCGACGCCGCGGCACGCGCCGAGGTCGCCCAGGCCTGGGGCGCCGAGCTCCCGGCCACCCCGGGGCGCGACACCGCGGGCATCCTCGCGGCGCTCGCCTCGGGCGCCCTGGGCGGCGCGGTGCTCGGCGGCGTCGAGCTCGCCGACCTGCCCGACCCCGCGGCGGCGCGTGCGGCGCTCGACGCGACGCAGGCCCGCGGCGGGTTCGTCGTGAGCCTGGAGGTGCGGGCCTCGGAGGTGACCGAGCGGGCCGACGTCGTGCTCCCGGTCGCGCCGCCGATCGAGCGCGCCGGCTCGTACTGGAACTGGGAGGGCCGCGTGCGGTCCTTCGGCGCCGCGCTCGAGTCGAGCGCCCTGCCCGACCACCGCGTGCTGCACGTGCTGGCCCAGCAGCTCGGCGTGGACCTGCAGGCGGGCTCGCCCGCCGAGGCCCACCTCGCGATCGCCCTGACCCAGGGCGCGTGGGAGGGCGAGCAGGTGACGCTGGAGAGCGACGTCCTGACCGCCCCGCCCACCGTCGGGCCGGGTCAGGCGGTGCTCGCCACCTGGCGGCTCCAGCTCGACGCGGGCAGCGGCCAGGACGGCGAGCAGTTCCTCGCCGGCACGGCCAAGCGGCCCGTGGCCCGGATGTCCGCGGCCACGGCGAGCGCCTTCGGGGTGTCCGACGGCGCGCCGGTCATCGTCAGCACGGAGCGCGGCGCCGTCCGGGTGCCCGCGGCGGTGACCGACCGGATGGTCGACGGCGTGGTCTGGCTGCCGCTGGCCTCCGCCGGCTGCCGCGTGCACGAGACCCTCGGCGCGTCCGCGGGCGACCTCGTCAGCGTCAGCCCCCACGTGGCGGACGTCCGGGTCACCACGGCGGCCCGCACGTTCCACGGCTCGGAAGGAGATGCCCGATGAACCCGGTGCTGCTGGCCGAGGCCGCGCCCGGCGTCGCCGCCGACTTCTCGCAGGAGACCATCTGGGCCTCGATCGTCAAGGCCGTGCTGATCGTGGTCTTCCTGCTGACCAGCGTGCTCTTCGCGATCTGGTTCGAGCGCAAGGTCGTGGCGCGCATGCAGGTGCGTCCCGGCCCCAACTGGCACGGGCCCGCCGGCCTGCTCCAGTCGCTCGCGGACGCCATGAAGCTGCTGCTCAAGGAGGACATGACGGTCACGCGGGCCGACCGGTTCGTGTACCTGCTGGCGCCGATGATCTCGGTGTTCTGCTCGCTGCTCGTGTTCGCCGTGATCCCGTTCGGGCCGAGCCTGCCGTTCCCGTGGACCGACTGGACGACGCCGGCACAGCTCACCGACTTCCCGGTGGCGGTGCTGTACGTGCTGGCCGCCGCGGCGCTCGGCGTCTACGGCATCGTGCTCGGCGGCTGGGCCTCCGGCTCCACCTACCCGCTGCTCGGCTCGGTCCGGTCCACGGCGCAGGTGATCAGCTACGAGCTCGCGATGGGCCTGTCGCTGGTGAGCGTGTTCATCATGTCGGGCTCGATGTCGACGTCGCAGATCGTCTCCAGCCAGACGCAGATCTGGTGGTTCATCCCGCTCGCGCCGGCCTTCGTGATCTACGTGATCTCGATGATCGGCGAGACCAACCGCCTGCCGTTCGACCTGCCCGAGGCCGAGGGTGAGCTCGTCTCCGGCTACATGACCGAGTACTCGTCGATGAAGTTCGCCTGGTTCTTCCTGGCGGAGTACATCAACATGCTCAACGTCTCGGCGGTCTGCGTCACGCTCTTCCTGGGCGGCTGGCGGGCGCCGGTGCCCGACGGGTTCCTGGGCGGCGCGCTGAACGAGGGCTGGCTGCCGATCATCTGGTTCCTCGTGAAGCTCTGGGCCGTCATGTTCTTCTTCGTGTGGGTGCGCGGCACGCTGCTGCGCCTGCGCTACGACCAGTTCATGGTCTTCGGCTGGAAGGTGCTCATCCCGGTCGCGCTGACCTGGGTCGTCGTGCTCGCCGTCGTGCAGTGGCTGCAGCGCGTGCAGGGCATGTCCTTCCAGCAGTTCATCCCCGTGATCATCGGGGCCGCCGTCGTCTTCATCGCGGTCATGTGGTTCTGGCCGGAGAAGAAGGAGGCGCCGCCGGGCGGCCGGGACAAGGAGCCCGTCGACGCGTTCGCCGGCGGGTTCCCGGTGCCGCCGCTGCCCGGCGAGAAGCTGCCCCCGTCCAAGCGGTTCGGAAAGGAGGTCCACGGTGAGTAAGCGAGACACGGACGAGTACCAGCCCCTGCGGCCGCAGCCGGGACCCATCGGTGAGCTGTTCGCTCCCGTCGCGGGCTTCGGCGTGACGCTGTCGTCGATGTTCAGGCCCACGGTCACGGAGCAGTACCCCCGCGAGAAGGTGCCGACCCAGCCCCGCTTCCACGGCCGCCACCAGCTCAACCGGTACGCCGACGGGCTGGAGAAGTGCATCGGCTGCGAGCTGTGCGCGTGGGCGTGCCCGGCGGACGCGATCTACGTGGAGGGCGCGTCCAACGCGGCTCTGCCGGAGAACGCCGGCCTCCAGGTGAACGCGGACGACTCCCAGGGCGCGCACATGAGCCCCGGCGAGCGGTACGGCGGCGTCTACCAGATCAACTATCTGCGCTGCATCTTCTGCGGTCTGTGCATCGAGGCCTGCCCCACGCGGGCGCTGACCATGACCAACGACTTCGAGCTGGCCGGCAAGACGCGCGCGGGCATGATCTACGAGAAGCAGGACCTGCTGGCCCCGCTGGCCGAGGGCATGCTCGCGGCGCCCCACCCCATGGTGGAGGGCACCACGGACACCAACTACTACAGCGGTGACGTGCTGGGCCCGACGGCGGCGCAGGTCGCCTGGGTCCGCGAGCACCGGCCGGACGACGAGACGCTGGACGCCGCGGACGCCGTGGCGTCGGGCACGGCGCCCGCGCCCACCCAGCGGCAGCACGAGGTGCGGCCGGAGGAGGGCCCGGGTGCCGCCGAGCGGTCCGCGGGCGCGGCCTCGGTCGGCTCGGTGCGGGTCCTGGCGAGCGACGCGGCCGGCCTGGCCCGTCCGGGGGTGACGGCATGACCCCCGCCGGCCTGGTGATCTCGACCGGCGAGACTGTCCTGTTCTGGGTGGTCGCGCCGCTGATGGTGCTCGCCGCGCTGGGCCTGCTGTTCGTCAAGCGGGCCGTGCACGCGGCGATGTGCCTCGTGTTCGTCATGGTCAGCATGGCGATCCTGTACATCGCGCAGGAGGCGCCGTTCCTCGGCGTCGTCCAGGTGGTCGTGTACACGGGCGCCGTGATGATGCTGTTCCTGTTCGTGCTGATGCTCGTCGGCGTGGACGCGTCCGACTCGCTCACGGAGACCATCCGCGGGCAGCGCTGGGTGGGCCTGCTCATCGGGATCGGCCTCGCGGTGATCCTGGGCGGCGTCGTGGCGCGTGCCGCGTTCCCGCCCCCGGCCGGGCTGGCCGGGGGAGACCCGGGCGGCGTCGCCAACCCGCAGGCCCTGGCCCGCGTGCTGTTCGGCGACTACGTCCTGGCCATGGAGGCCGTGGGCGTCCTGCTGGTCACGGCCGCCGTCGGCGCGCTCGTGCTCACGCACCGCCGTCGGCTCACCCCCAAGCAGGACCAGCGGGCCGTCGCGGACGCGCGCATCCGGGCGCTGCCCAAGGGCGTCGTGCTCACGCCGCTGCCGTCGCCGGGCGTCTACGCCACCTCCAACGCCATGGACACGCCCGCGCTCGGGCCCGACGGCGAGCAGGTGCCGCAGTCGGTCTCGCGGGTGCTGCGCATCCGCGGCCAGGAGAAGGCCGCGCCGCACGCGCCGGGCACCGAGCTCGTCGAGGCCCGCACGGCCGAGGCCGCCGCGTCCGAGGCCCGGACCACCGAGGGAGAGGCCTGATGGACATCACCAACTACGTGGTCCTGGCCGCCGTGCTTTTCGCCGTGGGTGCCACGACCGTGCTGCTGCGCCGCAACGCGATCGTCGTGTTCATGGGTGTCGAGCTCATGCTCAACGCGACCAACCTCGCCTTCGTCACCTTCGCCAGGATGCACGGCGACCTGACCGGCCAGGTGCTCGCGTTCTTCGTCATGGTCGTCGCCGCCGCCGAGGTCGTCGTCGGCCTCGCCATCATCGTGACGATCTTCCGTACCCGCCGCTCGGCCTCGGTCGACGACGTCAACCTGCTCCGGGGGTAGAGAGTGAACGACGTGATCGGGCTTGCCCCCTGGCTGATCGGCTTCCCGCTGATCGGCGCGGCGATCCTGCTGCTGTGGCCGGTGGTGTTCGGCGGCAGGTCCATCGACCGCTGGGGCCACTGGCTCGGGGTGGCGGCGTCCGCCGCCTCCGGGGTCCTCGCCATCATCCTGTTGTTCCGCATGATCGGCACCCCCGCCGAGGGCCGCTCCGTGGACCACCACCTGTGGACCTGGCTGTCCGCCGGCGGGCTGGACGTGGACCTCGGCCTCCGCCTCGACCCCCTGTCCATGACCTTCGTGATGCTGGTGACCTTCGTGGGCACGCTCATCCACGTGTACTCCGTGGCCTACATGGACCACGACCCGGACCGGCGCCGGTTCTTCGCGTACCTGAACCTGTTCGTCGCGGCGATGCTCGTGCTGGTGCTCGCGGACTCCTACCTCCTGCTCTTCGTGGGCTGGGAGGGCGTGGGTCTCGCGTCCTACCTGCTCATCGGGTTCTGGGACACGGGGCGGCCGTCGGCCCGGGAGAACGCGGTGGCGGCCAAGAAGGCGTTCGTCATGAACCGCATCGGCGACATGGGGCTCATCGCGGCGATGGCGCTGCTGTTCGCCCACGCGGGCGCCCTCGACTTCGGCACCGCGCTGTCGGAGGACTCCGTCAGCTCGATGTCGCAGGCCACGGCCACCGCGATCGGGCTCTGCCTGCTCCTGGCGGCGTGCGGCAAGTCGGCGCAGTTCCCGCTGCAGGCCTGGCTGGGCGACGCGATGGCCGGTCCGACGCCGGTCTCCGCGCTCATCCACGCCGCCACGATGGTCACCGCCGGCGTCTACCTCATGGTGCGCTCCGGAGCGATCCTGGAGGCGGCCCCGACGGCGCAGCTCGTCGTGGTGCTCGTCGGCGCGGTGACGCTGCTGTTCGGGGCGATCGTCGGCTGCGCCAAGGACGACATCAAGAAGGCGCTGGCCGCCTCCACGATGTCGCAGATCGGCTACATGATGCTCGCCGCGGGCCTGGGCCCGGCCGGGTACGCGTTCGCGATCTTCCACCTGCTCACCCACGGCTTCTTCAAGGCAGGGCTCTTCCTCGGCGCCGGCTCGGTGATGCACGCGATGGGCGACCAGACCGACATGCGGCGCTTCGGCGGCCTGTCGCGGTTCCTGCCCATCACCTGGATCACGATGGGCCTGGGCTGGCTGGCGATCCTCGGGATCCCGCCGTTCTCCGGCTTCTGGAGCAAGGACGGCATCATCGAGGCCGCCTTCCTCCCGGTCGAGGGGCAGCCGTGGCGGGCCTGGGTGTTCGGCACCGTCGCCGTGCTCGGCGCGGCGATCACCGCGTTCTACATGACGCGCCTGTTCTTCATGACGTTCGGCGGACGCCGTCCGCGCTGGACCGAGGGCCAGCACCCGCACGAGGGATCGCCGCTGATGTGGTGGCCCCTGGTGTTCCTCGGCGTCGGCTCGGCCGCGCTGGGCCTCGTGCTCGGCATCGGCGGCACGTTCACCACCTGGCTGGAGCCCGTCGTCGGGCACACCGAGCACCACGAGCCCGTGCTGCCGGTCTGGCTCATCATCACCGCCACCCTCGTGGTCGTGGTGCTCGGGGCGCTGCTCGCGTTCCGGATGTACGCGGTCCAGATCGTCCCCGAGGAGGCGCCGCGCGGCTCCGCGCTGACGCGGGCCGCCCGCAAGGACCTGTACCAGGACGCCACGAACGAGACGCTCGTCGTGCGGCCCGCCTACGGGCTGGCCCGCGTGGTCCAGGTGGGCGACCGCGACGTCGTCGACCGGGGCTGGGGCGTGCTGCCGCAGGCGGTGTCGTGGTTCGGCGGGGTGTTCCGCAAGGCGCAGACCGGGTACGTCCGCTCGTACGCGGCCGGCATGGCGGGTGGCGTCCTCGTGATCGCCGTCGTCGCCTGGCTCGTCGTGGGCCTCGGTGGTGCCCAGTGATCGGAGGAGAGATGTTTCCCTGGCTGACCGCCCTCATCGCCTGGCCGCTGGTCGGCGCGGCCGTGGTGGGGCTGGGTGCGCTCGGTCGCTCCCGGACCGGCTCCGCGAACGCCCACACGGGCTTCGCCCGGCCGGCGGCGCTCGCGATCTCGCTGGTGGAGGTGGCCCTGCTCGTCGGCGCGTTCCTCGCCTTCGACACGAGCGCCGCCGGCGAGCACCAGCTCGCCGAGACCTACGCGTGGATCCCGCAGATCGGCACCTCGTACGCGGTGGCCGTCGACGGCGTCGGCCTGCTGCTGGTGGCGCTGGCCGTGGTGCTGGTGCCGCTGGTGCTGCTGGCCGCCTGGAACGAGCAGGGCCGCGACGAGGTGCGCCTGCGTCGGTTCGTCGGCCTGGTCCTGCTGCTCCAGGCGTTCATGGTGGCCGTCTTCGCCGCCCGCGACGTCTTCCTGTTCTACGTGCTGTTCGAGGCCATGCTCATCCCCGCGTACTTCCTCATCGGCGGGTTCGGGCAGGGCGCCGGACGGCGGCAGGCGGCCGTGAAGTTCCTGATGTTCAGCCTGGGCGGCGGGCTGATCATGCTCGCCGCGGTGATCGCCCTGTACTTCCTCGCGGTCGGCGCGGGCGTGGACCCGAGCAAGGCGTTCCTCGTGGACGAGCTCGTCGGTGTGAACCTCGGCACCGTGGCCGAGCGCCTCATGTTCATCGGGTTCTTCATCGCCTTCGCGATCAAGGCCCCGATGGTCCCGGTGCACAGCTGGCTGCCCGACGTCGCGGGGAACGCCACCCCCGGAACGTCCACCCTGCTGATCTGCGTGCTGGACAAGGTCGGCACGTTCGGGATGCTGACGCTCTGCCTGCCGCTGTTCCCGGAGGCGTCCCGCTGGGCGGCGCCGTTCGTGATCGCGCTCGCCGTGATCTCGGTGCTGTACGGCGCGATCATGGCGATCATGCAGACCGACCTGCTGCGGCTCGTCGGCTGGACCTCGGTGAGCCACTTCGGCTTCATCATCCTGGGCATCTTCACCTTCACGCCGCTGGGCACCGCCGGGTCGAGCTTCATGATGCTCAACCACGGCCTCGCCACCGGCGCGCTGTTCCTGGTGGCCGGGTTCCTCGTGGCCCGGCACCCGGAGCGGTCGCAGCGCATCACGGACTACCGCGGCCTGCGGTCGGTCACGCCGGTGCTCGCCGGCACGTTCCTCGTGGCAGGCCTGGCGACGCTGTCGCTGCCCGGCCTGGCCACCTTCGTCAGCGAGATCATGGTGCTGGTCGGCGCGTTCTCCGGGGCTCCCGCCGGCTCGGCGGCCTGGACCGTCGCGGCGATCCCGGGCGTGGTGCTCGCCGCGGTCTACGTGCTGCTGACCTACCAGAAGATCTTCACCGGGGCGCCGGCCGAGGGCCTGGAGGCCCTGCCCGACCTCAGGGCGCGCGAGCGCGTCGTCGCGGCCCCGCTGGTGGCCGGACTCCTGGTGCTCGGCCTGGTGCCAGGCCTCGCCCTGACCTACGTGGACGCGCCGGCGCAGCAGTCGGCCGCCCTGACAGCGGTGGATGAGCCGGCGGACGCCGCGCAGATGGGGAGCGACAAGTGAACGAGTTCGTGGCACCCGAGATCGACTGGCTCGCCCTCGCCCCGCTGATCGTGGTGCTGGGCGCGGGTGTGGTCGGCGTGCTCCTCGAGGCGTTCGTCCCCGCCCGGGCGCGCCGCGTGACCCAGATCGTGCTCACCCTGGCTGCCCTGGCCGGCAGCCTCGCGTTCGTGGCGGTGCTGTGGCCACAGATCGTGGCGCAGCCCGTCCAGGTGGTCGGCGGCACCGTGACGCTGACGCCGTTCGCGCTCGGCGCGCAGGGCATCATCGCGGTGCTCGCGTTCCTGGGCGTGCTCGTGGTGGCCGACCGCACCGCCACCGGCCAGGACGCGTTCGCGCCCACCGCCGCGGCGGTGCCGGGCACCTCGTACGAGGACCTGGCCCGGCGGTCCGGCCTGGAGCAGACCGAGATCTACCCGCTGCTGCTGTTCGCGGCGGGCGGCATGATGCTCTTCGCCGCCACCGACGACCTGATCGTCATGTTCATCGCGCTGGAGGTGCTGTCGCTCCCGCTGTACGTGCTGTGCGCCACGGCCCGCCGGCGCCGGCTGCTCTCGCAGGAGGCCGCGGCCAAGTACTTCCTGCTCGGCGCGTTCGCCTCGGCGCTGTTCATCTTCGGCGTCGCGCTGATCTACGGGTTCGCGGGCACGGTGCGGCTCCTGGAGATCGCCCAGGCGGTGCAGCAGGGCGGCCTGCCCCTGGAGGGTATGACGGGGCTGCTCGTGGCCGGCGTGCTGCTGGTGACGGTCGGCCTGCTGTTCAAGGTGGGCGCCGTGCCGTTCCACGCCTGGACGCCCGACGTCTACACCGGCGCGCCCACGCCCATCACCGGGTTCATGGCCGCGTGCACCAAGGCGGCGGCCGTCGCCGCGCTGGTCGAGGTGCTGTACCGCATCTCGATCGGCGTGCAGGCCGTCAGCCCGGAGACGATGCGACAGCTCCAGGTCGTCATCGTGGTGGTGGCCGTCCTCACCATGGCCGTCGGCACGGTGATCGGCTCCGTGCAGACCGACGTGAAGCGCCTGCTCGCCTACTCGTCGATCGCGCACGCGGGCTTCCTGCTCGTGGGCATCGCGGGCTTCAGCTCGCAGGTCCAGTCCTCCACGCTCTTCTACCTGCTGGCCTACGGCATCGCGACGATCGGCGCGTTCGCCGTGGTCACGCTGGTCCGGGAACGCCGGGTCACGGCCGGCGCCGAGGACAACGGCCCGGTCGAGGACGACGGTGTGGTGCTCGGCGAGGCCACGGAGATCGCGCAGTGGGCCGGCCTGGGGCGCAAGGCCCCGTGGCTCACCGCCGCGTTCGCCCTGTTCCTGCTGTCGATGGCGGGCATCCCGCTCACTGCCGGGTTCATCGCCAAGTTCGGCGCGTTCTCCGGGGCGACGTCGGGCGGCCTGTGGTGGCTCGCGGTCCTCGGTGTGATCGCCTCGGTGGTCGCCGTCGCGTTCTACCTGCGGCTGCTGGTGGTCATGGTGTTCCAGCCCGCGCCGATCACGCCGGGGGTCGAGCCCGCCGAGGGCGAGGTCCTGACGAGCGCGGCCGGCGTGGGCGAGGGCGGCGAGGGTGCGGCCGGTGGTGTCGCCACCGCGACCAAGACGCAGGTCACAGCCGCACAGCGGGTCGTGGTGACGGTGGTGCGGTCCCGGGGTCCGGCCGCCGTGGCGATCGCCGTCTGCGCGCTCGCTACGGTGATTCTCGGCGTTTTCCCCTCTCTGGTTCTTAATCTGGTGGCAGAGGCAAGTAAGTTCGTGCCGTGACCTCCGTACCGCTGCCGCCCCAGACGACGACGGGTACGTCGGCGTCCGCACCGCCGGCCGCTCCGACTGACCTGCCCGACCCGACCGCGCTCGGCCTGCCGATCACGGACCCGGAGCTGGCGTCCCGTCTCGCGGATCGCCTGACGGTGGTCGACGACGTGCTGTCGGACGCCGTCTCCAGCGCCGACAAGCTGGCGGACGGCGCCTCGCGGCACCTCGTCGACGCGGGCGGCAAGCGGTTCCGGCCGCTGCTCACCCTGCTCACGGGTGAGCTCGGCGACGGCGCGGCCCCCGGCGTCGTCGACGCCGCCGTGGTGGTCGAGCTGACGCAGGTCGCCTCGCTGTACCACGACGACGTCATGGACTCGGCGCCGATGCGCCGGGGCGCGCCGGCGGCCCACATGGTGTGGGGCAACTCGGTGGCGATCCTGGTGGGCGACATGCTCTTCGCCCGGGCCTCGGCCCGGGTGGCCGAGCTGGGTCCCGAGGCCGTGATCCTGCAGTCCCGCACGTTCGAGCGGATGTGCATGGGGCAGCTGCACGAGACCATGGGCCCCGACGACGGCGAGGACGCCGTGGCCCACTACCTCCAGGTGCTGTCGGACAAGACGGCGTCGCTGCTGTCGGCGTCGGCCCGCCTGGGGGCCATGCTCTCCGGCGCGCCGCAGGAGCAGGTCGAGGCCGTGGGCGCGTTCGGCGAAAAGGTCGGTGTCGCGTTCCAGCTCGCTGACGACGTGCTGGACGTGGCGTCGTCGGGGGAGACCTCGGGCAAGACGCCGGGCACCGACCTGCGCGAGCACGTCCCGACCATGCCCGTGCTGCTGCTGCGCCAGCACGTCGCGTCGGGCTCCGCCACCGACGACGACAAGGACCTGCTCGCGACGCTCGACGGCGACCTGTCGTCCGACGAGGTGCTGACCGCCGCGCTGCAGCGCCTGCGGGCGCACTCCGTGCTCGCCGACACCCGGGAGCTCGCGGTGCGCTGGGCGCGCGAGGCGGCGGCGGAGCTGGCGCCGCTGCCGGACGGGCCGGTCAAGGAGTCGCTGGAGCAGTTCGCCCAGGCGTTGGCGGACCGGGCGGTCTGAGATCCGCTCGACCCTACTCTAGAAATGTTGGAGCAGGCGTCGGCGCCGGAGCTGCGGATCCGGGTCCGGTCCGCTGAAAGATTCACCCGCACCGGGAGACCCTCTAACGTTCCGGTTGTCGGAGGCAACGGCTAGGCTGCCACAGCCGCCGCTGATCAAGACTTGAGGAATACCTGTGCCCGGATTGAAGGTGCCGACGCGCTCGGCCGTCTCCGGCGGCGTCGTCGCCGTCTTCGCGGGGGCCCTGATCCTGCTCTCCGTGCTGCAGCAGGGCGAGTCCACCGCCGAGGTCAACCTGGACGACTCCGGCGTCTGGGTCACCAAGACGTCAGCCGGGCTGCTCGGACGCTTCAACGACGAGGCACAGGCGATGGACGGCACCCTGTTGTCCGGCTCGTCGACGTTCGACGTGCAGCAGGCCGAGTACCGGGTCCTGATGACGGACGCGGGCACCGCCACGGCCAGCCCCGTCGACCCGGCGCAGCTCGTCCTGGACGGCACGATGACCGCACCCGCCGGTGCGGTCATCGCGTCCGGCGGGCACACCACGGCGGTGCTGGAACCGGAGGACGGCCGGCTGTGGGTGCTCCCGTTCGAGGCCGCCGTCCAGTTCGACGCGGCCGACCTCGAACCGACGGCGGTGCTCGGGCCGGGTGCCCGGATCGCCGTCGCGACGGACGGCACGGTCTTCGGCGCCGCCCCCGCCAAGGGCCGGATGGCCACCGTCCTGACGACCGGCTCGGGCACCGTGGACACGGTGACGGACGCGGAGCTTCCGGTCGGCAAGGACGCCGAGATCGAGGTCACCGCCGTCGGCGACCGGCCGGTGGTCCTGGATCGCACCGCGGCCACGCTCGTGCTGCCCGGCGGCGACGTCGTGGAGCTGGCCGGCGGGGCCGAGGCCCGGCTCCAGCAGCCGTCGGCGGAGGCGGACGCGGTCGTCGTGGCGACGACCAAGGGTCTGGTCACCCAGCCGCTCGACGGCGGCAGCTCCACCACCCGGGTGGGCCAGGGCACCCCGGCGGCGCCCGTGCAGCTCGGCGGCTGCACGTTCGGCGCCTGGTCGGGCACCGGCCGCGTGGTCCGGGACTGCGAGGGCACGGACCTCGACGTGGACGATCTGCTCGAGGGCGCGGACGGCGAGCTCGCCTACCGGGTCAACCGCCAGGTGATCGTGCTGAACGACGTCACGTCGGGCACGCTGTGGATGGCCGCGGACGACTTCGAGAAGGTCGACGACTGGGACCTGAAGTTGCCCGAGGACGCCGAGGGCGAGAAGACCGAGGCGGAGACCACGACGCCCGAGATGGTGGACCAGTTCGTCGCGCAGCGGGACAAGCCCAACCGGCCGCCGACGCCGAAGGACGACTCGATCGGCGTCCGGCCGGGCCGGACGACCGTGCTCGACGTGCTGGGCAACGACCTCGACCCCGACGGCGACGTGCTGACGGCGTCGATCGCGGAGCCCGCCGGCAAGGTGGCCGGCACGGCGGCGTCGGACGTCTCGGTGGACCGCGTGCTGGACGGCGCGGCGCTGCAGGCGAACGTGCCGGAGACGGCGACCGGCAGCACCACCTTCACCTACACCGTGGACGACGGTCGCGGCGGCACCGCCGACGCGAAGGTGCAGGTGCGCGTGGTGCCGCTCAGCGAGAACAAGGCGCCCGCGCCGAAGGGTGAACCGGTGCTGCGCGTGGGGCAGGGCGGGGCCGCGTCGATCAAGGTGCTGCCGTTCTGGCGGGACCCCGAGGGCGACGACCTCGTCCTGTCGAGCGCGACCACCGCGGACCCGATGGACGAGGTGCGGTTCCGCCCGGACGGTACGGTCGAGTTCCGGGACGGCGGCACCACGACCGGCCGCAAGATCGTGGACCTCACGGTGTCGGACGGGCTCGACCAGGTGGGCACCGGCAGGCTGCTCGTCGACGTGATCGGCACGCAGGAGCCGCCGGTCGCCGTGGCCGACCACGTGACCGTCCTGGCGGGCGACCCCGTCACCGTGCAGCCGCTGCGCAACGACTCCGACCCGAACGGTGACCGGCTTCGCCTGGTCAGCGTCTCCGAGCAGGAGCCCGCCACCATCACGGAGAACTACGCCGCGGGGACCTTCCGGTTCGTGAGCCAGGAGCCCGGCAGCTACGACATCACCTACCAGGTCAGCGACGGCCCGGGCTCGACGATGGGCCTGGTGCGGGTCGACGTGCTCCCGCCGCCCGACGCCGCGGGCCCGCCCGTGGTCGTGGCCGACACCGTGCTGCTCCCTGCGGGCGGCTCGGCGCTCGTGGACGTGCTGGCGAACGACTCCGACCCGGGCGGCGGCGTGCTGGTGGCGTCCTCGGTGGAGGCCGGGGCGGGCGTCACCGCCGTCGTGCTGGACCACCACGTGCTGCGGGTCGCGGAGACCGAGCGCCTCGACCGGCCCGTGACCCTGCGGTACACCGCGTCCAACGGCACGGAGACCGCCGTCGGGCAGGTGCGGGTGGTGCCGATCGCCGCGCCGACCAAGCTGCGCCCGCCCGAGGCCGCGGCGGACGAGGCGACCGTCCACACGGGCGACATCGTGACCGTCCCGGTGCTCAAGAACGACTCCCACCCGGACGGGCTGGAGCTGAAGCTCACCCCGGAGCTGGTGGAGGAGCCCGAGTTCGGCGAGGCCTTCGTGTCCGAGGGCACGGTGCGGTTCCGTGCCGGTTCCGAGGCCGGCACCGCGCACCTGGTCTACGAGCTGCGGGACAGCAACAACCAGAAGGACTCCGCACAGGTCACGATCAACGTCACCGACACCCTGGAGAACGCGGCACCGCAGCCGCCGCACACCACGGCGCGCGTGCTCGCGGGCGCGGTCACGCGCATCCCGCTGCCGCTCGACGGCAGCGACCCCGACGGCGACCACGTGACGCTCGACGGTCTCTCGGCGCCGCCGTCGCAGGGCACCGCCCGCGTCGTCGACGGGTTCCTCGAGTACGAGGCGTCACGGGGCTCCGCGGGTGCGGACGAGTTCCGCTACGCCGTCACCGACACCCGCGGCGCCACCGCCGAGGGCACGGTCGCGGTGGGCATCGCACAGCCGCCGGGCGTCAACCAGCCGCCCACCGCGGGCGACGACGAGACGCTCGTCCGGCCCGGCCGCGACGTCGCGGTGGACGCGCTGGCCAACGACTCCGACCCGGACGGCGACCAGGTCGGCCTGGTGCCGAAGTCGTTCGAGGGTGCGGAGGGGCTCGACCCGCAGGTCGTCGACGACCTGGTCGTCGTCACGACGCCGCGCGACGAGGGGACCCAGACCTTCTACTACGGCATCGAGGACACCTACGCGGCCCGCGCCACCGGCGCGATCACGGTCCAGGTCGCCAAGGACGCGCCCCTGCTGCGCCCGGTGGCCCGCGACGACGTGGTGCCGCCCACCGAGGTCACCTCCGACACCGTGACCGTGGACGTCCTGGGCAACGACACCGACCCCGACGGGGTCGCGAGCGACCTGACGGTCGCCGTCGTCGGCGACGACGGCGAGCAGCCCGACGGCGTCACGCTCGGCGAGGGCGGTGAGGTGACGGTGGCGCTCACCGAGGATCCGCAGGTGCTCACCTACACCGTGACCGACCTGGACGGGCTGACGGCGAAGGCGTTCGTCCGGGTGCCGCGGGACGGTTCGCTGCCGCACCTGAGGCAGCCCGTGGAGGCGCTGCGGACGTTCGCCGGCGAGACGCTCGAGATCGACATCGCCGACCACGTCGAGGTGGCCGACGGCCACGAGCCGCGGTTCACGGTCGAGGAGAAGGTGTCCGCCGTCGAGGGCACCCGCGAGGTCACCGGTCCCACCACGCTCACGTTCACGTCGGACGAGGACTACGTGGGCCTGGCCTCCGTCACCTTCGAGGTGACCGACGGCGACGGCCCCGACGACCCCGAGGGCCGGACCGCGGTGCTCACCCTGCCGATCGACGTGCAGGCCAGCCGCAACCAGCCGCCCGAGATCAAGGGGACGGCCCTGCTCGAGGTCGCCGCGGGCGAGGAGGCGGCGCTGGACCTGTCGCGCGTCGTGGTGGACCCGGAGGGCGACCCGCTGACCGTCGAGCTCACCGGCGGGGCCGAGGGCATCACCTTCGGCACCGAGGGCTCGACGGTCCTCGCGCAGGCCCAGGCCGCGGTGCCCAAGGGCACCCGGGTCACCGTCCCGTTCACGGTGTCCGACGGCGGGCACCCGCCCGTCGCCGGGGACCTCGCCGTCACGGTCGTGGCCTCGACGCGCCCGCTGGCGCGCGCCAACCCGGACGTGGTGCGCGACGCGCACCAGGGCGAGGCCGCCACGGTGGACGTGCTCGCGAACGACGCCAACCCGTTCCCGCAGGATCCGCTGACGGTGGTCGGCGCCGTGGTCGAGACGGGCGAGGGTGTCGCCGAGGCGACGGGCTCCACGGTGGTCGTGACGCCGTCGGACGACTTCGTGGGCGCGATGGTGGTGCGGTACCGGGTGGCCGACGCGACCGCCGACGTGAGCCGCGAGGTGGAGGGCACGGTCCGGCTGACCGTGCTGGGCCGGCCGGAGGCGCCCCGCGCCCCGCAGGTCGAGGAGGTGCGGTCCGGGACGGTCGTGCTGGCGTGGGACCCGCCGTCGGACAACGGCGCCGAGATCACCGGGTACACCGCCCGGTCCGGCAAGGGCGACGTCACCGAGTGCCGGTCGACCACGTGCACGGTCACCGGCCTCAAGAACGACGTGGTCTACAACTTCACCGTCACGGCGACCAACGAGGTGGGGGAGTCCGAGCCGTCCGGGCAGTCCGAGGACGCCCGGCCGGACGAGAAGCCCGACAAGCCGGAGCCGCCGTCGCTGACGTTCGGCGACTCGTCGCTCGCGGTCTCGTGGAAGAACCGTGCCTACACCGACCGGTCGCCGATCGAGTGCGTGAACCTCGAGATCAGCCCGGCCCCGGCCGACGGCGTGATCCAGAAGTCCTGCGTCACCGGCACCCGGACCGTGTGGGACGGCCTGGCCAACGGCACTGCCTACACGGTGACCGTGCAGGCCGTGAACGCGGCGCCGGACCCCTCGGACTGGAGCGACGCCTCCGCGCCGGAGACCCCCGCCGCGCCGCCCGCCCAGCCCGCGGCCCCGACCGCGCAGCGCGTCGACAACGCGCTCGGCGGGCAGATCACGGTCGCGTGGACCGAGCCGGCGAACAACGGCGACGCGGTGGAGAAGTACTACCTGGACGTCTTCGAGGACGGGGCCAAGGTCGAGACCCAGACGGTGACGGGCACCTCGCGCGTCGTCTCGGGGCTGTCCGCCGAGGCGTCCTACACGTTCGCGGTGACCGCCGAGAACAAGGCGGGGAGGTCCCCGGCCAGCGACCGGTCGGCCGCACAGGTGCCGTACGGGCAGCCGCTGGTCCCGGGCACGCCGACGGCGGCGCTCGGCTCCACCACGAGCGGTCAGGCCGACGTGCGCTGGGGCGGGATCGCGTCCGGCGACTTCCGCGGCCCGGGGCACCGGTACGAGGTGCTGGCCAACGGCGGGGGCACCCCGGCGAACGCGGGGACCGCGACCTCGTACACCTTCAGGAATCTCGCCAACGGCACGGCGTACCGGTTCCAGGTGCGTGCCTGCAACCAGTACACGTGCTCGGCATGGACGGCGAGCTCGAACGCCGTGACCCCGTACACGACCCCGGGCGCCCCCGGCGTGAGCTGGACGCTGCGCTCCTCCTCCGAGGGCCGGTTCACCGTGTCGCCCCCGGGCAGCAACGGCGGCCGGGCCGTGGAGTCGATGCGGTACCGGATCAACGGCGGCGGCTGGCAGAGCATGGCCGCCTCGGGCGGCACCGTCGACGTCGGGCCCGCGTACAGCACGAGCTACAGCCTGGAGGCGCAGGCCTGCAACGCGGCCGGGTGCGGCACCACGGGGTCGGGCAGCGGGCGGACCAACTCCAACCCGGCCAACCGCGGCTTCACCATCTCGAAGGGCGCCGACGCGTCGACCTCGTCCGGCTGCCGCCAGGGCGCGGCGTGCCGGTGGATCAACATGAGCATCACCGGGTGGGAGCCGAACACGGCGTTCACCATGCGGTGCCTGTCCACGGAGCACGACCCCGCGGGCCAGGTGTACTTCCCCCGGTACGAGCAGGGCAACTGGTGGGGGCAGGCGTGGGGCGTGCCGCTGCGGACCGACGGCAACGGCAACTGGTCCGGGCAGACCGACTGCATGCACGGCTACACGGGTGAGCACACGTGGATCGAGACGCAGCAGCTGGGGGAGTCGAACCACCTGCTCTGGTAGATCTGCGGAATCACGCCGACACGGTCGCGACACTCCGGCCACTTACCAGACGAACTCCTACAATCTGGACGGGCGGCATGGGTAGTCCTGCCCACTGAAATTCCACGACGATTCACCCTTCCCCCCGGTAGTGTGCTCCCGTTGCGCCTGTGTGTGCCGTCCGGGCGGGCAATTTTTCGGTGGCGTGAGGAAAAGAGGAGGACGCATGAGCTTTGTCTCACGCGTGTACGAGAACCGCAGATCGGCAGCGTCGGTCGGTGTGGTGACCCTCTTCGGTGCGGGGCTCCTGGGCTTCGCGCTCCTGTACGACGGCGAGGCCACCGCCGACGTCGAGCTCAACGACTCCGGCGTCTGGGTCACCCAGACCGCCTCGGGCAAGCTCGGCCGCTTCATCTATGACGCGCAGGCGCTGGACGGCTACCTGTTGGCCAACGCGGCGAGCTTCGACGTCGAACAGGACGCCCAGCGGGTGCTCCTGGACAGCGCGTCCGACTCGTCGGCCAGCCCCGTGGAGCCTGCTCAGCTGACGCTCCGGGGCACCATGAAGTTCCCTGCCGGAGCGCAGGTCGCCGCGGGCGGCGCCACCACCGCGGTGTACGACGGCGAGTCGGGCAAGGCCTGGGTCATGTCCTTCGACGGCGCGGTCGCGTTCGACGAGAAGAAGCTCAAGCCCACGGTCAAGGCCGGCCCGGGCGGCACGCTGGAGGTGGCCAAGGACGGCACCGTGTTCCTGGCCGTGCCGGCCGACGGCAAGCTCTACACGATCCCCACCAGCTCGCAGGGTGTCGCCGAGGACCCCGAGGAGTCCTCGCTCGCGCTGAGCGCCGACGCGAAGGTCCAGGTCACCGCGGTCGGAGACCAGCCCGTGGTGCTGAACCAGTCCACGGGCAACCTGATCCTGCCCGGGGGCGACTCGGTCGAGATCGAGGACGGCTCCCAGGGGATGCTGCAGCAGCCGTCCGCCGAGTCGGACAACGTGGTGCTGGCCACCACGAAGGGCCTGGTCTCCCAGCCGCTCGACGGCGGCGACGCGACCACGCGCACGGCGCAGGGCGGGCCGTCGGCCCCCGTGCAGCTCAGCGGGTGCGTCTACGGCGCCTGGAACTCGGGCCAGGTCATCCGGGACTGCGAGGGCACGGACAACGACGTGGACCAGGTGCTGGAGGGCGTGAACGCCGGCATCAGCCTCGTCTACCGCGTGAACCGCAACATCATCGTCCTGAACGACGTCGCGAACGGCTCGCTGTGGATGGCCGCCGACCAGTTCGAGAAGGTCGACGACTGGGACCTCAAGATGCCCGAGGACGCCGAGGGCGAGAAGACCGAGTCCGAGCAGACCACGCCGGAGCAGGTCGACCAGTTCGTGGCCGAGCGCAACAAGGCCAACCGCCCGCCCGTCGCCAAGGACGACTCGTTCGGCGTGCGGCCCGGCCGCACCACCGTGCTGAACGTGCTCGCCAACGACGTGGACCCGGACGGCGACGTGATGGTCGTGAAGGTCAAGGGTGAGGTCGACGGCGCCGTCGGCGTCGACCGGGTGCTCGACGGCGCGGCGCTCCAGGCGAACGTGCCGGCCGACGCGACCGGGACCACCAGCTTCACCTACGAGGTGAACGACGGCCGCGAGGGCGGCGTCGACGAGGCGTCCGTGGACGTCAAGGTGGTGCCGCTGGAGGAGAACAACGCGCCGATCCAGTCGGGCGAGCCCGTGCTGCGGGTGGGCCAGGACGGCCTGGCCAGCATCAAGGTGCTGCCGTACTTCAAGGACCCGGACGGCGACGACATGTTCCTGTCCAACGCCAGCAGCGCCGATCCCCTGGACGAGGTGCGGTTCCGCCCGGACGGCACCGTCGAGTTCCGCGACGGCGGCACGGCCACCGGGCGCAAGATCGTGGACATCACGGTCTCCGACGCCTTCGGCCTGCCGGTCCAGGGCAAGCTGCTGATCGACGTCAGCGCCATCAACATGCCCCCGGTCGCGGTGCAGGACCACGTGACCGTGCTGACCGGCGAGCCCGCGACGGTGCGGCCCATGGCCAACGACTTCGACCCCAATGGCGACAAGCTGCGCCTGACGGCGGTCGCCGACAAGCCCGGCCTCACGATCACGCCGAACTACGGCGCCGGCACCTTCCGGGTCGTGAGCGACTCGCCCGGCTCGTACGACGTCACGTACCAGATCACCGACGGCCCCGAGCCGACCATGGGCCTGGTGCGCGTGGACGTCGCCGACCCGCCGGACGAGGCGGGCCCGCCGGTCGCCGTGTCCGACCAGGTGCTGCTGCCCACCGGCGGCTCGGCGCTGGTGGACGTGCTCGCCAACGACACCGACCCCGCGGGCGGCGTGCTCGTGGTGCAGGGCGTCTCCGTCCCGGACGACGCCCCGGTCAAGGTGGCCGTGCTCAACCACCAGATCCTGAAGGTCTCGGAGGTCAAGCGCCTGGACGGGCCGGTGACGGTCACGTACACCGTCGCGAACGGCTCGGGGACCACGACCGGTCAGGTGCGCGTGGTGCCGATCCCGGCGCCGGCCCAGCTGCGCCCGCCGGAGGCGGGTCCCGACGAGGCGACGGTGCACGTCGGTGACGTGGTGACGATCCCGGTGCTGAAGAACGACACGCACCCGGACGGCCTGGAGCTGACGCTCACGGACGAGCTGCAGGAGTCGCCGCCGGCGTCGGCGGGCGAGGCGTTCGTCTCGGAGGACACGGTGCGGTTCCGGGCCGGCCAGGAGGCCGGGACGTACCACGCAGTCTACGAGGTGAAGGACTCCAACGGGCAGAAGGACTCCGCCCAGGTGACCATCGTCGTCAAGGACGACCCGGAGAACGCGGCCCCGCAGCTCCCCGACATCACGGCGCGCGTGCTGGCCGGGGGGACCACCCGGATCCCGCTGAACCTGGACGGTACGGACCCCGACGGCGACTACGTCACCCTGAGCTCGATCTCCGCGGCGCCGTCGCAGGGCACCGCCACCATCGTGGACGGGTTCGTCGACTACACCGCGGCCGAGGACAGCACCGGCCTGGACACCTTCACCTATCAGGTCACGGACACCCGGGGCGCGGTGGGCGAGGGCCTGGTGCGTGTGGGCGTCACCCAGCCGCCCGCCACCAACCAGCCGCCCCAGGCCGCCGACGACGAGACGACGGTGCGGCCGGGCCGCACGGTGGCCGTGCGCGCGCTCGAGAACGACACCGACCCCGACGGCGACGAGATCGGCCTCGTGGAGAGCGCGTTCGAGGGCACCGAGGACATGGACCCCAAGGTGGTCGAGGACGACGTGGTGGTCACCGCGCCGGACGACGAGGGCTCCTACTCCTTCTACTACGGCATCCAGGACAGCTTCCGGGCCCGCGCGAGCGGCGCCATCACGGTCAACGTGGACAAGAACGCGCCGCTGCTGCGGCCGATCGCCCACGACGACGTCGTGACGGCGGACGACGTCGAGGGTTCCTCGTCGGTGACCGTGGACGTCAAGGCGAACGACGTGGACCCGGACGGTGTGGCCGCCGACCTCGAGCTCACGATCGACCCCGACCTGGAGGGTGTGCGGATCACCGAGGAGGGCTCGCTGGAGGTGCAGCTCACCGAGAGCGCCCAGGTGATCACCTACACCGTGACCGACATGGACGGCCTGGAGGCCAAGGCCTTCGTGCGGGTGCCGGGCGACCAGTCCCGGCCGCACGTCAAGCCGGGCCTGGAGCCGCTGAAGGCGACCAGCGGCGAGCCGCTGACGATCGACATCGCCGAGTACGTGGTGGTGCGTGACGGGACGAAGCCGCGGATCACCGAGGAGAAGACGGTCAAGGCGCTGGAGGGCAAGGTCGAGGTCGACGACGCGGACACGCTCGTCTACACCTCCGCCGAGGACTTCGCGGGCGCGGCGTCGGTCAGCTTCGAGGTGACCGACGGCGACGGGGCGGACGATCCCGAAGGCCTGACGGCGGTGCTGACGTTGCCCATCGACGTGACCCCGTCGAAGAACATGCCGCCCAAGATCACCGGCCGGCCCGTGCTGCAGGTCGCGGCCGGCGAGGAGAGCTCGGTCGACCTGGCGCGGTACGTCAAGGATCCCGACAAGGACCCGCTGACCTTCGACGTCAAGGGTGTCGAGGGCATCGCGCCGTCGGTCTCCGGCGACACGGTCTCGGCCCAGGTCGACCCGTCCGTCTCGAAGGGCACCGCGCAGGAGCTGGCGATGACGGTCTCGGACGGCACGAACCCGGCCGTCGAGGCCGTGCTGACCGTCGAGGTCGTGGCCTCGACCCGGCCGCTCGTCCAGACCACGCAGGACGTGGTGCTCGACGCCCACCAGGGCGAGGCCACCACCATCCCGGTGCTGGACAACGACACCAACCCGTTCCCGAACAAGGAGCTGACGCTGTCGGGCGTGCCGACGGTCGAGACGGGCATCGGCACGACCGAGTACCGCGGCAACCAGCTCGTGGTCACGCCGGACGAGGACTTCACGGGCGCCATGCTGGTGCGCTACCGCGTGCAGGACGCGACCGGCGACCCCGACCGTGAGGTGGACGGCATCGCGAAGCTCACGGTGCTCGGCAAGCCCGAGGCGCCCCGTGCGCCGCGGATCGAGGAGGTCCGTTCGGAGACCGTCGTGCTGAGCTGGGACCAGCCGAACAACAACGGCGCGGACATCACCGGTTACACGCTGCGGACGCAGAACGGCCAGGAGCACGCCTGTGCCACGACCACCTGCACGTTCGACGGGCTCGCGAACAACGTGAAGTACACCTTCACGGTCACCGCGACCAACGACGTGGGCGAGTCCGACCCGTCCCCGGCGTCGCGCGAGGCCCGTCCGGACGAGAAGCCGGACCAGCCCGAGCCCCCGACGCTGGAGTTCGGCGACCAGAGCCTGATCGTGAAGTGGCAGAACCGGTCCTACACGGACCGCTCCCCGATCGAGTGCGTCAACCTGGAGATCAGCCCGGCCCCGGCCGACGGCGTCACGCAGAAGACGTGCCAGCCGGGCAGCACCACCACGTGGACCGGCCTGAACAACGGCACCGCGTACACGGTGCGGGTGCAGGCCAAGAACCAGGCACCGGACCCGTCGGAGTGGTCGGAGCCGTCGGCCCCGGAGACCCCGGCCGCGCCGCCGGCGCAGCCGGCGGCGCCGACCGCGCAGCGGTCGAACAACGCCATGGGCGGCCAGATCGACGTGTCGTGGACGGCTCCGGCCAACAACGGCGACGCCGTGAAGAAGTACTACCTCGACGTCTACGAGAACGGGAGCAAGGTCAGGACGGTGACGACCGCCAACACGTCGGACGTCGTGCAGAACCTGAACCCGGAGTCCTCCTACACGTTCACGGTCCAGGCCGAGAACAAGGCGGGCAAGTCTCCGGTCAGCGGGCAGTCCGCCGCGGAGCCGGCGTACGGCATCCCGACCATCCCGAGCGGGGTGACCGCGAGCAACCCCGGCGACGGTCGGGCGACCGTGAGCTGGAGCGCGCTCCCCAGCGCGAACTTCCGTGGTCCGGGGCACCGGTACGAGGTGTCGGCCAACGGCCAGGGCAACGCGAACGCGGGCGACGCGACGTCGTACAACCACGGGGGACTGAGCAACGGCACCTCGTACACGTTCCAGGTGCGGGCGTGCAACCAGTACGTCTGCGGTGACTGGTCGGCGGCGTCCAACGCGGTGATCCCCTTCGGCCCGGTGCCGACGCCGACCATCTCCGCGAACGGCGGGGACCAGAAGGTCACCTTCACCTGGGACGCGACCGCGACGAACGGGCGCCCCACCACGGTGCGCGTGAGCGGTGCGATCTCGAGCACGGCCAAGAGCGGCTCCCAGACGGCCTCCGCCGGCTACAGCACCGACAAGACGGCCTGTGTCACGGTCACGGACTCCGAGGGCCAGAAGGCGGAGAAGTGTGCCACCGGCAGGTCGGACGCCAGGCCCAACCCGCAGGCCTGGGTGACCAGGGGCTCGAGCGTCGACAACAACGAGTGCAGCGACGCCTCGTGCGCCTACATGGTCGTCAACTGGCAGGACTTCTCGACCGGGAACCACAGCGTCGAGTGCTACTCGGGCACCAACCCCGACGAGTCCGGCTGGCACAACATCCTGACGCCGGACCGCGCCTACACCGTGAACTTCGGTTCGGCCAACGGCAGCCACCAGCTCGGCTGCTTCTACGGGTACCCAGGCACGCAGGTGGCCGTCCGAATCGACGGCACCCTGTACGAGGCCAGGAACTGGTAGAACAAGCCCCGCCCGGCCGCCGCGCACGCGGCGGCCGGGCACGCCATGATCGACACAACTTTCACCCGACGGACGAGCAGTAACGAGCAGTAGGGAAACACGAGATGACCACGATGACCCCCGAGCAGGCGGCCTGGTTCGCCCAGACCTTCGACCGGCTCGTCGGCAACGTCGGGCAGGCGGTCCTGGGCAAGGCGCCGGTCGTGCGCCTCGCGCTCACGTGCATGCTCGCCGAGGGCCACCTGTTGCTGGAGGACGCCCCGGGCACGGGCAAGACCATGCTCGCGCGTTCCATCGCGGCGTCGGTCCAGGGCACGCACAACCGCATCCAGTTCACGCCGGACCTGCTCCCGTCGGACGTCACCGGCGTGACGATCTACGACCAGAAGACCGGGAAGTTCGACTTCCACCCGGGTCCGATCTTCGCGTCGATCGTGCTGGCGGACGAGATCAACCGTGCCTCGCCGAAGACCCAGTCCGCGCTCCTGGAGGTCATGGAGGAGGGCCGCGTCACCGTCGACGGCGTCGCGCACACCACCGGCCGCCCGTTCATGGTGCTCGCCACCCAGAACCCGATCGAGCAGGCCGGTACGTACCGTCTGCCCGAGGCCCAGCTCGACCGCTTCCTCATGAAGACGTCGGTGGGCTACCCGGACCACGCGTCCACGGTGGAGATCCTGTCGGGCGCCGCGCTGAAGGACCGCAGCCAGGTGCTGCAGCCCATCATCACGACCAAGGCCGTCACCGAGATGGCCGACCTCGCCGCGACGGTGCACACCGACACCGCGGTGCTGGAGTACGTGTCGCGCCTCGCCGAGGAGACCCGCAACGCCCACGAGGTGCGCGTCGGCGTCTCGGTCCGTGGCGCGCTCGCCCTGGTGCGCTGCGCCAAGGTGTGGGCCGCCGCGCACGGCCGTAACTACGTGCTGCCCGACGACATCAAGGAGCTGGCCCAGCCGGTCTGGGGCCACCGCTTCGTGCTGGATCCGGAGGCCGAGTTCGCGGGCGCCCGCCCCGACGTCGTGCTCGCCCGGATCATGGCCGACGTCGCCGCGCCGCAGGAGCGGGCCTCGGCATGACGACCTCGGGCATCTCGGCGGGCAGCGCGACCGGACCGGCCTACGGCAAGCGCCAGGACAAGCCGACCGGCCTCGCCGGCGTCGTCGCGGCGGGCCGTGCGCAGGCGCAGCGCGGCCGTCGCGGCTGGGTGACCTTCGCCGCCGCCGCCCGGACGCGGGCGGGGGCGGTCGGTCGTACGCTCGCGCCGGTCCGCCGGACGTTCAGCACGTTCGGCATCGCGGTGACGCTGGTGGCGGCCGGCTCCTGGATCGCCGCGCTGACGCTCGGCTGGCTCGAGCTGCTGGTGGCCGCGATCGTGCTCACGGTGACGCTGCTGTGCGCCATCGTGTTCGTGCTCGGCCGGTTCAAGTACGACGTCGTGCTCGACCTGGCGCAGGCGCGCGTGACCGTCGGCGACCGCGCCGTCGGCCGCCTGGACGTGCGCAACTCGTCGAGCCGCCCGCTGCTGCCGTCGGTGATGGAGCTCCCGGTGGGCACCGGCACGGCGGCGTTCCCCGTGCCGCGGCTGAAGGGCGGCGGCACGCACGAGGAGATCTTCACCATCCCGACCCGGCGCCGCAGCGTGATCACGGTCGGTCCGGTCAAGTCCGTCCGCGCCGACCCCCTGGGCCTGCTGCGCCGCGAGATGACGTGGACCAACGAGCAGGAGGTCTTCGTGCACCCGCGCGTCAAGAACCTCACGGGCTCCTCCACGGGCTTCCTCAAGGACCTCGAGGGCCGGGTCACCAACGACATCACGAACGCGGACGTGAACTTCCACGCCCTGCGCGACTACGTGCCCGGCGACGACCGCCGGCACATCCACTGGAAGACGACGGCCCGCACCGGCCAGATCATGGTGCGGCAGTTCGAGGAGACCCGGCGCTCGCACCTCGCGGTGCTGCTGTCCACGCGCGCCGAGGACTACGCGAACGAGGAGGAGTTCGAGCTCGCCGTCAGCGTGTGCGGTTCCCTGGGCCTGCAGGCCATCAAGGAGGACCGCGGCGTGACGGTGCTCGTCAACGAGGCGACGCTGCACGGTGACCACCGCACGCGCCTGATGGACGACCTCTCCCGGATCGAGATGGTGTCCCGCAAGTCCAAGCTGGTGGACCTCGCCCGCGCCGCGAGCATGGCCGCCGCCGACTTCTCGGTGATCTCGTTCATCGTCGGCAGCATGGTCACGCCCACCGAGCTGCGTGCGGCGTCGGCCCGCGTGCCCGTGGGGGTGCAGGTCATGGCCATCCAGTGCGTGCCGGGGGCCTCCCTCGGCCGGCACTCCATCGCGGAGCTGGGCGTGCTCACCCTGGGCCGCCTCGGTGACCTGCCCCTTGCGCTGAAGAAGATGAGCGACGGATGAGCGACGAGAACACCCGCGGCAACCTCCCGGCGGGCGCGCACGCCCAGGGCAGCCAGCCCTCCTACGGCACCGGACCCGGGTACCGGACCGGAACCGGCCGGGGCACCACCCGCCGCAAGGAGGCGGAGCAGCCGCGCGCGCTGACCAGGTTCGCCCTGGTCGACCTCGCGGCGCTGGCCGTGATGCTCGGCGCCGTCGCCGTGGGCTTCGGCCCGGTCTGGGGCTCGCTCGGCTACCTGCTGCCCACGGTCGGCGGTGCCCTCGTGGGCCTGGCCGTGGCCTGGGTGGGCGCCTGGCGGAAGTTCCCCGCCGTCGTGGTGACGGCGCTGGCCGTGCTGGCCTACGTGCTGTTCGGCGGTGCGCTGGCCCTGCCGCACACGACGATCGCCGGCGTGGTGCCGACCCTGGACACGCTGCGCGAGCTGCTGCTCGGCTCCGTGCAGGGCTGGAAGCAGTTCATCACCACCAAGGCCCCCATGCAGTCGTTCCCCGACCTCGGGGTGGTCCCGTTCCTGCTCATGCTGGTCGTCGCGCTCGTCGCCGGCACCATCGCCTGGCGCGCCAGGCACGCCGTCTGGGCCGTCGTGCCGGTCATCGTCGGCCTGGTCGGCGTGATCCTGCTCGGCACGGTCGACGAGGCCATGCCGATCGTGCAGGGCCTCGTGATCGCCATCACGGCCCTGCTCTGGGGCGGGGTGCGGGTGATGGAGGCGCGCGTCGGCACGCACTCGATCACCACGGAGGCCAGCCGCGAGGCCACGCGCCGGCTGCGCTGGCACCGGGTGCGCACGGGCGCCACCATCCTGGGCGTCGCGGCGCTGGCGGCGGGCTTCACCGCGCCGATCCTCATGCCGGCGCCGCAGCGGACGGTGCTCCGCGAGACGGTCGTCCCGCCGTTCGACATCCATCAGTTCACCAGCCCGCTCGTGGCGTTCCGGCACTACGCCAAGGACGCCCGCGAGGACGAGCTGTTCACGGTCAGCGAGCTGCCCGAGGGCGCCCGCGTCCGCCTCGCGACCCTCGACGAGTACGACGGCGTGGTCTTCGACGCGTCCGGCGACGGCGGCGACACCGGCGTCTACACGCGGGTCGGCGAGGAGATCGCGACGTCCTCCGACGAGACGCCGACGCCGATCGAGGTCACGGTCGCGGAGTACAGCGGCGTCTGGGTCCCCGAGATCGGCAACCTCACCGGCGTGGAGTGGCTCGGCGCGAACGCCGAGGCCCAGATGGACGGCACCTACTACAACTCGGACACCAGCACGGCGATCACCACCGCCGGCATCACGTCGGGCGACACGTACCGGCTGAACGTGCTGCTGCCCGCGACGCCGGACGAGGACGCCCTGAAGAAGGCCACGATCGGCGACGCGGAGCTCCCGGAGACCGAGGCGAGCGCGCTGCCCGCGGGCCTGCCCGGCAAGACGGCGCAGTTCACGGGCGACAAGACCGACCCCGTGGAGAAGCTCTTCCTGCTCCGCGACGCGCTCCAGAACTCCGGCTTCCTGTCCAGCGGGCTCGACGGCCAGCCGCCGTCACGGCCGGGTCACTCCGCCGACCGCGTCGACACGCTGATCGAGCAGGAGGAGATGGTGGGTGACGACGAGCAGTTCGCCGTCGCGCTCGCCCTCATGGCGCGCCAGGCGGGCATCCCGGCCCGCGTGGTCATGGGCTTCTACCCCGACAAGGACAGCACGTTCGAGGAGGGCAAGCCCTGGACGGTGGTCGGCAGCGACGTCCACGCCTGGGTCGAGGTGCCCTTCGAGGAGTACGGCTGGGTGCCGATCGACACGGTCCCGGACGAGAACCCGCAGATCCAGCCCGAGCCCAAGAGCGAGCAGGTGCCGAAGCCCCCGGTGCTGCAGGACCCGGAGCCGCCGGAGGAGCCGGACAAGGCGAAGGCCGGCAGCGTCGAGGACGACGAGAAGGACGACACCGAGAACGACCCGTTCGACTGGGGCCTGCTCGGACTCATCCTGCTCGCGGTCGGCATCCCGCTCCTGGTGATCGCCGGACCGATCATCGCGATCCTCGCCTACAAGGCCCGGCGCCGGACGGCCCGGCGTACCGCCGACCTGCCCGCGGACCGCATCAGCGGCGGCTGGCACGAGGTCGTCGACGTCGTGACCGACATCGGGACGAGCGTGCCCCGCGGCGCGACACGCCGGGAGAGTGCCGGCGTGATCGCCGGTGCGCACCAGGCCCCGTCGACGCTCACGCTCGCGCACCGCGCGGACGCCTCGGTCTTCGGCCGCGGTGAGCCCACCCAGGCGGACGTCGAGTCCTTCTGGGCCGAGGTGGACGAGCTGGTGGGCGGGCTACGCTCCAACCTGAGTACGCGACGGAGGGTCGGCGCGGCGTTGTCGCTGCGCTCCGTCTGGGCGCGTGTGGGCGGTGGTCGCGGAATCCTCGCGGCCCTCGGGGGACTCGGGTCCCGGCGGACGAAGGAGAACTGATGACGGACGTGGTCTGCGCTGGATGCGGGTCGACCCAGCGGGCGGGCGCGCCCTTCTGCGCCGCCTGCGGACGGGAGTTCCCGCGGACGGGACGGCCCGTCGTGGAGCAGGCCCAGGTGCCGCAGGGGCAGGTGCAGCAGGCGGCCGCGGCACGCGACCGGTCGGGAGGCTCGGTGCCGCTCGTGGAGAGCCGGCCGCCGATCACGACCGAGGTCGAGGTGTACACGGCGACGCAGATCCCCACGGCCGGCACCGTGCCGCCGCCGCTGGTGGCGCCCTACGCGGGCGTCGGCAAGCGCTTCGTCGCCTGGCTCGTCGACGGCGTGATCGCCGGTGTGCTGGCCGGCATCGTGGTGGCCATCGGCCTCTCGTTCATCGACATCCCGCCGGCGCTCACGGTGGTGTCCCAGGAGCAGGCGGCCGAGATCGCCGCGCAGGCGGTGCGGGTCTACCTCATCGCTGGCCTGGTCGCCTTCTGCTTCCAGCTCTCGATGTGGATCTGGGAGTCCCGGACCGGACGCACCATCGGCAACTCGGTGATGGGCCTGCGCACGCTCTCCGCCGAGGACCGCGGCCCGATCGGGTTCGTCCGCGAGCTGCTGCGCGTGCTCGTGCTCGCGGCGGGTTCCCTGGTGGCCGGCTTCGGGCAGATCGTGGTGCTGCTCAGCCCCGCGTGGGACAAGGGCGACAAGGTCCAGGGCTGGCACGACAAGGCCGCGCGGTCGGTCGTGGTCGACGTCCGCGCCCCGCAGATCGCGCTGACCACCGGGCTCGCCCCGGTGGGTCCGGGGCCTCGCGCCCCCGGCCGGCCCGCGATGCGGACGGCGGCGCCGGCGGCCCCGGCACCGGGCCAGTACGCCTCCCCGCAGCTGCCTCCGCTGTCTCCGGCCCCGCAGGCCCCGGCCCAGCCGTCCGTGGCGGCCCCGGACCCGTGGTCGTTCCCGCAGGCACCCGCCCAGGGCGCACCGGCTCCGACCGGCGACGGTCTCATCACGGGCATCCCCGGAAGCGGGGTCGGGGCCCCGCCCGCCCAGCAGCAGCCGATGCAGCAGCAGCCGGTCCAGCAGCCTGCGCAGCAGCAGTACCAGCAGCCCGCACCGCAGCAGCCGGTCCAGCAGCAGCCCGTGCAGCAGCAGCCCGAGTCGGCTTGGCCGGCGCGGACCTGGCCGGCCCAGCAGGAGCAGGCGGCGCCCCCGGCGCAGCAGGCCCCGGCCGACCTGCCGCCGCAGCAGCACCCGGAGTCCCGGCCCACCCGCAGGGTGACTCTCCCGCAGGACGGCGCGGCCCAGCCCGGCCCGGTGTCGCAGCCGACGCTGCCGCCGCAGTCCGACGGGTTCTCGGACTCCACGCGGATGCAGGCCCCGGTCCTGGAACCGGCTGCGGTCGTGACCGTGGCCCTCGAGCTGGAGTCCGGTGAGCGCCGAGTCATCGACGGGCCCGCCCTGGTGGGCCGCAACCCGCAGGCGAGCGGTGGCGCGGGCTACATCCTCGTGCGCGTGGAGGACCCGACCCGGTCGGTGTCCAAGAACCACGCCGAGCTCGGCGTCGACTCCGCAGGGCTGTGGCTGACCGACCGTGGGTCCACCAACGGCACCGTGGTCTCGGCGCCGGGCCGCTCGCCCCAGGTCGCGGAGCCGGGCGCGCGGGTCCGCGTGCCGGTGGGCTCGACCATCCACGTCGGGGACCGTCGTCTGGTCGTGCACCCCGCCGAGTCCCGGGCATGACCGAACAGGAGCAGGGGCTGACGACGATCTGGGGTGCGGCATCGCACCAGGGTCGTCGTCGGTCGCTCAACGAGGACGGGTACCTGGCCACCGGCCGGGTGTTCTTCGTGGCCGACGGCATGGGCGGGCACGAGGCGGGCGAGGTGGCGAGCTCCGAGGCGCTGGCCGCGCTCAGCGGGCTGGCCGACGTCGAGCGCGTGGAGCCGGCCCTGGTCGAGGCGTTCCTCGAGGCGGCGCAGCAGCGGGTCCGGGCCATCGAGACGGAGTCGGGCAACGCGCCGGGCACGACGCTCACGGGCGTGCTGGTCGACGAGCGCGAGGACGTGCCGTACTGGCTGTTCGTGAACGTCGGCGACTCGCGCACCTACATCCTGTCGAACGGCGTGCTGTCGCAGGTGAGCGTGGACCACTCCGAGGTGCAGGAGCTCGTGGACGCGGGCACGATCACCATGGACGAGGCCCGCAGGCACCCGCGGCGGAACGTCATCACGCGCGCTCTCGGGGCCCAGCAGGACGTCCGGGCCGACTTCCGGTACATCCCGGTGACGCTGCACGACCGCGTGCTGATCTGCTCGGACGGCCTCACGGGGGAGCTGACCGACGAGCAGATCACCACGATCCTGCTGGAGCAGCCCGACCCGGAGCGCGCCGCCGGGCACCTGGTCAACGCGGCGATCCAGGCCGGCGGCCGGGACAACATCACCGTGGTGGTGGTCGACGTGACCGGGGTGGACGACCAGACCATAGGGTCGTCGACAGCACCGCGGGCGGGGGCGGAGCCTGACGAGGACACCCTGCCGCGAGAAGAGCACGCAGCAAGAAGCCAGGGGGTCTGAGATGACGGTGCACTACAGCGAGGGATCCGCACGGGCGGTGGTCCGGAACGGCACGGTCGTCGTGCTGCCCGGCCCGGCTCCCGCCGGCGTCGTCGACGCGCTCTGGACCGCGCTCGACGCACCCGACGGCGGGGTCGCGGCCACCCTCGGCGTCCTGGCCGCGGGCGGCCTCGCGGAGACGCCGCCGTTCGCCGTCGTCTCGCTCTCCGGCGGCGAGCCGGCCACGGCCGCGCACGTCGCCGTGCGCGGTACCGGCGTCAAGGTCGTGGTGAGCGCCGAGGGCGCCGGCGGTCCGGTCGAGGTGACCGGCGCCGGCGTCGTCACCTGGTCGGAGCGGGTGGTGGACGGCCCGACGTCGTTCGCGATCACCACCGACGAGGTGCTGGCGGACGAGGAGTTCCCCGTCCAGTCGGCGGTGGTGCGGGCGAGCGCGCTGCGGCGCACCCTGGTGGAGGTGGCCGGGGCCCCGGAGCTCCCGCCGCTGGGCGCGTCCGCGCCCGCTGCGGCGACGCCCGCTGCGGCGACCCCCGCCGCCAAGGCTCCGATGATCGACGAGTTCCCGGACTTCCCGACTCTCGCCGGCCTGTCGGCGGCGGTGCCCGGCGGGCAGCCGGCCGGCGAGACGGTCGTGCCGGGGACGATGGACGTGCCGGTGATCGGCGGTCCGGCCGGGCCCACGCCGGAGCCCGAGCCCGTCCCCGCACCGGAGCCCGCGCCGCTGCTCGGGACGTCGCCCGTCCCGGGGCCGGCCCCGGCCTCGGAGGTCGACGAGGCCACGCAGTTCGGCGCCGACGACGACTACGGCCACCTCTTCGGCGACACGGTGATGCGCCGGGTCGAGGACGCGGCGGTCCGGCAGGGGGACGACGAGGAGGAGGCCGAGGAGGAGCCGGCCCCGGCGTCCGCCCCGGTCGTCACGCCGGTGCTGTCGCCCCCGCCCGTGCCGGACCCGCCGCAGGCGGAGCCGGCGGGCGACTCCCTGATCTCGAGCGTCCCGGGCGGCTGGTCCGGCTCGGCCGCGATGTCGGAACCGCCGCCGGGCGTGACCCCGGGTGGTGCCCAGCGGGCCGCCGCGGTGTCGGACTCCCCGGGCGCGCCCGACGTGACCGACCACGACGGCGAGACCATGATGTCGTCCGACATCGCGGCGCTGCGCAAGGCGGCCGGCGGCGGGCCCAAGTTCTCGGTGGGCATCCTGCCGGGCGCGCCGCAGATCCTGGGCCGGAAGTGCCCGGAGGGGCATCCCAACCCGCCCACCAACGAGACGTGCCGCAGCTGTGGCGCGGCGCTGGAGAGCGACGCCGAGCTGGTGTCCCGCCCGTCGCTCGGGCAGATGCTCGTCACCGGTGGCGTGCAGCCCGGGATCGGCGGCCCGCAGGTGGTGGAGCTCGACCGCCCGGTGATCGTCGGACGGCGCCCGCGCACCAACAACGCGTCGGCGGACCGCACGCCGCGCCTGGTGACGGTGGCCAGCCCGGACCAGGACATCTCGCGCTCGCACGTCGAGATCACCCTCGAGGAGTGGCACGTCCTGGTCGCGGACCTGGCGACCACGAACGGCACCACCCTCCTGCGGCCGGGGCAGCAGCCCCGGCGTCTGCACCCCAACGAGAAGGTGATCGTGGTCGAGGGCGACGTCGTGGACCTCGGCGACGGAGCGACCCTGACCTTCGAGGGCATCTGGTGAGGGCCGCCACCGGCCCGACCACCGATGACGGCTCGACCATCAACGAAGGAGAAGCGTGAGCAGCAAGCGTGCGCCGTCGGCGCCGCCCCACATCGCCGGGTTCGAGTACAAGAAGCTGATCGGGTCCGGCGGCTTCTCGGACGTGTTCCTGTACGAGCAGCAGCGCCCGAAGCGCCTGGTCGCGGTCAAGGTGCTCCTCAAGGAGCACGCGAGCGACGCCCAGCGTGCCGCGTTCGACTCCGAGGCCGACCTCATGGCGGTCCTGGGCAACCACCCCTCGATCGTCACGATGTACGAGGCGAGCGTCGCCGACGACGGCCGCCCGTACCTGGCCATGGAGTACTGCTCGCGGCCCAACCTGGGCGCGCGGTACCGGTCCGAACGGTTCTCGCTGGCCGAGGCGCTCCGCACCACGATCCAGATCGCCGGCGCGGTGGAGACCGCGCACCGGCTCGGCATCCTGCACCGCGACCTGAAGCCGGCCAACATCCTGGTGACGCAGTTCGGGCACCCGGTGCTGACGGACTTCGGCATCTCCTCCACGGTGGAGGAGGCCTCGGCCGCGGAGGGCATGTCCATCCCGTGGTCCCCGCCGGAGTCGTTCGGCGACCCGCCCGTCGCGGGCAAGACGACGGACGTCTGGGCGCTGGCTGCCACCTGCTACACGCTGCTGGCCGGCCGCACGCCGTTCGAGGTGCCCGGCGGGTCCAACACGTCGGCGGACCTCGTGGCGCGCGTCGAGCAGGCGCCGCTGCCGCCGATCGGGCGCAACGACGTGCCGCCGTCGCTGGAGCAGGTGCTCCGCATCGCGATGGCCAAGCACCCCTCGTCGCGGTACCCGTCGGTGCTGGCGTTCGCCCGGGCGCTGCAACAGGTCCAGGTGGGCCTGGCGCGCGACATGACCCCGATCGACCTGCTCGACGAGACCGGTGCGGTCGCGGAGGAGGAAGAGGACGACGACGGCACGCGGCTGAAGAACGTCACGGCGATCGACCCGGGGCAGCGGCCTGCTCCCGGGCCGGCGTCCGTGAGCAGCCCGGCGATGTCGTCGGGCAGGTTCGCGCCGGCCACGCAGGGCACCTCCGGCTGGGCGCCCCAGGCGGGGACCGCCACGGGGGCGCGCACGACCGTGCCCGCCCTCGACGTGCCGGTGGCCTCGGTCGGCTGGGAGGCCCCGCCGGTCGAGGAGACGGTGCACCGGACGCGTGCGCCCGAGATGCCCGCCGACCTGCCGCAGGAGGTCGCGCCCGAGAAGTCGTCGCCGTGGGGGACCGTGGCGCTGGTCGCCGGTGCCGTGGTGCTGGTGGGGCTGCTCGTGGCGGGCTGGTTCGCCCTGCAGAACGGCGGGGAGGACCCCGAGGACCCGGGACAGACCCAGACGGTCGCGGGGGACCCGCCGCCCGCGCCCGGCGCGGGCTACGTGCCCCCGGTCCGCGACCTGAAGGGCGTGGCTCAGGGCGACGAGGTCGTCTTCACGTGGAAGCCGCCGAAATCCCAGGAAGAGGGCGACAAGTACGGGTACCGTGTGCTGTCGCTCACCGACGAGAGCACCTATACGGCATCCACCGTCGCGACGGCGACCGTGCCACGGTCCGAGGGTGAGCCGACGTGTATCGAGGTCATCGTGGACCGGTCCGGGAAGGCATCCGCAGAGCCGCAGAAGGAGTGCGTCCCGGCGGACTGACCAAGTTCCGGCCGATCGGCCGGCTGACAGGGGGAGAAGAGGCAACGACGTGGGTGATCTCGCGCTCGAATTCTGTGGTGAGTGGTTCCACCCCGCCGAGGCGGACGGTGGTTTCGACGTCGGCCGCGAGGGGGACCTCGCGATCGACGACAACCCCTACCTGCACCGACGCTTCCTGCGGGTGACGCAGGAGGACGGGATCTGGTGGCTCTCGAACGTGGGGTCCCTGATCTCGGCGACGGTGTGCGACGCGGGCGGCGGCGTGCAGTCGTGGCTCCCGCCCGGCCACCGCCTGCCCATCGTCTTCCCCACCACCTCGATCGTCTTCACGGCCGGCCCCACCACATACGAGCTGACGGCCCAGCTCACGGACGCCCCGTACCACGAGGTCCGCTCCGAGGACCCCGACACCGGCGCCACGACCATCGGCGCCATCAGCTTCACCACCAGCCAGAAGCAGCTCATCGTGGTGCTCGCCGAGCCCATGCTGCGCCGCGAGGGCACCGGCCTGAGCGAGATCCCGTCCAGTGCGGACGCGGCACGCCGCCTGGGCTGGGCCACCACCCGGTTCAATCGCAAGCTCGACAACGTCTGCGAGAAGCTCGACCGGATCGGCGTCAAGGGGCTCCGCGGCGGCCCCGGACTGCTCGCCACCAACCGGCGCGCGCGGCTCGTCGAGTACGCCGTCGCCTCCCGGCTGGTGACCCCCGCGGACCTTCCACTTCTCGACCTGAAGGACGACGCCTGACGTGCGCATCAAGCTGACCCTCAACCGACCCGACGAGTCCGGCGTGAACGTCGCGGTCACCGCCGACGCCACCGCGACGGTTCGCGACGTGGCCGAGGCCCTCTTCTCGGGCGACCCCACCCGCAACGGCGCCCCCGCACCCGAGAACCTCACGCTGCAGGTGGTGGGCGACGGCTCGACGAGCTTCACCAGCGGCCGGGTGCTGACCCCGACCAACGACCTGGTCCAGGCGGGCCTGCGCTCCGGGTCCGTGGTGTCGATCGTGCGCGTCTCCGAGCAGTTCGTGAACGCCGGGCAGGACCGCGGCACCGCCGTCGCGCAGCTGCGCGTCCTGGACGGGCCCGACGCCGGGCGCGAGTTCCCGCTGCCGGTCGGCACCACCTACATCGGGCGTGACCGGGGCATGGACGTCCGGCTGTCGGACGGGCAGGTCTCCAAGCGGCACGCCCGCGTGGTCGTGGGCGAGTCCATCGAGGTGCACGACCTCGCCTCCGCCAACGGCCTGGTCATGGGCGGCAAGCGGACGACGCGGGCCGTGCTGACGTCGTCGGACACCGTGACCCTCGGTGAGACCACGCTGTCCGTCGTGGCCCTGCACCGCTCCACGAGCCTCGCACCGACCAGCCCGGTCGTCGAGTTCAACCGGTCGCCCCGCGTGGTCACCCGGTTCGGCGAGATCAAGATCAAGGCACCCAAGCCGCCGAAGCCGGTGCAGCCGCAGCGCCTGCCCTGGCTGATGATGCTCGCGCCGATGGCGATGGGCGCGGCGATGTACTCCGTCACGCGCAACCCTCTGTCGCTCATGTTCATGTTCATGAGCCCCGTCATGATGATCGGGATGTACTTCGACCGGAAGATGTACGGCAAGAAGCAGTTCAAGGAGGCGTCGGAGAACTTCGAGCGTGCCGTCGTCGCCACCTCGGAGCGGATCAACGCCACCCACGCGGTCGAGCGGGCGGTCCGGCTCGCCGAGACACCCTCGCTCGCCGAGTCGCTCGACGCCGTCCGCCGCCTCGGCGGACTCATGTGGACGCACCGTCCGGAGCACCGCAGCTTCCTGACGGTGCGGTTCGGGCTCGGGTCGGCGCCCTCGCGCACTGAGTTCGACGAACCGCGCGAGAACGACGCGGTGCCCGAGCACTGGCAGCAGGTGCTGGACCTCCAGCAGCAGTGCATCACCATCCACGACGTCCCCATGGGCGCCGGCCTCCGGTACGGCGGCAACATCGGCATCGCGGGACCGAGCGGCATCGTCGAGCCGGTGGGGCGCTCCGTCCTGCTGCAGATCGCCGCGCTCCACTCGCCGGCCGACGTGGTCGTGACGGCCCTCACCTCCTCCCGGTCGCGCGCCGACTGGGAGTGGCTCGAGTGGCTGCCGCACACGGGCTCGCCGCACAGCCCGCTCGGGGCCTCCGACCACCTGGCCGACGACTCCGGCTCCGGCATCTCCCTGCTGACCCGGCTCGAGGAGCTGGTCGAGGGACGCGGCGTCAGCCTCGACGGCCACGCGCCGCTGGTCGGCGAGATGGACGCGGAGAAGAACCGCACGGAGACTCCGCCCAAGCCCCTGCTGCCGTCGGTCGTCGTCCTCGTGGAGGACGACGCTCCCGTCGAGCGCGCGCGGCTCGTGCGGCTCGCCGAGCACGGCCCGGAGGCGGGCGTCTACGTGGTGTGGATCGCGCCCACGGTCGAGCAGCTCCCGGCCGCCTGCCGCACGTTCGTGCTGCTGAACTCGGACTCCGAGAACAGCGGTGCCATGACCGGCGAGGTGCACTACGGGCAGCTGGCCTACCCCGTGCGCTGCGAGGTCGCCGATCTCGCGACGGCGCGCGAGGTGGCCCGGATCCTGTCCCCGGTGGTCGACGTCGGCGCGCCCACCGACGACGAGTCCGACCTGCCGCGCGCGGTGTCCTACCTGGCGCTGGCCGGCACGGAGATGGGCAAGGACTCGAACACCGTGATCGAGCGGTGGCGGGAGAACCTCTCGCTCACCCCGCGCGACGGCTCGCCGCCGGTGCGGCGCAAGACCCCCACGAACCTGCGGGCGCTCATCGGGCACGACGGCGTGGAGCCGTTCCACCTGGACCTGCGCACGCAGGGCCCGCACGCCCTCGTGGGCGGTACGACCGGTGCGGGAAAGTCGGAGTTCCTGCAGTCCTGGGTGCTCGGCATGGCCGCCGCGCACAGCCCCGACCGCGTGACCTTCCTCTTCGTGGACTACAAGGGTGGCGCGGCGTTCGCCGACTGCGTGCACCTGCCGCACACCGTCGGCCTGGTGACGGACCTGTCGCCGCACCTCGTGCGGCGCGCGCTGTCCTCGCTCCGTGCCGAGCTGCACTACCGCGAGCACCTGCTGAACCGGAAGAAGGCCAAGGACCTCGCGTCCCTGGAGCGCACGGGTGATCCCGAGGCGCCGCCGAGCCTGATCATCGTCGTCGACGAGTTCGCGGCCCTGGTCGGCGAGGTCCCAGAGTTCGTGGACGGCGTGATCGACGTCGCCCAGCGTGGCCGGTCGCTCGGTCTGCACCTGATCCTCGCGACGCAGCGCCCCGCCGGCGTCATCAAGGACAGCCTGCGAGCCAACACGAACCTGCGCATCGCCCTGCGCATGGCCGACGAGCACGACTCCAAGGACGTGCTCGGCGACGACATGGCCGCGCACTTCTCGCCGTCGATCCCCGGCCGTGGCGCCGCGAAGACCGGTCCCGGCCGGCTCACTACGTTCCAGACCGGCTACGCCGGCGGGTGGACCAAGGACGAGCCGGAGCGGTCGTCGCTCGACGTCGAGGAGATGGACTTCGGCACGGGTCGCCGCTGGGAGCTGCCGGCCCCCGAGGTGATCGAGAACGTGGACCCCGGTCCCAACGACATCGCCCGGATGGTCTCGACCATCCGGCGCGCGGCGTCCGACGCCGGCGTGCCGACGCCCCGCAAGCCGTGGCTGGAGGAACTGGCGGCCACCTACGACCTGGCGCTGCTCCCCAACCGCCGCACGGACTCCCAGCTCGTGCTCGGCGTGCTCGACAACCCGCCGCAGCAGGCTCAGCCGACGGTGCACTACGAGCCGGACACCGACGGCAACCTCGCGATCTACGGCACCGGTGGCACGGGCAAGAGCACGACGCTGCGGACCATCGCGGTGTCGGCGGGCCTCACCCACCGCGGTGGTCCGGTGCAGGTCTACGGCATCGACTGCGGCTCCGGCGGCCTGTCGATGCTGGAGAACCTGCCGCACGTGGGCGCGGTCATCGCCGGGGACGACGAGGAGCGCGTGACCCGCCTCATGCGCCGGCTGCGCGACACGCTGGACCAGCGGTCCGACCGGTTCGCCGCCGTGCGGGCGACGACCATCGACGAGTACCGCCGGCTGGCGAACAAGCCCGACGAGCCCCGCATCATCGTGCTCGTCGACGGTATCGGGGCGTTCCGCGAGGCCTACGAGAACATCACGGCCCGCGGGTTCTCGATCTTCGGTACCTTCACGCAGCTCGCCACCGACGGACGACCCGTCGGGATCCACCTCGTCATGACCGGTGACCGCGCCGTGTCCGTGCCGCCCTCCCTCGCCTCCACGGTGCAGAAGCGCATCGTGCACCGGATGGCCAAGGAGGACGACTACATCATGCTGAACGTCCCGAAGGACGTGCTGACCCCGGCGTCGGCGCCGGGCCGGGCGATCATGTACGGCCAGGAGGCCCAGATCGCCGTGCTCGGCGGAGACTCCAACGCGGCGGTGCAGTCGCGCGAGCTGGCCCGGCTGGAGCAGACGATGCGCACGGTGGGCGGCGTGCCGCAGGCACCCGGCATCGAGCGGCTGCCCGACACGTTCACGCTGGACCAGCTGCCGCAGCGCACCGGGGAGCTGGCCACCATCGGTCTGCGCGACCTCGACATCACGCCGGTGGGTCTGCCGCTGCGCGGCCCGCTCATGGTGGCCGGCCCGCCCGGTTCGGGGCGCACGACGGCGTTCGTGACGCTCGCGACCGCGCTGCGCAGGACCGGGGCCGGGCGGCTGGTGTACCTGTCGTCGCGGCGGTCCAGCCTGTCGGCGCTGGATCTCTGGGACATGCAGGCGTCCTCCCCGGAGGGCGTCGTGGAGGCGCTCAAGGAGCTCACCACCCTCCTCGAGAGCGATCGGACGCCCGCCGGTACCCTCACCGTGATGGTCGAGAACTACACCGAGCTCACGGGCACGCCGGCGGAGAAGCCGATGGAGGCGTTCGTCAAGCTCGCGTCCCGCAAGGACCAGCTCGTCGTCGGTGAGTCGGAGTCGTCCACCTGGAGCAAGGCGTTCACGCTGGCCGGACCGTTCAAGTCCGGCCGCAACGGCCTGCTCCTGACCCCCGGGGACTCGGACGGCGACGTGCTCATGAGCACGCCGCTGGGCCGGATCCGGCGCAAGGACTTCCCGCCCGGCCGTGGCTTCCTGGTCACCGCCGGCAGGGCAACCAAGATCCACGTCGCCCTCCCGGGCTGACGTGCAGGGGATGGGGAGTCCTCCCCATTCCGTCCTGTCACGGGCGATGGAATAGTTCGTGACGTCGCAGAATCGGAGGCTGTCCTCGGGACAGCCACAGACAAAGGAGCATGGCATGGTCGCAGAGGGTGGCAACGTTTTCGGTCTTGATGTCGAGGCAGTCAAGAGCCTCGCCAACACGCTCCGGACGCAGGCCGAGGGTGTCCGTCAGGTCGTCCAGACCATCACGAGCCAGATGGCCCAGACCCAGTGGAACGGTCCGGACGCCGTCCAGTTCCAGGAGGAGTGGGACGGTACCCACGCCACCAAGCTGAACGAGATCGCTGCCGCGATCGAGGCCTACGGCACCACTGCCGACAACAACGCCTCGATGCAGCAGGACACCTCGAGCTCGTACTGATCGACCTCGAGTCGTCCGGTCGGGCCCCCGCACTCGCGGGGCCCGGCACAAGAGGTGCGGGACCGTCGTCGGTCCCGCACCTCTTGAGTCAGTAACGAGCCAGATCCGGGCGAGGCCCAGCGCCGTCATCGGCGAGACGTGAGGAGAACCATGTGAGCGGCGAAATGTACGGCGCCGATATCGAGTCGCTGCGTCTGCTTGCCGACAAGATCGACGAGGGCAGCGAGACGCTCGAGGCCGTCGTCACGACGGTGACGGCCGTGATCCCGGAGTCGGAGAACGGCTGGCACGGCCCGGACGCAGAGGGTTTCCGCGACGAGTGGAACAGCAACCACCTCGCGAAGCTCAAGGAGACGGCCACCGCGCTGACCGAGGTCGCGACCAAGGTGCGCGCGAACGCGGACGCCCAGGCGGCGACGTCGGACGACTACGCGGGCGGTGGCGCCGGAGCGGGTATCGGTATCGGCGCGGGTGCTGGAGCAGGTGCCGGAGCCGGGGCTGGTGCAGGTGGCGGCGAAGGCGGCGGCGGGGAAGAGGGCGGCGGCGGCCCGGACATCTCCATCTCGGGTCCCCCGGGACCGGAGGGTGAGCGCACCCCCGGCACCGAGTACAACTACGAGAAGCACCAGACCCGTGACGAGAACGGCAACATGGTCGACACCGGGGTCGACGCCGAGGGCAACCCGATCGACGCGGCCAACGGGAAGGGCGACCCCCAGGTGGGCGCCACGCTCGCCGAGGGCAGCACCGAAGGATTCATCGGTGCCGAGGCCGGCGTCGAGGGCGAGTTCGGCGACGAGGACGGCGCACACGGGTCCGGCGAGGCCGAGGCGCACGCCGGGGTCGGGGGCGAGGCGAGCGGTTCGGTCGGCCTGAACGAGAACGGGCTCACGGCCGAGGGTTCGGCGGGCGTCTCCGCGGGTGCCGGCGCGAGCGCGAGCGGCAAGGTCGGCTACGGCGACCACATCGGCGCCGAGGGCGGCGCCGAGGCCTTCGTCGGTGGACGCGCCGAGGTCAACGGCGGTGTCACGGTGGGCCCGGAGGGCCTGGGTGCCAGCGTCGGCGGCGAGGCGTTCGCGGGCGGCGAGGCATCGGCCAACGGATCCGTCACCGTGGCCGGCGTGACGGCCGGCGCGGAGGGCGAGGTCTACGCCGGGATCGGTGTCAAGGGCAGCGCGGACGTCGACGTCGGCTGGGACAACGTCGGTGTCGACCTGGAGCTCGGAGCAGCTCTGGGTGTCGGCGCCGGGTTCTCGGTCTCCCTCGACTTCTCGCCCGCCGACACGGTGGACGCCATCGCTGACGTCGGTGGCGACATCATCGACGGCGCGGGCGACGTGATCGGTGACGTCGGTGACGCGCTGAAATTCTGGTGACCCGGAACCATGGCTGCAACTGATTGGATAGGACTATGAGTACAGTCACCTACCCGAGCGAGACCTTCCCCGGTTTTCCCGAGGTCGTCATGGACTGCCCGGAGGGCTGGGTCCCGCGTTCTGTGCCGGAGGCGCAGATCGCGATCCTCCAGGAGCGCCCCGAGGGGGAGTTCCGGCCGAACGTGCTGGTCGTCATCCAGCGCATGCGGCCGGAGCAGTCCTTCGAGGAGGTCGTGCGGCGGGCGCTCGCCAAATTCGAGGCGACGCCCGGCTACCGGGAGGTCGGTCGTATCGAGACCACGATCTCCGGGCGGCCCGCGGTCCGCGTCGAGGGGGCCTGGACGAGCGAGAAGACTGGCACGATGGCTCAGGCACTCCGGATGGCCGTCGTGGAGCACGACGGCGTGCGCGACTTCGTGGAGATCACCGGCACCTGTGCGGGAGTCCAGGCCAAGGAGATCTGGTCCACGGTCCGTGCGATCCAGGACAGCGTAGAGCTGGCCGAAGGATGAGCGGCGAGCAGGGTCCCTCGCGGGACCAGCAGGTGGCCGTGATCAGCCGGCGCGTCGTCTTCGTCGTCGGTATCGCGTTGGTCGTCGGCGCGGTCGTGGCGTTCCTCGCCGACCAGGTGGCGCTCGGCATCGTGCTCCTGGTGATCACCTTCCTCGCGGTGATGGCGCGCGGTCTCATGACGGTGCTGCGCGGCAACCGCGCGCTCGCCGAGCGGGAGCGCGCCCAGGTGCCCGACGCCGCGGTCCGTCAGCCGGGCGCGGCGGCGCCCGTGGAGGACGTGGTCGCCCAGCTCCTCGCGATGAACAGCGACGGCCTGCCGTACCAGATCGAAGCCACCCGGAACGCCGACGGCGTCCGGGTCGACGTGAAGTGGAAGAACGAGGAGATGCGCTGGCAGACCCTCTTCGTCCGCGGGTCGCAGGCCTACGCGTGGCGCATGGAGGTCGACCTCGACCCGGCCACCGCCCACTACAAGTTCGTCGAGCACTCCGGGACGGCGGCGGTCCGCGCCGCCGCCGGACCGCTGGGCGCCACGGCGTACGGCAACTGGACGTGGAAGAAGGGCAAGACCTCCGGCGGCACGTCCGCGACCTTCGTCGAGGGCGCCGACGGCCAGGTCACGGTGACCGGCCCGGACGGCCCCCGCACCTCGTGGGAGGGCGCCGTCATGATCAAGCCGGCCGACGCGAAGGTGCCGGTGTTCACCGTCCTGCGGAACAACGGCTGGCGACCGCCCCGGGACTGGTCCGGAGCGCGGATGTTCGAGAAGTAGGAGCCGGCCCGAGCGGGCCGGCTTCACGTCGTATCGCACCCCGGTGGCGCCCACCGATGCGGTGCCACCCCAATGGAAGTGAGTGATTCATGCGTACCCGTCGTTCCATCCTGGCCGCAGTGACGGCCCTGCTCCTCGCACCGGCGCTGGCGGCCTGCTCGTTCTCGGCCGGCGAGCTCGAGCCGATCGGCGGGGAGTCCGGGGCAGCGGAGTCGCCCGCCGAGTCGCCTGCCGCGCCGGAGGCCGGCGCGGACCTGCAGACGATCACCGCGGAGCACCTCACGGCGCAGGTCCCGGCCGACTGGGAGTCGATCGGCGACGCCGACGGCTGGTCCTACGTCCACCAGCTGACCAACAGCGAGGGCGGGGTAGCCGGCCGCATCGGGTTCATCCCCGGTGGTGCGGCGATGACCGCGCCGGAGGCCATCGACTGGTTCATCGGCCAGATCAAGGGCAAGGGTTCGACCAACGAGAACTACGCACCGGTCACCACGCTCCGCACGGGGGACGACCGGGCCAACACCTCCTACACCTATGACTCCGCGGGCCAGGAGTACACGGCCGTCGTCTGGGCCATCACCGACGCCAACGGGATCCCGTCCCTGATCCAGCTCTCCGGTGCCCCGGACGTGCTGACCACGGACCTCGTCGCGCAGGTCGACCAGAGCCTGGACGTCACGGGCAACTGGGAAGGCACGACCAACTGATCGATCCGGTCCGGGGGTGGTGCGCGTGCCGAGCCCGGTGCGCGTGCCACCCCCGGACCGTGTGCCGGGACGAACACATCGGGTCAACTGCGTGGAAGGTCTGTGGGACGAACAATGGTGGGAAATACCGCTGGCGCGGGTGACCGGGTCACCCGCAAGATTCGCCGGACAGCCGCAGAGCTCCCCGAGCTCGGCGGCATCCGCCATGTCGAGGCCAACCCGCCGTCGCCCACCGCGTGGTGGGTCGCCGTCGGGGTCGCCCTGCTCTTCACCGTGGTCATCTCGCTCGGGACCGGCGGGATCGGCGGCGCGCTCGTCCTGATCCCGGCCTGGGTGGTGCTCGGCTGGATCGTCCTCGGGTACATGGGGTCGGAGAAGGTGGTCGTGCTCGACCGCGGGCTGCTCATCGGGTCGTTCGCCCCGTTCCTGCGCCCGTACGTCGTGCCGTTCGACCGGTTCGAGGTCGGTTCGATCACCGCGGTGCGCCCGGGCTTCAAGCTCGCCGACATGCTCCCCGGCCGCACGCTTCTGACCACCGGCCGTACGGCGGTGTGGGCCTGGAACGGTGTCGCCTTCGTCGCCGCCCCGGGCCCCGTCGCGAAGCGCGGCTACGTCGACGCCGCCGGGACGTTCCGCGCGGAGGACCCCGAGCGACGCGAGCGGCTCGTCTGGTGGTTCGGCACCTGGCGGCAGCCCGACCGGCTCGTGCGTGCGCTGGAGTCGGCCCTGGTGGACCTGGGCCAGCCCGTGGCCGGCCTCTCTCAGCAGGTGCTCCCGCTGGTGCAGATCAGCGGCCGGCCCGCCGACGCGGCCACCCAGGTGCCCCGGCTGGTCGCGGCGCTGGAGCGTGCGTCATGAGCGCCGAGCGTACGGTCATCCGGTGGAGCCTGTGGATCGGCGTCGGGCTCGTCGTCGTCGCCGTGATCGCCCGGGCGCTGGACCTCATCCCCGTCACCGTGATCGTCGGGCTCCTGGGCCTGCTCGCGCTCGGCTTCGCGGGGTACGGGGCGCTGGACGAGGCGGCCGGCCGGGCCAGCCTCCGGCGTCGGGCGGACCGGGTGAAGCGGGAGCGCGAACAGGGCCGCTGAGCCCGGAACGCGAGGATTCTCACAGGAACCCCACGTCCACCCCCTGAGCCGGGGGTGAGGTGCGCCTTACCCGGTCGGTAGAATCGGTAGCGGCCTTCGCTTCCCTTGTCCTCGACCGGAAGGCGCCCCTTCGTGAGCACCACCCGACCCTTGCGCGTCGCCGTCGTCGGCGCCGGCCCCGCCGGCATCTACGCGAGCGACATCCTGTCCAAGTCCGACCTCGACGTCAGCATCGACCTGTTCGAGCGCCTCCCGGCGCCGTTCGGCCTGGTGCGGTACGGCGTCGCCCCGGACCACCCGCGCATCAAGCAGATCATCGTCGCGCTCCACAAGGTGCTGAGCCGCGGGGACATCCGTCTGCTGGCCAACGTCGACTACGGCGTGGACCTGAAGCTCGAGGACCTGCGTCAGTTCTACGACGCCGTGATCTTCTCCACCGGGTCCATCAAGGACGCCGAGCTGGACGTGCCGGGCATCGACCTCGACGGCTCGTACGGTGCCGCGGACTTCGTGTCCTGGTACGACGGCCACCCCGACGTGCCGCGCACCTGGCCGCTGGAGGCGGAGCAGGTGGCCGTGATCGGCGCCGGCAACGTCGCGCTCGACGTGGCCCGCATCCTGGCCAAGCACGCGGACGACCTGCTGCCCACCGAGATCCCGGCCAACGTGCACGAGATCCTGAAGACCTCCCCGGTCACCGACGTGCACGTGTTCGCGCGCCGCGGCCCGGCGCAGGTCAAGTTCTCGCCGCTGGAGCTGCGCGAGCTGGGCCACGTGCCGGACGTCGACATCGTCGTGTACCCGGAGGACTTCGACTTCGACGAGGGCTCCGAGGCGGCGATCAACTCGTCGAACCAGACCAAGCAGGTCGTCAAGACCCTGGTGGACTGGACGCTCAAGGACCCGGCGCAGAACACGGCGTCGCGCCGGCTGCACCTGCACTTCCTGCACGCCCCGGCCGAGGTGCTCGGCGAGGACGGCAAGGTCGTCGGGTTCCGCACCGAGCGCACCGCGCTGCAGGGTGACGGCACCGTCAAGGGCACCGGCGAGTTCGTCGACTGGCCGGTCCAGGCCGTCTACCGGGCCGTGGGCTACTTCGGCTCCTCCCTGCCGGAGATCCCGTACGACGACGTCAAGGGCGTCATCACCAACCGGGAGGGCCGCGTCGTCGACATCGACGGCAACCAGGTGCCCGGCGTGTACGCGACCGGCTGGATCAAGCGTGGCCCGGTGGGTCTCATCGGCCACACCAAGTCGGATGCGTCGGAGACCATCCGCCACCTCGTGGAGGACGTCACGGGCGTGGCCGACGGCGAGGCGCCCGGCGACCTGACCGGCGGCCGTACCGCTCCGCAGGGCACCCCGGAGGCCATCACCGAGTTCCTCACGGGCAAGGGCGTCCACTTCATCGAGTGGTCCGGCTGGGAGCTCCTGGACGCGCACGAGCGGGCGCTCGGCGAGGCCGCGGGCCGCGAGCGGATCAAGGTCGTCCCGCGCGACGAGATGGTGAGCATCAGCCGCAAGTCGTAGGCGGCTCCCCGTTGCCATCCAGCGAACGTGCCCGGAAGACTCAGGTCTTCCGGGCACGATCGTTCCTGAGGGCGGCAGGCCCGGGGAACCCCGGAACGGGCTGGCGCGTTCGGGTGGGAGGAAAGGAGTGCGATGCACAGGCACTACAACGGGCTGAAGACCGCCGCGCTGTTCGGTGGCATGTGGGCCGTGATCCTCGGGCTGTGGGCGCTGTTCGGCAGGAGCTCGGGCACGCTGTGGATCTTCGTGCTGATCGGCCTGGCGACCACCGCCTACGGGTACTGGAACTCCGACAAGCTGGCCATCCGCGCGATGCACGCGTACCCCGTGACCGAGCTGCAGGCGCCGGAGATGCACCGCATCGTGCGTGAGCTCTCCACGGCGGCGCGCCAGCCGATGCCGCGGCTGTACATCTCGCCCACGAAGGCACCCAACGCGTTCGCCACCGGGCGGAACCCGCAGAACGCCGCGGTGTGCTGCACGGAGGGCATCCTCGAGCTCCTGAACGAGCGCGAGCTGCGGGGTGTGCTGGGCCACGAGCTGATGCACGTCTACAACCGCGACATCCTGACCTCGTCGGTGGCGGGCGCGTTGGCGGGCGTCATCACCGCGCTGGCGCAGTTCCTGCTGTTCTTCGGCGGGGGCGACCGCCGCGAGGGCGGCAACCCGCTGGCGGCGCTCGCCATGGCGCTCCTGGCGCCGATCGCGGCCATGCTCATCCAGATGGCGATCTCCCGCACCCGCGAGTACGACGCCGACGAGGACGGCGCCCGCCTCACGGGTGACCCGCTGGCCCTGGCCTCCGCGCTCCGGAAGCTGGAGCAGGGCACGCAGCGCGCCCCGCTGCCGCAGGACCGCGACCTGACCAACGTCTCGCACCTGATGATCGCCAACCCGTTCCGCGGTGCCGGCATCGGGCGCCTGTTCGCCACGCACCCGCCGATGCCGGACCGCATCCGCCGGCTCGAGGCGATGGCGGGCGGCCCTGCGGGGGGCTACAACCCCGGCGGCCCGACGTCGGGCCCGGACTGGGGCACCCCGCCCGGGATGCTCTGAGACCACCCGCCCGCCGTCCGCGCGGCCGCCGACCTCACCCGCGCAAAGCGTTCGTCGGGGTCGGCGGGGGCGGATACGGTGAGCAGATTCCGACCGGGCGTGCAGGGGCGCCCGGGTTGTTACGCAGAAGGAGCACCACATGGCCGACTCGTCGTTCGACATCGTCAGCAAGGTCGACCGCCAGGAGGTCGACAACGCGCTGAACCAGGCCGCGAAGGAGATCTCGCAGCGGTACGACTTCAAGAACGTCGGCGCATCGATCACCTGGAGCGGCGAGAGCATCCTCATCGTCGCCAACTCGTCGGAGCGAGTGCTCGCGGCCCTCGACGTCTTCGAGACCAAGCTGGTCAAGCGCGGCATCTCGCTCAAGTCGCTCGACCTGGGTGAGCGCGAGCCCAAGCCGTCCGGCAAGGAGTACCGCCTCGGGGCGACCCTCAAGGAGGGCCTGGCCGGGGAGTCCGCGAAGAAGGTCACCAAGATCATCCGCGAGGAGGGCCCGAAGGGCGTCAAGACGCAGATCACCGGTGACGAGGTCCGCGTGACCAGCAAGTCGCGCGACCAGCTCCAGGAGGTGCAGAGCCTGCTGAAGGGCTCGGACCTGGACTTCGCGCTGCAGTTCACGAACTACCGCTGACGGCTCCACCGTTGGTCGAGCCTCGCCGTTGGTCGAGCCTGTCGAGACCAGTTGACCGACAAACAGGCGACTGACAGCGCGGACGGGCGGTCACCGGACTCCGGTGACCGCCCGCCCGCTCGTCACGAGGTCTCCGCGGCCCCGGCCCCGGCAGCGAGCTCCACGGCCAGCTCCATGCAGCGCAGCCGGGCCGGGGAGAAGTCGTAGGGCATCTTCCGGAAGGCCTCGACGGTGGTCATGGACCCCTCCCTGCTGCCCGCGATCTGGCCGGCGTCCCAGGACTCGAAGAGCGCGTCGTCGCTCTCGTCCAGGCCAGCCTCCTCCATGGCGGCCTCCAGCTCTTGTTCGAAGGCGTGCCGTTCGGCAGCCGCCTGGGCCACCCGGGGGTCGTCGACGGCGACCGTGTCGTCGAGGGCCTCCTCGGCGGCGTCGACCCGGTCGGACTCGGTCCGCAGGTCCGGACGGGTGGCCAGGGCGATGAACCGGGCGGCCTGCAGGGCCGCACCGAGCGGGCCGAAGATCCGCTCGGTGACCAGCAGGGTGTCCAGGTCCGCCTGGCGCAGGGAGCCCTCGGGCAGGTTCTCGAGGCGACTGGTGACGACGTCGGAGAGCAGACCCGCCCGGCTGCCCTGGGTCCGCATGCGCCGGACGGCGGCCCGCTGCCGGCGCAGCTCTGCCTCCTGGGCGGCGAGGGTCTCGTCCAGCCGGTCCAGGACGGCCGCGATGTCGTCGTCCTCCGCAGCGGCGGGCGCGGGGTCGGCGAAGGCGGTACGGATGTCGTCCAGGGCGATCCCGGCGTCCGCCGTCCTGCGGATCCACAGCAGCCGGATCATGTCCTCGTAGCCGTAACGGCGGCGGTCGTCGCCGCCCCGCTCCGGCTCGGGGAGCAGGCCGATCTCGTGGTAGTGCCGGATGGCGCGCGGCGTCGTGCCGGCAAAGGCAGCCGCGTCACCGATCTTGACCTGGCGCGGCGGGACGAAGGACGGATGCATGGACGGAGCCTTCCTCGGGGGACGTAGGTCCACGGGACCACATCCCGCTACGTAACCTGCAACCCCCCACCCCGTTGAGTGCTGGCTATCTGCGCTCTTCCGGGCCGGTTCGGCGCAGATAGCCAGCACTCAGCGAGGCCTGGTCGTCGTCAGCCGACCGGGAGCGGGTCCGTCGCGCGTTCGGGCTCCGGTTGGGTGGTGTGGGCGAGCGAGAGCCCCTGGCCGCGCCGGCGGAAGAGCAGGGCCGACAGCACCGCGCCGACGGCGAAGAAGCCGGCGCCCCACCAGTACGCGGTGGAGTAGCTCTCGATCGCGGCCTGGGCGCCGACGGCGGCGGTCACGGGCGTGTGGGCCGCGAGGTAGTCGGCCGCGGCGGTGGCGGCCAGCGTGTTGAGCAGCGCGGTGCCGATGGAGCCACCGACCTGCTGGCTCGTGTTCACCATGGCCGACGCGACGCCGGCGAACTCCCGGTCCACGCCGAGCGTGGCGGTCTGCATGGAGGCGGGCATGATCGTGCCCATCGCGAAGCCGATGACCATCAGGCCCGGCAGGACGTTCGTGGCGTAGGTGCTCGACGCGTCCAGGAACGTGAGGTCGATCATGCCGATCGCACCCAGCGTCATGCCGATCGGCACCAGGAGCTTGGGCCCGAACCGGGGCACGAGCAGGTTGGTGCCGAGCTGTGCGGCGAGCACCAGCATGCCGATCATCGGCAGGAACGCCAGGCCCGTGCGGATCGGCGTGTACCCGAGCGTGAGCTGCAGGTAGTAGGTGACGAACAGGAAGATGCCGAACATCCCCGCGCCGGCGATCAGCACCGAGAGGTACGCCGCGCCGCGGTTGCGGTCGAGCACGATCGACAGCGGCAGGAGCGGGTGCGCGGCGCGCGTCTGCCAGCCGACGAACGCGATCAGCAGCACGCCGGCGGCCGTCAGCAGGCCCCAGGTCAGGGGTGCGTCCCAGCCGCCGGTCTCGGCGTTCGAGAAGCCGTAGACCAGGCCGAACAGCGCGCCCGAGACGAGCAGCGTGCCGGGCACGTCCAGCCGCGGCCGCGGGCCGCTGCGGGCGACGCGCGGGATGAAGACGAAGGCGCCGACCAGCGCGATCGCGGCGATGAAAACGTTGATGTAGAGATTCCAGCGCCAGTCGAGCGACTCGGTGAGCACGCCGCCCAGCAGCAGCCCGACGGCGCCGCCGGCCCCGGCGATGGCGCCGAAGACGCCGAACGCGCGGGCGCGCTCCCGCGGGACGGTGAAGGTGGTGGTGAGTACGGCGAGTGCCGTGGGGGCGAGCAGCGCGCCGAACGCGCCCTGCAGCGCGCGGGCGGCAACGAGCAGCTCGAAGGAGCCGGCGGCGCCGCCCAGGGCCGAGGCCAGGGCGAACCCGATGAGCCCGATCACGAAGGTGCGCTTGCGGCCGATGAGGTCGGAGAGGCGGCCGCCGAGCAGCAGGAGGCTCGCGAACGTCAGGGAGTACGCGGTGATGACCCACTGGCGCTGACCGTCGGAGAAGCCGAGGTCGGCCTGGGCCGAGGGAAGGGCGATGTTCACGACGGTCGCGTCGAGCACCACCATCAGCTGGGCGAGCCCGACCACGACGAGCGTGATCCAGCGACGACTGTCCGCCGCGGGGGTTGAAGTCTGGGACATGCTTCGCAGCATATACGGAACTGATGAGTTCCGGATACAGTTGGTTCAGTATTAACCCGCGGGTAAGGTCGGACAGTGCAGAGAGGAGGACGACGGCGATGACGCAGGTCGACCAGACCGAGGAGAAACCCCGTCTCGGACGCAAGAGGGACCACACCCGCGACCCCGAGATCCTGGACGCCGCGCTCGACGTGCTGTCCGAGTCCGGGTACGACGGCATGACCATCGACATGGTGGCCACCCGCGCCAAGGCCGGGAAGGCGACCGTCTACCGGCGGTGGTCGTCCAAGGCCGAGCTCGTGCTCGACGCCGTCGCGTGCATGAAGTCGAACGAGTTCGACCTCGACGACCTGCCCGACACCGGCACGCTGCGCGGGGACCTCGTCGCGATGATCAGGACGCCGAGCATCCGGGCCGCCGAGCGCAAGCTCAAGGTGATGGCGGGGATCGTGTCCATGATCGCCCGTAGCCCCGAGCTCGCCAGCGCGGCGCGCGCGGCGCTCGTCGAGCCGCGGGCCTCGGTCAACCGGGTCCTCTTCCAGCGCGCGATCGACCGCGGTGAGATCCCGGCCGACGCCGACGTCGAGCACCTCTGCATGATCGGCCCCGCGATGGTCGCGTACCGCCTGCTCATGCTGGGCAAGCCCGTCGACCGCGAGTTCCTGGTCTCGAACATCGACAAGGTGATCCTGCCCGCCGCCGGCGTCCGGACCGAGCGATGAGCGGGCTGCCCCGGGTCGTCGCCACCGACCTCGACGGCACCCTCCTGCGGAGCGACGGCAAGGTCTCCGACCGCACCCGCAAGGTCCTCGCGGACCTCGACGCCGCGGGCGTCGAGGTGGTCTTCGTCACCGCCCGGCCGCCGCGCTGGCTCGACCACCTCGCCGACACGGTGGGCGGCCACGGCCGCGTCATCTGCATCGGCGGGGCGTGCGTGCTGGACCTCGCCTCCGGCGAGACCCTGGAGACCTGTGGCTTCGACGACGACGCCGTGCGCGCCGTCGTGACCGGCATCCGCGCCGCGCTGCCGCACGCGGCGCTCGCCTTCGAACGGCCCGACGGCGTCACGTTCGACCCGGCCTACCCGAAGCGGGAGCCGGCGCTGGACCCCGGCCTGTGGTCGGTACCGGTCGAGGACACGCTCGGCGCTCGCGGCCCGGTGTCCAAGATCCTGGCGCTCGACCCTGCACGCATACCGCCGCCGGGCATCCTCCTGGACCCGCCCGAGGACATCCGGCTGGCGCAGGAGCAGTTCTTCACGGCCGTGCGCGCCGCCGTGGGGGAGTACGCGCACCTGGCGTACTCCGGCGCCGTCGGCCTGGCCGAGCTCATGCCGCCCGGTGTGGACAAGGCCGCCGCGCTGGCCCGCTGGTGCACGCGCCTCGGCGTCGACGCCGCCGACGTCTGGGCCTTCGGCGACATGCCCAACGATCTGCCGATGCTCACCTGGGCGGGCCGCGGCATCGCGGTGGCCAACGCCCACGCCGACGTGCTGGCCTGCGCGGACGCCGTCGTCGGGCACCACGACGCCGACGGCGTCGCCGAGGAGCTGGCGACCCTGCTCGCCCGCGCCTAGGCCACCTCGTCCAGCAGAGGGCTCAGGTGACGCGTGCCCAGGGCGCGCGTCGCCTGGCGCGCCCCCGCCTTCAGGCACTCCGCCGTCCCCGCACCGTCCAGGTGGGCAGCGAAGAAGCCGGCGAAGAACGCGTCGCCGGCGCCGTTGGTGTCCAGCACCTCGGTGGGCTCCGCCGGCGTCTCGAACCAGCCCTCCGCCGTGCGCGCGACGGCGCCTCGCGCGCCCAGCGTGCACACCACCGTGCTCGCGCCCCGCTCCAGCAAAGCCGTCATGAGCGCGCGGTGGTCGTCCGTGCCGTCGTCGTTGAGGAAGACGAAAGAGCACGCATCGGCGAACGGCCGGTGGAACTCGGCCACGCCGTCGTAGTCGTGCAGGTCGGTCCAGAGCGTGGCCCCGCTCGCCACGGCGGCCGGCAGCAGCCCCTGCCCGACGGCGCTCAGGTCCAGCACCACGTGTTCGGCGGACGTCACGCGCGCGACCGCCGCGGGGTCGGGCGCGGCCGACGGGGCGGGGACGGCGAGGTAGATCGAGAGTCGCTCGCCGGCGTCGGTCATGAGGTTCAGGTGCTGCTCGGACGGCCCGGGCACGCGCCGCGCGAGCACCTCGGCGCCGCGGGCGTGCTCCAGCGCGGCCAGGACCAGGTCGCCCTCCGGATCCGTCCCGACATCGGTGACGAGCGTGCTCGGCACGCCGAGGTCGGCCAGGTGCAGGCTCTTGCCGGCGCTCGTCCCGCCCAGCGTGCGGACCGAGCCGCGGGCGAACAGGGTGTGCGGCCGCGGGTCGGGCAGGCGGTCGAGGCGGACCATGGTGTTCCAGGTCGCGGGCCCGGCCACCACGGTGCGAGGAGAGTTCATGCGCACACCCTGCCAGGTCCGCCCTCGTGCCTCGGTACCCACCCTGCGCTGCACCTCCGGCTCAGCCGAGCAGCAGCACGTGCGCCCCGGCGACCGTGGCCGGGTCGCCCATCATGTCGACCGCCGCGATCTGCCCGTCGTGCACGACCACCGCGAACAGACCGCGTGGCGTACCACCCGGCGCGTACGCGAACCCGACGGAGCCGTCGATGAGCGCGGGCACCGCCCCGCCCGCCCGGCCGCGGAACGCCTGGGCCACAGCCGCGGCCCCGCGCACCTCGCGGGCCAGCAGGGGAGCACCCCGGTCCGCGGCCTCGGCCGCCGCCGCGAGGGCGGCCTGGTCGGCGCGCAGCACCACGTCCGGCGCGAGCACGGCCAGCAGGCCCGCGAGGTCGCCCGTGCGGGAGGCCAGGAGGAAGGCCTCGACCACCTGCCGGTCCGTCCTTCCTGGGGTGGCGGCGCCGGGGCCGACGTCGTCCCCGGCGTCCTCGCTGGCGGAGCCCTGCGCCCCGGGCCCGGACTGCACCCGGCGCCGGCCGCGGCTCGCGAGCTGGCGGGCCGCCGCGACGGACCGGCCCAGCACGGGCGCGATCTGCTCGTACGGCACGGCGAACAGGTCGTGCAGCACGAACGCCAGCCGCTCGGCCGGGTCGAGGCTCTCCAGCACCACCTGCATCGCCACGCCGACGACGTCCGCCAGCTCGGCCTCCCGCACCGGGTCGGGGGACTCGTCGTCCAGGATCTCCGGCGCGGTGTCGTCGGGCCGGCCGCTCGGCAGCGGGTCCTCGCGGCGCGTGTTCCGGGAGCGGAGCATGTCGAGGCAGATCCGGCCGGTGACCGTGGTCAGCCAGGCGGCGAGGTTGTCGATCCCCTCGTCGCCGGTCCGGTTGAGGCGCAGCCACGCCTCCTGCAGCGCGTCGTCGGCGTCGTCGGGGTTGCCGAGCATCCGGTAGGCCACCGCCCGCAGTCGGGGCCGGTGCTGCTCGAAGGTGAGGGCGAGCTCGTCGGGGGTCATCTGTCACATCCTCGGTCTCGGGGGCGTCAAGGGTGTGACGGCGCGCAGGGCGCCGATGTGACTGGCCGGCATCCGGCCACGACGAGAGGACCGCGATGACGACCGAGACCACCGCCCAGGAACTGGCCCAGCACCTCGACCTCCAGGCGTCCGGCACTCCCCACCTGCGGACGGTGACGCCCCGGGCGAAGAACCCGGCGCTGCTGGTGCCGGGAGCCCTGAAGGCGCTTCCCGAGCTGGGAAAGCTCGTCCACGGCCAGGGTGTCCCCGCGACCACCCTCGAGCTGGTGCACCTGCGGGTCAGCCAGATCAACGGCTGCGGCTGGTGCATCGAGTACGGGATGCGGCAGGCCCGCAAGGCCGGCGAGTCGGAGGACCGCCTCGCGTCCGTCGCGGCCTGGCGGGAGTCGCCCTACCTCAGCGAGGCCGAGTGCGCGGCGATCGAGCTCGCCGAGGCGATGACGCGCCTGGCCGACAGCTCCGAGGGTGTGCCCGACGCCGTCTGGGACCGCGCCGCCGAGCAGTGGGACGAGCAGGCGCTCGCGGCCCTGGTGCTGCACATCGGCGTCACCAACCTCTACAACCGCCTCAATGTCACGACCCGCCAGGTCCCGGGCACCTGGTGACCCGCCTGCCCCGACTCGCTGAGTGCTGGGTATTTGCGGTCTGACGCCGTCAGAACCCGCAAATACCCAGCACTCAACGCCGTGCGGTCAGGACAGGCCCAGGCGGGGCGCCCGTCGGGCCTGGCGGATGCCGTCGACCGTGAGCAGGATCAGGGCGAGCCACACCAGGGCGAACCCGGCCCACCGGGCGGGCGGCATGTGCTCCCCGAAGACGAGCAGCCCCACCAGGAACTGCAGCACCGGCGCGAGTACTGCAGCATGCCGACGACGGACAGGGGCAGCCGCCGGGCGGCGGCGCCGAACAGGAGCAGGGGCAGCGCGGTCACGATGCCGGCGGACATGAGCAGCAGCGCGTGCCCGGTGCCCTCGCCGAGGAACGTGCCCGCGCTGCCGAGCCACACGAGGTAGGCGAGCGCGAACGGCGTGGCGACGGTCGTCTCGACGGCCAGGCCGGGCAGGGCGGCGACGGTGCGGCCCACGCGGTTCTTGACCAGCCCGTACAGGCCGAAGGAGAGCGCGAGGGTCAGCGAGATCCACGGCAGCCCGCCGAGCCCCGTGGACAGCACCACGACCGACGCGGCGCCGAAGGCGATCGCGACCCACTGCATGGGCCGGAGCCGCTCGCGGAGCACCAGCACACCGAGCAGCACCGTGACGATCGGGTTGATGAAGTAGCCCAGGGCGGCGTCGAGCACCCGGTCGCTGAGCACGGCGTACACGTACACCACCCAGTTGACGACGATCAGGGCCGCCGCCACAGCGAACGTGCCCAGGATGCGCGGGGACCGCAGGGCGGTCCGGAAGTCGCCGAGCTGGCGCAGGGCCGCGAGGGCGATGAGGCAGAAGAGCAGGCTCCACACGATGCGGTGGGCCACGATCTCCAGGGGACCCGCCGGCTGGAGCAGCGGGAAGAACAGCGGCATCCCGCCCCAGAGCAGGTAGGCGCCGATGCCGAGGGGGAGACCCCAGCGATCCTGTTGTTGTGTCACTGCGTCACGATAGATCTCGCGCCCCCCTGCGGGTCCCGGATGCGCTGTGGGGCTCGTCACCTGGCCGGGCCCCTTTTCGATTTCTCGCGAGGGCTGGTGGGGCGCTATGGTTGGCACCGTTCACGGCTGGTTGCCCGAGCGGCCAAAGGGATCTGACTGTAAATCAGACGGCTCAGCCTTCGGGGGTTCGAATCCCTCACCAGCCACGTGAAGCACAGCAGGGCGTGACCAGCGATTTCGCTGGTCACGCCCTGTTTCGTTGGTCGGGCGGGCGCGAGGTCCCCGCACACAGCGGACGGCGCTCAGCCACTTGTCGTCCCAAGGTCCGGGATCGCCTTGCCCGACTCGTTGTCCGCCGTCGCGGCGAACGCGGACCGCCACGCCGAGACGAGGCCGTCCCGGCTCGCGTCGAGCCCGGCGGCGGTGTTGCCGCCGGGGACCGCCACGCGCTCGATGACGTCGTCCAGCCGGGCTCCCTGATCGAGCAGCCGGCTGAGCGCACGCAGGCTCTCCGCGACGAGCCGCTCCGCCATGTCGTCGGTCAGCGGGGCCTCGCGCTCCCGCTGCGCGTGGACCATCGCCCGCGCGGCACCGGCCAGAAGGGCCGGTCCGCACGACGCGAGGTCGGTCGCCGCGCGCCCCTGCCCCTCTTCCAGCACGAACGGTGTCGAGAAGCCGCTCAGCAGGCCGAGCAGCTTCTCCGTGGCCGCGGCCGTCATCCGGGGGCCGGGCGTGAGCAGCGTCGCGCCGACGCCGGCCTCGTTGCCGACGCTCGGGATCAGCTTGGCCACCGGACCGTCGACGGCCTCGGCCAGCTTCTCGAGCGGCAGTCCGTTGTTGACGGTGACCACGAGGTGCCGGTCGGTGAGGTCTGGGCGCAGCTCCGCGAGGACCGCCGGCAGGTCGCCGTTGCGGACGCACAGCAGGATCACCTCGGTCCGTCCGGGCAGCTCGTGCAGGGGCAGTACCGTCGCAGTGGGCACCGTCTCGCGGAGGCTGGACAGGCTGGAGGGCGACCGCCCGGCGGCGAACACCCGGCCGGTTTCCAGCGCCCGGCTGAGACCTGCCGCCAGGGTCAGACCCATGCGTCCCAGACCTGCCACGCCGACCCCGCGGTAACCGTTCACCGTCTCAGCATCTCAGGCTGGCCCGGGTGCGAGCGGGGCGGCCGATCCTCCCGGTGTCGCCGTCCCGTTCTCGTCACGGACCGGGCTCGCGACCCGCGCGGCGCACCTCACACCGGATTCGATTTCACGCCAGGCCGGAGGGCATGTAGAGTCTTCCTCGCCGCCCCGATAGCTCAGTCGGCAGAGCGTCTCCATGGTAAGGAGAAGGTCAAGGGTTCGATTCCCTTTCGGGGCTCTGTGATCGACGCGGGGTCGTCAGCCCACCTCACCGGTTCGCCGGTGGGGAGCAACGGCGGACGGCCTCGCGTTCAGTCACGCGCGGCGGGGTAGCTCAGCTGGTCAGAGCGCACGACTCATAATCGTGAGGTCGCGGGTTCGAGCCCCGCCCTCGCTACCAAGCAAGTACATCCGTCCGGCTTCCTGTGCCGGACGACGAGAAGACACATGGCGCCTCCCTCTCGAGGCGCGGAGGTGAGAGCCATGGCAAGCAAGAGCGCGGATGTCCGCCCGAAGATCACGCTGGCGTGCGTGGACTGCAAGGAGCGGAACTACATCACGAAGAAGAACCGGCGTAACGACCCGGACCGCCTGGAGCTGGCGAAGTTCTGCCCGCGCTGCGGCAAGCACACGTCGCACCGCGAGACCCGCTGAGTCTCGTTAGCACATAGCTTCACATCGACGTGGCGAACGCTGATTTCGAGGGCCGGGCATACCCGGCCAACGCCCCCTACTCCGTAGGCCGCGAGAAGATCCGCGAGTTCGCCGTCGCCGTCGGTGCCACGCACCCCGCGCACCACGATCTCGTGGCGGCGCGGGGTTCTGGCTATCCGGACCTTGTCGCCCCGCCCACGTTCGCCGTGGTCGTGGCCCAGCGGGCCGAGTCGCAGTACATCAGCGACCCCGAGGCCGAGATCGACTTCACGCGCGTGGTCCACGCGGACGAGCGCTTCACGCACCACCGTCCCATCGTCGCCGGCGACGAGCTCACGACGGTGCTGCACGTGGACCGGATCGTCTCCCGCGGCCCCATCAGCATGGTGACCACGCGCTGCGAGATCTACGCGATGCCGCAGCAGGTCGAGGTGCCGTCCCCCGAGGCCGACGGCCCCGGCGAGCACGTCGCCACGGTCACGTCCACGCTGGCGATCCGAGGTGAGGACGCATGAGCCGCCCCGACATCGCGACGCTCGCCGTCGGCGACGTGATCGGCAGCCGCACCGTCACCTTCGACCGTGCGGCCCTGGTCCGCTACGCGGGCGCCAGCGGCGACCTCAACCCGATCCACTGGAACGACAAGTTCGCCGTGGACGCGGGCCTGCCCGGCGTCATCGCGCACGGCATGCTCACCATGGGCACCGTCGTGGGCCTGGTCGTGGACTGGGCGGGCGACCCGGGCGCCGTCGTCGACTACCAGACGCGGTTCACCAAGCCCGTCGAGGTGCCCAACCCGGGCACCGCCCTGGTCGAGGTCGTGGGCACGGTGGGCGTGGTCGACGCCGACGCCGGCACGGTCCGCGTGGACCTCGCCGTCACGGTCGACGGCGCCAAGGTGCTGGTCCGTGCCCAGGCGCTCGTCCGCCTCTGAGCCGACCCGCGACGACGACGGGCCGACCCGCGACGACGGGCCGTGCGCCCGGCCACGAACGGGTCAGTTTGCCGGGGTAACGATTTTTTAACCCGCAGACCCTTCTCATGCACCCCGTGATCAGGTGTGATTCTCTCGTCCGGAGCTCTACGGACCGACGAGAGGAACTCCGCGTGACGTCCCGACGACGTATCACAGCCCTGGCCACGGCGGCCGGGGTGCTCTTTCCGCTCATCCCGCTCTCCGCGGCTACGGCCGCCCCCACGGTGACGGCGCCCGGCGACGAGGTGGTCGCCTGCGCTCCCGTGCTGGCCGCCGGCTCGCTCGACGAGGCGTTCACCGCGGCGGCCGAGGCCACGGGGGTGCCCGAGGACCTGCTCAAGGCCGTGTCCTACCTGGAGTCCCGCTGGGACCAGCACCCCGGCCAGGCCAGCGCCGACGGCGGCTACGGCGTGTTCAACCTGACGGCCGGAGAGGGGCTCGGCCACGCGCACGGCGACGGGCTGCCGCTCTCCGCGATCAACGACAAGACGGGTCCGGCCCGCGAGGGCACGCCCGAGCTCACCCGGGCGGCCGCCCTGACCGGGCTGGACGAGGCCACCCTGCGGTCGGACGCCCAGGCCAACGTCTGCGGCGGTGCGGCACTCCTGGCGTCGTACCAGGCCCAGGCCGTGCGCGATGGCGCGGCCGACGGCGGCGCGGCCGACCCCGAGGCCGCCGCGTCGTCGCCGGACGGCCTGACCGTCTGGTCTGACGCCGTGTCCCGCATGAGCGATATCCACGGCTTCGCGGCGGGCGTCTACGCCACGCTCCGGGACGGCGCGGGGACCACCACCCCGCAGGACGGCGCGGTGATCCTCACGGCCAACCCCGACGTCGTCGTGCCCCGGAGCGCGAGCACGAGCGACCCCGAGGCGGACTGCCCCGACGACCTCGGCTGCGAGTGGCTCCCCGCCCCCTACGAGAAGGGCTCGCCGGACCTCCCGGACGGCACCGGCGACTACGGCAACCACGACCAGGCCGACCGCACCGGCGCGGGCGGCCCGTCGATCGACTACATCCTGATCCACGACACGGAGACCGCCTACCAGCCGTCGGTGAACCTGGTGCAGGACCCGACCTACCTGGCCTGGAACTACACGCTGCGCTCCGAGGACGGGCACGTGGCGAACCACCTGGACCCGGCCGACGTCGGCTGGCACGCGGGCAACTGGTTCATGAACATGCACTCGATCGGCCTGGAGCACGAGGGCTGGGCGGGCACGGGCACCTGGTTCACCGAGGCGATGTACCAGTCGTCGGCGGCGCTGGTGCGCTACCTCGCCGCGGAGCACGACGTCCCGCTCGACCGGGCGCACGTCATCGGCCACGACCAGGTGCCGGGCATCCTGCCGGGCTACACCAAGAACGTGCACTGGGACCCGGGCCCGTACTGGGACTGGGACCACTACTTCGAGCTGCTCGGCGCGCCGATCGGCGGCGACCTGGAGGCGACGACGGACGTCGAGCCGGGCGACGTCGTCGAGGTGCGCACGGGCTACGCGCAGAACCCGAACGTGGTCACGGGCTGCGAGCAGGCGTCGCCGGGCTCGGGCGACTGCGTCGACGGCGCGGGCACCAACTTCCGGTACCTGTACCAGGCGCCGTCGGCCGACGCTCCGCTGGCCAAGGACCCGGGCTGGAAGCCGGACGGCGCGGACGGCACCACGTACGCGAGCGACGTCAGCGCGCGCGTGCAGTCCGGGCACAAGCTCGTCGTCGACCAGGTCGACGGCGACTGGCTCGGCGTGTGGTGGGCCGGCTCCCTGGTCTGGCTGCACAACCCGGCCGACCGCCCGGTGGTGGTGCCGGCCACGGCGCAGACCGTCACCGTCGCGGGCGACGCCCCGGCGCCGGTCTTCGGGCGGGCGTACCCGGAGGCCGCCGCCTACGCGGCGTACCCGGACGTGCCGGTGCAGGCCGTGACGCCCATCGAGTACACGGTCGGCGTGGGCCAGACGTACGCCGTGTCCGACGACGACGTGGCCGCCGACTACTACCGGGCCGCCACGTTCGACGGCTCGGGCCCGGGCGACCGCACGGTCGTGCGCGGCGACGACGTCTACTACCAGGTCTGGCTGGCGCACCGGCACGTGTTCGTCGACGCGGCCGACGTCGAGCTCCACGAGCCGGTGGTCGCGGACGTCTCGGGGCCGTCGATCGAGGGCAAGGCCAAGGTGGGTCGCCTCCTGACCGCCGAGGCCGGGTCGTACCTGCCGGGCGACGTCGACGTGGCCTACCGGTGGCTGCGTGACGGCGAGCCGGTCCGCTGGGCGACCGGCAGCCGGTACCTGGTGACGGGCCGCGACCGCGGCGCGGAGATCTCGGTGGAGGTGACGGTCTCGGCGGACGGCTACACGTCGGCGTCGTACACCTCGGAGCCGCGGCGCGTGGCGGGCCGCTAGCCGGGAGTTGATACGCACGCGGGGTGCGTTGCGCGCAGTAGACATCGTCTACTTTGCGCAACACACCCCGCGTGCGTACGTTCTGCCTGCGCCCCGGCCGTACGGCCAGGGCGACCCGGCTCACCAGTTCGGGGTGACCCCCGGCAGGTTGCGCGGCAGCTTCACGTCCTTCGGGTGGTAGACGTACGTGAGGCCGTCGGTCGAGGTCTGCCAGACCCGCTCGAAGTTCTCCCGCGTGTACACGACGCGGACGGCGTCGTTCGTCGCCCCGTGCGGGTCGTTGAGGATCGGGTCGCCGTCGGCGGTGAACCCGCGCAGCACCACGAGGTGCCCGTCGGTCTCGTACCCGGCCTCCGGCATCTCCTCGGCCTCGAAGTTGATCGAGAAGACGAGCGGGATGCCGGCCGCGACGAACTTCTCCGCCTCCGCGAGGGAGCGCAGCCGGGTCACGAACGACTCCAGGCCGAACGTGTTCGCGTAGGCCGCGTTGAACGGCCAGTTGCCCGCGCCCTCGTACGTGTAGTCCCAGGTGTTCATCGCGGCGTAGTCGACCTGCGGGTCGCCGTTCGGCGCCTCGATGCCCTCCAGCTCCTCGGCCGGCACCTCGCGCCCGTAGGAGTAGATGACCATCGTGGACGACGTCGGCGAGCACCACACCTGGCCGCCGCCCCCGAACTCCGGGTACTCGCCACGGTGGATGTTCTGGCTGTACTGCGGCACGTCGAGCACCACCTCGCGCCCGAGCGTGAAGTCGCTCGTGCCCGTGTAGTGCGCGTCGGGCAGGTACTCGTTGGTCATGGTGCTCACGGCGTCGAGCCGCGGGGACACCCGGGTGCCCTCGGGCCGGTACAGCGTGGCGCGGGTCTGGTACGCGTCCGGCTCGTGCCCCGACTTGGCGACAAAGGTGTCGGTGAACAGGTACGCGTCGTCGTCGGTCTGGCCGTTCACCGAGGTGCGGTGGATGTCGCCCACGCGGCCGTCGGCGGGCGCGAAGTCGTCGCCCGAGGCCCAGCGGCCCATCACGAACCACTTGGTCCAGCTCCCGTCGGCCTTGCGGCCGCGGTACTCGATCTCGACCCAGGTCCCGGTGGGCGTGTGCGCGTTCCACGAGCTCACCGACTCGTCGATCAGGTAGCCGGCCTCGACCACGGGCGACGTCCACCGGCCCGTCTCGTAGCTGACGGGCGTGCCGTCGCCGAACGGGTCGGTGTACTCGACGGTCTCGCCGGCGCCGCGCAGCACGAGCCCGCCCTTGGCGCCCGGCCGCAGGTTGGCGGTCCTGCCCGCGTGGAAGTCGCGTACCCCGTCCCAGGTGGTCAGCGTGATCTGGTTGTCCGACGCCGCCGCCTCCGACGCACCCGCCGCCGGTGCGGCGCTCGCCGCGATCCCCGCCTGCACCACGAGCGCTCCCGTCGCCACCAGCGCGAACACCGTGGTCCGCAGTCCTCTTCGTCTCGACATAGCCCTGCCTCCATGCCTCCGGGCCCCCTCTCGGTGAGCGGGCCGTGGACCTTCCCTATCAGAGCGGGGGTCCGGACAGAAGCAATTTAGGCGTCACCCGAAAGTGGGCGTGTCAGCCCAGGTCGGGCACGGGTCCCGTCGTCGTGCCCTCGACCAGGCTGACCGGGAGCGTCACCGACCCGGGTTCCTCCCCGGCCAGCAGCGCGATGACCGCCAGGCCGAGCGCGCGACCCTTCTCGACCAGGGGCTGGTGCACGCTGGTCAGCACGTCGGGGGAGAGCCACGGCAGGTCCAGCCCGTCGAACCCCGCGACCGACACGTCCTCGGGCACGCGCAGGCCGAGCTCGCGTGCCGCGATGACGGCGCCGGCCGCGAGCAGGTCGGAGTGGGCGATGATCGCCGTCGGACGGTCCCGGGCCGGCGCCCACTCGGACAGGATCTCGGTCGCGGCGTCGCGCCCGTGCTCGACGAGCGAGGCGGGCGTCTCCCACGACATGACGGGCTCGATGACGTCGCGCACGCCGGCCAGCCGGTTCCGGGTGGGCGTGCGCTCCGCCGCCGCGAGCCGCTCGGCGTCCACCAGCCCGGACCGCTCGTCCCGCCCGAACGGCAGCGCGATCTCCGCGATCCGCGTGTGCCCCAGCTCGACCAGGTGGCGTACCGCCTCGGCGGCGCCCCGGCGGTCGTCGACGCCGACCACGGGCACCCCCGGCACCTCGTGCCCCTCGCCGATCACGACCGGCACGCCGCGGCGCTGGAGCGCCGCGAGGTTCGGGTCGCCCTCCAGGATCCCCCACACGAGCACGGCCACGTCCATCGCGGCGGCCTCGACCAGCGGGTCGACGGCGGGGGGCAGCCCCGCCTCGGCGGCGAGGCCCACGGACTGCGCCGTGGCGCCCTGCGGCATGCCCGGCACCAGCAGCACGCCCAGCCCCTGCTCGCCGATCGCGGAGACCAGGCCGTGCAGCACCTGCGTCGACACCGGGTCGCGGAACGAGCGGCCGAGCTGGTCGCCGATCACCACGCCCACGATCCCGGAGCGGCCCGACCGGAGCTGCCGTCCGAGCGGGTTGGGGCCGGAGTACTCGAGCTCGCGGGCGGCGGCCAGCACCTTCTCCCGGGTCTCGGGCGTGATCGGTCCCGCGCCGGAGAAGGCGAGCGACGCGGTGGACACGGAGACACCTGCCAGCTCGGCGACCTTCGCGAGGGTCGGTCGGCCAACGGTCTGGCGGTTCATCGCGGTTCCTTCTCTCGCATCGGGCACCGGTGGTGCAGGACCCGGGTATCTGCTGGGCTGATCCCAGATTGTGGCTTACGGTCGGGAGATTCAATCGCACCAAGGAGTTCCGTGCCTACTGCACACGCCGCCGCCCGCGCGGTATTCGTCGTCTTCGCCGCCAGTGGGTTCGCCTTCGCGAGCTGGGCGTCACGCCTTCCCGCGGTACGGGACGGGCTGTCGTTCTCCGAGCGGGAGATGGGCCTCCTGCTGCTCACGATCTCCATCGGGTCGATCGCGGCCATCCCGCTGTCCGGGCTGGTCAGCGAGCGGCTCGGGACCGCCCGAACCGTTCTGGGCTTCGCGGGCCTCACCGCGGTCGGCCTCTCCGTGGCCGGGTACGGCGTCGCCCTGGGGGAGCCCCTCGTGGTGCGCGCAGGGATGGTCCTCTTCGGCGTGGGCTCCGGCGTCTGGGACGCCGCGATGAACCTGGAGGGCGCGGCCGTCGAGCAGCGGCTCGGTCGCGCCATCATGCCGATCTTCCACGCCGGGTTCTCGTTCGGCACCGTCATCGGTGCCGGTGTCGGTGCTCTCGTGGCCACCGTCGGGGTGCCGGTCGTCTGGCACGTCGTGGCGGCCGGCGTCGTCTCGTTCCTCTCCGTCGTGATCGCCACCCGGTTCTTCACGCCGAGCGCGGTGCAGGTTCCGGTGGCCGACGGCGCCGCCGGGGCGGGCAGCGTGGACGGCGCCGACCCCGCGGAGATGACGCCGCCGCCGTCCGGCATCCGGGGGCTCCTCGCCGCCTGGGGCGAGCCGCGCACCCTGGCGATCGGCCTCGTGGTGCTGAGCGCGGCCCTCACGGAGGGCGTGGCCAACGACTGGGTGAGCCTCGCCGTCGTGGACGGGTTCGACACGTCCGACGGCATGGGCGCGGTGGGCCTCGCCGTCTTCCTCACCGCCATGACGGCCGCCCGCCTGGCCGGGACCCGCGCCATCGACCGGTACGGGCGCGTCCCGGTGCTCGTGCTCTCCGCGCTGCTCGCGTTCGTCGGCGTGCTGACGTTCTCGCTGGTCCCGGTCCTGTGGCTGGCGCTCGTGGGCGTGGCGCTGTGGGGTCTCGGCGCGGCGATGGGCTTCCCGATGGGCATGAGCGCGGCGTCCGACGAGCCGCGCCGGGCCGCGATGCGGGTGGCCGCGGTCTCGACCATCGGGTACACCGCGTTCTTCGTGGGGCCGCCGCTCATCGGATTCGTGGCCCACGAGACGGGCTACCGCCTGGCGGTGCTCGTGCTCCTGGTGCCGATGGTGCTCGGGCTGGTCGTGGCCCGTTCCGTGCGGCCGTTGCCGACGGCGGCGGGTGTGAAGAGGTAGCGCGGATCACTCCGGCGGGTTCGCGCAGGCCAGGCCTCGGAAACCGGGGAGGGAACACGTCTGCGGACACCAAAAGGTTCCAGAATTGGCAGACATCACCCACGCCATGTCGAAGATGTGCACAAATCCCGCACTGCGGGTAGATAGGCTTGCACGGTGAGCCCATACCCGGCAGACACCGTCCAGGCACAAGCGGTGGTCCCCAGCCTCGCCGACCTCACCACTCTGCGAGTGGGTGGACCGGCTGCCTCGTACGTCGAGGCCGAGGAAGAGGCCGCACTGATCGAGGCGGTGAGCGCCGCCGACGACGCCGGTGTGCCGCTGCTCGTCGTGGGTGGTGGCTCCAACCTGCTGGTGGCCGACGAGGGTTTCGGCGGCGTCGTGGTGCGCGACGTCCGCACCGGGATCAGCGTCGAGTCGGACGACACCTGCGGTGGCGCCGTGGTCAGCGCGCCGGCCGGCCAGAACTGGGACGAGCTGGTCGAGCGTGCGGTCGACGAGGGCTGGGTCGGCGTCGAGTCCCTGTCGGGCATCCCGGGGACCGTCGGCGCCGCGCCCGTGCAGAACATCGGCGCGTACGGCCAGGAGCTCTCGGGCGTGGTCTCGCTGGTCCGCACCTGGGACCGCGGCGACCGCCGGGTGCGCACCTTCGCCGTCGGCGAGCTGGGCTTCGGGTACCGCACGTCGCTGCTCAAGAAGTCCATGCACGGCGAGGGCCGCGAGGGCATCCGGGGCGAGGGCGACCCGCGGGCGCCCTGGTACCCGTCGCCGCGCTACGTGGTGCTCAACGTCCAGTTCCAGTTCCGGCTCGGCACGCTGTCCGCGCCCGTGGGCTACGGGGAGCTGGCGCGCCGCCTCGGCGTCGAGGTCGGCCAGCGTGCGCCCATGAAGGACGTCCGCGAGACCGTGCTGGGCCTGCGCGGCGGCAAGGGCATGCTGCTCGACCGCCCGAACTTCGGCGGGGAGCCGGACCACGACCGCTGGAACTCGGGCTCGTTCTTCACCAACCCCGTGATCCCCGTGGAGCACCTGGAGCACCTGCCCGAGGACGCCCCGCGTTACCCGGTCCGCTCCGCCACGCCGGAGACGACCACCGGGCCGAGCCTCGGCGCCATCGACCCCACGCTCGTGAAGACGAGCGCCGCCTGGCTCATCGAGCACGCCGGCTTCGCCAAGGGCTTCGGTCTGGCGGGGGAGCACAGCCCGGCGCGGCTGTCGACCAAGCACACGCTGGCGATGACCAACCGCGGCGGCGCCCGGACCGAGGACGTCATCGCCCTCGCCCGCGCGGTCCGCGACGGCGTCCGCGACCGGTTCGGCGTGACCCTGGTCCCCGAGACCGTCCTGGTGGGCGTCTCGCTCTGACTTTCTCGACGTGTCAGACCCTCAGGTCACCCGGGTGACCTGAGGGTCTGACACGTTTCTCAGTAGACGACGACCGGCGTGCCCGACGGCGCGCCCCAGCTGTCCCAGATCCAGTCCATCGCGCTGTTCGACACCCGCACGCAGCCGTGCGACGCCGGGAACGCCGGCACCGACGCCGAACCGTGCACCGCGATGCCGCCCGTGAAGAACTTGGGCCGCCACATGTCGCCCAGCTCCAGGCGCGACGCGTACATCCGGTTCTCCTCGCGGTACACCGCGAACGACCCACGCGGGGTGTACGCCGTGTAGGTGGCGCCCTTGGCCTCGTACGTCTCCCCGTTGCCGGACGACGCGTTGATCACCTTGACGACCTTGCCGTTCTCGACGGCCAGCACGAGCTGCCGGTCGATGTCGATCTCCAGCACCTTGCCCGACGACGTCTGCGGCCGCGGCACCACGCCGTCGTCCGCCGCTGCCTGGGTGGCGTCGCCCACCACACCGTCCCGGTACAGGCCCCCGGCCTTCTGCAGCGCGAACACGGCCTGCTGCGTCTCGCCGCCGTACGCGTTGTCGACCGACGTCACGAAGTAGCCGAGGTCGCGCAGCCGCTGCTGGAGCTTGCCCACGCGGTCGCTGACCTCGCCGTACTCGATGTAGTCGGGCTCCGCGGGCTCGTCGTCCTTGCCGCCCTTGCCGTCGCCCTTGTCCCCGCCGGCCTCGTCCTGCGAGCTGCCCTTGCCGTCGCCCTTGCCCTCGTCGGTCGTGCCGTCGTCGCCCGTGCCCTCGTCCGCGTCGTCGCCGGCGCCCGTACCGGAGTCCTCCGTGCCCTCGTCGGCGCCCTCGGACGGCGAAGCGCTCGGTTCCGGCTCCTCGGACGGCTCGCTCGCGCTGGGCTCCGGGGTGGGGGAGCCCTCCGCGGACGCGGACGGGCTCGGCGAGCTCGTGGTCCGGTCCGCCTCCGCCGGCGGCTCCTGGTCGTCACCGCAGCCCGCGAGCAGGGTCGCCGTCAGCGCCACCGCGCCCAACGCGCTCACGACCCTCCTGCCCACGCGGACCCTGTCCGTGCCGTGGTTCGACCTGCTGTGCACAACCCGCATGGTGACTCCTCCTCGGCCGCACCTGCTGGGGGTGGCGCGGCACCGCACACACGAGACGACGTCGTCCCCTCGTGAGTGTCCTGTATCTGTAACCGACGCACGTCGGATCAAGATGGTTGGGTCGGTCGATCGTCACCCAATCGTGACTGACCCGCGCGTCGGGAGGGAACCCAGGGTCTCGGCGGGGTCGGGCGCGAGCAGCCACGCGTCGACGTCGGCCAGCAGCCGCGCCTTGGTCGACGACGACGCGCGGCTGGCCCGGATCGACGCGCCGGCCAGCGCCGCCAGCTCTGTGTCGGTGAACCCGTGCGCGTCGCGCGCGATCGCGTACTGGTCCACCAGCCGTGACCCGAACAGGAGCGGGTCGTCGGCCCCGAGCGCGACGGCGGCGCCCGCGTCGACCAGGGTGCGCAGCGGCACCTCGTCCGCCTCGCCGTACACGCCCAGGCCGATGTTCGAGCCGGGGTTCACCTCCAGCGCGACGCCGCGGTCCACGATCTCCGCCAGGACGCGCTCGTCCTCGGCGGCCCGGACGCCGTGCCCGATCCGGTCCGGGACGAGCTCCCGCAGGACCTCGCTGATGTGGTCCGGCCCGAGCAGCTCGCCGCCGTGCGGCACCGCGGCCAGCCCCGCCCGGCGCGCGATGTCGAACGCGGGGCCGAACTGGGACGTGTCCCCGCGGCGCTCGTCGTTCGACAGCCCGAAGCCCACGACCTCGCCCACACCGTCACCTGCGTACCGGGCGGCCAGCCGGGCGAGCGTGCGCGCGTCGAGCGGATGCTTCATGCGCGACGCCGCGATGATCACGCCGACCTCGATGCCGTGCTCGGCGCTCGCGGCCCTGGCGGCGTCGATGACGATCTCGACGGCCGGCGTGATGCCGCCGACGAACGGGGCGTAGGAGGTGGGGTCGACCTGGATCTCGAGCCGGCCCGAGCCCTCGGCGGCGTCGTCGGCCGCCGCCTCGTGGACCAGGCGGCGCATGTCGGCCTCGGACCGCACGCACGCGCGGGCGGCGTCGTACAGGCGCTGGAAGCGGAACCAGCCGCGCTCGGTGGCGGGCAGGCGCAACGGGTCGTTGTCGATGAGCGCCTCGGGCAGCCGGACGCCGTACGCGGCTGCCATGTCGACGAGTGTCGGCACCCGCATGGATCCGGTGAAGTGCAGGTGGAGGTGCGCCTTGGGGAGAAGTGCGAGGTCTCGCATCTGCGTAGTGTGGCAAAGCAGTGGTGCGGTGGCAGCCGCGATCGTGATACTCCGCACTACTCACACATCCCGCCGCCCATCTTTGGTCTGCGCGGGCTACGATCCGTATCCTGAGAAGAACATGCCCCAGATAGGCGAAATGACTGATTTGCTCGATGCGCGACCATGGACGCCGGTGAGCCGGTGAACGAGAACAACACGGGTGAGACCGAGCCCGCCGCGGCAGACCTCCCGGTGCACGTCGTCCTCGGCGGAAAGTACGAGCTCGTCGACGTCCTCGGCACGGGGGCGACGTTCACGGTCTACGACGCGCAGCGGGTGGCGGTCCCGGAGCCCGCGGGCGACGGCGAGGACTCCGAAGGTGACACGGGCGCTGCTGCGGGCGGCGACGTCGCGGACGGTTCCGACGCCCCGGGCGAGGCCGGTGCGTCGGGCGAGGTGGCGGACGCTGACGCGGACGCGGCTGCGGACGGGAAGCCTGGCACGGCCACGGAGGGCTCGCCGGACGACGGTGCGGCCGAGTCGGGGTCCGGTGCGGACGACGGCTCCGGCTCCGCTGCCGACGCCGTGCCCGAGCCCGGCGACGAGACCGATGTGGACGCCGCCGATACCACGGCGGAGATCGCCGAGCCGGCGGAGCCCGAGGTCGATCCCTTCGACGGCCCCCTCGTGGTCAAGGTGCTGCACCCGCACCTGGTCGACGACCGGAACGCGCGGGCCTCGCTCCAGCGTGAGGTCGACGCCTCGGCGCTCGTGACCCATCCGGGTGTCGTCAAGGTGCTGGACTCCGGCGAGGAGGACGTCGCGGGCGCGAGCGTCCCGTGGACCGTCATGAACCGGGTCCCGGGCATCTCCCTGTCCGACTACGCCGGGGACAGCGGGCTGCCCTGGCGGGATGCGCTCGCCATCATCGACGGCCTGCTGGAGGGGCTCGCCGCCGTGCACGCCGCGGGTCTCGTGCACCGCGACATCGCGCCGCGCAACGTGATGGTCGACAAGCGGCCGGACGGCACCTTCGCCGTCGGGTTGCTGGACCTCGGACTGACCCGGCCTGCCGGCGGCGAGGGCGAGGGCGCCACGGTGGCCGGCTCGGTCATCGGCATGTCGCCGGAGCAGGCCCGGGGCAAGCCGCTCGACGCACGGAGCGACATCTACGCCGTCGGCGCGCTCGCGTACTACACGCTGACCGGCCACGCCCCGTTCGAGCGGGCGCAGGCGGAGGATGTCCTGCGGGCGCACGTGAACGCGCCGGTCCCCGCTGCCTCGGCGCGGCGCGCGGCGGTCCCGGCGTCCGTGGACCGCCTCGTGTCCCGGGCCATGGCCAAGGACCCGAACCGTCGGTTCCCGACCGCCGAGTCGATGCGCGAGACCGTCACGATCCTGCTCGGCGGCCCTGCGGGCCGCATGGGTACCAGCGGCGAGACCATGCAGCTCGGCGTGGGCGCCGGCGGCACCGAGGTGATCGACCCGGTCGCCGGGTCCGGGACGATGGTGCTGGGCCAGGCGACCGAGGGCAGCGACCGCACCACGCTGGTCGGTGCGGTGGGTGCTGCTGGTGCCGTGGGCGCTGCTGGTGCCGCCGCGGCCCTCGGTGCGGACACCGCGGCGGCCGCCGTGCCGCCCCAGGTGCCGCCGCCGCTGGAGCCGCCGGAGGAGCAGCGGACCTTCTGGCAGAAGATGACGACCGGCCGCGGCCGCGTGATCACGATCATCGTGTTCGCGCTGCTCGTGTTCGGTGGTGCGGGCCTGATCATCGCGAACATGCTGGGCAACAACGGCGCGCCCGCGGTCATACCGAGCGAGAGCCCGTCGACGCAGGAACCGTCACGGAAGCCGTCGGCCTCCCCGACGCCGAGCGAGACGGAGGAGGTGGCGCCGCCGCCGGAGTTCACTCCGTCGCCGACCCCGACCCCGTCACCGACGCCCACCCCGACGCCCACGCCGACCCCGACGCCGACGCCCACCCCGACGCCGACGCCGACCGAGGAGCCGACGGAGGAGCCGACCGAGGAGCCGACCGAGGAGCCGACCGAGGAGCCCACGGACGAGCCGACCGAGGAGCCGACCACCCCGGTCGAGCCGTCGACCAACCCGACGGGCGGCCAGGCGGAGGGCGGCACCACGCTGCCCGGCGGCAGCCGCTAGGCCGGCCGCCGCACCGGCAGTTGCCAGGCCGGACGGCCCGGGTCGCGACGAGTTCGCGGCCCGGGCCGCACGTCACAGCCCCTTCAGGCGCTCCTTGAGGGCCATGGCGGCGCGCGCCCGGAGCATCGGCCCCTCGGCCTCGTCGTCCGAGCCCGCCTCCGCGACCGTCGCCATGTGCGCCGCGAACCGCGCGTCCGCCGCCGCGAGGGTGGCGTCCGGCGCGGTGCGGTAGGCCTCGGTGACGTCGTCCAGCGCGCCGTCGTGGAAGGTCACGCCCATGGTGTCGATCGGCAGCGCCACGTCGTAGATCGCCGATGCGACTGCCGCCTCGACGCGTGCCGTGATGTCGATTTCGCCCGAGTTGTTCATGCGGGCAACCTAGCGGCAGGCACCGTGCGCCGTCGCCGAAAGGTGTCGCCGGGGGATCAGGTGATCCAGCCGCGCTCCCGGGCCACCGTCACGGCCGCCGTCCGGTCCGCGACGCCCAGCTTGGCGAACGCGCGGAGCAGGTGCGTCTTGACCGTGGCCTCGGTGATCGACAGCTCGCGCCCCACCTCCGAGTTCGACCGGCCGCGGGCCACCAGCCCCAGCACCTCGGCCTCCCGCGCGGAGGGCCGCTCGGCGGCCGTGCGGACCGAGCTGACCAGGCGCGTCGCCACGCTCGGCGCCAGCACCGTCTCGCCGCGGGCCGCGGCGCGCACACCTGCGACCAGCACCGCGCGGGGCGTGTCCTTGAGCAGGTAGCCGGTCGCTCCGGCCTCGACGGCCCGCAGGATGTCGGCGTCGGTGTCGTACGTCGTCAGCACCACCACACGCGGCCCCGTGCCGACGATCCCTGCGGTCGCCGCGACGCCGTCCAGCACGGGCATCCGCAGGTCCATGAGCACCACGTCGGGCCGGAGCTCGGCAGCCAGAGCCACCGCCTCCTGTCCGTCGGCGGCCTCACCCACGACCTCGAGGTCGTCCTCGACCGTCAGCATGCCCGCCAGGCCCGACCGCACCACCGGATGGTCGTCCACCACCAGCACCCGGATCATCCCGCTACCCCCTGCGTCCCGTCGCGTGTCGGTCCCACGGCCCTGGGCTCGCCGCGCGATCCCGTCTCGCTGCCCGGTCCTTCCCGGCTTGCCGATCCTTCCCCGCCGCCCGGGACGGCGTCGACCGCGTCCCCGACCGGCACCCGGACCCGCAGCGTCGCGCCGGCGCCGGTCTGGGACCTCACCGACAGCGTCCCGCCCGCCGACTGCACCCGGCTGCGCATCCCGGCCAGCCCGAACCCGTCGGAGACGTCCGGACCGAAGCCCCGCCCGTCGTCGGCCACGGTGAGCGTCACTGCCCCCTCGGCCCTCGCCAGGCGCACGCCGACGGTCATCGCCCGCGCGTGCCGCCGCACGTTCGACAGAGCCTCCTGGGCAGCCCGCAACAGCACCACCTCGGTGGCCGGCGGCAGCGGCCCGACGCCGTCGGCCTCGAAGCTCACCACCTGTTCCGTCTCCAGCGCGTACCGCTCCGTGAGCCTCCGCAGCGCCTGCGGGAGCGAGGCGTCCTGCAGCGCCACGGGCGCGAAGGCGGCCACCAGGGCCCGCGCCTCGGCCAGGTTGTCGCGGGCCGTGTCCTCGACGAGGTGCAGCCGCTCGCGCACGGCGGCGTCGTCCCCGACGTCCAGGGCGGCCGTCGCGGCCTGCGCCTGCATCACCACGCTCGTGAAGCCCTGCGCGAGCGTGTCGTGGATCTCCCGGGCGAGCCGCTCGCGCTCGGCCACGACGCCCGCCTCGTGGTTGGTGCGCGCGAGCTCCGCCTGTGCCGCGCGCAGCTCGTCGAGCAGGCGGGCGTGCTCCTCGGCGCGCCGCATCGCGAGGTGGAACCAGAGCCCCAGGGCGACCGCGAACAGGAGCGTCACGAACATCTGCGGCACCACGCTGAGCACCACGGTGGTGTCGAAGCCGTACGCGGCGACGATGCCGAGCGTGACCGAGACAGCGAGCAGAGCGCAGCCGATCACGCCCTGCCGGATCGTCTCGAGCAGCATCCAGACCTGCGCGAACGCGATGAACATCAGGAACGTCGCGATACCCGCCTGCGACACCGCCACCCCGGTGCCCAGGACCAGCACCACCAGGTAGGCGAGGGCCGGGCCCCGCTGCCGGGTCCGCGCCGCCCGCGCACCCCACAGCAGGTACGCGACCACGATCGCGGCCAGCGCGGCGAGCGCGACCACGAGCGACACGCCGCGCGTGCCCTCCAGCACCAGGGCGGCGGCCGTCAGCGTGACGATCACGCCGAACGCCGCGTCCCACCACCGCACCTGCTGCTCCCACCCGGCGTAGAGCAGGTTCACGGAGGGCCCGTCCGCCGCGGCCTCGTCGGCCGTGGTGCCGTCAGCCGTCATCGTGCCGTCGCCACCGGAACGTCCGGGTGCCGACCACGAGCGCTACCACCAGCCATGCCGCCAGTACAGCAGCCGTCGCGCCGTGCTGCCAGGAGCCGGCCGGCTCCGCCGCCGCGAACGCCTCCGGCAGGAACACCGACCGCATGCCCTGTGCGATCCACTTCAGCGGGAAGATCGAGGACAGGTCGAGCATCCACCCCGGGAGCTGGGTCACCGGGAAGAACACCCCGGAGGTGAACTGCAGCACCAGCAGCGGCGTGACCACCACGGCGCTCGCGGACCGGCCGGACCGGGGCACCGACGAGTACGCGACGCCGCACACCGCTCCCGCCGCCGTCCCGAGCACGAACACCCACGCGAACGTGACCCAGTGCTCCACGTCGTCGGGCAGGGGCACGTCGAAGGCGAGTGCCGCGACCGCGAGCAGCAGCGCGGTCTGCGCCAGCACGGTGACGAGCGACAGGAACACCTTGCCCAGGAAGTACGACGTCGCGGGCAGGGGCGTGGCGCGCAGCCGCTTCAGTGTGCCGTCGTCGCGCTCGACGGCGATCGACATGGCGAGCGTCTGATACGTCGAGAGCATGACGCCGGTCGCGATCATCCCGGGCAGGAAGTACTGCGCGAAGCTGACGCTGACGCCGTCCGAGACCACCGGGTCGTCGTCGCCGAAGACCGCGGAGAAGATCGCCAGCATGATGATCGGGTAGGCGAAGCCGAAGACCATCGAGTCGCGCTCACGGACGAACTGCAGCAGCTCCACACCGCCGCGCACCAGGCCGAGCCGGAGCGTGCCGGGCAGCCTCCGCACCGCGCTCGACGCGGTGCGGCTCGTCGTGCTCGTCGCAGCAGTCGTGCTCATCACGCCGCCTCCTCGGTGTCGGTCGGGTTCTCGCCGATCAGGGACAGGTAGACGTCCTCGAGCGTCGGGCGGGTCACGGACAGTCCCGGTACCTCGCCGTCGGGTCCGGCCGCCGCGATCAGCCGGGCGACGGCGGCGCTGGGCCGGTCCGTGCGCTCGGTGCGGCGCACCCCGCCGTCGTCCCACGCGACGACCGGCGTGCGGGCCCCGGGCCCGCCCAGGGAGTCGGGCGTGCCCTCGGCCACCACCACGCCGTCGCGCACGACGACGACGCGGTCGGCGAGCTGCGCGGCCTCGTCCAGGTAGTGGGTGGTCAGGAGGATCGTGGTGCCGTCGTCGCGCAGTCCGGTCACCAGGTCCCAGAAGGAGCGGCGCGCCTCGGGGTCGAACCCGGTGGTGGGCTCGTCCAGGAAGAGCAGCTCGGGCCGGCCCACGATCCCGAGGGCCACGTCGAGCCGTCGCCGTTGCCCGCCGGAGAGCCCCCTGGTCCGAGCTCTCGCCTTCTCCGCGAGCCCGACCGCGGCGATCACCTCCGCCGGGTCGCGCGAGTCCGGGTACGCGGCCGCCGTGGAGCGGACCTTCTCCAGGACCGTGAGCTCGCTCAGGTCCCGGGAGTCCTGCATGACCACGCCGATCCGTGCGCGCCACGCGCGCCCGGCCTCCTTGGGGTCCTCGCCGAGCACGGCGACATCGCCGTCGTCCCGGTCGCGGAAGCCCTCGAGGATCTCGACGGTGGTGGTCTTGCCCGCGCCGTTGGGGCCGAGCACCGCCACGATCTCGCCGTGGGCGACGTCGAGATCCAGGCCGGCGACGGCGTCCTTGAACCCGGTACGGGCGTTGCCGTACCGCTTGCGTAGACCGCGCACCCGCACGGCCGGGGATCCGGATGTCTGCATGGTTCGAGCATGCTCCGCGGGAGCCTCGTGGTGGGACGCCCGTTCGGCTGCACCTCGTGTCCGTCGTCCGGTGGACAAGGGACCTTCCGCGACCTGCAAGGGTCCGTCCGAACGAGTTCGACCTACGGCCCCGGGTACCGTACAGTTGTGCCTCGGTGATCGATGCTCACCCAATGCCGTGCGCCTCTCCAGGGCTCGTGGTATGGCAAGATCAGGCATCGAACACAAAGGGTAGTGGCGCAATTGGTAGCGCAGCGGTCTCCAAAACCGCAGGTTGCAGGTTCGAGTCCTGTCTACCCTGCCAGCGTGAACCCCAGCGGGGCCGCGCGCAGCGGGCCCACGTGAGTGGACCTGGAACGGCAGTCCGCGCCGCCCGGCGCGCCGGGCCACAGGAGTGGGGTAGCAGTGAGCGACACCGAGGTGATCCAGAGCGCCGCGGAGCGTCCGAGCAAGGGCGGCGGCAACATCTTCGCCCGAATCGCGCTCTTCGTGCGCCAGGTGGTGGCCGAGCTCAAGAAGGTCGTCTCGCCGACGCGCTCCGAGCTCTTCACCTACACGACCGTCGTGCTCGTCTTCCTGGTCGTCGTCATGATCTTCGTGGTGGCCCTGGACTACGCCTTCGGCATGCTCGCGGGCTGGGTCTTCGGCTGATCCCTCCCTCGCGGATCCGGCGGCTGACGCCGCCGTCGCCCGGTCCCGGAAGCGGGTCCGTGTCGGTCCGGGTGCGCCGGACGAGCTCATGGGGCACGCTGCGCAGTACTTCGCTGTGATGGTTCTCGCCCGTCGCTGATTGTCCCTTCGCGGTACTTTCGCGCGACAATGGCCGGACACAGCTCGTAGAAGTACGCACATCCGTGCCGGGCGCAGCCCCGGCGCACGAAGAGAAAGCAGGTTCGTTCGTGTCCCAGGACTCTCTGGACCAGACGGAGAACGTCTCGCCGGCCGACGGCGACGAGACGGCCGTCGACGCGCCCCTGGACGCCGAGAACGCTGACGTGCCTGCGGACGCCGAGACCCCGGCCGAGACCGACGTCGAGCCCGCGGACGAGGGCGACGCCGACGACGAGCGCCCCGCTGACGCCGACGGCGACGTCATCGTGGACGAGGTCGAGGAGTTCAAGCGAACTCTCCGCAGCCAGCTGGGTGACTGGTACGTCATCCACTCGTACGCCGGGTACGAGAAGCGCGTGAAGACCAACCTCGAGAACCGCATCCAGAGCCTGAACATGGAGGACTACATCTTCCAGGTCGAGGTTCCGATGGAAGAGGTCGCCGAGATCAAGAACGCGCAGAAGAAGATCGTGAGCCGGGTCCGCATCCCGGGCTACGTCCTCGTGCGCATGGACCTGACCGACGAGTCGTGGGGCGCCGTGCGGCACACGCCGGGTGTCACGGGCTTCGTCGGGCACACGCACCAGCCGGTGCCGCTGAGCTTCGACGAGATCTACTCGATGCTCGCGCCGTCGATGCTGCCGCAGCCCGCCCAGGTCGGCCAGCAGGCCGCCGGTGGTGGCACGGTGACCAGCAGCGGCAAGGCGCCGGTCCACGTGGACTTCGAGGTCGGCGAGTCGGTGACCGTGACCGACGGTCCGTTCGACACGCTGCCCGCCTCGATCTCCGAGATCAACGTCGAGGCCCAGAAGCTCAAGGTCCTCGTCTCCATCTTCGGCCGGGAGACCCCGGTCGAGCTGGGGTTCAACCAGGTCGCCAAGATCTGATTCGTCCGTACCCCAGCATTGCAACCGGGTCATCGCCCACGGCGTAGGCCCAGCCAACAGAAGGTAGTGAACGCATGCCCCCGAAGAAGAAGGTCTCCGGCCTCATCAAGCTGCAGATCCAGGCCGGCGCCGCGACGCCGGCTCCGCCGATCGGCCCCGCGCTGGGTCAGCACGGCGTGAACATCATGGAGTTCTGCAAGGCGTACAACGCGGCGACCGAGTCGCAGCGTGGCAACGTCATCCCGGTCGAGATCACCGTGTACGAGGACCGCTCGTTCACCTTCATCACCAAGACCCCGCCGGCCGCCGAGCTCATCAAGAAGGCCGCCGGTGTGGCCAAGGGCTCCGCGACGCCGCACACGGTCAAGGTCGCGTCGATCACCAAGGACCAGGTCCGCGAGATCGCCACGACCAAGCTGCCCGACCTGAACGCGAACGACCTCGACGCCGCGTCGCTGATCATCGCGGGCACCGCCCGCTCCATGGGCATCACCGTTTCCGAGTGATCCCCCCGGGGCTTCCGCCCCGGACGAACCACCACCAGTGGCAGGGCCGCACGGTCCGCTACGACCACAAGGAGAGAAACATGGCAAAGCGCAGCAAGGCGTACCTCGCCGCCGCGGAGAAGATCGACAGCGAGAACCTGTACTCGCCGCTCGAGGCCATCCGCCTGGCCAAGGAGACCGCCACGGTCAAGTACGACGCCACCGTCGAGGTCGCGTTCCGGCTGAGCGTGGACCCGCGCAAGGCGGACCAGATGGTCCGCGGCACGGTCAACCTGCCGAACGGCACGGGTAAGACCGCCAAGGTCATCGTGTTCGCCAACGCAGCCAAGGCGGAGGAGGCCCGCGCGGCCGGTGCCGACGAGGTCGGTGGCGACGACCTGATCGAGAAGGTGGCCGCCGGCTACACCGACTTCGACGCGGCCGTTGCCACGCCGGACCTGATGGGCAAGGTCGGTCGCCTCGGTAAGGTGCTCGGTCCCCGTGGCCTCATGCCGAACCCGAAGACCGGCACCGTGACCATGGACGTCACCAAGGCCGTGTCCGACATCAAGGGCGGCAAGATCGAGTTCCGTGTCGACAAGCACGCGAACCTGCACTTCATCATCGGCAAGTCCTCCTTCTCGGAGGCTCAGCTGCTGGAGAACTACGTCGCCGCGCTCGACGAGGTCCTGCGCCTCAAGCCGTCGTCGTCGAAGGGTCGCTACATCAGCAAGGCGACCATGACCACGACGATGGGCCCCGGCATCCCGCTGGACCAGAGCAAGACCACCAAGCTCCTGGAGGAGCTCTCGGCCTGAGCCGAGCTCTCCTGAGCGCAAGAAGGCCCGCATCCCGCAAGGGGTGCGGGCCTTTTTGAATTTTCATCAGAACCCATGTATCGAACCCGGTCCTCGCACCTCTTGTCTGATGGGCGGCAGGAAGCCGACGTGAGCTGAGGAGAGGGGAGTGCCTGGTGGGCACCATTTTCCACCTCCCCGGATCCGCGAGCCCCGCCGTAGACTCGGTTGGTCCAAGTGCTCCACGTCCAGTAGGTGACGTGGAAACATCCGCCAGCAGAGAACCCCGTGGTGCAATGACAGGATCAAGGGAGGCCCTGCCCGACGTCGACGGGTCCGGTCTCACACTCGGCGATCGCGCAGCGATCGCGCTGACCGAGTACCGCGCCGGCAACCACCAGGCGCTCGGCGACCTGGTGCGCGAGGCGACGCCGCTGCTCTGGCACACCGTCCGCGCGCAGGGGGTCGACCGCGACGCCGCGGACGACGTCGTGCAGAGCACGTGGGTGGCGCTCGTGCGGCACGCCGAGACCATCGCCGAGCCGAAGGCCGTGCTGAAGTGGCTCCTGGTGACCGCGAAGCGGGCTGCCTGGGAGGCGGTGCGCAAGCACCGTGACGACGAGAAGCGCCGTACCGAGCTGCCGGACGACAGCCCCGAGCATCCGATGGCTCTCCCCGCCAACGATCCACCACCCGACGCCGAGGTGCTGCGCGACGAGCGCGACCGCATCCTCTGGACGTCGCTGCAGAAACTGCCCGGACGCTGCCAGGAGCTGCTGCGTCTGGTCTCGCTCGCCGACCGGCCGGACTACCGGTACATCTCGGCGGCGATCGGAATGCCGATGGGTTCCATCGGTTCGACTCGTGGCCGCTGCTTGGCGAAGCTGCGGACCATCCTCGATGAGCAAGGGGACTTCTCGTGGACCTGACGCCGGAACCCAACATGGACGACGAGGCCGTGGGGCGCCTCTCGTTCGACCCGAAGGGCGCGCTGGACGCCGAGGACGGGGCCGTGCTGACCCGCCTCGCCCGCGCGGTCGGCGCGGTGGACCCGGTGCCTGATGGCCTCGTCGAGCGCTCGTTGTTCGCGATCACGCTGGCCGGCCTCGAGGCCGAGCTCATGGAGGCCGTCTACCTCGACGCACCGCTCGCCGGCGTCCGCGGGGCCGCTCCGGCCGCCCGGGCCGACGACGCCGCGCCCGCCGAGGCGAAGACCATCACCTTCACGCACGATTCGCTGACGGTGATGATCACGCTGTCGCCGTCCGCGGGCGGCAGGGTCCGGATCGACGGCTGGGCCGCACCCGCGGCCGGGCTGAACGTGGAGCTGCACCGGCCGGGCGTCGACGTGGTCTCCACGGCGTCCGACGAGGACGGCCGGTTCTCTTTCGACTCGGTGGAACGCGGCCGCGCGAGCCTGGTCGTTCGCCGCGCCGACGGCGGCGGCGGTGCCGTGAGCACGCCGATCATCGAGCTGTGAACTGCTGAACCACCGAACTACCACCGTGTGTGATCCGGCCGAGGGGCGCGGCGGGGTCTGTCGAGCAATCGTTGTCAATGGAGAGGTATTGCTGTGAGCGAGCCCATTCCCGAGCCCGAGCTGCGCGTCCGTGATCACGCCGGAACATGGTGTCGAGTGCGGGATCTCGATCCCGCACGGGTGTCGTCCCGACGGCAAGGCCGGCTGATGCCGACACGCTACGTCTCGGACCGGCTGATCGTCCGGGCGGTGGACGATGTCGAGAGCGATGCCGTGGTGGGGATGGTTCGCGAACGAGCCGCGGCGCGAGGGCTGTCGCTCGAAGAGACGCTCTTCGAGGAGGCGGCATCGCGGGCCAGCGCGTCAACCTCGCCAGGTCTGGCGTTCCGCGTCTCGACGGGGGAGGAGGGCGCGGCCGAGCGCGACGTGTGGGACCTGCTGGACGAGGTGGCGGACGCGGTAGGCGACGACGACCGGCACCGGGTGTCGCTGGACCACATCCTGACGGGTCATGGGAAGTGGCAGGGACACGGACGGCCCATCGACCGTGAGCCCGCGGTCTTCCTGGGCCCCGCGCCACGACGCGCGCTCGCCGTCGGCGACTCACCGGTGACGGCCTCGGACGGCACGGTCCGTCCGGTGGTTGCCGTGCTCGACTCGGGGATCGGCGAGCACCCCTGGTTCGACGACTCCGGTTCGGTCGTGCTGCGCGGAGCCCAGCTCGACGGGGAACCGATCGGAACGGGTGCGGAGGACGAGCCGCTGTACGACGCCGAGGTCCGTGGCCGGCGTCGCGACGACACCGCCTACCTCGACTCCTACGCCGGCCACGGGACGTTCATCGCGGGAGTGGTGCACCAGGTGTGCCCCGACGCCACGATCATGCCCGTACGGATCTTCAGCGGCGACGGTCGGGTGCGGGAGTGGGATCTGGCACGGACCCTGGAGAAGCTCCTGGAATTCCACCTGCGGGGGGCGGCGGGGACCGACGGCTTCTGGCCGGTCGACGTCGTGGTGATCAGTGGCGGGTTCTACGCGGAACGGCCCGAGGACGACGAGGACTACGACGGTGTGCTCCGCGCCAGGCTGCGCGATCTGCGTCGGGAGGGTGTGCTCGTGGTGGTCTCCGCCGGCAACGACGGTTCGGGCCGACCGATGTTTCCCGCTGCCTGGGCCCCTCGGGTCCGTCGGACGCCCGACGGCGCCGTCCCGCTGCAGGAGGAGGACCTGCGGTCGGACTACACGCCGCTCCTTCCGGTCACGGGCTACAACCCGGACGGCACGCTGGCCGACTTCAGCAACGACGGTCCGTGGGTGATCGCGGCAAGGCCTGGAGCGCACGTGCTGAGCTCGATGCCCGTCACCTTCGACGGTGCCGAGCAGCCCTGGCAGAGTGGTGACGGGCTGCGTCGGACGGTCGATCCCGACAACTTCAGCAGCGGTTTCGGCCTGTGGAGCGGCACGTCCTTCGCCGCACCCGTCCTGGCAGGGGAGCTTGCCGCGGCGATCCTGGCGGGTCGGCTTCCGGGTGCTGACGGCACACCCACCGCCTTCACCTCGCGCGTCGCGGCAGCCTGGGACGCGGTGACGAGAGTCGGTGACCTCTACCGGGCGATTCCTGCGCCACCTGACGGTTTGCTGAGTAGCGTGGCGCCATATGAACAGGATGGACTGGGATGAGCTCGAGCGGCGGTACACCGGCGCTCGGACTCTCAACGACCAATACAAGCCGGTCGACGCACTAGCCGCCTTTCGAGCTCTGGTCGCGGACCTCGCCAGGTCGGACGCCCGAACGGAGGACGAGGTCGAGCGACGCGCGAGGCTCATGGTGCGTTCACACCTGGGCCTCGCGCTGGCGACGTACGAGTTCTCGATGGACATCGACGCCACGACGACGGCGCTGGACCTCGCCGAGGCCGAGGCCGAGGTCGCGCCGAAGTCGCTCCGGCGCGGGCTCGTCGGGCTGGTCTCCGGTCAGCGGGGCGTCATCCTGCTCAGGAGCGGGCAGTTCGCCGCGAGCCTCGCCCCGATCTCCGCCTCACTGGCCGCGCACGACCCGGACGACCTGCGCAGTCGTGCGATCGATCACCTCAACCGAGGCTTCGCACTGATGCAGGTCGGGCGTATCGCTGAGGCGCTGAAGGACCACGAGTCGGCGCACCGGTATGCCGAGGAGGATGGCAATACCCGTACCCAGTCGTTCGCGCTGCACAACATCGGGTACGTCCGCCACCTGATGGGCGACCTTCCAGGCGCCCTGCTGGCGATGGAGAAGGCACTCGCGGTACTTCCCGACGAGAGCACCGCGATCGACATGCTCGGTCGCGCAGAGGCTCTCTTCGAGGGAGGCCTGGTGGTCGCCGCGGAGGAGCTGCTCACCGAGGCGATCCCGCAACTGAAGGCATCGCGGCTTCGGCCGGAGCTTGCCGAGGCCGAGTACTACCGCGCACGGTGTCTCCTGATCCTGGAGCGGTTCGGTGATGCCGCCACCCTCGCTGCAAGGGCGCGCCGTCACTTCGAGCACATCGGTCACGACGCTCGCGCCGCTCTCGCGCGCGTCCTTGAGCTCGAGGCCGCCTTCGAGCCGGCGCGCAGGAGCCACGCCGGGCCTCGGGCACAGGCCTCGGCCCGCCGGCGGGCGGCCCAGGCGCTCGATGCTGCCCGTGCGGGCGATCTGGCCGGCCCGGTCCTGGGCCAGCACCCAGGCCATGCGGCGCGCCTGGTCGCGGCGCAGTGGTTCCTGCGGGCTGATGACCCCGACAGCGCCCGTGCGACGCTCGCGGAACTGCCTCGTGGCTTCACGACCTCCCCGCTGACCATGCGGGTCCATCACTACACCGCGCGGGCGGAGCTCGCGTTCGCGACGGGAGACCGTGCCAAGGGCCTGCGTGCGGTACGAGCAGGCCTGGGCCTGCTCGCAGACCACCGCAGCCGACTCGGCTCCGTCGAGTCCGTCACCGCCGCCGCGGCGCACGGTGTCGACCTGACGCGTGTCGACGTCGAGGCGGCCGCGCGCACGGGACGACCCTCCGCCCTTTTCGACGCGCTGGAGCGGGGCCGCTCGACGTTCGCGGGGACGGGGCGGGTCACCCCGTCGGACGACCCGGAGATCGCCGCACTGCTCACCGAGGCTCGGGGGCTGCTGGCCAAGGCTCGCGAGCTCGCCATGACCGAGAGCAAGGAGCGTGAACGCCTCACGCGGCGTGCAAGCCGCATCCAGGAGGAAGTCCGGGAGCGCTCATGGCGCCACGCGGGCAACGCCGGCGCCGTCCAGCATCCGGCGACAGTCAGTGAGGTTCGTCGGGTCCTGGCCGGCCGGGACAAGGAGACCGACGTCGTCGCCAGCTTCCTCGTCATCGACGACGTGCTGCGCTGCGTCCGCGTCGACGCCGGCGGCGTCACCACCGTCGACATCGGCCCGGCCGACGACGTGATCGAGCGGGTCCGCCGTCTCTCCGCCGACTTCGCGATGGCCGCCAACGACCTGATCCCGGCACCCCTGCGCGCCGCGGCGACGGCCTCGCTGGCGCGCAACCTCAAGGCCCTCGACACCGTCCTGCTCGCTCCGCTCCACGCCGACGGCGACCTTTACGTGGTCGCCCGGGAGCCACTGCTGAGCGTGCCGTGGGCCGCCCTCCCGTCCCGCGGCGGCCTCCGCACCTCCGTCAACTCGTACGTCGCGCGCGGCCGCACGCATGCTCGGCCCACCGGCGAGCGCAAGCTGCTCGCCGCGGCCGGCCCGGGCGTCCGGCACGGCGCGGCCGAGGCCCGCGCCGTCGGCGAGCACTGGCCCGGCGCGACCGTGCTGACCGGCAAGGACGCCGTCACCGAGCAGGTCCGTACCGCTCTCGCCACCCACGACGTCGTGCACCTGGCCACCCACGGCCAGCACGACGCCGACAACCCGCTCTTCGCGAGCATCGACCTCGCCGACGGCCCGTTGTTCGCCCACGAGCTCGACGGCACACCGCTACCCGGCTCCGTGGTCATCCTGTCGTCGTGCGAGGTGGGCGGTTCGACCCAGGTGCTCGGCGGCGAGCTCCTGGGGCTCACGTCGGTGCTCCTGCGCCTGGGCGCCCGTGCCGTGATCGCATCCGTGGCCAAGCTCTCCGACGAACTAGCCGCCCGGGTCATGCCCCGACTGCACGCCCACCTGCGCGATACCGACGACCCGGAGGCGGCGCTCGCGGCCGCGCTCCGCGACGTCGCCGAGCCGGTGCCACTCGTCTGCTTCAGCTCGGTCGAGGGCTTGTGAATCGTTGACCGCGGTTAGTGCTTGCGCTACCGTCCCTGACATCCAGTATGTCTCGTTCTGAACCCCCATCTAGGGGTTCGTGGCGAAGGGAGAAATTATGCGCAAGAACAAGGGTGGTTTCGGTCGAATCAACCTCGGCTACACCCGTCGGAACAACGGCGGATTCTGACGCTACGGACGGGGCATGGCGCTCGAGGAGTGCCATGCCCCGTCTGCCCGCTGCATCATGACGATTTAGTGCAGTGCTGCAACAAAGCAAACTCGAACGGGCAACAAAAATGTCGGAACTGAGAGAAACTGTAATCGTTCGACCGCTGGTCGACCTTGACATCCCGCAAGTGGACGACCTGGAGACCGCCGTATTCGGCGAGGACCGGTGGTCGCTCGAAATGATCAACGCAACGATCGATCATCCTGACACGCGTCTCTTCGTCGCTGAAGTGGGGGCCAGTGGCCACGCGAGATTTGCTGGCTACTGCGCGCTGTATGTGAATGGGGCCGAAATCGACGTGACTACGATCGGTGTGAAGGAACGGTTCCGGCGCATCGGCGTTGGCCGTGCAATGATGAATCGACTGCTCGATGAGGCGCGGATTCTTGGTGTGTCGGCAGCGCGCCTCAATCTGCGGACGGATAACGACGGTGCCAAGAAGCTGTATGAATCTCTCGGTTTCAGGACAGTGGGCGTCGTGAAGGGCTACTACGATTCCGATGGATCCGACGCGGAGACTATGGTCCTCGACCTCTGAGATGCGCGCAGGAGCCTGCACCTTTGGCGCTTGAGCGTGCGAAATTCGCGTCCGTCATGGATGCAAGACGGCATATTTTCGGGACCTTCGCCACCGGCGCGCGGCTGACATGCTCGGGGTGTTGCCAGGGTTGTTCTGTTCGTTGACCGCGTGGGCTTTGGTCGGTAACGTCGGGTTCGTCCGGTAAGTGAACGTGAGACCCAATGCCTTTGAGGAGTGCCATGCGTGACAACAAGCGTCGCAACAAGCCCGGCGTCTGATGGTGTCGGAGATCGCGTCAAGTACGACTCAGCCGACTCATTGCGAGAGGAGCACCATGCGCGACAGCAAGCGTCGAGCCAAGCCCGGAGTCTGAATGCAGTTCTGAACAGTTCGCACGTTCACCGCAGGACTCCCTGAGTCCGGTGTCGGTTGGTGTGGACTACCAGGAACTGCCCTGCTGCCGCCTGGCGGTCTGCCGGGGAGTAGCACCGGCCGGAGCACCATCGTGCTCCGGCCGGAACACGAGTGCCTCCGTTGCCGCGGGAGGCCATGGCCCTAGAAACATGGCGCTATGTCTTGAGGGCCCGTCTGTTATGTGCAGTGGCCAGCTCGGCGGCAACTCTGTATTCACCGGAACGGATCTGGAATTTGACGGACACCGACGAAAAGACGATTGTTCGGCCATTTGTGCCATCCGACCTGGAGATGGTCATCCAGTTCGACGAGCAGGTCTTCGGCGAGGACGCGTGGCCGCGTGGCTGGTTTGACGAGATCGTTGCCGACCCGAACGTCACCTTTTTCGTGGCTGAGATTGAGGCCGCGGGTGAAACTCGGTTTGCAGGATACTGCGCGTTGCATGTCAGGGAAAACAACGGCGAGGTCGCGACCATCGGTGTGGGTGAGGCCTTTCGGCGGCGTGGAATCGGTCGGGAGATGATGACCGTACTGGTCGACCTCGCACGCGCTTCTCGGCTGTCATCGATGAGCCTCAACCTGCGACCGGACAATGCGGAGGCTCGGAAGCTGTACGAGTCGTTCGGCTTCAGGACCTCTGGAGTTGAGCCGGGCTACTACGAGTCCGACGGTGCGGACGCGGAATTCATGACGCTGGAACTCTGATCCGGCTCACCTGTCCCTGGCCCAGTAAAGGAACTGCACGTGTCGACTGAAGCTGTTGAGCCGGTTGAGGTGGAAAGAGTCTCGCCTCCGTTCAAGCGTGACCGACTCGCTCACCTGTGGATCGTGACCCGGGCGATGTCCGGCTTCACGGACACGATCTGGGGCATCGGCCTTGCGTGGACGGCGGTTCAGGTCGGGAGCCCGGCCGCAGCAGGTGTCGTCGTAGCTGCGGGAACGGTGCCACGTGCATTGCTGGTCTTGTTCGGCGGTGCCTTCGCCGACCGCTTTGACATACGCCAGGTACTGATCTGGTCGAACGTGGGCCATGTGGCTGCGCTGGTAGCCGTGGTGGTGGCCGCAACGGCAACTGAGCCGTCTTACCCGCTGCTGATCGCTGCCGCGGCATTCCTCGGTGCATGCGATGCGATGTACGAACCCGCCGCATCGACGATCGCGCGTCAGATCATCCACCCTTCTGATCTGCCCGCCTATGTAGGCGTGTACCAGACGGTAGGGCGCCTCGGGGAACTGTTCGGCTCGGCAGCCGGCGGAGTGGTTGTCGCGTACTGGTCAATCCAAGGTACTGCGACGCTCAACGCCGTGGCTTTCGCCGGCGTCTTGCTGGTCGTCATCTTCGGCCTGAAGCTCCGGTATCCGATCGAGAGGTCCACTGAGCCGGGATCGATCTTTCGAGACGTCCTTGAGGGTTTCAAGCACCTGAGGGGCGCTCCTGTGACCAGGACACTAGTGCTGTCACAGATGTTGCTCAACGTCTTCATCGTTCCGCCGCTCGGCCTCGGCATCGCTCTGCGAACCAAGGAGCTCGGCTTGGGCGCGGAGGTCGTGGGCTATGTCGGGGTGGCGGTCGGCGTCGGTGCAACGCTTGGAGCGCTACTCTCAATCCGATTCAAGTCGCAGTACCCCGCAAGGCTCGCCTACACGCTCTTCGCGATCGAGGGCCTGGCGATCGCTCTGCTCGGCCTCGGCGGGGCTGAGACCCTGTACGCCGGTGCAGTGATCATGGGTCTGTGCGCGGGCGCAGCGTCTGCGATGCTCGGTGCCGTGTTCATCGCACAGCTCAAGGGCGAGTACATGGGTCGCATGATGGCGCTGACCCAGGTTGGCGATGAGTGCCTGATACCGCTGGGGACGGTTGGATTCGGAGTGCTTGTTGGCGCGACTTCGGCAACGGTCGGACTCGCCGTCTTCGGCCTGGCAATGTTCGTGGCCATGGCTCTGCCGTTGCGAAATGCCAGTATTCGCCGGATCGCGGCCTCGTGAGTGCGGGTCTGAGGAAGACCACACAAGTCCGGGCCGGCTTCGGACACAGCGCACGGGAGGGCTTGAACTGGGCTTTTGCATGAGTCGGTGACATAAGGCCGCTCGCCCCGCTATCGTGTCCCGCCCGGCGCCCCCGTGGGCCCCGATGAGGCGGAGGGGGCAGGTATGTGGCCGGAACTGGAGGCGGAGCTGCTGGCCGCGCGGGAGCTCAACTCCCGGTCGCGGCCGGGGGACGCCCTGCTGCGGTTCCGGGACGTACTCGACCGGCTCCGGGTCGTGGACCTCGGGGAACTCGGCCCCACGGACCGTGAGCGCTGGGCCGAGGGCATGGTTCGTTCCCTGGCGGGGGAGGCCGTCGCCGTTCACGCCGTCGAGGACACGCTGGACAAGCCCCTCGCCCTCCTCGGCGACGCCGACGCCCGCGCAGACGCGGCCCCACCGCGGATCCGCCGGCGGCTCGCCGCCGTCGTCGACGGGAACCGCGGCCTGCTGCTCCAGCGCTCCGGCCGGCTCATCGACGCCGTGGCGGCCTTCGACCGGGTGCTCGCCGTCGCGGACCAGCTGTCGCAGCGCGACTACGCCACCGCGCTGCTCAACCGGGGTGCGGCCGCCATCGAGCTCGGCCGGCTGGACGCGGCGCTCGCCGACTTCGATGCCTGCCACGAGGCCGCAGGGCTGGCCGACCTGCCCGGTATCGCCTCCCTCGCCCTGCACAACACCGGATTCGTGCGGTACGCGCTCGGCGACCTGCCGGGCGCGCTGCAGGCCATGGCCGCCGCCCGCGCGGTCGACCCGGAACGCGCCGACGGCGTGCTCGACATCGGCCGCGGCGCCGTCCTCTACGAGGCGGGGCTGCTGGAGGACGCGGAGCAGGTCCTCACCCAGGCGATCTCCCGCATGGTGGTCCCGGGCCGCGCGCACCATCGCGCCGAGGCCGAGTACTTCCGGGCGCGCTGCCTCATGGCGCTGCACCGCTGGGAGGAGGCGCAGACGGCGGCGGCCTTCGCCCGGCGCTACTACGCCGGCGTCGGGCACCCGCAGCGGGCCGCCGTCGCGCGCGTCGCCGAGCTGGAGGCGATCCTCCTGCCGATCCGCCGCGGCGAGGCACCCGTCCCCGACGACGCCCGGCGCCGTGCCGAGCAGGCCATCGAGGCCGCCGAGGCGGGCGACGAGGTGGACCCCCTGCTCGGCCAGCGTCCTGGCCTGACCGCGCGGTTCGTCGCCGCACACTGGTACCTCCTGGCCGACGACGTCGCCGCCGCGCGCACCGTCCTCGACAACCTGCCCGCCGGCATGGCCGACGCCCCGCTGTCCACGCGGATCCAGCGGCAGACCGTCCTCGCGCAGCTCGCGTTCGCGTCGGGCGACCGGACCGCAGGCATCGCGGCCGTGCGCACAGGCCTCGAGCTGCTCGCGGACCATCGCGTGGGTCTCGGCTCGGTCGAGTCCGTCACCGCGGCCGCGGCGCACGGTGTGGACCTGCAGCGGACCGACGTCGACGCCGCGCTGCGGACCGGCAGGCCGGACTGGCTCTTCGAGGCGCTCGAACGCGGCCGGACCACGTTCGCCGGGATGGGCGGCACCGTCGCACCGGACGAGCCCGCGGTCGGTGCGCTCGTCACCGAGGCCCGCGGGCTCGTCGTCCGGGCCCGCACGCTCACCGACCGGGACAGCGCGACCGAGCGCGCCCAGCTCTTCGAGCGGTCACGCAGGCTGCTGGCGACGGCGCGCGAACGCGCCTGGCACCGCACCGGCGCCGAGGACGACGTGGCCGAGGACCGCCCGGCCACCACCGCCGAGGTCCGCGAGCTGCTCGCCGCCCGCGACGACGGCGCCGTCGTCGCCAACTACCTGGTGCTCGACGGCGTGCTGCGCTGCGTCCGGGTCGACGCGCACGGTGCCCGCACCGTCGTCCTCGGACCGCTCGCCGAGGTCACCGAACGGGCGCTGCGCGTCCGCGCCGACTTCGGCGCCTGCGCCAACGAGCACGTGCCCCCGGCACTGCGCGACGCCGCCCGCCGCTCCCTGCGGCGCAACCTCGACGCGCTCGACCGGCTCCTGGCCGTGCCGATGCGGGCGGACGGCCCGCTGTACGTCGTCGGCAGGGAGCCCCTGCTCAGCGTGCCCTGGACGGCACTCCCGTCCCGGCGCGGCCGCCGCACGACCGTCCGCTCCTACATGGCGCGCGGTCGCGCGCACCCCCGCCCGGGAGGCAGGCACCGGCTGCTGGCCGCGTACGGTCCCGGCGTCACCCTCGGGGCGAGCGAGGTGCAGGCCGTCGGCGCCGTCTGGCCGGGAGCAACTGTCCTCACCGGCGCCGCCGCGACGACGGCGGCGGTGCGGGCCGTGCTCGCCACCCACGACATCGTGCACCTGGCCACCCACGGCAGGCACGACGCCGACAACCCGCTCTTCGCCTTCGTCGACCTCGCCGACGGGCCACTGTTCGCCCACGAGCTCGACGGCACACGGCTCCCCGGATCCGTGCTCGTGCTCTCGGCCTGCGAGGTCGGCGGCTCGTCCCAGGTGGTGGGCGGCGAGGTGCTCGGCCTGTCGTCCGTGCTCCTGCGGCTCGGCGCCCGCGCGGTCGTCGCCGCCGTCGCCCCGCTGTCGGACGCCGTCGCCGCACGCGTCATGCCCCGGTTCCACGCCCACCTGCGCGCCACGGACGACCCCGAGGCCGCGCTCACCGCGGCACTCGCGGACGAGCCCGAGCCGGTGCCGCTGGTGTGCTTCGCATCCCTGGAGGGCCTGGGCCGGTGACGCGGGGGAGTGGCGCTCGGGGCCCGCGGGCGGCGGCGCGGGCGGCGTCGTCCGCCGTGTGGCGCAGGCCACCGCTCGCCGCGTACGGCCCAATGCGCGAAGCCATGTATAGTTCTCGGGTAACCCAAGACCGCCGGTCGTCCGACGCTGCCCGCTCGCAAGAGCATCTCGCTTGAAAGAGCAGGGCGGAAGAAGACCGAAGTCCCGCTGAGAGCGGGGGCCTGCGCAGGTGACGAACTCGAGTGCGGTCCTGCCGCGCGAACCGAGCCCCGTGCATCTGCGCCGGGGCTCTTTTTCTCGTTCCGGGGCAACGCCCGGGGCGCACGCCCCAGGGGACGGCGGTACCACCACCGGAAGGATTGCCATGGCGAGGCCGGACAAGGCAGCCGCTGTCGCAGAGCTCGCGGACAAGTTCCGCGACTCCAACGCGGCCGTGCTGACCGAGTACCGCGGGCTCACCGTCGCGCAGCTCAAGGAGCTGCGTCGGTCGCTCAGCGGCAACGCAACCTACGCCGTGGTGAAGAACACGCTGACGGGGATCGCGGCCAAGGAGGCCGGTGTCGAGGGTCTCGACGCCGACCTGAAGGGCCCCTCCGCCATCGCATTCGTGACCGGGGACCCGGTCGAGGCTGCGAAGGGTCTGCGTGACTTCGCCAAGGCGAACCCTGCTCTGGTCATCAAGGGCGGCGTGCTCGACGGCGCCGCGATGTCCGCTGCAGAGATCACGAAGCTCGCGGACCTCGAGTCCCGCGAGGTTCTGCTGGCCAAGGTGGCCGGCGGTCTGAAGGCCACGCTGACGCGTGCCGCTTACGCCTTCACCGCCAAGCCCGCCCAGGTCGCCCGTGCCATCGATGCCCTGCGTCAGAAGCAGGAATCGGAGGGTGCTGCCGCCTGATCAGGTGGCAGTGCCAGTTCACACCCCCCTGCTTCTCGCGGACCGGAACCGGTCCGCGAAGCGCCAACTGAAAGGAACGCCATCATGGCGAAGCTCTCCACCGACGAGCTCCTGTCCGCCTTCGAGGAGCTCACGCTCATCGAGCTCTCCGACTTCGTGAAGGCCTTCGAGGAGAAGTTCGACGTCACCGCCGCTGCTCCGGTCGCCGCTGTCGCTGCCGGCCCCGTGGGTGGCGCGCCGGCCGAGGCCGCTGAGGAGAAGTCGGAGTTCGACGTCATCCTCGAGGCTGCCGGCGACAAGAAGATCCAGGTCATCAAGGAGGTGCGCGCGCTCACGTCCCTCGGCCTGAAGGAGGCCAAGGACCTGGTCGACGGCGCGCCGAAGCCGGTTCTCGAGGGCGCCGACAAGGACGCCGCCGAGAAGGCGAAGGCTGCCCTGGAGGGCGCCGGCGCCACCGTCACCCTCAAGTGACCTCAGGCATCACCGCCCTCGGGCTGGTGTGACGGCGGCCCGGGCTCGTCCCGGGCGCCGTCCGCCGAAGAACGCAGAGGCCCGCACCCCTCGGGGTGCGGGCCTCTCGCGTGCTCCGGATCCGTCCGGCGAGGTCACGCGGGGATCGAGGTCACGCAGGAATATCACCCGCTGTCGACCCGTTGAACCGACCGAGCGCCGCCTCGTCCAGCCGCCACGCCGCGGCAGTGCGGATACGCAACGATTCGAGGATTCCCACAGTCTCGACGTGCAGGACCTAGGGCGACTGGACATACTAGAACCAGATAGGTATGCTAGCGCTTTGCGCCCGCGTGTGCCCTCGACGCCTCCCCCTGCTTCCCGAAAGTCCTGGTCGCATCCCCGCTCAGGGGATGCCCACCGGTGACCGGTGAATCCGGCAGAGCATCCTGCAGCACCGCAGAGCGTACAGCGTTCACCCGAACTGCAGGGAAGGACCCCTCTTGGCTGCCTCGCGCACCCCTTCAGCTCCGTCCGCCGAAGCCATTGCGAACCGTACCGCTTCCCGTCGCGTTTCCTTCGCAAAGATCTATGAGCCACTCGAGGTCCCCGACCTGCTTGGCCTGCAGACCGAGAGCTTCGACTGGCTTCTTGGTAACCCAGCCTGGCAGGGCAGGGTAGAAACTGCCAAGGCGGCTGGTCGTAATGATGTCCCGGAAACCTCCGGACTGGAAGAGATCTTCGAGGAGATCTCCCCGATCGAGGACTTCGGCTCCTCGATGTCCCTCTCCTTCTCGAACCACCGCTTCGAGCCGCCGAAGTACACGGCGGACGAGTGCAAGGAGAAGGACTTCACCTACGCGGCCCCGCTGTTCGTCACCGCGGAGTTCGTCAACTACACCACCGGTGAGATCAAGAGCCAGACGGTCTTCATGGGCGACTTCCCGCTCATGACCGCGCGCGGCACCTTCATCATCAACGGCACCGAGCGCGTCGTCGTGTCGCAGCTGGTGCGTTCCCCGGGCGTGTACTTCGAGCGCACCCCGGACAAGACCAGCGACAAGGACGTCTTCTCCGCGAAGATCATCCCCTCGCGTGGTGCGTGGCTCGAGTTCGAGATCGACAAGCGCGACGCCGTCGGCGTCCGCGTCGACCGCAAGCGCAAGCAGTCCGTCACGGTGCTGCTCAAGGCCCTCGGCATGACCGAGTCGGAGATCCGCGAGCAGTTCGCCGAGTTCCCGTCCGTGCTCGACACGCTCGAGAAGGACCACGTCCACACCGAGGACGAGGCCCTGGTCGACCTGTACCGCAAGATCCGCCCGGGTGAGCCGCCGACGGTCGAGGCCGGTCGCGCGCTGCTGGAGAACTTCTACTTCAACCCGAAGCGCTACGACCTCGCCAAGGTCGGCCGCTACAAGGCGAACAAGAAGCTCGGTGTCGACGCGGAGCTCGCCGATTCCACGCTGTCGCTGACCGACGTGGTCCACACGATCAAGTACCTGGCGTCGCTGCACGCGGACAAGACCACCATGGACGGCGTCCGCAACGGCCAGCCCGTCGAGGTGCGCGTCGAGACCGACGACATCGACCACTTCGGCAACCGCCGTATCCGCGCCGTGGGTGAGCTCATCCAGAACCAGGTGCGCACGGGTCTGTCCCGCATGGAGCGCGTCGTTCGCGAGCGCATGACCACGCAGGACGTCGAGGCCATCACGCCGCAGACGCTGATCAACATCCGTCCGGTCGTCGCGTCGATCCGTGAGTTCTTCGGCACGTCGCAGCTGTCGCAGTTCATGGACCAGAACAACCCGCTGGCCGGTCTGACGCACAAGCGTCGTCTGAACGCGCTCGGCCCGGGTGGTCTGTCGCGCGACCGCGCCGGCATGGAGGTCCGTGACGTCCACCCGTCGCACTACGGTCGCATGTGCCCGATCGAGACCCCTGAGGGTCCGAACATCGGTCTGATCGGCTCGCTCGCGTCGTTCGGTCGCATCAACCCGTTCGGCTTCATCGAGACGCCGTACCGCCGGGTCGAGAACGGCAAGGTCACCGACAACATCGACTACCTCACGGCCGATGACGAGGACCGCTACATCATCGCGCAGGCCAACACGCCGCTGCTCGAGGACGGCACGTTCGTCCTCGACCGCGTCCTGGTCCGCACGAAGGGTGGCGAGACCAACGACATCCCGGGCGCCGAGGTCGACTACATGGACATCTCGCCGCGCCAGATGGTGTCGGTCGCGACGGCCCTGATCCCGTTCCTCGAGCACGACGACGCCAACCGCGCCCTCATGGGTGCGAACATGCAGCGTCAGGCCGTGCCGCTGGTGCGGTCCGAGGCCCCCGTGGTCGGTACCGGCATGGAGCGCCGTGCGGCGGTCGACGCCGGCGACGTCATCGTGGCGACCAAGCCCGGTGTGGTCACCGAGGTCTCGGCCGACCTGGTGCTCGTGGCGAACGACGACGGCACGACGGGCTCGTACCGCGTGCACAAGTTCGTGCGCTCCAACCAGGGCACGAGCTACAACCAGCGCGTGCTGGTCGACGAGGGTGCACGGGTCGAGGTCGGCTCCGTGCTCGCGGACGGCCCGGCGACGGACGAGGGCGAGCTCGCGCTCGGCCGCAACCTGCTGGTCGCGTTCATGTCGTGGGAGGGCCACAACTACGAGGACGCGATCATCCTGTCGCAGCGCCTCGTGGAGGACGACGTCCTCTCCTCGATCCACATCGAGGAGCACGAGGTCGACGCCCGTGACACCAAGCTGGGCCCCGAGGAGATCACGCGGGACATCCCCAACGTCTCGGAGGAGGTCCTCGCGGACCTCGACGAGCGCGGCGTGATCCGCATCGGTGCCGAGGTCGGCGCCGGCGACATCCTGGTCGGCAAGGTCACCCCCAAGGGTGAGACCGAGCTGACCCCGGAGGAGCGCCTGCTCCGCGCGATCTTCGGTGAGAAGGCGCGCGAGGTGCGCGACACCTCGCTCAAGGTGCCCCACGGCGAGCAGGGCACGGTCATCGCGGTGCGCGAGTTCAACCGGGAGGACGGCGACGAGCTGCCCGCCGGCGTGAACCAGCTGGTGCGCGTCTACATCGCGCAGCGCCGCAAGATCACGGTCGGTGACAAGCTGGCCGGCCGCCACGGCAACAAGGGCGTCATCTCGAAGATCCTCCCGCAGGAGGACATGCCGTTCCTCGAGGACGGCACGCCGGTCGACGTCATCCTGAACCCGCTGGGTGTGCCGGGCCGCATGAACGTGGGCCAGGTGCTGGAGACCCACCTCGGGTGGATCGCCAAGCAGGGCTGGGACGTCTCCCTCGCGGAGGACAAGGGCGGGGAGTGGCTGGAGAGCCTTCCCGAGGTCGCCCACAAGAGCGAGCCGAGCCGCCCCGTCGCCACCCCGGTGTTCGACGGCCTGGAGGAGGTCGCCCTGCGCGGTCTCTTCGGCGCGACCCTGCCGAACCGTGACGGTCAGCGCATGGTCAACCAGGACGGCAAGGCGCAGCTCTTCGACGGCCGCTCCGGCGAGCCGTTCCCGGAGCCCGTCTCCACCGGTTACATGTACATCCTGAAGCTGCACCACCTGGTCGACGACAAGATCCACGCGCGTTCGACCGGTCCGTACTCGATGATCACGCAGCAGCCGCTGGGTGGTAAGGCGCAGTTCGGTGGTCAGCGCTTCGGTGAGATGGAGGTCTGGGCTCTCGAGGCGTACGGCGCCGCGTACACGCTCCAGGAGCTGCTCACCATCAAGTCCGACGACGTCCCGGGCCGTGTCAAGGTCTACGAGGCGATCGTCAAGGGCGAGAACATCCCCGACTCGGGTATCCCGGAGTCCTTCAAGGTGCTTCTCAAGGAGATGCAGTCGCTGTGCCTGAACGTCGAGGTGCTCTCGAGCGACGGTGTCTCCATCGAGATGAAGGAGTCCGACGACGAGGTGTACCGCGCCGCTGAGGAGCTCGGCATCGACCTCTCGCGGCGGCCCAACGCCGCCTCCAGCGTCGACGAGATCTGATACCAGGCCGCGCCCGTGCACCGGGCGCGGACCTGGACACCCCGAGGATTTTCGAGAACTTCAGGAAGTAGGACATCTTGCTCGACGTCAACGTCTTCGACGAGCTGCGTATCGGCCTCGCCACGGCCGAGGACATCCGTGCCTGGTCGCACGGTGAGGTCAAGAAGCCAGAGACCATCAACTACCGCACCCTCAAGCCGGAGAAGGACGGGCTCTTCTGCGAGAAGATCTTCGGTCCGACCCGCGACTGGGAGTGCTACTGCGGCAAGTACAAGCGCGTGCGCTTCAAGGGCATCATCTGCGAGCGCTGTGGTGTGGAGGTCACGCGTTCCAAGGTGCGTCGTGAGCGCATGGGCCACATCGAGCTCGCCGCCCCCGTCACGCACATCTGGTTCTTCAAGGGTGTGCCGTCCCGCCTGGGCTACCTGCTGGACCTGGCACCGAAGGACCTGGAGAAGGTCATCTACTTCGCGGCCTACATGATCACGTCGGTCGACGACGAGGCCCGCCAGGAGGACCTGCCCAACCTGCAGAACGAGATCGATCTCGAGAAGAAGGAGATCTCCGACCGCCGGGACAACGACATCAACACCCGCGCCCAGAAGCTCGAGGCCGACCTGGCCGAGCTCGAGGCCGAGGGTGCCAAGGCCGACGCGCGCCGCAAGGTGCGCGACTCCGCCGAGCGCGAGATGGCTCAGCTGCGCAAGCGTGCGGACCAGGAGCTGGACCGCCTCGAGCAGGTCTGGGACCGGTTCAAGAACCTCAAGGTCGCCGACCTCGAGGGCGACGAGATGCTGTACCGCCAGCTCCAGGACCGCTACGGCACCTACTTCGAGGGTGCGATGGGCGCGAACGCGATCCAGCAGCGCCTGCAGAACTTCGACCTGGACGCCGAGGCCGAGTCGCTGCGCGAGACCATTCGCTCGGGCAAGGGCCAGCGCAAGACCCGTGCGCTCAAGCGCCTCAAGGTCGTGAACGCGTTCCTGACGACCACCAACTCGCCCACGGCGATGGTGCTCGACGCCGTCCCGGTCATCCCGCCGGACCTGCGCCCGATGGTGCAGCTCGACGGTGGCCGATTCGCGACGTCGGACCTGAACGACCTGTACCGCCGCGTCATCAACCGGAACAACCGCCTCAAGCGGCTCCTGGACCTGGGCGCGCCGGAGATCATCGTCAACAACGAGAAGCGGATGCTCCAGGAGGCCGTGGACTCGCTGTTCGACAACGGCCGTCGTGGTCGCCCGGTGACGGGCCCCGGCAACCGTCCGCTGAAGTCGATCTCCGACATGCTCAAGGGCAAGCAGGGCCGGTTCCGCCAGAACCTGCTCGGCAAGCGCGTCGACTACTCGGGCCGTTCGGTCATCGTGGTCGGCCCGCAGCTCAAGCTGCACCAGTGCGGTCTGCCCAAGCAGATGGCGCTCGAGCTGTTCAAGCCGTTCGTCATGAAGCGGCTCGTGGAGCTGAACCACGCGCAGAACATCAAGAGCGCCAAGCGCATGGTCGAGCGCACCCGCCCCGTGGTCTGGGACGTGCTCGAAGAGGTCATCACGGAGCACCCGGTGCTCCTGAACCGTGCGCCGACGCTGCACCGCCTGGGCATCCAGGCGTTCGAGCCGCAGCTCGTCGAGGGCAAGGCCATCCACCTGCACCCGCTCGTCTGCGGCGCGTTCAACGCCGACTTCGACGGTGACCAGATGGCCGTGCACCTGCCCCTGAGCGCCGAGGCGCAGGCCGAGGCCCGCATCCTCATGCTCTCGAGCAACAACATCCTGAAGCCGTCGGACGGCCGTCCGGTGACCATGCCCTCGCAGGACATGATCATCGGTCTGCACCACCTCACGAGCGACCGTCCGGGCGCCGTGGGCGAGGGTCGTGCGTTCGGCTCGGTCGCCGAGGCCATCATGGCCTTCGACCGGGGCGAGCTGGACATCAACGCGCAGATCAAGCTGCGGATGTCCGACCTGGTGCCGCCGCTGAAGGACTTCGAGGCGCCCGAGGGCTGGGAGCCGGGTCAGCAGCTGCTGTTCGACACCACCCTCGGCCGCTACCTGTTCAACGAGACGCTGCCCGTCGACTACCCGTACGAGAACGGTGTCGCCGACAAGAAGCGCCTCTCGACGATCGTCAACGACCTCGCCGAGCGCTACCCGAAGGTGGAGGTGGCCGCGGCGCTGGACGCGCTGAAGGACGCCGGCTACCGGTGGGCCACGCGTTCCGGCGTCACGATCGCCATCTCGGACGTCGCGGCCCCGACCGTCAAGGGCGAGATCCTCGACGAGCACGAGGCCCGTGCCCTCAAGGTCCAGCAGCAGTTCGACAAGGGTCTGATCACCGACGACGAGCGCCGTCAGGAGCTCATCGAGATCTGGACCCAGGCGACCGACAAGGTCGCGTCGGCCATGCGGGTGAACCTCGAGAGCAACGCGCGGAACACCGTGATGCGCATGGTGGGTTCGGGCGCCCGTGGTAACTGGATGCAGGTCCGTCAGATCGCCGGTATGCGCGGCCTCGTGGCGAACCCGAAGGGCGAGATCATCCCTCGTCCGATCAAGTCCAACTACCGCGAGGGCCTGTCCGTCCTCGAGTACTTCATCGCGACGCACGGTGCCCGTAAGGGTCTGGCCGACACGGCCCTCCGTACGGCGGACTCGGGTTACCTGACCCGTCGTCTGGTGGACGTCTCGCAGGACGTCATCATCCGCGAGGAGGACTGCGGCACCGAGCGTGGCCTCACGCTGCCTGTCGCGGAGAAGCTCGCGGACGGCTCCCTCGTCCCGGACGACCGCGTCGAGACCAGCATCTACTCGCGTACCTTCGCGACCGACGTGGTGGACGCCGACGGCAACGTCATCGCGACCGCCGGGTCGGACGCCGGCGACGTCATCATCGACAAGGTCATCGCCGCGGGCATCGAGAACGTCAAGGTCCGTTCGGTCCTGACGTGCGAGTCCCGCGTCGGTACCTGCGCCAAGTGCTACGGCCGCTCCCTGGCCACGGGTCTGCTCGTGGACATCGGCGAGGCCGTCGGCATCATCGCGGCGCAGTCGATCGGTGAGCCGGGCACGCAGCTGACGATGCGTACCTTCCACACCGGTGGTGTGGCTGCCGCCGAGGACATCACGCAGGGTCTGCCGCGTGTCACCGAGCTCTTCGAGGCCCGCACCCCCAAGGGTGAGGCGCCCATCGCGGAGTACACGGGTCGCGTGACGATCGAGGACACCGAGCGGACGCGTCACCTCGTGCTGACGCCGGACGACGGTGGCGAGGAGATCAAGTACCCGGTCACCAAGCGTGCCCGTCTGAAGATCGCGGACGGCGACCACGTGACGGTCGGTACCCAGCTCGTCCAGGGTGCCGTCGACCCGAAGAAGGTGCTGCGCATCCTCGGCCCGCGTGCCACGCAGACGCACCTGGTGGACCAGGTCCAGGAGACCTACCGCAGCCAGGGCGTGGACATCCACGACAAGCACATCGAGGTCATCGTGCGGCAGATGCTGCGTCGCGTGACCGTGCTCGACTCGGGTGACTCGCAGCTGCTGCCGGGTGAGCTCGCGGAGCGCATGCGCTTCGAGGACGCGAACCGCAAGGCCGTGTCGGAGGGTGGCCAGCCGGCCGCCGGCCGTCCGGAGCTGATGGGTATCACGAAGGCCTCGCTCGCCACCGACTCGTGGCTCTCGGCGGCCTCCTTCCAGGAGACCACCCGGGTGCTCACCGAGGCGTCGATGAGCGGTCGCCGTGACCCGCTGCTGGGCCTCAAGGAGAACGTCATCATCGGTAAGCTCATCCCGGCCGGTACGGGTCTGCCCCGCTACCGCAACGTCGAGGTCGAGCCCACCGAGCAGGCCAAGGCCGAGCTCTACCCGAGCTTCGGCTACGACGAGATCGACTTCCCGACCCTCGGTATGGGTTCGGGCGAGGCGATCCCGCTGGAGGACCTGGACCTCGGCGACTTCCGCTGACCTGATCCTCTGACCGTGAGGGCCGTGTGCGGGGTTCGCCCCCGCACACGGCCCTCGCGGTTTCTCGGGCGCATCTCACACCCGATTCGTTTTGACCCCCCGTAGACACGCGGGTAACCTAGGAATCCGTGCCTGCGCCGTCGGGCCGCACCTCTTGAAGGCCGCCGCAAGGTGGCTTCGGAAGCGGCCGATGTGAGTGCGTGGGCGCCCCGGCAAGAACCCCCTGAGGCACGTCGTGCCTTGATGGGTGGAGCCGGGCCATCGAGCCGGTGGTAAGTGGCGTAGCAGTCCCCGTGCGGGGCTGTGGGTGCCGCATGCGATCGGCACGCACAAGCCAGAACCATTGACGGGGACGCCGGCAGGGCGTCGCCGAAGCTCAAGAAGACGACGGAGACGTAGTGCCTACGATCCAGCAGCTCGTCCGCAAGGGGCGGACCTCGAAGGCCGGGAAGTCGAAGACTCCGGCCCTCAAGGGCTCCCCCCAGCGGCGCGGCGTGTGCACCCGTGTGTACACCACCACCCCCAAGAAGCCGAACTCGGCCCTGCGCAAGGTCGCCCGTGTGAAGCTCTCCTCGCAGGTCGAGGTCACCGCGTACATCCCCGGTGTCGGCCACAACCTGCAGGAGCACTCCATCGTGCTCGTGCGCGGCGGCCGTGTGAAGGACCTTCCCGGTGTCCGCTACAAGATCGTCCGCGGTGCGCTCGACACGCAGGGCGTGAAGGGTCGCAAGCAGGCTCGGTCTCGTTACGGCGCCAAGAAGGAGAAGAGCTGATGCCCCGCAAGGGTCCGGCCCCGAAGCGGCCGCTCATCGTCGACCCGGTCTACGGGTCCCCGGTTGTCACGCAGCTGATCAACAAGGTCCTGCTCGACGGCAAGAAGTCGACCGCCGAGGCGATCGTCTACGGCGCCCTCGAGGGCGTCCGCGCCAAGACCGACGGCGACCCTGTCGTGGTGCTGAAGCGCGCGCTCGACAACGTCCGCCCGGCTCTCGAGGTGCGCTCCCGCCGTGTCGGTGGCGCCACCTACCAGGTGCCGGTCGACGTGCGTCCGACGCGCGCCACCACGCTCGCCCTCCGCTGGCTCACCGACTTCTCCCGCGCTCGTCGCGAGAAGACGATGACCGAGCGTCTCATGAACGAGATCCTCGACGCGTCGAACGGTCTCGGTGCCGCGGTCAAGCGCCGCGAGGACATGCACAAGATGGCCGACTCCAACAAGGCCTTCGCGCACTACCGCTGGTAGTAGCTTCCGAGCGGCCCCGGGTGACCCCCGGGGCCGTCGGTGGATGCATAACCGCCGGCCCCCAAGCCCACCTTTAGACCAAGGGGTAAGACACCGTGGCACTCGACGTGCTGACCGACCTGAACAAGGTCCGCAACATCGGCATCATGGCCCACATCGATGCCGGAAAGACCACGACGACCGAGCGCATCCTGTTCTACACGGGTGTGAACTACAAGATCGGTGAGACGCACGACGGTGCGTCGACGATGGACTGGATGGAGCAGGAGCAGGAGCGCGGCATCACGATCACGTCCGCCGCGACGACCTGCTACTGGAAGAACAACCAGATCAACATCATCGACACGCCGGGCCACGTCGACTTCACGGTCGAGGTGGAGCGGTCGCTCCGCGTGCTCGACGGCGCGGTTGCCGTTTTCGACGGCAAGGAGGGTGTCGAGCCCCAGTCCGAGACGGTGTGGCGGCAGGCGGACAAGTACGACGTCCCGCGCATCTGCTTCGTCAACAAGATGGACAAGCTCGGTGCGGACTTCTACTTCACCGTCGACACGATCATCAACCGCCTCAAGGCGAAGCCGCTCGTCATCCAGCTCCCCATCGGTGCTGAGAACGACTTCGAGGGCGTCGTCGACCTGGTCGAGATGAAGGCGCTCACCTGGCGCGGCGACACCAAGATGGGCGAGGAGTACGAGGTCGAGGAGATCCCGGCCGACCTCCAGGAGAAGGCTGAGCAGTACCGTGCCCAGCTCGTGGAGGCCGTCGCCGAGACCGACGAGGAGCTGCTCGAGAAGTACCTCGGTGGCGAGGAGCTGACGATCGCCGAGATCAAGGGCGGCATCCGCAAGCTCGTCATCAACTCGGAGGCCTTCCCGGTTCTCTGCGGCTCGGCGTTCAAGAACAAGGGCGTGCAGCCCATGCTCGACGCCGTCATCGACTACCTGCCGTCGCCGCTCGACGTGCCGGCCGTCCAGGGCCACGACGTCAAGGACGCCGAGAAGATCATCGAGCGTCGTCCCGACGAGTCGGAGCCGTTCTCGGCTCTCGCCTTCAAGGTCGCCACGCACCCGTTCTTCGGCAAGCTGACCTACGTCCGCGTCTACTCGGGCAAGGTCGCGCAGGGCGCCCAGGTGCAGAACTCGACCAAGGGCAAGAAGGAGCGCATCGGGAAGCTCTTCCAGATGCACTCCAACAAGGAGAACCCGGTCGAGGAAGCCCACGCAGGCCACATCTACGCGTTCATCGGGCTCAAGGACGTCACCACCGGTGACACCCTGTCGGACCCGCAGGACCAGGTCATCCTCGAGTCGATGAGCTTCCCGGAGCCCGTCATCGACGTGGCCATCGAGCCGAAGACGAAGGCCGACCAGGAGAAGCTGTCGACCGCGATCCAGAAGCTCGCGCAGGAGGACCCGACCTTCCGCGTGAAGCTGGACGACGAGACCGGCCAGACCGTCATCGGCGGTATGGGCGAGCTCCACCTCGACATCCTCGTCGACCGCATGCGTCGCGAGTTCAAGGTCGAGGCGAACGTCGGCAAGCCGCAGGTCGCGTACCGCGAGACGATCCGCCGCACGGCGGAGAAGATCGACTACACGCACAAGAAGCAGACGGGTGGCTCCGGCCAGTTCGCCAAGGTCCAGGTGACCTTCGCACCGCTGGAGACGGCTGAGGGCGAGCTCTACGAGTTCGAGAACGCCGTCACCGGTGGCCGCATCCCGCGCGAGTACATCCCGTCGGTCGACGCCGGTATCCAGTCGGCCATGCAGCAGGGTGTCCTGGCGGGCTTCCCCGTCGTCGGCGTGAAGGCGACGCTGATCGACGGTGCGTACCACGACGTCGACTCCTCGGAGATGGCGTTCAAGATTGCCGGTTCGATGGTCTTCAAGGAAGGCGTCAAGCGCGCCGACCCTGTCCTGCTCGAGCCGGTCATGGCCGTCGAGGTGCGTACGCCCGAGGAGTACATGGGCGACGTGATCGGCGACATCAACTCTCGACGTGGCATGATCCAGTCCATGGAGGACGCGACCGGTGTGAAGGTCGTTCGCGCCCAGGTGCCGCTCAGCGAGATGTTCGGTTACATCGGTGACCTCCGGTCGAAGACCCAGGGTCGCGCGGTGTACTCGATGCAGTTCGACAGCTACGCCGAGGTTCCCAAGGCAGTTGCCGAAGAGATCATCAAGAAGACCCGGGGCGAGTGAGTCCCCACAGGTCGACCCGTACAACCAACCTGTAGGAAAAACCGCACGCCCCGCAGTTGTAGGCTTCTTGGCCGAGCATCTGCAACGTTCGGAACATCTACCCAAGTCCCAGGAGGACCCCAGTGGCTAAGGCCAAGTTCGAGCGGACCAAGCCGCACGTCAACATCGGCACGATCGGTCACGTCGACCACGGTAAGACGACGCTGACCGCCGCGATCTCGAAGACGCTTGCGGACAAGTACCCGGAGCTCCCGGCGAACACGCAGCGCAACTTCGACGAGATCGACGCCGCGCCGGAGGAGAAGCAGCGCGGTATCACGATCAACATCGCGCACATCGAGTACGAGACGCCGAAGCGCCACTACGCGCACGTCGACGCCCCGGGTCACGCCGACTACATCAAGAACATGATCACCGGTGCCGCCCAGATGGACGGCGCGATCCTGGTGGTCGCCGCGACCGACGGCCCGATGGCCCAGACGCGTGAGCACGTGCTGCTCGCCCGTCAGGTCGGCGTGCCCTACCTGCTCGTCGCGCTCAACAAGTCCGACATGGTCGACGACGAGGAGATCCTCGAGCTCGTCGAGATGGAGGTCCGCGAGCTGCTGTCGTCGCAGGAGTTCGACGGCGACAACGCGCCGGTCGTTCGCGTCTCGGGCCTCAAGGCTCTCGAGGGCGACCCGGAGTGGGTCGAGAAGATCGTCGAGCTGATGGACGCCGTCGACGAGAACGTTCCGGAGCCGGAGCGCGACCTCGACAAGCCGTTCCTCATGCCGATCGAGGACGTCTTCACGATCACCGGTCGTGGCACCGTCGTCACCGGCAAGGTCGAGCGTGGAACCCTGGACATCAACTCCGATGTCGAGATCGTGGGTATCCGCGTTCCGCAGAAGACCACCGTCACGGGCATCGAGACGTTCCACAAGCAGATGGACCAGGCGCAGGCCGGCGACAACACCGGTCTCCTCCTGCGTGGCATCAAGCGCGAGGACGTCGAGCGTGGCCAGGTCGTCGTGAAGCCGGGTTCCATCACCCCGCACACGAACTTCGAGGCGCAGGTCTACATCCTGGGCAAGGACGAGGGTGGCCGTCACAACCCGTTCTACTCGAACTACCGCCCGCAGTTCTACTTCCGCACCACGGACGTCACCGGCGTCATCACGCTGCCCGAGGGCACCGAGATGGTCATGCCCGGCGACAACACCGAGATGACGGTCGAGCTGATCCAGCCGATCGCCATGGAGGAGGGCCTGGGCTTCGCCATCCGCGAGGGTGGCCGCACGGTCGGATCGGGCCGCGTCACCAAGATCCTCAAGTGATCCTGGAGCACGGACTCATCTGACGGAAGTCAGCTGAACGATGGGGCCCGGGCGCTTCGGCGTCCGGGCCTCGTTGCTTGAGTAGTGGGCATCACACCGCCTTGCGTTTGGCTCATGCCAAGTCGTATGGCAAGATTGCATAGTTGCCTGTCACAGGCGCGCTCTTTCAAGTGTCGAACAGTGTGCAGAACCGCAGTCCAGGCCCCGGATCGATCGGGGCCGCCAGAGGCTGGAGCGGTCATCCTCCCGGGGTAATCCGGCTGAGGGGTCGCGGGGTTTATCGCCTGCTATTCGATGCGTATGGGGCGCCCCGCGGAGCACACGTCCTCCGGATCTCCGGAGGCACTGTTCCGAGCAGGCTCGGCAAACGTCGTGGTCGGTCCGGCTTCAGAGCTGGGTCAGATCACTTCCCAACGGCCCCGGCACCAGCAATGGTGTTCTGCGCCCGGCTGTGCCGCATTAAGCGACACGCCCGAGTGCGTGGGTCGGACAGTAGCGGTTCGAGAGAGAGAGTCAGACGACGCCATGGCGGGACAGAAGATCCGCATCCGGCTCAAGTCCTACGACCACGAGGTGATCGACAGTTCGGCGCGCAAGATCGTCGACACGGTCACTCGCGCTGGTGCGACGGTCGTGGGTCCGGTGCCGCTGCCGACGGAGAAGAACGTCTTCGTTGTGATCCGGTCGCCTCACAAGTACAAGGACAGCCGCGAGCACTTCGAGATGCGTACGCACAAGCGGCTCATCGACATCATCGATCCCACGCCCAAGGCCGTCGACTCGCTCATGCGACTCGACCTGCCGGCGGACGTGAACATCGAGATCAAGCTCTGAGGCTGGAGGACATCATGACCAACCAGCAGAAGAACGTGACCGCGTTGCTCGGCACGAAGCTTGGTATGACCCAGCTCTGGGACGAGGCAGGCCGCCTCGTGCCCGTGACCGTGGTCTCCGTGGGCACCAACGTGGTGACCCAGATCCGCACGGTGGACACCGACGGCTACGCGGCGGTTCAGCTCGCGGCCGGCCAGGTCGACCCCCGCAAGGTCACCAAGCCGCTCAAGGGCCACTTCGAGAAGGCCGGCGTGACGCCGCGTCGTCACGTGGCCGAGATCCGCACCGAGAACGCCGGCGAGTTCACGCTCGGCCAGGAGATCACCGCCGACGCCTTCGAGGCCGGCGCCCTGGTCGACGTCGTCGGTACCACCAAGGGCAAGGGCACCGCCGGTGTGATGAAGCGTCACGGCTTCTCCGGCGTCGGCGCTTCGCACGGTGCGCACCGCAACCACCGCAAGCCGGGCTCGATCGGTGGCGCTTCGACGCCGTCGCGAGTCTTCAAGGGCCTGCGGATGGCCGGTCGGATGGGTAACGCCCGTCAGACCACCCAGAACCTGACCGTTCACGCGGTCGACGCAGAGAAGGGTCTGCTGCTCGTCAAGGGCGCGGTTCCCGGCCCCAAGGGTGGCGTCGTCCTCGTGCGTAACGCCGCGAAGGGAGCGTGAACCCGATGACCGCTCTGACTGTCGACGTCCTGGACGCCCAGGGCAAGAAGTCCGGCACCGCCGACCTCCCCGCTGAGGTGTTCGACGTCGCCGTGAACGTGCCGCTGATCCACCAGGTGGTCGTTGCGCAGCGCGCAGCCGCCCGCCAGGGCACCGCCTCCACGAAGACTCGTGGCGAGGTGCGCGGTGGTGGCCGCAAGCCGTACAAGCAGAAGGGCACCGGTCGCGCCCGCCAGGGTTCGACGCGCGCCCCGCAGTTCGCCGGTGGTGGCACCGTCCACGGCCCGCAGCCGCGCAAGTACGACCAGCGCACCCCGAAGAAGATGAAGGCCGCCGCCCTGCGCGGTGCGCTCTCCGACCGCGCTCGTGCCGGTCGCGTGCACGTCGTCGCCGGCTTCGGCATCGAGGGCGTCCCGTCCACCAAGACGGCGCTCGCCACGATCAAGAAGTTCACGGAGCGCGAGAACGTGCTCGTCGTGACGCAGCGCGACGACGAGGCGACGATCAAGTCGCTCCGTAACGTGCCCGAGGTGCACCTCCTGGTCGCCGACCAGCTGAACACCTACGACGTGCTCGTCTCCGACGACGTCATCTTCACCGAGGGCGCGCTCGCCGCGTTCCTCGAGGGCCCGGCCAAGGGCGGGAAGGCTGTCGCGACGGAGTCCGAGGCCGAGACCACCGAGGAGGACGCCAAGTGAGCGTCACCGTGAAGGACCCGCGCGACATCCTGCTCGCGCCGGTCGTCTCCGAGAAGAGCTACAACCTTCTCGACGAGGGCAAGTACACCTTCATCGTTGACCCGAGCGCCAACAAGACCGAGATCAAGATCGCGATCGAGAAGGTCTTCAGCGTCAAGGTCGCCTCGGTGAACACGATCAACCGCAAGGGCAAGACGCGTCGCACGCGTTTCGGCCTCGGCAAGCGCAAGGACACGAAGCGTGCGATCGTCACCCTCCGCGAGGGCACGATCGACATCTTCGGCGGTCCGGTCGGCTGAGCTGACGAGAGACGATTGAGGACAGGTTTCCATGGGAATCCGTAAGTACAAGCCGACGACGCCCGGCCGTCGTGGCTCCAGCGTCGCCGACTTCGTCGAGGTCACGCGCTCGCAGCCCGAGAAGTCGCTGATCCGCCCGCTGAGCAAGACCGGTGGTCGTAACAACACCGGTCGCATCACGACGCGGCACAAGGGTGGCGGCCACAAGCGCGCCTACCGCGTCATCGACTTCCGTCGCCACGACAAGGACGGCGTGCCCGCGAAGGTCGCTCACATCGAGTACGACCCCAACCGCACGGCTCGCATCGCGCTCCTGCACTACGCGGACGGCGAGAAGCGCTACATCATCGCGCCGAACAAGCTGTCGCAGGGCGACCGCATCGAGGCCGGTGCAGGCGCCGACATCAAGCCCGGCAACAACCTGCCGCTGCGCAACATCCCGACCGGTACGGTCATCCACGCCATCGAGCTCCGGCCCGGCGGCGGTGCGAAGATCGCGCGTTCGGCTGGTGCGTCGGTGCAGCTCGTCGCGAAGGACGGCCCGTACGCGCAGCTGCGCATGCCGTCCGGCGAGATCCGCAACGTCGACCTGCGCTGCCGCGCGACGGTCGGCGAGGTCGGCAACGCCGAGCAGTCGAACATCAACTGGGGCAAGGCCGGCCGCATGCGCTGGAAGGGCAAGCGCCCGACCGTCCGTGGTGTCGCCATGAACCCGGTCGACCACCCCCACGGTGGTGGTGAGGGTAAGACGTCCGGTGGTCGTCACCCCGTCAGCCCCTGGGGCCAGGCGGAGGGTCGTACCCGCCGTCCGAACAAGTCGAGCGACCGGATGATCGTCCGTCGCCGTCGTACCGGCAAGAAGCGCTGATAGGAGCCTGAAACATGCCTCGTAGCCTGAAGAAGGGCCCCTTCGTCGACGGCCACCTCCAGAAGAAGGTGGACGTCCAGAACGAGAAGGGGACCAAGAACGTCATCAAGACCTGGTCCCGTCGGTCGGTCGTCACGCCCGACTTTCTCGGTCACACCTTTGCCGTGCACGACGGTCGCAAGCACGTCCCGGTCTTCGTGACCGAGGCGATGGTCGGCCACAAGCTCGGCGAGTTCGCTCCCACGCGGACCTTCCGCGGCCACGTGAAGGACGACAGGAAGGGTCGTCGCCGCTGAGGCGTGGGGATCTCCCCACCCACAGCAGTGATGACCTGGACTGTCTGAGAAAAGGAAGCAGGACAGCAATGGAAGCCAAGGCGCAGGCGCGGTTCGTCCGTGTCACGCCCCAGAAGGCCCGGCGCGTCGTGGACCTCATCCGTGGCAAGCAGGCCTCTGAGGCCGTCGCGGTGCTGAAGTTCGCACCGCAGGCCGCCAGCGAGCCGATCCGCAAGGTTGTGGAGAGCGCGATCGCCAACGCTCGGGTGAAGGCCGACCGCGCCAGCGAGCGCTTCGACGAGAACGACCTGGTCGTCTCCGTCGCGTTCGTCGACGAGGGGCCGACGCTCAAGCGGTTCCGCCCGCGGGCTCAGGGACGTGCAACGCGCATTCTCAAGCGCACCAGCCACATCACCGTGGTGCTCGCCGACAAGGAAGGGGCCCGATAGTGGGACAGAAGGTTCACCCGCACGGGTACCGCCTCGGTATCACCACCGACCACCGGTCGCGTTGGTTCGCCGACAGCACCAAGCCTGGTCAGCGGTACCGCGACTACGTCCGCGAGGACGTGCAGATCCGCAAGCTCATGGGCACCGGCCTCGAGCGTGCCGGCATCTCCAAGGTCGAGATCGAGCGCACCCGCGACCGTGTCCGCGTGGACATCCACACGGCGCGTCCGGGCATCGTCATCGGCCGTCGGGGTGCTGAGGCAGACCGCATCCGCGGTGAGCTCGAGAAGCTCACGGGCAAGCAGGTCCAGCTCAACATCCTCGAGGTCAAGAACGCGGAGATCGACGCGCAGCTCGTTGCTCAGGGCATTGCCGAGCAGCTCGCCAGCCGTGTCTCGTTCCGTCGCGCGATGCGCAAGGGCATGCAGTCCGCCCAGCGCGCCGGCGCGAAGGGCATCCGCGTGCAGGTCGCCGGCCGCCTCGGCGGCGCCGAGATGAGCCGTTCGGAGTTCTACCGCGAGGGCCGCGTGCCCCTGCACACGCTCCGCGCGTACATCGACTACGGCTTCTACGAGGCCCGCACCACCTTCGGCCGCATCGGCGTGAAGGTGTGGATCTACAAGGGCGAGACCACCGAGAAGGAGTTCGCCGCTCAGCAGGCTGCAGCCGCACCCCGTCAGGGTCGTGGCCGGGGCGACCGCCCTGAGCGTGGCGAGCGCGGCGGAGACCGTCGTGGCGGTCGTCGCAACGAGCGTCCGGCCGAGCGCAGCGCCGAGTCCGCCCCCGCGGCGGAGGCAGCTGCAGCTCCGGCCGCAGAGACCGGAACGGAGGCCTGACCATGCTGATCCCGCGCAGGGTCAAGCACCGCAAGCAGCACCACCCGTCGCGCTCCGGCGCGGCCAAGGGTGGCACCCAGATCGCGTTCGGCGACTTCGGCATCCAGGCTCTGGAGCCGGCGTACGTCACCAACCGCCAGATCGAGGCGGCGCGTATCGCAATGACTCGCCACATCAAGCGTGGCGGCAAGGTGTGGATCAACATCTACCCTGACCGTCCGCTGACGAAGAAGCCTGCCGAGACCCGCATGGGTTCCGGTAAGGGTTCGCCGGAGTGGTGGGTCGCCAACGTCAAGCCGGGCCGCATCGTTTTCGAGCTGGCCGGCGTGGACGAGTCCCTTGCACGTGAGGCCATGCGCCGCGCGATGCACAAGCTCCCGATGAAGTGCCGTTTCGTGGTGCGCGAGGGTGGTGTCTGATGGCTATCGGTACCCAGGGGCTCGCCCCGATCGATCTGGACGGCATGGACGACGAGACTCTCGTCGGCAAGCTGAAGGAAGCCAAGGAGGAGCTGTTCAACCTCCGCTTCCAGTCGGCGACCGGCCAGCTCGAGAGCCACGGTCGTCTCAAGGCCGTGCGTCGCGACATCGCCCGGATCTACACGATCCTGCGTGAGCGCGAGCTCGGCATCCGTACGGCTCCGAGCGTGAGTGAGTGAGGCAATGAGCGACAACACGACTGCTGCTGAGGCCCCCGAGGCCCAGCGCGCGACGCGTAAGGTGCGCCGCGGCTACGTGGTGAGCGACAAGATGGACAAGACCATCGTGATCGAGGTCGAGGACCGGGTGAAGCACCCGCTCTACGCCAAGGTCATCCGTCGCACCACGAAGGTCAAGGCGCACGACGAGCAGAACAGCGCCGGCATCGGCGACCTCGTTCTGATCATGGAGACCCGCCCGCTGTCCGCCACCAAGCGGTTCCGGCTCGTGGAGATCCTCGAGAAGGCCAAGTAAGACTTCTCTTCCCGCTGGGGGCGGTGCGTGACACACGTACGCGTGGCGCCCCCAGCACAGCAACTATCCGTTCGGCCAGGCTCGCCGGAACCAGTCCGCGCGAGAACCAGTTCGACGACAGGAGTTCACTCAAATGATCCAGCAGGAGTCGCGACTTCGGGTCGCCGACAACACGGGTGCCAAGGAGATTCTCTGCATCCGCGTTCTCGGTGGCTCCGGCCGTCGCTACGCCGGAATCGGCGACACCATCGTCGCCACCGTCAAGGACGCGATCCCGGGCGGCAACGTGAAGAAGGGCGACGTCATCAAGGCTGTCGTCGTCCGGACCGCCAAGGAGCGCCGTCGTCCCGACGGTTCCTACATCAAGTTCGACGAGAACGCCGCCGTCATCCTGAAGAACGACGGCGAGCCTCGCGGCACCCGCATCTTCGGCCCCGTGGGTCGTGAGCTGCGTGACAAGCGGTTCATGAAGATCATCTCGCTGGCTCCGGAGGTGCTCTGACCATGGCGAAGATCAAGAAGGGCGACCAGGTCATCGTGATCTCGGGTCGCGACAAGGGCAAGACCGGCCGCGTGCTCGAGGTCCTCAAGGACTCCGACCGCCTCGTGGTCGAGGGTGTTCAGCGCGTCACGAAGCACACCAAGGTGGGTCAGTCGCAGCGCGGCACCCGTACCGGTGGCATCGAGACGGTCGAGGCGCCGATCCACGTGAGCAACGTGATGATCGTCGACCCGGAGACCAAGAAGGGCACCCGCGTCGGGTACCGCCTCGAGCAGGTGGAGCGTGACGGTCGTACCAAGACCGTCCGGATCCGCGTCGCGAAGCGCTCCGGGAAGGACATCTGATGACCGAGACGACCATCGAGGCCCCGGCCCAGCCGCGCCTCAAGCAGAAGTACCGCGAGGAGATCCTCTCGGCGCTGATCGAGGAGTTCGGCCACAAGAACCTGCACCAGGCCGGCGGTCTCACGAAGATCGTCGTGAACATGGGTGTCGGCGACGCGGCCAAGGACTCGAAGCTCATCGAGGGCGCGATCCGCGACCTCTCGGCGATCACCGGTCAGAAGCCGCAGGTCACCAAGGCTCGTAAGTCCATCGCTCAGTTCAAGCTGCGCGAGGGCATGCCGATCGGTGCGCACGTCACGCTCCGCGGCGACCGCATGTGGGAGTTCCTCGACCGCCTGCTGTCCACCGCTCTGCCGCGTATCCGCGACTTCCGCGGTCTGTCGCCCAAGCAGTTCGACGGGCACGGCAACTACACCTTCGGTCTCACGGAGCAGTCGATGTTCCACGAGATCGACCAGGACAAGATCGACCGGGTCCGCGGTATGGACATCACGGTCGTGACGACGGCGACGACCGACGACGAGGGCCGCTCCCTGCTGCGCCGTCTCGGCTTCCCCTTCAAGGAGAACTGACATGGCGAAGAAGGCCCTGATCAACAAGGCGGCCGGCAAGCCGAAGTTCGCGGTTCGCGCCTACACCCGGTGCCAGAAGTGCGGTCGCCCGCACTCCGTCTACCGCAAGTTCGGCCTGTGCCGCATCTGCGTGCGGGAGATGGCCCACCGTGGCGAGCTTCCCGGCGTCACCAAGAGCAGCTGGTAACACAACTACGCCGTAGGTCCGTCCGGCCACACGAGGCCGCTCGGATACCCCGGCGAGGAAGGGCAAGAGCCCGATGACTATGACCGACCCGATCGCAGACATGCTGACCCGTCTGCGTAACGCGAACTCGGCGCACCACGACACGGTCACCATGCCGTCGTCGAAGCTGAAGACGCACATCGCTGAGATCCTGCAGGCCGAGGGCTACATCGCCGGCTGGTCCGTGGAGGACGCCCAGGTGGGCAAGTCCCTCACGCTCGAGCTGAAGTACGGCCAGAACCGGGAGCGCGCCCTGGCGGGCGTGCGCCGCATCTCGAAGCCCGGCCTGCGCGTCTACCGCAAGTCCACCGAACTGCCCAAGGTCCTCGGCGGCCTGGGCGTGGCGATCCTGTCCACGTCCTCCGGCCTGCTGACCGACCGCCAGGCACAGGCCAAGGGCGTCGGCGGCGAAGTCCTCGCCTACGTCTGGTAATCCGGAAAGGAGAAAACGCCAATGTCTCGAATCGGCAAGCTTCCCGTTCCGGTCCCGGCCGGCGTGGACATCACTGTCAGCGGCGCGCTCGTGACCGTGAAGGGCCCCAAGGGTTCTCTCGAGCACAATGTGCCCGCACCCATCAATGTCGCCCAGGAGGACGCCCAGATCGTGGTGTCCCGTCCGGACGACGAGCGCAACTCCCGTGCGCTGCACGGCCTCACTCGCACCCTGATCGCCAACATGATCGTCGGCGTCACCCAGGGCTACGAGAAGAAGCTCGAGATCGTCGGTACCGGTTACCGCGTCGTGGCGAAGGGCTCGAGCCTCGAGTTCGCGCTCGGCTTCAGCCACCCCGTTGTCATCGAGCCCCCCGCGGGTGTCACGTTCGCTGTCGAGAGCCCCACCAAGTTCTCGGTCTCGGGCATCGACAAGCAGCAGGTCGGCGAGGTCGCAGCGAACATTCGCAAGATCCGCAAGCCTGAGCCCTACAAGGGCAAGGGCGTGCGCTACGCCGGCGAGAACGTCCGCCGCAAGGTCGGAAAGGCTGGTAAGTGACGATGGCTATCAAGATCCTGGGCAAGGGCAAGTCCGTCGCTCGCCAGCGTCGTCACCTGCGCCTGCGCAAGAAGATCACCGGCACCGCCGTTCGTCCCCGTCTGGTCGTCACCCGCTCCGCGCGCCACATGGTCGCGCAGATCGTCGACGACAGCGTGGGCAAGACCGTCGCCTCGGCGTCGACCCTCGAGGCCGACCTGCGTGCGTTCGACGGCGACAAGACGGCCAAGGCCCGCAAGGTCGGCGAGCTCGTCGCCGAGCGTGCCAAGGCTGTCGGCGTCGACACCGTCGTGTTCGACCGCGGCGGCAACAAGTACCACGGTCGCGTCGCTGCTGTGGCTGACGGCGCCCGCGAGGGCGGTCTGGCCCTGTGATGACCAACGCACGGAAGAAGAGGACTCTCTGATGGCTGCAGGGCAGCGCAGCGGCGCCCCCCAGGGTGCCGCCACCGAGAACAAGGACCGCAACGACCGCCGTGGTGGCGGGCGTCGGGACGACCGTCGCGGCGGGCGCGAGGAGAAGAGCGCCTTCGTCGAGAAGGTCGTCTCCATCAACCGCGTCGCCAAGGTCGTCAAGGGCGGCCGTCGCTTCAGCTTCACCGCGCTCGTCGTGGTGGGCGATGGTGACGGCACCGTCGGCGTCGGCTACGGCAAGGCCAAGGAAGTTCCGGCCGCGATCGCCAAGGGTGTCGAGGAGGCGAAGAAGAACTTCTTCCGCGTCCCTCGCATCCAGGGCACCATCCCTCACCCCATCCAGGGTGAGGCCGCTGCCGGTGTCGTGTTCCTGCGTCCGGCGTCGCCGGGTACCGGTGTGATCGCCGGTGGTCCGGTGCGCGCCGTGCTGGAGTGCGCCGGCATCCACGACGTGCTGAGCAAGTCGCTCGGTTCGTCCAACGCGATCAACATCGTGCACGCCACGGTCGCGGCCCTGCAGGGTCTCGAGGAGCCGGCTGCTGTTGCCGCTCGTCGTGGGCTCCCGCTGGAGGACGTGGCCCCGGCCGCGCTGCTCCGCGCGCAGGCCGCCGGTCGTGCCGAGTCGACTGCAAAGGCGGGTGCGTGATGGCTCGACTCAAGGTGACTCAGACCAAGTCCGCCATCGGCGGCAAGCAGAACCAGCGTGACACGCTGCGGACGCTCGGCCTCAAGCGGATCGGCGACACCGCCGTGAAGGAGGACCGCGCGGAGATCCGTGGCATGGTCAAGACGGTGGCGCACCTCGTCGCCGTCGAGGAGGTCGAGTGATCATGGCGGAGAACAAGCCGCTGAAGGTCCACCACCTCCGTCCTGCCCCCGGCGCCAAGACCGCGAAGACCCGTGTGGGTCGCGGTGAGGGCTCGAAGGGTAAGACGGCGGGTCGTGGTACCAAGGGTACGAAGGCTCGTTACCAGGTGCCCGCGGGCTTCGAGGGTGGGCAGATGCCTCTGCACATGCGCCTCCCGAAGCTGCGTGGGTTCAAGAACCCGTTCCGGGTCGAGTACCAGGTCGTGAACCTGGACAAGCTTTCCGCGCTGTTCCCCGAGGGTGGCTCCGTCACCGTCGAGGACCTGGTCGCGAAGGGCGCCGTCCGCAAGGGCGAGCCCGTGAAGGTGCTCGGCAACGGTGAGATCACCGTCAAGCTCGAGATCGCGGTCGACCGCGTCTCGACGTCCGCCAAGGAGAAGATCCTGGCGGCCGGCGGTTCGGTCTCGGAGGCCTGAGACAGCTGACAGGGCCGGCGGCGCGTGAGCGCGGCCGGCCCTGTGTGCTCTCTTGAGTATTTCCAGGAGCGAACGTGGTCCACAGGGCCTCGTGAGCAACGTAGAATCCGACACGGTCTGGCTGCACCGTTGTGGTCTGGCCCACGTTCGACTCACCTCGCCGGCGTCCTGCCGGCGACACTAGATCCCGCAACGGCGGGCCAGGAGGATAGGGTGCTCAGCGCTTTCGGCCGGGCTTTCCGGACGCCAGACCTGCGGCGCAAGCTGCTGTTCACGATCGCGATCATGGCGATCTTCCGGCTCGGGTCGTTCATCCCGACCCCCGGCGTGGACTACGCGAACGTGCAGCAATGTATCGCGCAGGCGGGCAACAACTCGCTGCTCGGCCTCATCAACGTCTTCAGCGGTGGCGCGCTGCTGCAGCTGTCGATCTTCGCCCTCGGGATCATGCCGTACATCACGGCGAGCATCATCGTGCAGCTGCTTCGCGTGGTCATCCCTCGCTTCGAGGCGCTGCACAAGGAAGGCCAGTCGGGCCAGACCAAGCTGACCCAGTACACGCGCTACCTCACGATCGCCCTCGCGATCCTGCAGTCGACGACCGTCATCACGACGGCTCGCCAGGGCGTGCTGTTCCAGAACTGCGGTCTCAACGTGATCGCCGACGACTCCATCCTCACCTCGATCTTCATGGTCATCACCATGACCGCGGGCACGGGCCTGGTCATGTGGCTCGGCGAGCTGATCACCGAGCGCGGTGTCGGCAACGGCATGTCGCTGCTGATCTTCACGTCGATCGCCGCGAGTTTCCCGACCTCCCTGTGGTCGATCGCCGGTGGCGCCAACGGCGTCGTGAACTTCACGATCATGATCCTGGTCATCGTCCTGGTGATCGGTCTCGTGGTGTTCGTCGAGCAGTCGCAGCGCCGGATCCCGGTGCAGTACGCGAAGCGCATGGTCGGCCGCCGCATGTACGGCGGCACCAGCACGTACATCCCGATCAAGATCAACATGTCCGGCGTGATCCCCGTGATCTTCGCGGCGTCGATCCTCGCCATCCCGGGCCTTCTCGCCCAGTTCGGGGACCAGACCTCCGAGTGGGTCATCTGGATCTCCAACAACCTGGTCCAGCAGTCGTCGCCGCTCTACATCGCGGTGTACACGCTGATGATCATCTTCTTCTGCTTCTTCTACACGTCGATCACGTTCAACCCGGACGAGGTCGCGGACAACATGAAGAAGTACGGCGGCTTCATCCCCGGCATCCGTGCCGGCCGCCCCACGGCGGAGTACCTCGACTTCGTGATCACCCGGATCACCTCCGCCGGTTCCCTGTACCTCGCGCTGATCGCGCTGATCCCGACGCTGGTGCTCGTCTTCCTTGGCGTCAGCACCAACCTGCCCTTCGGCGGTAGCTCGATCCTCATCGTGGTCGGCGTCGGGCTGGAGACGGTCAAGCAGATCGACTCCCAGCTGCAGCAGCGCCACTACGAAGGATTCCTCCGTTGAGCCAGACTCCCACCACCGCCACTCGCCGCGAGCTGCACGCTCGTCCGGACCGGGAGGGTCAGGTCACGCGCCTGGTCATCATGGGTCCGCAGGGCGTCGGCAAGGGCACGCAGGCAGCGCGCCTTGCCGAGGTCTTCGGGATCGTGGCGATCTCCACCGGTGACATCTTCCGGGCCAACATCAAGGACAGCACGGACCTCGGCAACACGGCGCAGGCCTACATCGACAAGGGCGAGCTCGTTCCGGACGAGGTCACCAACGCCATGGTGCGCGACCGCCTGGGGCAGGACGACGTCAAGGCCGGCTTCCTGCTCGACGGCTACCCGCGCAACGCGGCCCAGGTCGTCGAGCTGGACGCCACGCTCGCCGGCTTCGGCTGGGAGCTCGACGGCGTGATCGAGCTGACCGCGGAGCGGGACGTCCTCATGGAGCGCCTCACCAAGCGTGCGGATGAAGAGGGTCGTGAGGACGACACCCCCGAGGGGATCGCCCGCCGCCTCGACATCTACTACAGCGAGACGGCGCCCCTCACCGCGGCCTACGCGGAGCGAGGACTGCTGGCCAAGGTGGACGGCGTCGGCGAGATCGCCGAGGTCACCGACCGCATCGTCGCCTCCCTCGCGACCCAGCTGGGCTGAGCGGTGGTCTTCGGCCGGGAGCGGATCGAGTACAAGACGCCGGACCAGGTGCGCCTCATGCGGCGCGCCGGTCTGGTGGTCGCCGAGACGCTCGCTGCGGTCCGGGCTGCCGCCCGGCCCGGCCTGAGCACCGCCGACCTGGACGCGATCGCCGCCCGCACGATCGAGGCGGCCGGCGCCACGCCGTCTTTCCTGGGCTACCAGGGCTTCCCGGCGGTCATCTGCACCTCGGTCAACGACGAGGTCATCCACGGTATCCCGGGCAGCCGGGTGCTGGCCGTGGGTGACCTCGTCTCCGTCGACTGCGGCGCGATCGTCGACGGCTGGCACGGCGACTCGGCGGTCTCCTTCGTCCTGGGCGCCGAGGGCGCCCTGGACCACCGGCTGCCGGACGACGACCTGGTCGCCGCGGGCTGTATCGACAGTCGCTCTGATCCTGCGCTCGCAAGCTCGCTCCGGACCAACGCTCCAGACCTCGCGGACATCGCGCTCGTCCGGGCCACCGAGACCGCCATGTGGGCGGGCATCGCCACGCTGGCCTCGGCCCGGCGGCTGAACGCCGTGGGCGAGGCGGTCGAGACCGCCGTCGAGATGGCCGGCGAGCTCACCGGTGCCGAGTACGGCATCGTCGAGGAGTACGTGGGGCACGGCATCGGCAGCGCCATGCACCAGCCCCCGGACGTGCACAACTACCGGACGTCGGGTTCTGGCCCGCGGCTCCGGCCGGGGATGTGCCTCGCCATCGAGCCGATGATCAGCCGTGGCGGGGGCGAGACCAGGGTGCTCGCGGACGACTGGACGGTGGTCACCACCGACGGGTCGCGCGCGGCGCACTGGGAGCACTCGACGGCCATCATGGAGGACGGCATCGTCGTCCTGACGGCGGTCGACGGGGGAGCGGCGCGCCTTGCCGACTTCGAGGTGCGGCCGGTCGCGCTCGCCTGAGCTCCGAGCACTTTCACCCGGGATCTATTTAGGTCGGGGTCAGTTGGCTACGATCGGCCCGTGACCGATGAAGCGCACACCCCGTCCGACACCACCTACGCGGCTCCTGCGCACGCGGGGCCCCACCGGACTGGTGGGCCCTGGTACACGCGGATCCTCCCGGCCCTCGGCCGCGGCCTGCGGCGGTTCGGGCGCTGGCTCGGCGCATGGGGTCGACGCCTGGCGGTGAGCCCCTTCCTGTGGGTCGGCATCGTCCTCGGGTTCGGCACCTCGCTCCTGGTGTGGGAGTCCGTCCTGCTGCTCGGCATCGTGGTGTGGCTGGCCGGCGTGTGGCTCTGGGCCGCGCGGGGGCAGTCGGTGCTGGTCGCGCTGGGCCTGGGCATCGTGCTCGGGTGGCTGCCGATGCTGTTCTTCTTCGTGGGCAGCCTGCCGCACACGATGATCGGTCTGCCCGGGATCGAGTACGACCTCTGAGCGGCCTCGCGTGGCGAGGCTCACGCGCCGGACGTGCGCCGTCGGCGGTCTTCGCTTTGAATGGTTTACGAACTGACGTAAGATAGATCGCTGGGTGTAGTCCGTTCAACGCCTCCAGATCTTGAAAGGGTGCCGACGGCGCCTGCCGGTCCCCGCGGAAGCGGGGCGCAGGCCGAGGCACACGAGGTAGGCGGTACGCGGACACACGCGACATCCACACCCGACTGTCGGTCTCGCAGGGTTCCCTGCGGTGCCGTGGGCGTGGAAGCAGTCACGACGAGAGTTAGCGGAGGATATGGCAAAGAAGGACGGTGTCATCGAGATCGAGGGCAGTGTGATCGAGGCTCTGCCGAACGCGATGTTCCGCGTCGAGCTGTCGAACGGTCACAAGGTTCTCGCGCACATCTCGGGAAAGATGCGTCAGCACTACATCCGGATCCTCCCCGAGGACCGCGTGGTGGTGGAGCTCAGCCCGTACGACCTGTCCCGCGGCCGGATCGTCTACCGCTACAAGTAGTCAGTCCCCGATCCGGGGCTACGTCACCCGCGGCCTGGGCCGAAGGCGACGTCGCCGTACGATCGACCACCCACGACACTGCTGCGCGCGCACCGGGAGACCGGACGTTCGTGGCGGAGGAAAACCCGATGAAGGTCAAGCCGAGCGTCAAGAAGATCTGTGACAAGTGCAAGGTGATTCGCCGGCACGGTCGCGTCATGGTGATCTGCGACAACCTGCGCCACAAGCAGCGCCAGGGCTGATCACCCTCCGGGCACCAGCCCGGGCCGGTGGCTGAGGCCACCACCAGCGCACCACCTCGAACCAGCCCCGCGGGCAACCGCGCAGGGCAGGGGAACCCTCGGTCCGGAGGCCGGGGCCCGCGAAGAGTCGCGGGATGGCGGTGCGGCAGACCTCCGACGAGCAGTACAGGAGCCGGAAGGCACATGGCACGTCTTATCGGCGTCGACCTCCCCCGCGACAAGCGGCTTGAGGTTGCGCTCACGTACATCTTCGGTGTGGGTCGTACCCGCGCGAAGGAGACCCTGGCCGCCACGGGCATCAGCCCGGACGTCCGCGTGAAGGACCTCGGCGACGCCGAGCTCGTTGCGCTCCGCGACTACCTCGAGGGCAACTTCAAGCTCGAGGGTGACCTCCGCCGTGAGGTCGCGGCCGACATCCGCCGCAAGGTCGAGATCGGCACCTACCAGGGCCTGCGCCACCGTCGCGGCCTGCCGGTGCGTGGTCAGCGCACCAAGACCAACGCGCGCACCCGCAAGGGTCCCAAGCGCACCGTCGCGGGCAAGAAGAAGGCCCGCTGATAGCAGTCCGTGGAGCGGTCGGCTCACCGAGCTGAGACCGCCCCGGTCCGATCAGACCAGGAGATTACAGAACAGATGCCTCCCAAGACTCGCGCCGCCGCCGGCCGCAAGCCGCGCCGCAAGGACAAGAAGAACGTCCCGCTCGGCCAGGCGCACATCAAGTCCACCTTCAACAACACGATCATCTCGATCACCGACCCGTCCGGTGCCGTGGTGTCGTGGGCCTCTGCCGGCCACGTCGGCTTCAAGGGCTCCCGCAAGTCCACCCCGTACGCCGCGCAGATGGCCGCCGAGTCGGCTGCCCGCCGCGCGCAGGAGCACGGCGTCAAGAAGGTCGACGTCTTCGTGAAGGGCCCGGGTTCCGGTCGCGAGACCGCCATCCGCTCGCTCCAGGCGACCGGCCTCGAGGTCGGCTCGATCCAGGACGTGACGCCCCAGGCGCACAACGGCTGCCGCCCCCCGAAGCGTCGCCGCGTCTGACGACGACTCGTCGTAGCCGGTCGCGGCTGCGGGCCTCAGGCCCCGGCCGCGACCGGACCGCGACATCCGCTCACCGTCCGCGGTGAGCACCCGCCTGGACGGTGACAGAGATCCGCCCGGGCTGCGAGAGATCGCAAGGCCGTGATGCGTCATATAGCGGACGCACACTGAAAGGACACCCACAGTGCTCATCGCACAGCGCCCCACGCTGACCGAAGAGGTCATCTCGGAGAGCCGTTCCCGCTTCTCCATCGAGCCGCTCGAGCCTGGCTTCGGCTACACGCTCGGCAACTCGATGCGTCGCACGCTGCTGTCGTCCATCCCGGGCGCGGCCGTCACGTCCATCCGTATCGACAACGTGCTGCACGAGTTCAGCACCGTGTCGGGCGTGAAGGAGGACGTCACCGAGATCATCCTCAACATCAAGAACCTCGTCGTCTCCTCGGAGAACGACGAGCCCGTCGTGATGTACCTGCGCAAGCAGGGCGCCGGCACCGTGACCGCCGCGGACATCGTTCCGCCGGCGGGGGTCGAGGTGCACAACCCCGACCTGCACATCGCCACCCTGAACGACAAGGGCAAGCTCGAGATCGAGCTGACCGTCGAGCGGGGCCGTGGGTACGTGTCCGCCGCGCAGAACAAGCAGTTCGACGCGGAGATCGGGCGCATCCCGGTCGACTCGATCTACTCGCCGGTCCTCAAGGTCACGTACAAGGTCGAGGCCACCCGAGTCGAGCAGCGCACCGACTTCGACAAGCTCATCGTCGACGTCGAGACCAAGCAGGCGATCACGCCTCGCGACGCGCTCGCTTCGGCTGGCAAGACCCTGGTCGAGCTGTTCGGCCTGGCACGTGAGCTGAACGTCGAGGCCGAGGGCATCGAGATCGGCCCGTCGCCGACGGACACCGCGCTGGCCGCGGACCTGGCGCTGCCGATCGAGGAGCTCAACCTCACCATCCGTTCGTACAACTGCCTCAAGCGCGAGGGCATCCACCAGGTGGGCGAGCTCGTGGCCCGCAGCGAGGCGGACCTGCTCGACATCCGCAACTTCGGTGCCAAGTCGATCACCGAGGTCAAGGAGAAGCTGGCCGAGCTCGGCCTCAGCCTCAAGGACTCGCCGCTGGACTTCGATCCGGCCGGCGCCTCGTACTTCGAGGGTGGCGACTCCGCGGCCTACAGCAGCGACGAGCAGTCGTACTGACGTCCCGTGCCCGGCCTAGGCCGAGCACGCGGAACCACATTCAAGGAGACAAGCAACAATGCCTACCCCCACCAAGGGCGCACGGCTCGGCGGTAGCCCGGCTCACGAGCGCCTGATCCTCGCGAACCTGTCGACCTCGCTCTTCGAGCACGGCCGCATCACGACCACCGAGACCAAGGCCAAGCGCCTGCGTCCGCTGGCCGAGCGTCTGATCACGTTCGCGAAGAAGGGCGACCTGTCCGCCCGCCGCCGCGTGCTCACGGTCGTTCGCGACAAGGGCGTGGTCCACACGCTGTTCACCGAGATCGCCCCGGCCATGGCCGAGCGCAACGGTGGCTACACACGCATCACCAAGATCGGCACCCGCAAGGGCGACAACGCGCCGATGGCGGTCATCGAGCTCATCACCGAGCCCGTGAGCCCCAAGCAGGCCGTCGTCAAGGAGGCCACCAAGGCCGCCGAGAAGGCTGCCCCGGTCGAGGACGCGCCCGTCGAGGACGCCCCGGTCGAGGAGACCCCCGCCGAGGACGTCAAGGACGCCCCCGCCGAGGAGACCACGGAGGACAAGAAGGAGGCCTGAGCCCCTTTCTTTCCTGCACGCCGCCGGCCGCACCTTCCCTCCGGGAGGGTGCGGCCGGCGTCGTCGTCCGGGGCCTCAGGACGGCGGGAGGTCCCAGGCCCGGGCGCCGCCCACGAGCGCGGCCGAGTTGGGCACGATGACGACGTCGTCGCCCAGGCGGGCCAGCGCCGACGGCGTGATGCAGCGCGCGTTGCCGCCGCCGATGTAGAGCCGGTCCCAGTGGAAGACGGGCCGCAGCCCGTCCACGACGGTGACCACGCGCCGCGACCACAGGCCGTCCCCGAGCCGGCGTCGTTCGGGCTCCCCGATGTACTGGTCGTACGTCAGGCTGCGGCGCACGGGGGCGTGCGACCACTCCAGGTGTGGCGCGATGCGCCCGCCGTGGAACATCGCCGTCCCGAGGCCCGTGCCGAGCGTGATGACCAGCTCCAGGCCCGACGCCGCGACCACGCCCGCACCGTGCACCTCGGCGTCGTTCAGGACGAGCGCGGGCAGCCCCAGGCGGGCCGCGACCGCCGCCTGCATGTCGAAGCTGCTCCACGCGTCCTGGAGCGCGGGGACCACCCGGGAACGTGGACCTGACCGGGTGATGTAGTGCGGCGTGTGCACCACGACACCGCTGCGGATCATGCCCGGCATGCCGACGGTGACCCGCGCGGCGGCGGGGAGATCCGTGGCGATCTTCGCGATCGTGTCGACGAGCAGCTCGGGCGGGAGCGGATAGGGCGTCGGCACGCGGACGGGCGTGGCGTGCGCGGTCCCGGACGTGTCGAGGACGGCCGCCTTGATCCCGCCGCCGCCACAGTCGACCGCCAGCGTGAGGGTGTCTGCCATGACGTCACTGTACGAACCCCTGCGGAAGGATCGGGGAAGATGGCTGTCGTGAACGACTTCATCCGGGTCCGCCTCGACCTCGCCTACGAGGGGACCGACTTCGCGGGCTGGGCCCGTCAGCCGGCCCTGCGCACCGTCGAGGGCGCGCTGGAGGACGGGCTGGCGCAGGTGCTCCGGAGCGTGCAGCGCGGCCTGCCGGCGCCCCGGCTCACCGTTGCCGGCCGCACGGACTCCGGCGTGCACGCCCGGGGCCAGGTGGCGCACGTCGACGTCGACGTCGCCGGCTGGGCCGCGCTGCCGGGCCGCTCCGACCGCACACCGGGTGAGGCTCTGGTGACCCGGCTGGGCGGTGTGCTCCCCGGGGACCTCGTGGTGCGCCGGGCCGCGCCCGCGCCCGCGGGCTTCGACGCGCGCTTCTCCGCGCTGCGCCGCCGCTACACCTATCGCATCGCCGACGACGTCGCGCTGCGCGACCCCCTGCGCCGCCGGCACGTCCTGTGGAACCGCAAGCCGCTCGACGTCGGGGCGATGGACGCCGCCGTCCGCCCCCTGACCGGGGTGCGTGACTTCGCCGCCTACTGCAAGCCCCGGCCCGGGGCCACGACGATCCGGGAGCTGCAGAGCATCGCGTGGGAACGGCCCACCGAGGGGCCGGATGCGGGGCTCGTGGTGGGGCGCGTCGTCGCCGACGCGTTCTGCCACAACATGGTGCGGGCGCTCGTCGGCGCGTCGATCGCGGTCGGGGAGGGGCGGCGTGACCCGAGCTGGCCTGCCGTGCTCCTGGCGAGCCGGCGGCGGGAGGCCGGCGTCGTCGTCGTGCCGCCGGAGGGGCTGTGCCTGGAGGAGATCACCTTCCCACCGGACGCCGAGCTCGCCGCCCGCGCCGACGCCGTCCGCGCCAGGCGGATGGACGAGGACGTGTGGGACGAGCCGGCGGTGGCGCCGCCGGGGTAGAACAGAACCGCTGGTCGAGCTTGTCGGGACCGCACCAGGGTCTCGACGAGCTCGACCAGCGGATGTGCTCGCCGGAGCTCTGCTCCGGCGCCTGGATCTAGGGCTCTCTGCTGGTCACGGCTCCTCGACCCAGTGGACCGCGGCCTCCTCGGCGCTCGCGCCGGCACCGTCGATGCCCGCGTCGGTGCCGTACAGGTCGTTCTGGCGGTTGCCGTCCTCGGCCGCGTAGCTGCCCGGGTCGGCGTCCGGGTCGGAGACGAGCCGGCCCGCGCGCGAGGTGTCGGCGCGGTCGAGCGGGTCGTCCTGCCAGACGTCAGGCTCCTCCTCGCTGAGCCGCTGGTCCATCGACTCACCCTGGCGCTCCTCCCACGAGGTCTCGCCCCAGTGGTTCGAGCGCGGGCGGTCGGGCGGCGAGTAGCCCTCGTCGAGGAAGTCCTTCGGACCCCGGCTGTACAGGGTGTCCTCGGTCGGGAGCTGGTCGGTGTCGCCCTCGGCGATACCGTCAGGTCCAGGCATGGTGGCGGGTGTTTCCTCGGTCATGTTCCTACCGTTACATCAGTTCGGTTCGGACGCCAGAGTGCGGACGTGGCGAACCTCATGCCCGCGGCAGGCCCGGGAGGCCGCCTACGCTTTGACCCCTGGGGAAACTGGCGGGTACTCTAATGAGTCGTTGTGCTTTGTCACGACGTCCTGCGTCAGCACCGAGCCCACTCGAGTGCGGACGAACGGCCCGGACGTCGATCTGACCCCCGCGCACAACGACCTGACTCATCGGGCGCCGCTTCTCGCCCGACGACACCGCAAACGAAAAGGTTACGAACCGTGCGTACGTACACCCCCAAGCCCGGCGACGTCCAGCGCGACTGGTACGTCATCGACGCGACCGACGTCGTCCTGGGCCGCCTGGCAAGCCAGGTCGCAACCCTGCTGCGCGGGAAGCACAAGCCGACCTTCGCTCCGCACGTCGACGGTGGTGACTTCGTCATCATCATCAACGCCGACAAGGTCGCGCTGAGCGGCAACAAGCGCGAGACCAAGCTGGCTTACCGCCACTCGGGTTACCCGGGCGGTCTCACGGCCACCCCGTACGGCGAGCTCCTGGACACCAAGCCGGAGCGCGCCATCGAGAAGGCCGTGCGCGGCATGATCCCCAAGACCTCGCTCGGTCGGACGCAGATGACCCACCTGAAGGTCTACGCAGGCTCTGAGCACCCGCACACGGCGCAGCAGGCCAAGCCGTTCGAGATCACCCAGGTTTCGCAGCAGGCCTGAGGCCGCTGCCGGATCGCAACGCGAAGGACGCGAGGACATCACCGTGGCCGAGACCACCGTCGAATTCGAGCAGGGCGCCGAGGCGCCCAGCAACTACACCACCGAGACTGCCGCGCCGGCAACGCGCGGTTCGTCCATCACCGCCCCGGGCCAGGCCCTCGGGCGCCGCAAGGAGGCCGTGGCGCGCGTGCGCCTCGTCCCCGGCACCGGCACCTGGAAGATCAACGGCCGCACCCTCGAGGACTACTTCCCGAACAAGGTGCACCAGCAGCTGGTCAACTCGCCGCTGAACCTGGTCGAGGTCGAGGGCCGTTTCGACGTCATCGCCCGCATCACGGGTGGCGGCACGTCGGGTCAGGCCGGCGCGCTGCGCCTGGGCATCGCCCGTGCGCTGAACGCCATCGACGAGGAGTCGAACCGCGCCGAGCTCAAGAAGGCCGGCTTCCTCACGCGTGACGACCGCAAGGTCGAGCGCAAGAAGGCCGGTCTCAAGAAGGCCCGCAAGGCTCCGCAGTACTCGAAGCGCTGATCAGAGCGCTTGGCCGGGTGGCCCCGCCGAACAGTGTCGACACTGTTCAGCGGGGCCACCTGCATTTCCGGCGCAAGCCGGGCCCCACTACGGTGGGATCGGATCGAGCTGAGGAGAATGTGCATGGGCAGGCTGTTCGGCACCGACGGAGTTCGGGGCCTCGCCAACAAGGACATCACCGCGGAGCTGGCGCTGGAGCTGGGCGCCGCGGCGGCCAGGGTCCTGACCGCGCAGGGTGAGCTGCTGGGCCCGCGTCCGCGGGCCGTCGTCGGACGTGACACCCGGGCGTCCGGCGAGTTCCTCGCCGGTGCCGTGGCCGCCGGCCTCGCATCGGCCGGCGTGGACGTGGTGATGCTCAACGTGCTGCCCACCCCCGCGCTGGCCTACCTGGTGACAGAGCTGGAGGCCGACCTCGGCGTCATGGTCTCCGCCTCGCACAACCCGATGCCGGACAACGGCATCAAGTTCTTCGCGCGCGGCGGGCTCAAGCTCGACGACGCCGTCGAGGACGCGATCCAGGCGACCCTCGGGGACGACTGGGAGCGACCCACGGGCGCCGGCGTGGGGCGCATCCGCACCGACGGCCAGGCGGCCGCCGAGCGCTACGTGCGGCACCTGACCGACAGCGTCGGCACTACGCCCGACCACCGTCCCCTCGAAGGGCTGCGCATCGCGCTGGACTGCGCGAACGGCGCGGCGAGCGAGGTCGGCCCGGAGGCGCTGCGCGCCGCGGGCGCCGACGTCGTGGTGATGAACGCCAGCCCCGACGGCCGGAACATCAACGAGAAGTGCGGCTCCACCCACCCGGAGCAGCTCCAGGCCGTCGTGGTGGCGTCCGAGGCGGACTTCGGCGTCGCGTTCGACGGTGACGCCGACCGCTGCCTCGCCGTCGACCACACCGGCGCGATCGTGGACGGCGACCAGATCCTCGGCATCCTCGCGACCGCCCTCAAGGAGGAGGGCCGCCTGCCGGGCGACACCCTCGTGGTGACCGTCATGAGCAACCTCGGGCTCATCCTCGCCATGCGGGAGCGCGGCATCACCACGGTGCAGACCGCGGTGGGCGACCGGTACGTGCTGGAGGAGATGCGTGCCCAGGGCTACGGCCTGGGCGGCGAGCAGTCGGGCCACATCATCCTGGCGGACCACGCCACCACCGGCGACGGCGTGCTGTCGGCACTGCACCTCGCGGCGCGGGTCAAGGCGTCGGGCAAGCGGCTGGCCGACCTCGCGGGGGAGATCGAGCGCCTGCCGCAGACGCTCGTGAACGTGCGCGGCGTGGACAAGTCGCGGGCCGGCACCGACGAGGGCGTGCAGAACGCCGTCGCTGACGCGACCTCGCGGCTCGGCGACACCGGTCGCGTGCTGCTGCGCCAGTCCGGTACGGAGCCGCTGGTGCGTGTCATGGTCGAGGCCCCGGCCCAGGACGAGGCGGACAAGGTCGCGGAGGATCTTGCCGCCGTGGTGCGGGAGCGGCTGGCGCTCTGACGGAGCCGCCGGGCGCTCCGGCACGTTTCACCCTCGGCGGGGCGTCGGCGTGAACGGCCCGTGAAACCTTGGGAAGCGGGGTTCTACCAGGGGGTCCCCTGATGCGATTCAGGGGGCCCCCTTGCGTAGTCTGGACGGAGGCACTATGAGGTGCCCTTCTCCGCCCCCGGGTAGTGCCCGGCCGAGACTCCCGAGGTCCCGTGCTCGAACTCATCTCCACCGTCCTGAGCGCCACCGAGGCATGGATCCTCGCGATGGCCGCCTCGCCGTGGATCTACCCGGCCATGTTCGCCTTCGCGACCATCGACGGCTTCTTCCCGCCGCTGCCCAGCGAGTCGGTGGTCATCACCCTGACCGTGTCGGCCCACAGCACCGGTACGCCCTGGATGTGGCTGGTGCTGATCGCGGCGGCCGCCGGGGCCTGGGTCGGCGACCAGATCGCGTACCAGATCGGCAAGATGATCGGCACCGACCGGGTGCCGTTCCTGCGCTCGGCCCGCGGGCGCCGGGCCGTGGACTGGGCCGAGCGGGCGCTGACCCGCCGCGGCGCCTCCTTCATCCTCGCGGCGCGCTACGTGCCGATCGGGCGCGTGGCGGTGAACATGACGGCGGGCGCCGTCGGCTATCCGCGGCGCCGGTTCATGCTCATCGCCGCCATCGCGGCGGTCATGTGGGCGCTGTACTCCGCGGGCATCGGCCTCGTCGCGGCCCAGTGGCTCGGGCACGAGCCGCTGCTGGCGATCGTCATCGGCGTGGTGCTGGGCGTCGCGATGGGCTTCCTCGTGGACAAGGTGGTGGGCTGGTTCTCGCGCCGCCACCTCCACGAGGACGCGGACGGCGAGGAGGGTGCGGGCGGCGAGAAGGTCGCCGTCCCGGCGGGCGCCACCGAGATGGTCAAGGAGTACGTCCACCGGGCCGACGACGGCGGCCGATCCGCGAAGGACCGCTGACTAGAGCTTGCGCAGCCGGACCCGCTGCACCGCGTGGTCCGAGCCCTTGGTGAGCACCAGCGTGGCGCGTCCGCGCGTGGGCAGGATGTTCTTCTCGAGGTTCGGCGCGTTGATCGACTCCCAGATCGACAGGGCCTTGTCCGTGGCCTCCTGGTCGGAGAGCGACGCATACCGCTTGAAGTAGGAGTCGGGCTTGGTGAACGCGGTGCGGCGCAGCTCCAGGAAGCGTTCCACGTACCACTGCCGGATGTTCCGGGTGCGGGCGTCCACGTAGATCGAGAAGTCGAAGAAGTCGCTCACCGCGACGGTCGACTCGTCGACGGCGGACGGCCGGGCCGGCTGCAGCACGTTCAGGCCCTCGACGATGAGCACGTCGGGCTTGCGGACCACCACCTCCAGCTCGGGCACGATGTCGTAGATGACGTGCGAGTACACGGGGGCCCGCACCTCGGACTGGCCGGCCTTGATCCGGGACAGGAACCTGATCAGGGCGCGCCGGTCGTACGACTCCGGGAAGCCCTTGCGCTCCATGAGGCCCCGCCGTTCGAGCTCCGCGTTCGGGTAGAGGAACCCGTCGGTCGTGATGAGCTCGACGCGCGGGGTCTCGGGCCAGCGGGCGAGCATCTCGCGCAGCACGCGCGCCGTCGTCGACTTGCCGACAGCCACCGATCCGGCCACGCCGATGACATACGGGGTGCGGGGCGGGTCCTCGTGCAGGAAGGTCGAGGTCGCGTCGTGCAGGCCGCCGGTGGCCTGCACGTAGAGGTTGAGCAGTCGCGACAGAGGGCGGTAGATCGCGTCGACCTCGGCGAGGTCGATCGGGTCACCGAGTCCGCGCAGGCGCTCGACGTCGTCGTCGGTCAGCGGCAGCGGGGTGGATGCCGAGAGGCGGCTCCAGGCCGCCCGGTCGAGATCCACGTAGGGCGAGGACGGGGCGAGGGCGAGCAGGTGCTCCCCGAGGTCCGTCGTCGGGAACTGTGAAACCACCTGCAGCATTGTGCCCCACCCGGGGCAAGGATCGACATCGTCCGAGGTAGCAGGTGATCCTGCGGGTGAGAAAAGTGCCCTGTGAGCCCGGTCATGGGTACCGCTCCGAACGCTCGTTAGACTCGCCCGCATGTGTGGGATCGTCGGTTACACCGGAACTGCCGCGACTATCGCGGACGGCGGCGCCTCGGGCGCGGCCCTGCCCTCGGGCACGCCTCTCGACGTGGCCATCGAGGGGCTGCGGCGCCTCGAGTACCGCGGCTACGACTCGGCCGGGGTCGCACTCGTCGCGCCGGGGCTGGACGGCGTGGCCTGGGCCAAGAAGTCGGGCAAGCTCGCCAACCTGATCGAGGTCCTGGACCACGACCCGCTCCCGGAGGCCACCGCGGCGATCGGGCACACCCGCTGGGCCACGCACGGTGGCCCCACCGACGCGAACGCCCACCCGCACCTGGCCGACGGCGACCGCCTCGCGGTGATCCACAACGGGATCGTCGAGAACTTCGCCCAGCTGAAGGCCGAGCTGCTGGCCGACGGCGTGGTGTTCCGGTCCGAGACCGACACCGAGGTGGCCGCCCACCTCGTGGCCAAGGCGTACCGCGAGACCGGCGACCTGACGGCCGCCATGACCGCCACCGCCCGCCGGCTGGAGGGCACGTTCACGCTGCTCGCCGTGCACGCCGACGCGCCCGAGACCGTGGTCGGCGCCCGGCACGACTCCCCGCTCGTGGTGGGGCTCGGCGAGGGCGAGAACTTCCTGGGCTCCGACGTCGCCGCGTTCATCGCGCACACCAAGGAGGCCCTGGAGCTGGGCCAGGACCAGGTGGTGACCATCACGCCGACGTCGGTGGACGTGACCGACTTCGACGGCAAGCCCGCCGAGGCCAAGCGCTACACCGTGGACTGGGACGCCGCGGCCGCCGAGAAGGGCGGCTTCGACTCCTTCATGGACAAGGAGATCCACGACCAGCCCCAGGCCGTGGCCGACACGCTGCTCGGCCGCACCGACGCCGCGGGCGCGCTCGTGCTGGACGACCTGCGCATCGACGAGTCGATCCTGCGGGCCGTGAACAAGATCATCGTGATCGCGTGCGGCACCGCCGCCTACTCCGGTCACGTGGCGAAGTACGCGATCGAGCACTGGTGCCGCATCCCGGTCGAGGTCGAGCTGGCGCACGAGTTCCGCTACCGCGACCCGATCGTCGACGAGCGCACGCTGGTGGTCGCCGTGACGCAGTCCGGCGAGACCATGGACACCCTGATGGCCGTGCGGCACGCGCGCGAGCAGGGCGCCAAGGTGATCTCCATCGTCAACACCCACGGCTCCACGATCCCGCGCGAGTCGGACGCCGTGCTCTACACGCACGCCGGCCCCGAGATCGCCGTCGCCTCCACCAAGGCGTTCCTCGCCCAGATCACCGCCGCCTACGTGCTGGGCCTGTACCTCGCCCAGCTGCGCGGCAACAAGTTCCCCGACGAGATCGCCACGCTGCTCGACGAGCTGCGGGCCATGCCGCGCAAGATCCAGACCGTCATCGAGCGCGGCGAGTACGTGCGCGCGACGGCCCGGTCCATGGAGAAGTCGGACAAGGTGCTGTTCCTGGGCCGGCACGTCGGCTTCCCCGTTGCCCTGGAGGGCGCGCTCAAGCTCAAGGAGCTCGCCTACATCCACGCGGAGGGCTTCGCCGCCGGCGAGCTCAAGCACGGGCCGATCGCCCTGATCGACGAGGGGCAGCCCGTGTTCGTGGTGGTGCCCTCGCCGCGCGGCCGCGACTCCCTGCACTCCAAGGTGGTCTCCAACATCCAGGAGATCCGGGCGCGCGGCGCCCGCACCCTCGTGATCGCGGAGGACGGCGACGACGAGGTGCGCAAGTACGCCGACGAGATCTTCTGGATCCCGCAGGCGCCCACGCTGCTGCAGCCGCTGCTGGCCGTCGTGCCGCTGCAGATCTTCGCGATGGCGCTCGCCACGGCCAAGGGCCTGGACGTGGACCAGCCGCGGAACCTCGCCAAGTCGGTGACCGTCGAGTAATCCCGCCGGCCCGGCTGTGGCACGCTCGTCGGCGTGGAACTGAAGCAGCTCTCCGACGAGGTCGAGATCATCAGCCGGGTCTACGCGCGCGTGCACGGCCTGGAACGCACGGACGACTGGCTCGTGCTGAAGCTCCAGGAGGAGATCGGCGAGCTCACCCAGGCGTTCCTCACAATGTCCGGGCGCTCGCGCGACCGGGGCCTGTCCGAGGACGAGATCCGGGACGCGTTCCGGGGCGAGGTCGCGGACGCGCTCGCGCAGCTGCTGCTGGTGGCACGGCGGTTCGACGTCGACCTGCCGGAGGAGCTGGAGCGGAAGTGGTTCCGCTGGCGGCACCTGGTGCGGCCGGAGGACACCGCGGGCATCCGCGATGTCGGTGACCCCGTCTAGGGTCTGCCTCGGACGGACGCCACGCCGTGGCGGCCGGAGGAGAGGAGCGCTTCATGGCGTACGTGGAGGTCGACGGGGTCCGGGTGCACTACGTGGAGCACGGGCCGCAGGCGGGCGCAGGGGTGCGCACGGTGGTGCTGGTCCACGGGTTCCCGGTGGACCACCGGCTCATGACCGGTGCGTTCGAGCCCGTCCTCGCGGGACGCCCGGGCTGGCGCCGGGTCTACGTCGACCTGCCGGGCATGGGCCGGACGGCTGCCCCGGACGTGGCGAGCACCGACGACGTCTTCCGGATCCTGCGGGGTGCGGTCGAGGCGCTGGTGCCCGAGGGCCCCTACGTCGTGGTCGGGCAGTCGTACGGCGGGTACCTGGCGCGCGGCCTGGCCGCGGCCGACCCGGACCGGGTCGCGGGCCTGGCCGCCGTCGTCACGCTGGTCGAACCGCGCCACGAGCTGCGCCGGCTCCCCGAGCGCCAGGTGCTGGTCCGGGACCGGGAGCTCGCCGAGCGGGTCGGCGACGCCGCGCTCGACACGGAGGACGTGCTCGTGGTGCAGACGGAGGAGACCTGGGCACGGGCGCGCCGGGAGGTCGACCCCGGGCTGGCCGCGGCCGACCCGGCGGCGGTCGCGCGGATCGAGGCGAGCTACGCCGGGACGTTCCCCGTGGAGCCCGCGCCGTTCGAGAAGCCGGTCCTGATCGCCGTCGGGCGCCAGGACTCGATGACGGGCTACCGCGACGCGTGGGACCTGCTGGAGCACTACCCGCGCGCGACGTTCGCCGTGCTGGACCGCGCGGGGCACTCGCTGCACATCGAGCAGCGCGGCCTGTTCGATGCCCTGGTGGGGGAGTGGCTGGACCGCGTCGAGGAGGCGGACGACGTCAGCTCGACACGGCGACGTACACCAGCAGCGTGACGATCGCGGCGATCACGATGCCGAAGACCACGACCATGATCACGGGGAAGGGGAGCTTGTCGTCGTCCTCCGGCATGGCAACCTCCTACGCGCGAAAGGTGGCACCCTGCCACGAAGCAGGTGCCACCTTTACCTGTGCATTACGGGGATATGGTGCCGCAAAACGGGCACCTTGCGCAACACCGACAGCCGCGCCGCGGCAGGCCGCCGTGGCGGGGGCGGGGCGGCGACCGGCGGGGACCTAGGCTGAGGCCATGATCATCGGCACGGGCATCGACGTGGTCGACGTGGACCGGTTCATGGAGACCCTCGACCGCACGCCCCGGCTGCGGGAGAAGCTGTTCACCGAGGCCGAGCGCGAGCTCCCGGCGGCGTCGCTCGCCGCGCGGTTCGCGGCGAAGGAGGCCATCGCCAAGTCGCTCGGCGCCCCCGGCAACCTCCGGTGGCACGACGTCACGGTGCACCGCACGATCGGCGGCCCGCCGCGGATCGACGCGAGCGGCACCGTGGCCGCCCGCGCCGCCGAGCTCGGCGTGCGCACCTGGCACATCACGATCTCCCACGACGCCGGCATCGCGTCCGCCATGGTGATCGCCGAGGGCTGAGGCCGGACGCCGCCCGGACGTGTCAGACCCACAGGTCACCCGGGTGGCCTGTGGGTCTGACCCGTCGGGGTGCTACTGGAGCTCGGGGATGACCTGCTTCTCGAAGAGCTCGATGCCGCTGGTGTCGTACGCCGCCTCCTGGAAGTACGTGATCGCGTACTCCAGCCCGCGCGAGCGCATGCCCTGCAGCCGCTCGACGATCTGCTCCGGCGTGCCGACCAGGAGGCCGTTGCGCCAGTTCTCGATCTCGCGGTCGGCCTTCGCGGGGACCTGCTTGCGCAGGTGCGCCTCGATCCAGGCCAGCCGCTCGCCGACCTCGGCGTCGTTCTCGCCGATCACCACGTTGTAGTTCGAGGACCGCGTGATCTCGCCGAAGTCGCGGCCCACGTCCTTGCAGTGTGCCTCGAGCACGCTCGACTTGTGCGCGAAACCCTCGGGCGAGCCGTCGAAGTTCGTGTACTGGGCGTGCTGCGCGGCGATGCGCAGCGTCTTCTTCTCGCCGCCGCCCGCGATCCACAGGGGGATCGACGGGACCTCGGCGCCGCCGTCGCCCACCGGGAGCTGCTGGAGGGGCTGCGGGTAGCAGAGCGCGCCGTCGACCTGGTAGCGCTTGCCCTCGAACGTGCCGGAGGACCCGGTGCGCCACATGCTCGCCATGATCTGCACGCCCTCGTCGAGTGCGCGCAGGCGCTCGCCCGCGGTCGGGAAGCCGTAGCCGTACGCACGCCACTCGTGCTCGTACCAGCCGGCGCCGATGCCCATCTCGACGCGGCCGCCGGAGATCGTGTCGACGGTCGAGGCGACCTTGGCGAGGTAGGTCGGCTCGCGGTACGCCATGCAGGTGCACATCTGGCCCAGCCGGATGCGCTGGGTCGCCGCCGCGAACGCGGCCATCAGCGACCAGGCCTCGTGCGTGGCCTCGGTCGAGGGTTCGGGGACGGTGTGGAAGTGGTCGAACACCCAGGCTGACTCCCAGGCGAACTCGCCGCCCGGGACGGCCTCGCCGGCCGCCTGGTTCTCGGCGCGGTGCACGAGGGAGAGCATGGTGGCCCACTGGTCGGCGGGCGCGACGTCGACCAGGTCGAGGCGCCAGCCCTGCGGGATGAAGAGTCCGAATCGCATGGCCCGACCCTATGCCGACGGCCCGCACCCAGGGGAGGGGTGGTCGAAAATGCCGGGTTTGGTTACCGCAGTTCTCAAAGGACACGGCACTATAGGCCTGTGAAGGACGCATGGACCTCCGACGAGGTACGCAAGGCCGAGGAGCCGCTCATCGCGGCGGGTGAGCCACTCATGGCCAGGGCGGCGTACGCGCTGGCGCAGGCCGTGCTCCGGGAGGTCGCGGCCCGTACGACACCCCGCCCGGCCGGCGCCCGGCTGCACGGCAGCCTCGGCTCCGACGGGCTCCCCGGCGCGGCCCGGCTTCGGCCCGGACGCCCGTCCGGCACCCGTGGCGACGTCCGCGGCGCGAGCGCCCTGCTCCTGGTCGGCCCCGGCAACAACGGCGGCGACACCCTGTTCGCCGGCGCGCACCTGGTCCGGCGCGGGATGACGGTCACGGCGGTCCTCTCGTCCGCGCGCGCCCACGAGGAGGGCCTGGCGGCGTTCGAGTCGGCGGGCGGCGAGGTCGTCCGCCTCGCCGACGCCCGCGTCCCGTCCGTCGTCCGCTCCGCCCTCGCGGCCGACGTCGTGCTCGACGGCCTGGTCGGCGTCGGCGCGCGTGGCGCGCTGCGGCCGCCCGCCGGCGGACTCGTGCGGGCCCTCGCGGAGGCCCGGGAGGCCGCCGGGAAGCGGTGGCCGTACACCGTCGCGGTCGACATCCCGAGCGGCATCGGCGTGGACGACGGCGTGGTGCCCGGCCCCGTGCTGCGCGCGGACCGCACGGTGACGTTCGGCGCGCTCAAGCCCGGCCTCCTGCTGCCCCCGGCGGCGCAGCTCGCCGGCGCGGTCGAGCTGGTCGACGTCGGCTTCCCCACCGCCTCCGGCACCGACCACTGGGCCAGCGCGGCGCAGCGCGTCACCCTCGGCCGGCACGCGATGGCCGGCACCGACACCGGATCCGGCCGGGTGCAGCGTATGGAGCCCGCGGACGCCGCGGCCCTCTGGCCCGCCCCCACCGCCCACGACCACAAGTACACGCGCGGCGTGGTCGGCGTCATCGCCGGGACGAGCACCTACCCGGGCGCGGCGGTCCTGGCGACGTCCGGCGCCGTGCGCGCCGGGGCCGGCATGGTGCGCTACCTGGGCCCCGAGGCCGTGGGCACCCGCGTGCTGCTGGCCCGGCCCGAGGTGGTCGTGGCCGGCGGACGGGTCCAGGCCTGGGTCCTCGGCCCCGGCGTTCCCGCGTTCGACCCGGAGGACGGCCCGGACGACGACGGCCAGGCGCGCCGCGTCTTCGGGGCGCTCGCGGCTGTGACCGGCGTGCTGTCCGAGGACGTGACCGGCGGCAAGATGCCCGCCGTGATCGATGCGGGCGCGCTCACGATGCTGGAGCACCGCCTGCCGGCCTGGGCGGTGCTGACGCCGCACGCCGGCGAGCTGGCGGAGCTGCTGCAGGGGCTCGGGCACGACGCCGACCGGGCCGCGGTCGAGGCACGCCCGCTGCACTGGGCGCGGACGGCGCACCAGGCGACCGGCGCGACCGTGCTGCTCAAGGGCGCGATCACGGTGGTGGCCGGCCCCGGCGGCGCCTACGCGCAGGCGGACGCCCCGGCGTGGACGGCGACGGCGGGGGCGGGCGACGTCCTCGCGGGCATCCTGGGCACGCTGCTCGCCGGGCGCTCGGCCGACGTCGTCGCGGACGAGACGCTCGCGGCGCGCCTCGCGGCGGCCGCCGTGGTGGTGCACGGCCGGGCGGCGGCGCGCGCGTCGGCGGGCGGGCCGGTCGCCGCGCTGGAGATCGCCCACGCGGTGCCCGCCGTGATCGCCGAGCTGCTGGGCGGCTGACCACGGGCCCGGGCTAGGCTGTCCGGCGATGAGTCAACGCGTCGTGGCCTGGGGGCAGGAGCTCCGCGAGATCCACCGGCGGCTGCGCGAGGCCCTGGGCGTCGCGCGGTCCGCCGTCGAGGACGGTGGTTCCGGGCCGACGGCGGCGCGGGACCTGCAGCTCTACTGCGTCGGCTTCTGCGCCGCGCTGACCGGGCACCACCGCGCGGAGGACGCCACGCTCTTCGACGTCGTGCTGGCGGCCGAACCGGGCCTTGCGCCCGTCGTCGCGGACCTCAAGCGGGACCACTCCATGCTGGACCATCTCCTGGGCGAGCTGCAGCGCGCCGCACTGTCGGGCGCGGACCGGGACGAGCTGCTGCGGCACCTCGACGGCATCGAGGCCGTCATGGAGACGCACTTCCGGTTCGAGGAGAAGAAGATCGTCGGCGTGCTCGACGGCGCTGACCGCCCGGAGACCGACCGGCAGCAATTGCTCGGCCCGCTGGCCTGATATCACCGCCTCTCCCGAATTGGGCATTCCGGATTTATTTCCGAACGGTCTGGTCTTTATCTCGGCTGTCCGAGATGTGCCAGGTAGAACCGTAATTTCCCGTATCACAGGCACGCCCTGCACGATTTATCTCTTGTCATAGACTCCTGACGCGCTCCGATCGATATTCATGTAAGTCACGAAATCGGGGTGTGCGTGCCATCTAGTGACGGGCCTTCCATGGCCATGTCCGCGGCGTCGTCGGGGGCACGAGGGAGCCAGGCGGGTAGCAGGGGGAGGGGCCACGTGGTCCACGGGCGGGACAGAGAGCTGCGGGTCATCGGGCATTTCGCGACGGACCTGGACCCGACGGTCCTCGTCGTGCGCGGGCTGAGCGGCATCGGCAAGACGGCGACGGTGATCCGCGCGCTCAAGCTGGTCGGCGCGGGGTCGTCGGCCGTGCGCGTGGTCCGGCCGTGCTCGTCCCGGCCCTCGGCGCACGACCTCGAGAACAGCCGGCGCATCGACCTGTCGGCCTGGTCCGTTCCGGACCACCCGGAGCACGACACGGACTTCGACGCGGCGGGCTTCCTGCGCGCGGTGTCGGCCTGGGCGGCCGACGGCGGTGGGGACGGCGGCACCGGCCCGCGCGTCCTCTTCGTCGACGACGTGGGCGTGCTCACCGCCGAGCGCGCACGCTGGCTCCAGCACCTCGCGGACGAGGCGTACGGGCAGGACTGGCGGGTGATCGCCGCCGTCCGGAGCATCTCCGCCGAGCCGCTGTCGGACGACGTCGAGGTGCTCGAGCTGGGGCCGCTCGACCGGGGGTCCCTGCGCCGCGTGCTCGACATGGAGCTGAGCGTGCCGGTGGCCGCCGACGTCGTCGAGCAGCTGCGCTGGTGGAGCGCCGGCAACCCCCGGCTCGCGCTGGAGCTCGCCGGGTCCCTGAGCGCCGCGGAGCTGCGCGGGGACGCCTCCTGGACCGGCCCCGAGACCGCGGGCTCTGCCGCCCGGCGCGTCTACCGCGCCATGCTGGCGGGCCTGGACCCGGCGACGATGACCGCGCTCGCCACCGCGCCGCTGGGCACCCCGCCGCTGGGCGGCGCCGCCCTGGCCCGCCGGGACGGCCGGTCGGCCGTGCGGCATCCGCTGCTGGCCCTGCTGTGCCGCGAGGCGCGCGGGGCCGACGGGCACGCCGACGGCCGCGAGGCCCAGGCCGCGGAGCGCGACGTGTCCGGCGCGCAGGTCGCCGGCGTACAGGCGTCCGGCGCGCACGTGACCGGCATGCACGTGACCGGCGTGCGCGCGGCCGAGCGCATCCTCGACGGCCTGCACCTCGACGAGCTGCCGGCCCGCGCCTGGGCGGTCGTGGCGGCCACGCCTGAGCCCCGGCTGGCGGCCCGCGCCGTCGGTGTGTCCCTGCTGACGGGGCGCACGTGGCTGGACCACCGCGAGGGTGCCCTGGTGCCCGACGGCGTGGGTCCGGAGTGGACCGACCACCTCTGGTGGCGCGACCCGGCCGGCGTCCCGGAAGAGGCACGCGCCGCCGGTGCGCGCGTGGCGGCGGGCCTGCTCCGCCTGGAGAGCACGGGCGAGCTGCCCGACCCCGGCACGCTCCGCGCCGATCTCCGGCTGCTCGGGCCGACATCCGGCCAGGACTGGGTGGGCGTCGAGGTCCAGGTGCACGCCCTGCTGATGCTGGGCGACGTCGTGGGCGCGCGCAGCCTGCTGGCCGACCACTCCGGCGGCGCGGAGGACAGCACGGTCGCGGAGATCGTCGCGCGCGATGTCGCGGCAGCCCGGGTCGCCGCCTTCGACGGCCGCGCCGTCGACGTCCGGACGCACCTGGCGCACGCCGCGGAGCTGCGGCCGTCGGTGGACGAGTGGCTGCCCGCGCGAGGGCTGCGCGCGGCGGCGGACGCCGTCGTCGACGGCACCGCACCGGCGAGCACCATGCCCGCGCAGGCGGGCTCGTGGTCGGCGCGGGCGCTGGGCGAGTACGCCGCCGACCTCGGCGCCGCGCACCTCGTCGTGGGACAGGCGGAGGGCGCCGTCGCCCTGCTGACCATCGCGCTGGAGCACTGCGGGTGGCCCTACCGCGGCCGCGTGCAGGTGCGCTGCGACCTCGTCGAGGCCGTCATGGCGTCGACGCCGCCCGGCCGGGTGGGGCCGCGCGTCGAGCGGCTGCTCCAGCCCGTGGTGACGCCCGAGGAGCGGTCGGCGGTCGACGTGGCGGCGGCCTGGTCCCGGCTGCGGGCGCTGCTGGCGGACGACGGCACGCCGTCGGCCGCCTTCGAGGCCGCGCTGCACGCCGCGCCGGTGCCGATGTCGCCCTGGCAGCGGGTCCGCATGCTGGTGGCCTACGGCCGGTACGCCGTGACCCGCGGCGCCCGCAGCACAGGGACCGCGCTGCTCGACGAGGCCCGGACGCTCGTCCGGCTGGCCGGGATGACCGGGTGGCTGCGCGGTATCGACGCCTTCCTGGCCGAGACCGACGCCGGCGGCGGAGCGGGCCCCGAGTGGGAGGTGCTCGGCCGGCACGAGCGGGAGATGGTGCGGCTCGCCGTGCACGGCGCGACCAACTCGCAGATCGCCCAGGCGACGTTCGTGTCCGAGCGGACCGTCGTCAACCGGCTGCGCCAGGCGTACACGACGCTCGGCATCCGGGACCGCCGGGACCTGGTCCGTCTCGCCGAGACGCGACCGCCCGCCTGGCTCGTCGGCGGGTAGCGATCGAGCGCAGATTTTTCACCCGCTCCTGCGCTCACTTTTCACCCGGCATTCCGGACCTCTTTCTCGTATCTCCGGCATTGTGTGCGCGGCCGCCTCGGGCGCGCCTCGAAACGTATCGAACGCACTTCACGTTGCGCTGGATTGCGTCAGCGCACGATTACGGCTCTGCCTGGCAGGCGGCTGAGAACCACTGTTCCCTGAGGGCCGGGAGCCGGTGCGCCTCATGCCACCGCCCCGAGATCCGGACGTGATCACGTACCGATCCGGACGCTTTTTCTTAAGCGCGAACGTGGAGGAGTGAATTCCGTTGAACCCAACGCAAGTACCGTCACGCCGTCGAAGGGGTGGCCTCGTACTGCGCCGATCTCTGGTGACGGTCGCGGCGTCGGCCCTCGTGGTGACCACCACGGGTCTGCCGGCAGTCGCGGCTGTGGACAACTACCCGGACGAGCCGTCGGAGGCCGCTGCGAGCGTCCTCGACTCGACGCTCTTCCAGGAGGCGCTGCTCGCAGCCGCCTACTCGGAGGCCGGCTCGGTCTCCAACGCGGGCCCCAACGAGGGCAACCTGAACGTCGAGCTGCTCGGCTCGGAGCTCATCCGTCTCGGTGACGTCGAGGTCCCCCTCGACGAGATCCTGGACTTCGGTCAGCTCGGTGCGCTGGCCAGCAAGAGCGAGGCGTCGTCCCCTGCCGACGCGTACGCGGTCTCCGGCCTGGCCGGCGCCGACGGTGGCGTGACCCTGGACGGCGAGACCGAGGACTTCGGCAAGGCGACCGTGGACGTGCTGTCCGTCGCGCGCCTGCTGGGCGTCGACGGCCTCACGGACCAGATCGTCGACCAGCTCCTGCTGGAGGCGGGCGCCGGTGCGGCCGAGGTCAAGGCCGAGGACGGCGTGATCCTGGACCAGGACGGCGTGGGTGGCCTCGGCCAGTACCGCGTGGCCGACCTGGACCTGACGCTGCACTCGCCGGTCATCGAGGACGCTGCCTCGTCGATCTACGACATCGGCGGCACCATCGACACGACCGTCGAGGACCTCGTCAACGAGAACCTGGACGAGAGCGCCCTGACCGGGCTGTTCGACGCGATCCCGGGCGTCCCGACGCCGTCGATCACCGTCGACAGCAACATGCAGGAGAACCTGTTCCAGTCCGTCGTGGGTGAGCCGATCACCTCGGCGAACCAGCTCATCACGATCGACCTGTCGACCGGTCAGCTCGAGGTCCACCTCGACAAGCTCGTGGACGGCCCGAACGAGGGTGGCATCAACGCGCTCGACCCGAACACCGAGCTCATCGACGACACGACCTACCCGCTCATCGCGGAGACCGTGCACGAGCTGATGGAGGAAGTCACCAACATCCTCATCGGCGCGATCGAGGACTCGCTGAACTCGGTGACGATCAACATCGCCTTCACCGACGAGAGCCCGCTGGGCAACCTCGACGTCTCGTGGTCGCTGCCGCTGGCCGACGCCGTGAACGGCAACTTCCCCGAGGCCGTGAACAACAGCACGGGCACGATGGCTCCGGTCGCCGAGCTCCTGGTCAGCACCATCAACACGCTCGGCCCGGCCCTGGCGCCGATCCTGGCCCCGGTGTACGACCTGCTGATCAGCGACGAGGGTGACAACATCTTCAACCTGCTGATCAACGACCTCAAGACGGACTCCATCACGAAGCCGATCCGCGAGCTGCTCTCGCCGGTCTTCGACGTCCTGGCGCAGGTCCTGTCGATCACGATCAACCGTCAGGTCAGCACCGAGGGCGTGACCCAGACCTCCACCACGGCCGCGGCCGCGGAGACCTCCTTCGAGCTGTCGGCGCTGAGCATCGCGCTCCTGCCGGCCAACGAGGTCGCCCGGATCAACCTGGGCAACGCCGCCGTCCGCATCAACGGCGACGGTGGCACGGGCGAGATCGACCCGTCCCTGACCGTGGTCCCCGGTTCTGTCGCTCCGGGTCAGTCGACCGTCGCGACGGGTGAGGGCTACACGCCGGACTCGACCGCCACGGTTCAGCTGACCGACCCCGAGGGCAACCCCGTGGGTGACCCGATCGCGGTCGACACGGACTCCGAGGGCACCTTCACCACCCCGGTGCCGGTCCCGGCCGACGCCGAGCTCGGCGACTACACGGTCGTCGGCACCGACGACACGACCGGCCAGGCCGCCGAGGCCCCGCTCGCCGTGATCTCGGGCGCCGACGTGTGCGCCATGGACCCGACGCTGACCGTCGTGCCGAACGCCGCCTACCCGGGCGACACCGTCTCGGTCATCGGCCAGGGCTTCCCGGCCGGCGTGCCGGTCGTCGTGCAGCTGCGTGACGCCGAGGGCAACCCGGTGGGCGACGCCGTCACGGTCACCCCGGACGAGGCCTGCGGCTTCATCACGGACCTGACCGTCCCCGAGGACGCCGAGCCCGGCGACCACGTGGTCGAGGCAGAGCCGGAGGACGGCAGCGAGGGTGCCGAGGCGCCGCTCGAGATCCTGAACCCGGACAACCAGGGTGAGGAGTGCACCGACCCGGCCATCACGGCCGACCCGACCGTCGTCGAGGCGGGCGACGAGGTGCAGGTCACGGGCACCGGCTTCCCGGCCGGCGTGAACGTGGTCGTGCAGCTCTTCGACACCGAGGGCAACAAGATCGGTGACCCGGTCACCGTGCTGGTGGACGAGGACTGCGGTTTCGAGACCCCGATCACCGTTCCCGAGGGCACCGAGCCGGGCGTCATCATCGTGGACGCGCAGCCGGAGGACGGCAGCGAGGGCGCGCAGACGCCGATCGTGGTCACCGAGAACACCGGTGGCGGCGACGGGCGCGACCTGACGGCCCGCTTCGAGCACCCGACGGTCCAGCAGGGTGACGAGCAGACCTTCTACGCGTCGGGCTTCGAGCCCGGCGAGCAGGTCGTCGGCATCATCAACTCGACGTCGTTCGCTCTGCAGGCCCAGGCCGCAGACAGCGAGGGCAACGTCCAGTGGACCTTCACGGTCGACGAGAAGCTCGACGTCGGTGAGCACCAGGGCATCGCCGTCAGCACGGTCGAGGGCGACTCGGCCATGGCCACCTTCGAGGTCGTCTCCACCGCCGTCGGCGGCGGCGACGACAACGGTGACGGCGGCCTCGCCGCCACCGGTGCGAACGTGGGCATCCTGATCGGCGCCACCGTGCTGCTGCTCGGTGCCGGTGCGGTCATGATCAAGCGTCGCCGCGAGATCAGCCAGGCCTTCGCCACCGCGATGGGCCGCATGTCCGACGACTCGAAGGCCGTCTGACGGCTGAGTCGCCGACGTAGCAGGACGGACGCAGCAGGCAGGCGTCCGGAGCGGTAAGGCCGGCCCGGTGCGACATCGTCGCACCGGGCCGGTCCTGTCAGGGCCCGCAGGGGCCGGGAACTGAGATCGGGGGAACGTCGTGCGCGAGGTGTCGTCCAAGCGCAGATTGATACCGGCGATCGTCGCGGCGACCGCCATCGTGGCGCTCGTCGTGGCCGCGATCATGGTGGTGGAACAGGCCCTGCCCGCCGCGCCTGCCCCGCGGGGCGAGGACATGCGGGTGTCGGGCAGCGCGCACGTGACGTGCGCGGAGAACGAACCGGTCACGGAGGAGCTGCTCGGCGGTTCCACGTGGACCATGTGCTGGCGGATCGACGCCAGCCGCGGGCTGGTGCTCGACGACGTGCACTTCACGCCCGCCGGCGACGAGCCGGTGCAGGTCCTCGCCGAGCTGTCCATCGGGCAGCTGGAGGTGCCGTACGACACCGGCCTGCGCAACACCGAGGACATCACGACCCAGGGCTTCGGCGGCAGCCACCTCATGACGCTCACCGAGCCGGAGTGCCTGGGCGAACGGCTCGAGACGTACGTGCCGAAGATCGGCGACGGCTCGATGGGCGGCGGCGGTGAGCGCCGCGCCGTGCTGTGCCAGGAGGTGGTCGACGGCGGGATCGCGTACCGCAGCGGCGACACGACGGGCACCGAGGTGGCCCGCCGCACGGACCTGCGGCTCTCCACGATCTCGAAGGTCGGCTGGTACGAGTACGTCAGCCAGTACACGTTCGGCGGTGACGGCAGCATCCGGTCCGACCTCGGCGCGACCGGCGACCTGTCGCCCGAGGACTACGGGGACGACCCGGCGTACGGCTGGCCCGTCGGCCCGGGCGACACGGACTACGCCACGAGCCACTCGCACAACGCCGTCTGGCGGGTGCACTGGGCGCTCGGCGGGCAGGGCGGCCAGGTGGTGGAGCAGTACGACGCCGCGCCGACCGGCGAGGTGGGCCCGCGGGCGCCGCTGGTCGAGGGGGCCCTGACCCGGATCCCGCGCGAGGGCACGGCCACGGCGGCTGACCGGCGCTGGTGGCGGGTGGTCAACCCTGACGTGCTCAACGCCGACGGGCACGAGATCTCCTACCAGGTCGAGCTCGGGGCGACGACGCCCTTCCAGCTCACCCAGGACCATCGCCACGACGGCCCGGCGGGCGGCGACGACGGCGGCTACGCCATCGCGTTCACCGAGGCGGACGACTGCCAGCTCTACGCGACGGCCAACAAGGAGGGGTCCTGCGGGTCGGGCGTGCTCGACTTCGCGCAGGACGAGGCGGAGCTGTCCGACGTCGTCACGTGGGTCGCCGTCGGCTTCCACCACGTGGCGCGCGACGAGGACCAGAGTCCCATGGAGATGCACTGGCAGGGGTTCACGCTGACGCCGCGTGACCTGACGGCGCAGCGCGCCGACCCGCCGTCGGCCCGCGAGGACGTGAACGGGAAGCCGGACGCGGAACCCGCCGACTGACCCACCGGCCCTGCTTCAGGGAGTCACTGGCGTGGTCAGGGTTTCCGGGCCTCGACCAGCGTGCGGCGGCTGTGGCAGACGAAGGACCCGTGCTCGGCGATGTGGCCGTACAGCGCACGGAGCTCGTCCTCGTACCTGTCCACACCGAAGTCGGGCACCGTCCACAGGACCTTCCGCAGGAAGTGGACGACCGCCGCGAGGTCGAAGAACTCCACCCGGGTCCGGGCGTCCCGCACGTCGACCACGTCGAGCCCCGCCCCGGTCACCCGTCCGCGCAGCCGCTCCACGTAGCCGGCGTCGTCGTTCGCCTGCGGCCCCATGAGGAACTCGTACAGCTCTCGGTTCGAGCCCGCGCCGACCTCCTGCACGAGCACCGTGCCGCCGGGCGCCAGCACCCGCGCGGCCTCGGCGTACGGGAACGACACGGGGTGGCGGCTCAGCACGAGGTCGAACGTGCCGTCGTCGTAGGGGAGCGGGGCGGCGCCGTCGTCGACCAGGGTCACCACGCCGCCGAACGGTGCGAGCGCGGCGGAGGCCAGCCGGTGGTTCGGCGCCCAGCCCTCGACGGCGCGGACGACGCCGGGCCCACGCTCGGCCCGGCCCAGCGCCTCGGCGAAGACCTCGCCGCCGCCGGTGTCGACGTCGAGCGCCGCGCTGGCGCGGCCCAGGCGTTCGCCGCACAGCCGCACGTAACCCCACCCGGGGCGCTCCTCGGTGGCCCGCCCCGCGAACCACGAGAAGTCCCAGCCGTCGGTGGGGACGGCGACTCCCTCGGCGATCTGCTCCTCGAACGTCATGTCGGCGAACGTAGCCCGGGGAATCCCCCGTCCACCAGCGGATATCCCCCGGCCGGGGGAGGGGCGCCGCGTGCCGCGGACGGGAGCGTGGAGGCATACCGCACCACCGACAGGAGGGAACCGTCATGTCACGCCTCACGCGCGCCACGCTCCTCGGCGCCACCATCGCGAGCGGCGCCGCGGCGCTGCTCGGCATCGCCTGGCTGTCCGGGCTCTGGCCGAGCCCGTACGCCGTCCCCGGCGCCGCGCTCCTGGCGGGCCTCGCCGGGCCCGGAGCCGCCACCGTCACGCACGTCGTCACGGCGCTGACCGGCGTCGCGGCCGGCATCGCCGCGCTCTCGGGAGCCGTCGGCGCACGCGGCCGCGTCGCGACCGCCGTGGTCCAGCTCGCCGTGTTCGGCGTGGTGCTGCAGGGCACCGGGCCGCTGTCCACCATGGGCTACCTCGTCGCGATGGCGATGCCCGCCGCCGTCGTGGTCCTGCTCGTCCAGGTGGTGCGCCGGTACCGCGTGGCGCGCTGGACGGTCGGTGTGCCCGGCCTGGCCGTGCTCCTCGTCGGCGGCTTCCTGGCCCGGGACGCCCTCGGCGGGATCCTGCGCATGCTCGGCTCCGGCCTCGTCGAGAACCGCGCCGGGCTGCTCCTGTCGCTGCTGGTCCTCGTCATGGGGACACTCTGGGCGGCGGTCGGCGCGCAGTCGCTGGCCGGGACGCCCGCGATCGAGCGTGCCACCGACTGGGTCGTGCGACACCGCACCGCCCTCACCGTCGTGGCTGCCACCGGGCCGCTGCCGTACGCCCTGATCCGGCTCACCTGGCTGACGCCGTGGCCCCAGCTCGGGTTCGACATGGACCTGTCCACCCGGATCTGGGGACTGACGCTGTCCAGCGGCGCGTGGCTCGGGTTCTTCCTCACCCTCGGCCTGATCCGGCCCTGGGGCGAGGTGTTCCCCCGATGGATGCCCGGCCTCGCCGGACGCCGGGTCCCGATCGCCGCGGCCGCCGTGCCCGGCGGGCTGATCGCGGTGACGCTCATCTTCTCGACGGTCCCCATGCTGGTCATGTTCGGCAGCCAGAGCCTGTCCCAGGCGATCGTCGGGGCCATCGCCTTCCCGTGCTGGTACTGGGGCCCCGCCCTGGCGCTCGCGGTCTGGGGATATGTGGCGCACCGGATCCGGGCGGAGCGCGCGGCGCCCGGCGCTGAGGACCGCGCACCGGGCGCGGACGTGGCCGCGCGCGCCCGGGCCACGGCCGGATGACCTGGCGGGCAGCCCCGACGACCGGAGAGGATGACGGCATGCAGGCGACGACGCGGCACCTCGCGCGGTACCTGGCCCGGCGGTTCGCCTGGCACATGCTCGGCGCGGCGATCGGGCTGGCCCTCGTGCTGCTCGTGTACAGCCTCCTGTTCTCCGCGGTCACGGGGCTGCCCGCCTGGGTGGTCGCCGTCGTGGCGGTCGCCGCCGCCGTCGGGCTCGGCCTGGTCCCGGGCGCCCGCGAGCTGGAGGTTACGGCGGCCCGCGCCCTGCTCGACGTCGACGCCGAGCTCGTGGTCCCGGCCCGGCCCCGGCTCGCCCACCGGGTCCGGACCGCGGCCTGGGTGGTGCTCCATCTCGCGACCGGGATGCTCGTCGCCGTCTGCCTGTTCGCCGTGCTCCCCGGTGCGGCGCTGGTCGCCGTCGAGGCGGTGGCCGGGCGTCCGTTCGGGTCCGGGTTCCCCCTGCCGGACAGCGCCCCGGAGGCGGTGCTGCGGCTGGCGGCGTGCGCCGTCGTCGGGCTGCTGGCGCTCGCGGCCACCTGGCCACTGGGGGCGGCGGCCTCGGCGCTCGCCGGGCGCGTGCTCGGCCCCACGTCGCACGACCGGATGGAGACCGCTCTCGCCCGAGCCCACCGCGAGGCGGAGCACACCCGCCTCGCGCGCGAGCTGCACGACGGCATCGGCCACGCCCTGACCGTCGTCAGCGTGCAGGCGGCGGCCGGACGGCGCGTCGTCGCGGCGAACCCCGACGCGGCCGCCGACGCGCTCGCGGCCATCGAGGACACGGCCCGGTCGGCGCTCGCCGAGCTCGACCAGCTCCTCGCCGTCCTGCGGGACGACGCCCACGCCGCCGCGCCCCTGGCGCTCGCGCCCGCCCTGGACGACGTCGTGCGGGCCCACCGCCGCGCCGGCCTCGACCTGGGCGCGACCGTCGACCTGCCGGCCGGGCTGCCCGCCCTGCTGGGCCGCACGGTGCAGCGGATCGTCACCGAGGCGCTCACCAACGCGCACCGGCACGGCGGGGCGGGACCGGTGCGGCTGGTCGTGGGGCAGGACGGCGAGCGGGTGCTGATCGAGGTGGTGAACCCCGTGCGGGCGGGTGCGGTCGGAGGTCGAGGCCGGGCCGGCGGGCGTCGTTCGTCCGGTGGACGCGGCCTGGCCGGTATCCGGGAGCGGGTCGCGCTGTTCGGCGGCACGGCGGAGGCGGGGCCCGACGGCGACCGCTGGGTGCTCCGTGCGACGCTGCCCTGGACACCGACGCCGGGCGACCCCGGCGGCTCCGCCGTCGTTCCGCCCGCCGTCGTCCCGCCCGTCGTCGTCCCGCCCGCCGTCCGCCCCGACCGGAAGGAACCCGATGCCTGACGCCCCCGTGCGGGTGCTCCTCGCCGACGACGAGCCGCTGGTCCGCAGCGGCCTGCGCCTCATCCTGGACGCGGAGCCCGACCTGGAGGTGGTGGGGGAGGCGGGCGACGGCGCGCGAGCCGTCGAGCTGGCGCGGAGCCTGCGGCCCGACGTCGTCTGCATGGACGTGCGGATGCCGGGCGTGGACGGCCTGCGCGCCACAGAGCTGGTGCTCCGGCTGCCGCAGCCGCCCCGGGTGCTCGTGGTGACCACGTTCGAGCACGACGGCTACGTGCTCGACGCGCTCACGGCCGGGGCTTCGGGGTTCCTGCTCAAGCGTGCCGGGGCCGACGAGATGGTGCAGGCGGTGCGGACCGTCGCCGTCGGGCAGAGCCTGCTGTACCCGCAGGCGCTGCGCGACCTGGTGCGCACGCGGCCGCGCGCGACGGCGGGGGCGCCGGCGCTGACGCCGCGCGAGCGGGAGGTGCTGGCGCTCGTGGCGCAGGGCATGACGAACGCGGAGATCGCGACGGCGCTCGTGGTCGGCGTCGAGACGGTGCGTACCCACGTGGCGTCCGTGCTGGCCAAGCTGCAGGCGCGCGACCGGACGCAGGCCGTGGTGCTGGGCTACCGGGCGGGGCTGGTGGAGCTGTAGGCGGTCCAGCCGTCCCGGGTCGGTCCCGCGTCAGTCGCGGGGAAGGACCATCTCGATCTCGTCCGGGAACGGCGAATAGTCCGAGGTCTTGCGGCGGCCCGTGCGGCGCCAGCCGAGGTGCTCGTAGAAGCCGATCGCCTGGTCGTTGTCGGCGAGGCACCACAGGCGGGGGTCGCTCATCTCCGCGACCGCCACGTCCATGGCGGCCCGGGCCAGGCCGCTGCCCCAGTGCGTCGGGTGCACCGCGAGGTGCCGCAGCAGCCGCTCGTCGTGGGCGACGAAGCAGGCCAGCCCGGCGCGGTCGGCGTCGTCGTCGAGCACATGGACGCGGACGCCCGGCTCGACGAGTGCGGCCTGCCACTTGGCCAGGACCTCGGCGGACGGGAACGGGTACATGCCCGGCGGGAAGATGTGGCCCAGCGCCGCGATCCCAGCGGCGCGCTCCACGTCCAGGAGCGCCTGCGCATCCTCGGGCGTGGCCTGCCGGAACAGGTTCTCGACCATTGCCCCAGCCTACGGCCCTGCTTCACCCCTGGCACCACCGCTGAGATTTGCGTCCCGGACCTGCGCGGGAGCGGGCGAAAACTGGTGTGCAACTTCTTCCCGAAGTGCTGTGACCTCGGTGCGGTTCGCGCGTCAAGGGTGCATGACGAACACAGCATTCAGCGCGGTGATGTCCCGCCTCTCGGCGCTCGACACACTCTCGCTGCGGGTGGAACAGGACTGGCTGGCATTCGGCCTGGACCGGGTGGACGTGCTTGTCATCGAGATACTGACCGTCAACGAGCTCACGGCCCTGCCGCTCGTGACCCGGTACCGGCTGACGCCGGTGGAGCCGGAACCGGGTCGGGAGCTGGGCCTGACCCGGGTCTGGACGGGTTGGCTCGGGGACGCCTCGGACGTGGTGCCGGTCGCGATGCGGCTCACGCTCGCGGCCGGCGACCCGGGGTGAGGGCCGGCCCGGTGAGGGCCGGCCCGCCGGCCGGGCGTCAGCGGGGCAGGTGCGCCTCGATCTCGCTGATGATCGCCGGGTCGTCCGGCAGGGTCCTCGGCGAGTAGCGACGCACGTCGCCCCCGGGCAGCACCAGGAACTTCTCGAAGTTCCAGCGGATCTTGCCCGAGTGCCCCTCGGCGTCCTCCGTCTTCTTGAGCTCTTCGTAGAGCGGGTGCGCGTGCCGCCCGTTCAACCGGATCTTGTCGAGCACGGGGAAGGTGACGCCGTACGTCATGGAGCAGAACTCGGCGATCTTCTCGTTCGAGCTCAGCTCCTGCAGGAACTGGTTGCTGGGGAAGCCCAGCACCGTGAAGCCGCGGTCCTGGTACTTCTTCTGCAGCTCCTCGAGGGTCGCGTACTGCGGGGCCAGGCCGCACCGCGAGGCCACGTTCACCACGAGGACGACGTCCTCCTTGTGGTCGGCCAGCGAGATCTCGGTGCCGTCCATCGTGTGGAAGGGAATGTCGTAGAGGGTCACCCGGACATCTTCCACCCGTTGTCCGGGTCAACGGAACCCTTCGTGCACGGCGAAGGATCTCGCGGGTTAGGTTGACGGCGTGAACCGCACGCCCGGCCCCGCCAAGCACCGGCCCCCGCTGCCCGTGCGGGACGGGCTGAACCCCACCCGGATCGTGCTGCCGCACGACCCCGACGTCGTGGTGCGGTTCCCGTACGCGCTCGACTACCTCCTGGACCGGTTCCGCGACGACGCGGACCGGCTGCTCGAGAAGGTCGCCCAGGGCGAGGTCGTCACGGGCCACGGCGAACCCCTCACCCCGACCACGCCGTACGAGCCGCGCGGGTTCCTCTACCTGTACCGCGACCCGCCCGCCCACGAGGACCACATCCCGTTCGAGCCCGAGGTGCTGCACCGCGACGAGAACCTGCTGGTCGTGGACAAGCCGCACTTCCTCGCGACGATGCCGCGCGGCAGGTGGGTGCGGGAGACGGCGCTCGTGCGGCTCCGGGTCGCCCTCGACCTGCCCGAGCTCTCCCCGGCCCACCGGCTCGACCGCGGCACGGCCGGCGTGCTCGTGCTCACGGTGCGGCCCGAGGTGCGCGGGGCCTACCAGGAGGCGTTCGCCCGCCGGGAGGTGCGCAAGGTGTACGAGGCGGTCGCGCCGCTGCCACCGTCGGACGGGCGCCTGGGCCTGGGCGAGCCCGTCACCCTGCGCAGCCGCATCGTGAAGCGGCGCGGCGTCACGCGCGCCGAGGAGGTGCCCGGCGAGCCGAACGCGGAGTCGCTGATCACGCTCGCCGCCGTCGACGAGGCACGGGGTCTCGGCCTGTATCGCCTGGAGCCGCACACCGGCAAGACCCACCAGCTCCGGCTGCACCTGGCGTCGCTCGGCCTGCCGATCCTGCACGACCCGTTCTGGCCCGAGCTGCGCGCCACCGACCCCGATGACTTCGGCAGGCCGCTGCAGCTCCTGTCCCGTTCCCTGGAGCTCACCGACCCGCTGTCCGGGCTGCCGCGCCGCTTCGAGTCCCGCCGGGTGCTCAGCGAATGGCCCGGCCACACACCCCCGGACCTGTCAGACCCACAGATCACCGGAGTGACCTGAGCGGCTGACACGTCCGCCAGGTTCGGACAGGTGCAAGAATCGGTGCGATGAGCACCGCCCCCGTCTACCCCGCTCGCGCGGTCGTCGATCTCGACGCGATCCGCGACAACGTGCGCGCCCTGCGGACGACCGCCCCGACCGCCCAGGTCATGGCCGTCGTCAAGGCCGACGCGTACGGGCACGGCCTGGCCCCCGCGGCCCGGGCGGCGCTCGCGGGCGGCGCGACGTGGCTGGGCGCGGCGCAGAGCACCGAGGCGCTCGCGATCCGCGCCGCCGTCGGACCTGGGCCGCGCATCCTGACCTGGCTCTACGCGCCCGGCGCGCCGTTCGCGGACCTGGTGCGCGACGACGTCGACGTGGCCGTCGCCGCGGCCTGGGCCCTCGACGAGGTGGCCGACGGCGCCCGCGTCGCGGGCCGCACCGCGCGCGTGCACCTCAAGGTCGACACCGGGCTCGGCCGCAACGGGATCATGCCCGGCGACCTCCCCGCCGTCCTCGACCGGGCGAAGGCGCTGCAGGCCGAGGGCGCGCTCGCGGTCGTCGGCGTCATGTCGCACTACGCGCTCGCGGACGAGCCCGACGACCCGTCGGTGAAGATGCAGACCCACGTCTTCGACGACGCGGTCCGCACCGTCGAGGCGGCCGGGTTCGACCTCGAGGTGCGGCACATCGCCAACTCGGCGGCGACCCTGACCAACCCGGCGTCTCACTACGACCTGGTGCGCCCGGGGATCGCCGTCTACGGGCTCTCGCCGGTGCCGCAGCTCGGCGCGCCCGGCGACTACGGCCTGCGGCCGGCGATGACCCTGGAGGCGCGGCTCGCCACGGTCAAGCGCGTGCCGGAGGGCCACGGCGTCTCGTACGGGCACTTTTACGTCACACCGCAGGACACGGTGCTCGGCGTCGTCCCGCTCGGTTACTCGGACGGGATCCCGCGGCACGCCTCCGGCGGTTCGCTGGGGGCGGGCGGTCCGGTGCTCGTGGGCGGCGGTGTGGACGACGTCGCGACCCCCGAGAACGGACTCGGCACCGCCCGCGTGCTGCGCGTCGCGGGCCGGGTGTGCATGGACCAGATCATGTTGGACCTCGGGCCCTACGCACCCGAGCAGGCTGGAGACGTGGTCACATTGTTCGGGGCGTCGGACGGGCTGACCCGTGCCGGAGCGCCCAACGCCGAGGACTGGGCGCAGGCCGCCGGCACCATCAGCTACGAGATCGTGACGCGCCTCGGCGCGCGCGTGCCCCGGGTGTACGTGGGCACGGCAGGAAGGGAGACCGCGTGAGCGGGGCAGTGAACGGACCGGGCAACATCTCGACGTCGGAGGCAGTGGTCTTCGAGCTGCCTGACGCCGATACGACGCGCGCCTTCGGGGCTGCGCTCGCCGGGGTGCTGCGCTCCGGGGACCTGGTGATCCTCACCGGTGACCTCGGCGCGGGCAAGACGACCCTGACGCAGGGGATCGGGGCCGCGCTGAACGTGCGCGGCCAGGTGGCGTCGCCCACCTTCATCGTGGCGCGCGAGCACCCGCCGCTGCCCCGCGAGGACGGCACGCGCGGGCCCGGGCTGGTGCACGTCGACGCCTACCGCCTCGGCGGGCTGGGCGAGCTCGACGCGCTCGACCTGGACTCGTCGCTGGAGGACTCCGTGACGGTCGTGGAGTGGGGGCGCGGCCTGGCCGAGACGCTCGCCGACGACCGCCTGGAGATCGACCTGGAGCGGCCGCGGGGTGCTGCGGCGGCGTTCGACCCCGGCGTGGAGACGGCCGAGGACCCGGAGGCGGGGACGCGGAAGGTGACGATCCGCGCGGTGGGGCCGCGGTGGGCCGGGGTGGACCTCGGGGCGTTGCTGGGCTGACGTCCCGCTAGGGACGTCGCGTTGTTGCTGCACGGACACCGAGAAGGCGTCGTGGACATAGAGCTTCTTCTGGACAGCCTCGGACGAGAAGGGATTACCTGCATCGTCAAGGTTGACCACGAACGAATGGCCGAGGGCGGCAAGCCATGGACGGTGGTCCTGTCGGGTCCGGGGACTGGCGACAAGGCGTTCATCAGAACGGACTCGACATCCCTTCACGACGGGCTGAACCGGGTGTTGCGTGAACTCAGATCGTGCCCCGGGGAGTGGAGCTGGCTCGAGCCCTGGTCATCCTGATCCTGTGCCCACCCGCGCCGCCCGTCAGTAATACCCTGGTCACGTGGCCGTTCTAGCTCTCGATACCTCAGCAGCCGTCGCCGTCTCCCTCGTCGACGAGGACGGCACGCGCCTCGCGTCCCGCTCCTCCGACGAGCGCCGCAGGCACGCCGAGTCGCTCGCGCCCCTGATCACCGAGGTCCTCGACGAGGCAGGGATCGAGCGCACCGACCTGACCGCCGTCGTCGCCGGAACGGGCCCCGCCCCGTTCACGGGGCTGCGCGTCGGGCTGGTGACCGCCCGCACGCTCGCGCTCTCCCTCGGCATCCCCGTGCTGGGCGTGCCGAGCCTCGACGCGCTGGCGGTGCAGGCCGTCAGCGATCTCGGGCTCCGCGCGGGGCAGGAGATCCTGGCCACCTCCGACGCCCGCCGCAAGGAGGTGTACTGGGCGCGCTACCGCGTGGTCGCGCACGAGGGGCCGCACGGCGTCCCCGTCGTGGAGCGGACGGCGGGGCCCGACGTCGACCGAGCCGGCTTCGTCGCCCAGGGTCAGCTCGCGCCGCCGGACGCCGGCGAGGAACTGCCCGTGGTGGTCGGCGAGGGCGCGATGCTCTACCCCGAATTTCTTCCCGTGGCCGACGACGCTCCGCTGGTCCCCGACGCGACGGTGCTCGCCCGCCTGGCGCTCGTCCGCCGCGCCGCCGGCGAGGAACTGCCGACCGAGCCGCTGTACCTGCGGCGTCCCGACGTGCACGATCCGGGATCGCCGACCGGTACCGGCTCCGGGGCCGGTACGGCCTCCGTCGCCACGGGCGGTGCCGCATGATCACCGAGGTACGGCTGCGCCCGCTGCGCAACGCCGACTTCGACCGCGTGCTGCAGCTCGAGCGACAGCTCTTCGGCCGGGGCGCCTGGACCTACGGCATGCTCGCCGACGAGCTCGCCGGCCTGGGCCGCTGGTACATCGTGGCCGAGCCGGAGCGGCTCGACCGCGCGGGGGAGCAGCCCGTCGTCGGCTACGCCGGGCTGTGGTTCGACGGCGATGTCACGCAGATCATGACCATCGGCGTGGACCCTGACGTCCAGCGCCACGGCGTGGGCCGGCAGCTCATGGACGCGCTCATCGAGCGGTCGCGCAAGGTCAAGGCCGAGGCGGTGCTGCTGGAGGTGCGGGTCGACAACCAGCCCGCGATCGAGATGTACCGGGACTTCGGCTTCCAGATCCTGGGCGTGCGCAAGCGCTACTACCAGCCCGAGGACGTCGACGCGTACACGATGCGCCTCGACCTGAACGAGGCCGCGCACCCCACGGACGCCCCGGTGGAGTCGCCGGTGGACGCTCCGAACGACACCCCCGACGACGCCACGGGAGACGCGGCATGAGGGAACGAGTTCTGGTCGACGCCGCCACGCTGGCCGCCGACCTCCAGGTCGGCGCGGGCCCGGACCCGGTCGAGGGTCGGCCCGTCGTGCTCGACGTCCGCTGGGCGCTCGGCATGACCGACGGCCACGACCAGTACCGCGCCGGCCACGTCCCGGGCGCCGTGTACGTGGACCTCGACACCGAGCTGGCCGCGCACGGGGCCCCCACCGACGGGCGGCACCCGCTGCCCTCGGCGTCGGCGTTCCAGCAGGCCGCGCGCCGCTGGGGCGTCTCGGCCGGGTCGCGCGTCGTGGTCTACGACTCGGTGGGCGGCACGTCGGCCGCCCGCGCCTGGTGGCTGCTGCGGTATTTCGGCGCGCAGGACGTGCGCATCCTCGACGGCGGCCTCGACGCCTGGACCGCGCAGGGGCGCGCCCTCGAACCGGGTGACGTCACGCCCGAGCCGGGCGACGTCGTCGTGCAGCCGGGCGGGATGCCCGTGCTCGACGCCGACGAGGCGGCAGCCCTGGCCGACGGCGAGGGTGTGCTCCTGGACGCGCGGGCCGCCGAGCGGTACCGCGGCGAGGTGGAGCCCGTCGACCCGCAGGCCGGGCACATTCCCGGCGCCGTCAGCGCGCCGACCGGCGAGAACCTCGGCGCGGACGGCCGGTTCCTGCCCACCGGGGACCTGAAGCGGCGCTTCGGCGAGCTGGGCGTCGCGGACGGCGGGACCGTCGGGGTGTACTGCGGGTCGGGCGTCACGGCGTCGCACGAGGTGGCGGCCCTCGCGATCGTCGGTGTCGACGCCGCCCTGTACCCGGGGTCGTGGTCGCAGTGGTCGAACGACCCGGCGCGCGAGGTCGCGACCGGGGCCTGAGCCCGGGACGTGGACGACGGCGTCAGGACATGGCGTCCGGGGTCATCCGCCCCTCGTTGAGCACGAAGATCTTCTGCCAGACCTTGCGGGACATGCCCATGGTGAGCGTCTCGATCGTCGACACGGTGGTGAGCACGACGTCGTCCTGCGACTCCTCCGCGCACAGCGCCGCGGCCTTGCTCACGAGGGACAGGAGCTCGGTGCAGTACTCCAGGTAGTACTCGACCTGCTCGGCGGTGAGGTCGACGTCGTCGTCCAGGCTGCCCGCGAAGGCGTCCCGGAGGCTCTCCGGCTCCTTGGTGAGCTGGTGCATGTCGATGATGTGCGCCAGGGAGCGCAACCGGTGCAGCTTGGCGAGGAGGTCCGTGCGCTGCACGCGTTCGGGGAACGAGTGCAGCACGACGACGGCGATCGCGACGAACACCACGTCGTTCACCGCGCTCTCGATGAGCGGCAGCCAGTCCAGGCCGTTGTCGGGCGCCTCGGTGAACGCGGCCTCCACGGCGAAGCCGAACGCGACCAGCGCCACCAGCACGACGACGGCGATCATGCCCCGCGACCCGGTCCGGACGAGACGGCTGCGCCGGCGGGTCCCGGCGGAGGTGTCCGCCACCTGCTCGGTCAGGGCGACGAGCTCGTGCGCGACGCGGTGGATACCCCGGTCGGGGAACCGCGCGCCGATGCGGTCGCACAGACGGCGCGCGGTCTCGATGACGGGTACGGGCTCGAGCTTCCCGAGTGTGCTGACGGCCACGGGACGCAGCGTAGAGCCACCCGCCGACAGTGCGGCTTGTGGCTCAGACGGTGATCGTCGTGAGCGGCATCGACGAGTCAACCGGGATGTCCAGGTCGCTCGGCGCCACCCCGGCCCGCACGACGGCGGAGCCGAGCGCCGCGATCATCGCGCCGTTGTCGGTGCAGTAGCGGATCGGTGGGATGCGCAGGTCGATGCCGGCCTCGGCGCAGCGCTTGGCCGCCATCTCGCGGAGCTGGCTGTTGGCGGAGAACCCGCCGCCGACCACGAGCGTGTCGACGCCGTGCTTGTGGCACGCGGCGATGGTCTTAGCCGTGAGCACGTCGGCGACGGCCTCGGCGAACGACGCCGCGACGTCGTGCACGGGGATCTCCTGGCCGGCGTCCGTGCGGGCCTCGACCCAGCGGGCCACCGCCGTCTTGAGGCCGGAGAAGGAGAAGTCGTAGGCGTGCTTGGCCTGGTCCTTCGCGGCCGTCAGGCCGCGGGGGAACCGGATGGCGGTGGGGTCGCCCTCGCGTGCGAGGCGGTCGATGTGCGGGCCGCCGGGGTAGGGCAGGCCGAGCAGGCGGCCGACCTTGTCGAAGGCCTCGCCCGCGGCGTCGTCCAGGGTGGAGCCGAGCTCCGTGACGTCCGTGGCGATGTCGTCCACCAGCAGCAGCGAGCTGTGCCCGCCGCTCACCACGAGCGCCATCGCCCGCTCCGGCAGGGGACCGTCCACGAGCTGGTCCACGCACGCGTGGCCGATCACGTGGTTCACGCCGTATAGCGGCTTGTTCAGGCCGATGGACAGGGCCTTCGCGGCGGACGCACCGATCGTGAGCGGACCGACGAGCCCGGGCCCGGCGGTGACGGCGATCGCGTCGACCTCGGACAAGTCGACGTCCGCCTCGCCGAGGGCCTTCTGGATCGTGGGGATCATCGCCTCGAGGTGGGCCCGGCTGGCGACCTCGGGGATGATGCCGCCGTAGCGGGCGTGCTCCTCCATCGAGCTGGCCACCGCGTCGACCAGCAGGTCGTCTCCGCGCACCAGCGCGACGCCCGTCTCGTCGCAGGACGTCTCGATACCGAGGACCAGTGGATCTGCCATGTGCTCCAGCCTAGTTCCCCGGCGCCGGTGAGCGGGGAACCGGACGGGATGTGACACGCGGACGTGCGGGACGTCACGGTTGAATCTGGAACTATCGCTTGGAGCAACTTGTTGTCGCGCGTATGACCGACACCGTTCTTGAGGCCCAGGGCCTCGCCATCGACGACGCGACCGCCGACCGCCTGTTCCGCACCGCGCGGACCGTGACCACCTTCGCCGAGTCCGAGGTGACCGACGAGCAGCTCGCCGCCGTCTACGACCTCATCAAGTGGGGCCCGACGATGATGAACACCAGCCCGCTGCGGATGCTGGTCGTCCGCACGCCGGAGGCCCGGCAGCGCCTCGTCGGCCACATGCCCGAGGGAAACCAGGAGCGCGTGTCCAAGGCTCCCGTCACGCTCGTGCTCGCCTCCGACCCCGACTTCCACGAGCGGCTCGACGTGCTGATCCCGCACAACCCCGGTGCCCGCGAGATGTTCGCCGGCGACGCCGCGATGCGCGCCGGGGCGGCGCGCACCAGCGCCCTGCTCCAGGCCGGCTACCTCCTCGTCGGCCTGCGCGCCGCGGGCCTGGCGGTCGGCCCGATGAACGGCGACTACGCCGGGATCGACGCCGAGTTCTTCGCCGAGAACGGCTGGAAGGGCTTCCTCGTCGTCAACGTCAGCGCGGCCGACGGCGCCGACACCACCCGCCCCCGCGCCCCGCGCCTGAACTTCGACGACGCCGCGCAGGTCATCTGACCCGCGCCCGGCGCCGTCCGGCGCGGAGCGGGAGCGGAGAGCGCCGTCAGGCGGGCAGCGGCCGGCCGGCCCGCATCTCCTCCAACATCGCGCGCACCACCGGCACCAGGTCGCCGTCGTGCGCGGCGGCGACCCGCTCCTGCCGCCGGTACGACGGCCCGGTGCGGAGGATGTCCCGCACCCCGGCCAGCTCCGCCGCGCAGCCCAGCCGGTGCGCCACGGGCTCCAGCTCGACCAGCAGCTTGCCGATCGCGTCGACGACCGGCCCCTGGTTGCCGTGGGCGTCGAGGATCACCGTGGCGTCCAGCCCGTAGCGGGCCGAGCGGAACTTGTTCTCCGCAACGAACCACGGCGGCAGCTCGACCAGCTCCCGGCCGTGGTCGAGCTGCGTGGACAGGTGCTCCACGAGACAGTGCACCAGCGCGGCGAGCGTGAGGGCCTCCGCGAGGTTGGTCGGGCCGTCGCACACCCGGACCTCGAGCGTGCCGAACTTGGGCGACGGGCGGATGTCCCAGTGCACCTCGTTGAAGGCCTCGACCGCACCGATGTGCTGCATGTCGCCCGCGTAGGCCTCGAGCTCCTGCCAGGTCTCGAACGCGACCGGCAGACCCGAGCTCGGGATCTGCTGGAACAGCAGCGACCGGTTCGAGGCGTACCCCGAGTGCTCGCCGGCCCAGTACGGCGACGCGGCGGACAGCGCCTGCAGGTGCGGAAAGTACTTGAGCATCCCGCGCATCAGCGGCAGCGCCTTGTCCCGGTGCTCGATGCCGACGTGCACGTGCAGCCCCCAGATGATGAGCTGCGCGCCCCACACCCCTGTGCGCTCGCGGATGCGGGCGTAGCGCTCCTTCTCGCCGATCTCCTGGTCGGCGGCCCTGGCGAACGGGTGCGAGCCGCCGCCCATGAGCTCCACGCCCATCGGGTCCGTCACCGACCGCACGCGGTCGAGCGTGCGGCTGAGGTCCGCCCCGGCGTCGGCCACGGTCCGGCCGACGCCGGAGACCAGCTCGACGGTGTTCTTCATGTACTCGCCGGCGACGTGCGGGACGAGATGTCCCGCGGGATCCTCCCGCTGGTTGCCCCCGTCGCGCGCGAGAGCCTCGAGCACCGCCGGGCCTGCCTGGCACAGGTCGGCGGTACCGGGCTCGACGAGCCCGATCTCCCACTCGAGGCCCACGGTCGATCGTGGGGAGGCGCCGAAGCCGAGCCGTGCCGGCGAGCTCATACGGCTCCCAGCGGTTCGACGAGGAGTACCTGTTGGTTGCCTGCCACACGGGTGAGCACGATCGTCGCCTCCTCGGTTCCGGTGAGTACGAGCTGCTTGCGAAGTTGTTCGGGCACCACCGCGGTGCCCCGCTTCTTGATCGTGATGCGCCCGACGTTCCGGTCGCGGAGGTAGGACTTGAGTCGCTTCAGGCCGAACGGCATGGTGTCGAGCACCCGGTATCCGGTCGCGATCGGGGCCTGCGCCCCGGCGGCCTCGGCGGGCCGCGCCGACGGCAGGACGGCGGGGTCGTCGGTGGTGACGTACGCGATCGTCGGGTCGACGAGGCGTCCGCCCAGCTCGGCGGCCGCCTCGCCCACCAGCCCGGCCCGGATGACCGCGCCGTCGGGCTCGTAGAGATACTGTCCGACGGCGCCGACGTCCGGTTCCGCGCCGTCGCCGCGCAGGGTGCGGCTGAGGGTGTGTTCCTTGCCGTCGTCGTCGGTGAACGAACGCAGCACGAGCGCCGAGCGGCCGGGGCCGTCGGGCGCGAGGGAGCCGAACCAGAGCCCGGCCTCGACCACGTCGCCGTTGACCGAGACCCACTGGGTCTCGGCGTCGTCGGGCAGCCCCTCGTGCGCGATGCCCGGGCCTACCTTGATGCCGACGGCCGGGACCGAGTCCCGCAGCGCCCAGACGGCGTCGAGCGGGGGCTCGTAGGCGCGCGGGTCGAAGATGCGGCTGCTGCGGCCGCCCCGTCCACCGCGCACGCGCCGGGCGGGGTCGGCGTAGACGGCGTCGATCCCCTCGGCACGGAGGTCGAGCGTCAGGCCGTCGGCGTGCCGCACCTCCGCCTCGGGGAAGTGGCGCAGGTTCCACCGCGCGATGGCGGCGGTGCACTCGTCGAGGTCGGTGGCGACGACACGCAGGCCGGTGCCGGCGAAGGCGAGGGAGTCGGCACCGATGCCGCAGGTGAGGTCGGCGAGCGTGGTCACGCCCGCGTCGAGGTATCGTCGGGCGTGCAGCGCCGCGACGACGAGCCGGGTGGCCTGCTCCAGACCGTCGGCGGTGAACAGCATCCCGTCGGCGAAGTCACCGAACTTGGCCCGTGCCCGGGCCCGCAGCCGGGACTGGGTGACCACGGCGGCCGCGAGGTCCGCCGCGACGCCCTGGGAGCGCAGGGTCGTCACGGTCTTCATCGCGTCGCGTTCGTCGTACGGCGGAAGAGCCGCCAGCAGGGCCCACCCGTCGGGGCTGAGGAGTTTGCCCAGAATCGCCGCATCCATGGGAATATCTTTCCATGTTTGTCCAGGTCATGACGAGTGGCTGGACGCAACCTTTTCGTTGGGATGACGAGATCTCGAAGTGCGGACGGCGCGTCGCGCGCCGGGCGTGTGAGGTGCTCCACGCGATTGGCACTCGCCTTGACCGAGTGCTAGCGCCGACCTAGATTTGGGGTTGTTCATCGCCGCGGATCCCGGTAGCCGGGGCCCTCGGCGGAGGACCCAGACGTTCGTGCCCGCCGGCACCCGCGACGACGGCGGACCGTCGAACGTTCGAGCCCCTGAAGTCAACCACGCAGCTGATCACTTGATCCGCTCACGAAAGAGGGAGGTCCGACGTGTCGGTCCCCATCAAGCCGCTCGAGGACCGGATCGTCGTCAAGGCTCTCGAAGCCGAGACCACGACCGCTTCCGGCCTGGTCATCCCGGACACCGCCAAGGAGAAGCCCCAGGAGGGCGAGGTTCTGGCCGTGGGCCAGGGCCGTATCGACGACAACGGCAACCGTGTGCCGCTGGACGTCGCCGTCGGTGACAAGGTGATCTACTCCAAGTACGGCGGCACCGAGGTCAAGTACGCGGGCGAGGAGTACCTGGTGCTCTCGACCCGCGACGTCCTCGCGGTGGTCGTGGGCTGATTCCAGCCCGCGTCAGACAGCCGAAGGCCCCGCACCGGATCGGTGCGGGGCCTTCGTCCTGTCCGGAGAGCGTCGCGGCAGGCGCTGCTTCGGCATCGAAGCAGGCATGCGTGCACAGCGGTCGTGCGTTCACAGCAGGGCGTGCGGCAGAAGCGCGTCACGCCTCGAGCGTCAGAAGTTGTGCAGCCTGGGTCAGGCGGAGACGGACTTGCCGGCGAGGATCGCCGACCGCTCGTCCTCGCTGAGCCCGCCCCACACGCCGTACGGCTCGCGCACGCGGAGCGACTGCTCGCGGCACTGCATCATCACGGGGCAGGAGCGGCAGATCGCCTTGGCGGCCTCGGCGCGCCTGCGGCGGGTCGATCCACGCTCACCCTCGGGGTGGAAGAAGAGGGTGTCGTCCGCGTCGCGGCACGCGCCCTGGTACTGCCATTCCCACAGTTCCATCACCGGACCGGGAAGCCTCGAGATCTCCGTCATGGCGAACAACTTACAAGTTGTGCAGAAGTTGTTCAAGAGGCAATTTCGCGCCATCGGGCTCGAATCGGGCCAGCGAGAAGCAGGTCGACACTGACCGGATTTGTATGATTGTGAACCGAAATCCACCGAGATCGGCGGCACGCCGGGTTTCGCAGTGGCGCGGAGAGGGCCGGGTCGGCAGAATCGAGTCCATGACTTCTTCGCGACCCGCCCAGAACTCGGGCGGGTCACGTACATCCAGCCCCGGACTGGCTGTCGCCGCCGTTGCCCGCCGCCTCGGGGTCGCTCCCGCGACCCTGCGCACGTGGGACCGCCGATACGGCCTCGGTCCCTCGGGCCGCACCGCCGGATCGCACCGCCGCTACACGCCGGACGACGTCGCCCGGCTCCTGGTGATGCGCCGCCTCACCCTCGAGGGCGTGGCGCCGGTGGACGCCGCCCGTGCCGCCGTCGAGGCGGGGGACGCCGAGCTCGAGGTCGCCACCCGCACCGCCCCGGCGCTGCCCGCGGTCCAGGTCGAGGGCGGGGCGGACGCCGACGAGCACGACTTCGCGGAGCAGTTCGTCGGCACCGTCGAGGCCCCGGGCGACCTGGGCGACCCGGACGACGAGGTCGTCGAGGAGGCGGACGAGCCCCGGGCCACGGCCGAGGACGAGGCCGACGACCCCGCCCCGGCGTCCGGCGGCGAGCGCGCCGAGGAACCGCGGGGCCGTGCGCGGCTGCGCGCCCTGCCCGGTGGCGCGACCGGCGGCGGGGCCCCGGCGCCGGCCGGCGGGCCGCGGTCCGCCGCCTCCCCGGCGCCGACGTCGGGCCGGGTGTCCGCCCTGGTCGACGCCGCGCTGGCCTACAGCCGGACCGCCTGCGACAACCTCCTCGTGCTCGGCCCGGACGGCGACCCGGCCACCTGGTGGACCGAGCTCGTCGAGCCCGCCTGGCTCCGGCTGTCGGAGCGGACGGTCCTGGCCGGTCCGGGTGAGATGCCCGAGGTCGTGCTCGCGACGGCCGCGCTGCGTGCCCTGCGCCACTACATCGAGGAGTTCGAGCGGGTCATGGTCGAGGCGGGCGGCCCGCCGGCCAACCACCCGAGCCGGATGCGCAAGATCGTGCTGGTGTTCGCCGCCCCGGACGAGGTGGTGCCGCTCTCGGCGCACGCCCTCGCCGCCGCGCTGGCCGCCCAGGGGTCGATGGCGCGCATCGTCACGGGTCCTGCGAGCACGCACCGTTCGGTCGAGCTCGTCACCATGGTCCGTCCGACGGCGGTGGTGCTGGCCACCACGCAGAACAAGCCGGACCTCGACGTCGTGCACGCGGTGAACGAGAGCTATCCGGAGCTGCCGATCTTCGTCGGGCTGCGGGCCGACGCCGCCGCGACGGAGCTGCCGTTCGGGCCCACGGTGCAGCGGGTGCGCTCGTTCACGGGGCTGCTGCACGAGGTGCTCGCCGTCATCAAGTCGAGGTGACGCACGCCTCGGCCGGTACCACGGCCCGGCCGAGATCTGCGGTCGCGGCGGCCGTAGACTTGCTGCATGACGGACCAGACCTCGCCGGGCGACCCGTTCGGTTTCCTCGGGCTCACCTATGACGACGTCCTGCTGCTGCCGGGTTACTCCGACCTGGCGCCGTCGGACATCGACACGACGTCTCGCCTCACGCGCGAGATCTCGCTCAAGATCCCGCTGATCTCAGCGGCGATGGACACGGTCACCGAGTCGGCCATGGCGATCGCCATGGCGCGTCAGGGTGGCCTCGGCGTGCTGCACCGCAACCTCTCCATCGAGGACCAGGCCACGCAGGTCGACCTCGTGAAGCGGACGCAGACCGGCATCATCACGAACCCCGTCACGATCGGCCCGGACGCCACGCTCGAGGAGCTCGACACCCTCGCGGGCCAGTTCCGGATCTCGGGCTTCCCGGTGGTCGACACCGAGAACAAGCTCATCGGCATGGTCACCAACCGCGACCTGCGCTTCACGCCCGTCGCCGAGTGGGCCACCACCAAGGTGGACGAGGTGATGACGCCGCAGCCGCTGATCACCGGCCCGGCCGGCATCTCCCGGGACGACGCCACGCTGCTGCTGCGCAAGCACAAGCTGGAGCGCCTGCCGCTGATCGACCCCGACGGCCGCATCACCGGGCTCATCACCGTCAAGGACTTCGTGAAGTCCGAGCAGTTCCCCAACTCGTCCAAGGACGGCCAGGGCCGCCTCATGGTCGGCGCCGCGATCGGCTACTTCGGCGACGCGTGGCAGCGCGCCACCGCCCTGATCGACGCCGGCGTGGACGTGCTGGTGGCCGACACCGCGCACGGCAACGTGCGGATGCTGATCGACATGGTCAAGCGCCTCAAGTCCGACCCGGCCACCAAGGACGTCCAGGTGATCGGCGGGAACGTCGCCACGCGCCAGGGCGCGCAGGCGTTCGTCGACGCCGGGGCCGACGCCGTCAAGGTCGGCGTGGGGCCGGGCTCCATCTGCACCACCCGCGTCGTGACCGGCGTGGGCGTGCCGCAGATCACCGCCGTCTACGAGGCGTCGCTCGCTTGCAAGCCGGCGGGCGTCCCCGTCATCGCCGACGGCGGCCTCAAGCACTCCGGCGAGATCGGCAAGGCCATCGTGGCCGGCGCCGAGTCCGTGATGCTGGGCTCGCTGTTCGCGGGCTGCGAGGAGACCCCGGGCGACCTGGTGCTCGTCAACGGCAAGCAGTTCAAGACCTACCGCGGCATGGGCTCGATGGGCGCCATGTCCTCGCGCGGGAAGAAGTCCTACTCCAAGGACCGGTACTTCCAGGCCGAGGTCACCAGCGACGACAAGATCGTGCCCGAGGGCATCGAGGGCCAGGTCGCGTACAAGGGGCCGCTGGCTACCGTGGCGCACCAGCTCATCGGCGGTCTGCACCAGACGATGTTCTACACCGGTGCGCGGACCGTTCCGGAGCTGCAGGAGAACGGCCGGTTCGTCCGCATCACGTCGGCGTCGCTCAAGGAGAGCCACCCGCACGACGTGCAGATGACGGTCGAGGCGCCGAACTACAGCGGCTTCTGACCTCTTCGCTCGTTCCGCCGAAGTAGAACCGTGGGGGGAGGGGAAGGGGGGGGGAGAGGTGGGTGGGGAGTTCGGCGCAGGTTTCTTTCTCCCCGGGTTTCC